>DXGH01000051.1 GCA_019114005.1 Candidatus Acetatifactor stercoripullorum
GATTCTTAATTGCCCGTTTTTCAGCTCTTGTCATAATAAGCACCTCTGTGAAAAAGTTTTTCTTTTATTTTACTGCTTCACAGAAAATATGCCTATATTTATTGCGAAAAAAATTTACCTTTCAAGGCTGACAGATCGTCTGCAAACAGGCTTACCTGACGGCGCTGGTACCATGCCCAGAGGCCCACTACCGCATAAATGGCGGCGCACAAGGCAAGGATGGCCCAGCGCACTGCTGCCAGGGGGACGGTTTCCCACAAAAGCCACAACAAGGCGGCAAACAGCGCCGCCGACAAAAGAGCCATGCCATAGCCCATAATGGTCATGCTGCGATGCTTCATTTGGAACCTCCTGTCCAGAGATACCCCATTCCCCGCACTGTTTTGATGTAGGTATGGGCATCGTCTTCAATTTTGGTGCGCAGACGGTTCATGGTGACGGTGAGCGTGTGGTCGTCGATAAAGTTTCCTGCATTGTCCCACAGACGGTCCAGTAAAACCTGCCGGGTCAGGATGCGGCCGGCATGATCGGTCAAAAGCTTCAGCAGCTTGTATTCATTTGGGGTGATGACCAGGGTTTCACTGCCCCGTTTGGCGGTGAGAGCAGAAAAGTCCAGGGACAAATAGCCATCGCTCCAGCAGTCTGCCCCGGGCTCTTTGGACTGTTCTGCGCGGCGCATAGCCACTTGAATCCGTTTGAGCAAAATCTGCATATGGAAGGGCTTTGTCACATAGTCCTCCGCCCCCATATCGAAACCATTCAACACATCCTCATCCAGATCGTTGGCAGTCAGAAAAATAACCGGCAGATCGGGCCTTTGGGCCTTAATTTCCCTGCAGAGCGCAAAACCATTGCCATCAGGAAGATTTACATCCAAAAGCACCAGCCCGGGCTGCTGCTGTGCAAGGAAATAGCGTGCCTTGGCACAGTTATATGCAGGCAGGGAAGCATAGCCTGCCGCATCTAATTCAAAACAAAGACCTGTGCTCAGCGCCAGATCATCCTCCACAACAAGAATTTGTTTCATACCAATTCCTCATTTCTGAGCGACTTGTCGCGAAGAGGCGACGCAAATATCAAATTTGCGTCTGCCATCATGGCTATTTGTTTTCGCTCAGAAACAAATAGTCATGTGAAAAATCAGCACATCAGTGTGATTTTTCACATTAATCTCCATTCCATATTTGAAAGTGTGCCGAGCTAAGTATATCAAATATCGGGAGAGCAGGGAAGATATCTTTAGGAGATTCCCAAAGTAAAGGTTGTGAGCGGATAAAAGAACGGATATAATAAAATGGAGACGTACAGAAGGCCTGTTCCCGGAAGGAAGGTGGTAGATTGGACAATCTTACACGTGCGCAGCGGCACAAAAATATGCAGAATATTAAATCAAAGGATACTGCTATTGAGGTGCTTTTGCGGAAAGCCTTATGGAAAAAGGGAATCCGTTATAGAAAAAATTTTCAGGCTCTGCCGGGAAAGCCTGACATTGCAATCACAAAATATAAAATCGCCATTTTCTGTGACGGGGAATTTTTTCACGGAAGGGATTGGGAGGTTTTAAAGCCAAGGCTGGAAAAAAGCAATAACAGCCAGTACTGGATCAGCAAAATATCAAAAAACAGAGAACGGGATGACCAGGTGAATAAACAATTATTGTTCAGAGGCTGGACGGTAATCAGATTTTGGGGAAACGACATAAAGAAGCACACAGAGGAGTGCATTCAGGTTGTGGAGGAGGCTATTTTTGATCAGAAGCTTTTAGAGATCGAAGCATCCGAGAAAAAACGAAAGGAAACGGGACAAAAGGCATGAAAGCATATTTGACCAAACCGCCTATGGGCTGGAACAGCTGGGACTGCTATGGGGCAAGCGTAACGGAGGAAGAGGTGCGGCGCAATGCAGAATATATGGCGGCAAATCTAAAGCAGTTTGGGTGGGAGTATGTGGTTGTGGACATTCAGTGGTATGAGCCAAATGCCGCAGGAGCGGACTACAACAAGAATGCAGAGCTTATCATGGATGAATATGCAAGGCTGCTTCCCGCCCCCAATCGTTTTTGGTCGGCCGAAGGCGGCAGAGGCTTTCAGCCTCTTGCAGACTTTGTTCACAGTCTCGGACTGAAATTCGGAATACATATTTTAAGAGGCATTCCCAGACAGGCAGTGCGGCAAAACGCCAAAATCCTGAGTACGACGCACACTGCGGCGGAAATTGCCGATCTGGGCAGTGTGTGTCTATGGAACGACGATATGTGTGGTGTGGACATGACCAGAGACGGAGCCCAGGCCTATTATGATTCTATCGTTTCCCTGTACGCCAGCTGGGGAGTTGATTTCATAAAGGCGGATGATATGGCAAGGCCATACCATAAGGCGGAAATCGAAGCCTTGCAAAGGGCCATACAAAACAGCGGCAGGCAGATGCTTCTTTCCCTGTCTCCGGGAGAAGCCCCCTTGAAGGAGGCCCTTCATCTGCACGAAAATGCGCATATGTGGCGAATGACCGACGATTTTTGGGACAGCTGGGAACAGCTTAGGAAAATGTTTGATTATTGTAGGGATTGGTTTGCGTATGTGGGACGGGGCGGCTTTCCGGACTGCGATATGCTGCCCCTGGGAAGAATCGGAATCCGCTCCCACGGGGGCGATCGGAGAACCCGCTTTACCAAAGAGGAGCAGAAGGTGCTGTTTACGCTGTGGTGTATGTTTCGGTCGCCGCTTATGTTTGGCGGCGACATGACGGATAACGATGCGTTTACCCTGTCCCTGATGCAAAATGAGACGCTGATCAAGATCAATCAGCAGAGCCATGCGGGCAGAGAGGTTTACAGAAGGGGAAATGAAATCGTGTGGGCGGCAAACGGGCGTGACGGAGAAACCTATGTGGCCCAGTTTAATGTGGGAGAAGAACCTCTTACTGCCGCAACGGACCTGGCCTTTGTGGGGATTGGCTCCGGTGCGGTAATCAGAGAGGTCTGGGAAGACAGGGCGGCAGAGCCTGACGAAGAGAATGTGCTTCGCTCGGCTCTTATGCCCCATAGTGTAAAGCTGTTTGAGATAAAGCCCTTTTAAAGGTGAGGCTATACCCTGGCCATTCCGTCCACGCTGAGCACAACGCCGGTAATGTAGGAGGCCTCATCGGAAGCCAAAAAGACAAAGGCATTTGCGATATCCTCGGGCTGTCCAAGGCGGCCCAGGGGAATCTGCTTGATCATAGGCTCAATCACCTCTTTGGGAACCGCCTTCATCATGTCGGTTTCGGTAATGCCGGGAGCCACCGCATTGACCCGGATTCCTTTGGGGCCAAGCTCTCTAGCCAGGGAGAGGGTGAAGCCGTTGACGGCAAATTTGGAAGAGGGATAGGCTATGCCGCTTGGCTGGCCGGAAATGCTGACCATGGAGGACGTGGAAAGAATCACGCCGCTTTTGCGGGAAACCATGTAGGGCACGGCCGCCAAAGAGGCGTTGAATACGCCCTTTATATTCAGATCCATTACCTTGTCGAAAATCTCCTCAGTGTAATCTGTAAAAGGGGTGCTGTCGGAAATACCGGCGTTGTTTACCAGAATATCAATACAGCCGTATTTGGCGTTTATCTCTCCAAAGACTTCCTGCACAGCTTCCAGACTTGCCAGATTCGGACTGATTCCGTCCACAACAGCGTCGGGATACTTTTCCCGTAGTCGTTCTACCGCCCGGTCTGCAGATGCCTGGGTGCTGGCGGCAAGAATAACCACAGCTCCCTCCTGCAGAAACCTCTCTGCGGTGGCAAAGCCGATTCCACGGCTTCCTCCAGTGATGATGGCAACCTTACTTTTCAATCTCATGTAGATGTCCTCCTTATTTTTTTATGAAGATAAGTAATGCAAAACGAACGGCAAAGTCACGAACCTGGTCATAATAACCCAAAACGGGTTCCGGAGAAGTTCTCCCCCAGTCAAAGGATTTCCCTCCATCTATGTTTTTATCAGTGATTTTCATGAGCTGTACCGCCTTTTTTATATTTACAGTATATCAGATTCTGCCCCGGATGTCATTTGAAGTATTCTGTAGTTATTTGTGAATTTTTCTGGAAATTTCTGAAGGCCTATGCTATACTTGGTGCATACAAAAGATAAAGGGTCGCCGCATGCGGCTGATCAGACGAAGGGGCGCCTTTCTCCGCAGATGGGGAAGGGCGTTTCTTTTCAGGAAGCTGCCGGAATAAACCTGCAGATGGAGGGAGCCTGTATGACCACAAGAGAACAGGTATTGGCCTATGGTCTCACTTTTCCTGAGACCTATGTGGATAAGCCTTTTCACGATGATAACTGGGTGCTGGTGCGCTGCCGGAAAAATAAAAAAGCCTTTCTGTGGACCTATGTGTATGGAGGACAGCTGCGGGTTAATGTGAAGGTGGCCCCCCAATGGAGGGATTTCTGGAGGCAGATATACCCGTCGGTGATCCCGGGATATCATCAAAACAAGGAGCACTGGAACACTTTGATCTTGGACGGCACCATACCCGAGAAGGACATAAAGCGAATGATTGGGGAGAGCTATGATCTGGTGTCGGGAAAGCATCCGGAAACAGGGAAAAGGAAATAGGAGGGCACGAATGCAGATATACGATATTTCACAGGAGGTATTTGGAAGCCGGGTTTATCCAGGAGACCCGTCGCCTGCAAGAGAAAGCCTTTTATCCATGGAAAAGGGAGACGCCTGTAATCTTACGGCATTTTCCATGTGCGCCCACAACGGCACTCATGTGGACGCCCCCTTTCATTTTTATCAGGAGGGAAAAACCGTCGATCAGATGGAGCTGTCCGCCTATGTGGGATGGGCCTGTGTGGTCGCTCATACAGGAGAGGTCATGGCAGAGCATGCCCGTCATATGCTGGAGACAGCTCTTTTGAGAAAGAGGGAGGCGGTAAAAAGGATTTTGATCAAGGGAAGGGCCGTTGTAACCGCTCAGGCAGCCGCCGTGTTTGCAGAGGAAGGGATTTCCCTGCTGGGAAACGAGTCTCAGACCGTGGGGCCGGAGGAGAACCCGGAGGAGGTGCATCTGCGGCTTCTGGGGGCGGGGATTACACTTTTGGAGGGAATATGCCTGGGACAGGTGCCGGAGGGGGTATATTTTCTGTGCGCCGCCCCCTTAAAGCTTGGGGGTGCGGACGGAGCGCCCTGTAGGGCCGTGCTGCTGAAAGGCTTGGAAGAGGAGAAGGAAACTTGACTAAAATGCCAATGGAAAGGGAAAGGAAATGGATTTTTACAAAAGAGCCTCTCTGGCGGTAAGGAGCGTTCCCAAGGGAAGGGTGGCAACCTACGGACAGATTGCCCTTTTGTGCGGCGTCCCTAATTATGCAAGACAGGTAGGGCATGCCTTAAATGGGGAACGCTTAGGACAGGTGCCGGCACACCGTATTGTAAACAGTCGGGGAATCTTAAGCGGGGCTGCGGCCTTTGAGACCTTCGACCTTCAGAAACGGCTGCTTGAGGCGGAAGGGGTGGAAGTGGCGCAGACGGATAGAGGCTTTTGGGTGGATTTAAAAAAATACCGCTGGGAAAACACCTTTGAGGAGGCTCTTTGGCTGAAGCAGGAATTTGACCGCCTTGGCATCTGAAAAAGCTGCAGAGCTAAAGCCGCAGGGCCAAAGCTACAGAGTTTCCATGGAACAATACTTTGCCAGGGCGGAAGGGTCTGTGACGATAATCTGCCTGCGGTTTGTGACGATTATGTTTTCTTCCCGCAGCCTGGCAAGCCCTCTGGTGAGATGGACGCGGCTGATTCCCAGGATATCCGCCAGATCGCTTTGGGGAATGTGCACAGGACTGCGCTTATTTTCATCCACCAAAAGAAGATAGAGCAGATTGCACAGCTTATGGAAGGAGCAGTTGTATTCCTGATGGGCGGTATCATAAAGCAGCAGGTTTACATACATGGAAAACCACTCAACGATTCTGGCGCTCAAAGCGGAATTTTCTTCAAACATGGAACGAAACTGCTCCTTGGAAAATTCAAGCACCTCCATGGGGGAGAGAGCCGTTGTGACAATGGAGCTTTCAATGCGGTAATCCTGCTGGTGATAGCCGGGGAAAACCGTTCCGCTGCCGTGGAAGGATAAAATTTTCTTCCGGCCGCTTTCGTGCTCCACATAGCTTTGCTCCACGCCGGAAATGATGTAGTGAATCCGCCCGAAGGGCTCTCCCGGCTTCCACAGACAGCTGCCCTCCGGGAAGGTTCTCTTTTTGTGAGGGCGGGAGAGAAAGTATTCATAAAAATCATTGAAATCATTGGTGAAAAAATAGCGGGGTGTCAGCATCATAAAATTCCCCATTTCTGCGCGCTTTTTGCATGTTGTTATTGTTTTATTGTATCCTTTCTGCCATTTTTCGTAAATAAATTTTTGCGAAGCGCCGGGTTTGCATCATTTGTAGCAGACGGCAGGATGTGAGGATGGTAAGCTGTTGCTTAGAACTGACGGAAAAAGGAGGAGCTTAAGAATGCGAAAGGTAAAGATCACAGTACTGCGAACCATGTTCAATGAGGATCTGGCGGCGGAATACGGCGCCGAGGGCTTGAAGGCCATCTACCAGTATGTTTTTGCTCTGGCTCATGGGGATGGCACGGAAATTTTCTATTACGGCGACTGGATCAGAAAACCGGGAACCGCCATCTGCAGCTGCAATGACGGTCTGCGCCCGGTGATCTTTAAGCTGGAGGCCACCAATGAGGAAGCACAGATAGATTATGAGCCGGTCAGATGACCGGCTCTACGTTTCGTAGAGGGGGAAATTGCTCCCAGGGTTCCGCTTTAATCCTTCTGGTTCACCTCATACGCAATATATTCATGTGATAATTCATACCCTAATTTTTCTGCCAAATGAACGGACCAAAGATTTTGTGCATCCCAGCTTGGATATAATCCCCGCTCAAGGCATTCAAGAATAAGTTTCGCACAACAAGCAGTGGCAAGATGCTTTCGCCTTTCATCCATTCTTGTATCCACTTGAATTTCTATGCCTTCCTGGTATCTTGTATAAGAAGAAGCACCTGCAACAATTTGACCATTTTTTACGGCGGCTACACCAAGCCCCTTTTCCAGATACCTATTTTTAGATTCGAATACAGAAACCAAGTCCCTTGACCATTGATGATTGAAGCATTGGTCAAAAAGATTTTCATCAATCAACTGCAAATTGTAACCCTTTGGAAGTTTGGCAATCAACCCTGTTAAATGATTCTTATCAAATACTGTATTCTTTTTCATTGCATATCTGGTTACTTGTCTGCATTTGTCTTTATAATACGCTTTAATGAAA
This sequence comes from Candidatus Acetatifactor stercoripullorum, assembly GCA_019114005.1. GTDB lineage: Bacteria > Bacillota > Clostridia > Lachnospirales > Lachnospiraceae > Acetatifactor > Acetatifactor stercoripullorum. Next base: position 7,305 of record DXGH01000051.1, read on the forward strand.
TGTGCCCATTCATCAGTTTGTGGTACCATAATCACAAAACCGTTGAAGTTACTCTCGACTAACTCTTTGCAAGGTTCTCCTGCAAAAAAGATAAAATCTCCAAGCTTTGCCATAACCGATTTGGGATTATTTTTCTCGGCTGCAAAAAGCTTTCCCATGGTTTTTTGGACACAGGAATATATCATTGTTTCTTCCCAATTTCCAAATAAATGCTTTGCACAAGCTGTATCTTCTAATTCATATATCATCGTTAATTGCCTCAAATGCCCCAGCTGTACTGCGTCCCCTTACAAACTTCCCCGCCGCCTGGCCCTTGGCACTGTACGGCGGCAAGGGTGTGTATTTTATTTCATTATAATGGCTGTGGGGCCTTCCTGTAAAGGCATGAAGTTTAATTCCGTTTATCCTAATAATAATGTGATTATAATAAAAATGTGGCAAAAATCACTAAATTAGCTATAAAAGCGTGATGGGGTGTGTATATGGAACGATTGATTTTGAAAGGTGTGCGTCAGGCCGGTAAGACCTGGATTTTGCAGAATCTGATGCTGGCAAGCGGTCAGAAGATTTTGCTGGAAAAGACCCTCATTATTTTTGACGAAATACAGAAAGCTCCGGAGCTGTTTGAACAGATTAAGATCATGTGTGACGAAACCGAAGAAAGGGGCTTGTTCTGGCTGACCGGCTCTTGGCAGTATAAGATGATGAAAAATATTCGTGATACGCTGGCCGGAAGAATTGGAATTCTGGAGCTATACAGCCTTTCCAAAAATGAAGTGGACGGAAAAATTTTTACAAACAAACTGGATTTCTCTCTGCCATGCCTTTTGGAACGGCAGAAAGCAGCAAAAAAGAATGATATTGTGGATGTGTTCGAGCATATTTGGCGCGGCGGGATGCCGGATGCTTTAAGCGCAGACGGCGAGCAGAGGCAGGAATATTTCAATTCTTATATTGAAACCTACCTGATGCGGGATGTAGCGGAAGAAGGCGGCATAACTGATTCTGTACGTTTCCGAAAATTTCTGAATGCCTGTGCCGCCTTGACCGCCGAGCAGGTAAATTATAAAACTCTGGCGGAGACAGCCGAAATTTCCCAGCCTACGGCCAAAGAATGGCTGCGGATATTGCAGGGGTCAGGTATTGTTTACCTTCTGCCGCCCTTTGCCAATAATGAATTGAAGCGACTGACAAAAACACCAAAGCTGTATTTCTGCGATACTGGGTTATGTGCCTATTTGTCTATGTGGCTGACCAGAGATACCTTGATGAATGGCGCCGCAAATGCCTGTGGATTCCAGCTTTACTTTAGCGTGCTACTATGGTACAATACGAAAGGATTTAAAGCTTTTATAAAAGGCCGGGGGCAGCGCGGCGCTTCCGGCTTTTTCACAAAGAAGGGCCGCGCAGAAATGAGGAGATTATGAAGAAGAAAGCAGCATTGATTCTAACGGCAGCGCTGGCTGTGGGAAGCCTTACCGCCTGCGGCAGCAAAGAGACAGGTGGGGAAAGCGCAATGGTTTATGCAGTGGAGGCCGGCTCCGCAGGAGAGGCGGCAGCGGAGGAAAACGGATTTTCCTACAACTCTGTGGCTTCTCAGGCAGACGCTTTGATGGAGGTGGCTTCTGGAACCTCAGATGCAGCCATTATTGACCTCTTAATGGCAGGAGCCATGATCGGCGAGGGCACCAGCTATCCCGATTTGACCTATACCGACCAGCTGACGACGGAGGAGTACGGCGTGGGCTGCCGCAAGGGCTCTGATCTGGCTTCCTATATCAACTCCGTTTTCGGAGAGGCTTACGCGGATGGAACCATGCTCCAGATTGCCGAACAGTATGGTGTCCAGGAGTCGCTGCTGGAACAGAGCGCGTCAGAGTATACACCCGCTGAGGAAAGCGATGTGGCGTACATACAGGAAAAAGGGACTTTGATTGTGGGAATCACCGACTTTGAGCCCATGGATTACAAGGATGAATCGGGAAACTGGATCGGCTTTGACGCGGATATGGCCAGACTGGTGGCGGAAAAGCTGGGCGTTGAGGCACAGTTTGTAGAAATCGACTGGGACAACAAGATCATGGAGCTGGATTCCCAGAATATTGATGTGGTATGGAACGGCATGACTCTTACCGAGGAAGTGACCTCCGCCATGGAATGCACCAATGCTTACTGCAACAACGCACAGGTAGTTGTGGTGCCGGCTGAATAGACCGGGAGAAAAGAGGGAAATTATGTTTTGGACTGTGACACTATCGCTGCTGAACGGTCTGGCTACAACCTTTCAGATTTTCATACTGACCCTTTTGTTTTCGCTGCCCTTAGGACTGCTGTTTGCCTTTGCATCCATGAGCAGATGCAGGCTGCTTCGCTATTTCATGCAGCTTGTAGTCTGGGTAGTCAGGGGAACGCCTCTGATGCTGCAGCTGATCATTATTTTTTACGGGCCGGGGCTGTGGCTGGATCACAATATCTGGAGCGGCAATGAGACGGGGCGGCTGACGGCCACGGTGGTGGCTTTTACCTTCAATTATGCCTGCTATTTTTCGGTAATCTTTCGGGGTGGAATCGAGGGTGTGCCTGCAGGACAGCGGGAAGCCGGCCAGGTGCTGGGCATGACCCGCAGCCAGATTTTTTTCAAGATCACGCTGCTGCAGATGATCAAGCGGGTGGTGCCTCCCATGTCCAACGAGGTGATTACCCTGGTGAAGGATACTTCTCTTGCCAGGATTATTGCCGCCTACGAGCTGACCTTTGCGGGCTATTCCTTTATGAAGTCCGATGGGATTACCTGGCCTTTGTTTTACACGGGCGTATTTTACCTGGTGTTTGTAGGCATTCTGACGCTTTTGTTCAATTATTTGGAGCGCAGGCTGGATTATTTCAGGTAGAGGATTTCAGATAAGGAGTTGACTCATGGCAATTTTGGAAGTAACAGAGATTGAAAAGCATTTTGGAAACACAAGGGTGTTAGAAAACGTCAGCTTTTCTCTGGAGGAAGGAAATGCGTTAGCCATCATCGGCTCCTCCGGCTCGGGAAAGACCACGCTGCTGCGGTGCCTGAATTTTTTGGAGACGCCCGACAGGGGAGTGATCACTGTCCGGGGAGAGAAGCTTTTTGATGCCTCCCTTCCTGCAAAGGAGCGGGAGAGAGACCTTCGCAAAAAACGCCTGCATTTTGGCATGGTGTTTCAGTCCTTTCACTTGTTTCCCCAGTATACGGCCTTGGAGAACGTGACGCTGGCAGAGCTTTTGCTGGCAAAGGAGCGGCCGGATTTTAAACAGAGGAAACGGGAAATCATGGAGGAGATCGACGCCCATGGAAGAGAGCTGCTGGAACGGATGGGACTGTCCGAAAGAAGCGGGCATTATCCCCATCAGCTTTCGGGAGGGCAGCAGCAGCGGGTGGCCATTGCCAGGGCGCTGGCGCTTAAGCCGGACATCCTGTGCTTTGACGAGCCTACATCAGCCCTGGACCCGGAGCTGACGGGAGAGGTGCTTAAGGTGATCAGAGGGCTTGCACAGCAAAAAACCACCATGATTATTGTGACCCATGAGATGGCCTTTGCAAGAGATGTGGCAGATCAGGTTATTTTTATGGACGAGGGTGTGATCGTGGAGCAGGGAGATCCCAGACAGGTGATCGATAACCCCAGGCAGGAACGTACAAAGCAGTTTTTGGCCCGGTACACGCAAGGGTGAGCGGGCGCAGAAAACGGGCAGTCTCACAGGGAGGCTGCCCGTTTTTGCGCGTGGTATATCCCAAGGCGCATATTTTCTACTGAATTCCCCAGCTTAGGCTGATTTCCTGGAGCTTTACCATGTGAGGGTAAATCCTGCCTGTTTCCATCAGTCCGGCAGGCGTGCCCTGTTCAGCCACGGTTCCCTCGGAAAGCACCACTACCTTGTCGGCGCCGCTTACCGTGCGCATGCGGTGGGCGATAACGAGAACGGTTTTGTCCTTGATCAGCCTTGACAGGGCGGTCTGTATCAGGGTTTCGTTCTCTACGTCGAGACTTGCAGTGGCCTCGTCCAAAAGAACAATGGGGGCGTCCTTGAGAAAGGCTCTGGCGATGGAGATACGCTGTCTTTCTCCGCCGGAAAGCTCACAGCCGTTTTCGCCGATCATGCTGTGGTAGCCATGGGGAAGCTTTTGGGCAAATTCCTCACAGTTTGCCAGCCTTGCCGCCGCAATCACCTCCTCGTCGGTGGCGTCCTTTCTGCCGATTCGGATATTTTCCATGATGGTATTGTTAAAAAGGGTCACATCCTGAAACACGATGGAATATAAAGAAAGCAGTGTTTCCGGTTCCACTGACGTGATATCCATGCCGCCCACGGTGATTTTTCCCCGGTCCGCATCCCAGAATCTTGCAGCCAGCCGGGAAACGGTGGTTTTACCGCCGCCGGAGGGCCCCACCAGAGCGGTGACCTCTCCCTGCTTTGCGGTAAAGGATACATCCTTTAAAATGGTTTCCCCGCTGTTGTAGGCAAAGCCCACATGGTCAAATACAATATCATATCCCTGGCAGGTTATGCTGTGGCCGCCCTTTTGAATGGGATGGTCAAGAATCTCATTCATCCGGTTTATATTTGTCTTGGAGGAAATCACTGCGGCAAGATTCTGCAGCGCGCCCTCCAAAGGGGAGTAGAGTCTGGACGCCACTAGGAGAAACAGAAAGAACAGGGGAATATCAATTTCACCGTTTATGAGCAGTACAGAGCCAGTAAGGGCCACGGTGGCAATTCCAAACTTTAAGATCAGCGTGGAGGACACCACAAACAAGGCGGTTCCCAGCTCTGTGACAATATGGCGCTTTTCTGCGTAATCAATTTTTTTGTCCAATCCCTGTAAATAGTCCTGCTCCGCGTTGTTGGCCTTCAGATCCTGAAGGCTTTCAATGCACTCCTGCACGCCTTCCTCCAGAGCCACATTGGCCTTTACGGATTTGCTGTTGAAATATTCCTGTATCCGGGAGGACAACAGGGTGATGGCAAAGGCAATGGGAAGCACCCAGACCGCCGAAAGGGCCATGCGCCAGTCGTAGAAAAAGAGGCAGACAGAGATCAGGGTGGTAGAGATCAGAGAGCCGATCAGAGCGGGCACATAATGGGAAAAGGTAGTTTCCAGTGTGGCACAGTCCCCCATAATGGAATTTGTCAGATCCGCAAGATCCTTTTTCCCGAAAAAGGACAGTGGAATTTTGCGCAGCTTTTCCGCCAGAGAAATCCGCCTCACGCCGCTTTCCACATAGGTTGCCAGATAGGTGGCATTATACTGAAACCAAGTCACCCAAAAGATCAGGGCGAGACAAAACACGCAGCCTGCTGTGTAGAAGGCAATCCGGCTCCCCCAAACGCCTCCGTTCATGGTATCCAGCACAAACTGATACAATAGTCCCACGGGAAGCATAAAAGAGAGGTCTTGTAAGACGCAGGCCAGGCATCCCTTGATCAAATCCACCGCTCCCTGTCTTGATAAAGCGAAACGTCTCTGTAATTTCTGAATCATTCTGCTGCCTCCTTTTCAATTTTCCATTCTGCCGCTTTCGCGTAATTATTCCACATATGGGTAAAAATACCGTTCTTTTCAAGCAGTTCTTTGTGTGTGCCCCTTTCGGCAATCTGGCCGTCCTGCAGCACATAGATACAGTTCGCTTCGGTGATGGAGGAGAGCCTGTGTGCGATCATAAGCACTGTCTTTCCCTTGGAGAGGGTGGTCAGGGCCTGCTGAACACGCACCTCATTGTCTGGATCAGCAAATGCTGTAGCCTCATCAAGAATCAGTATGGGCGCGTTTTTTAAAATGGCACGGGCAATGGCGATTCTCTGCTGTTCGCCGCCGGATAAGTAAACGCCCTTTGTGCCTACAACGGTGTCCACGCCCTTTGGCAGCTTTTCTATGATATCCGTGCACTGGGCCGCCTGCAGCGCGCGGTCAACCTCCTTGCGGGACGCGCCGGGCCTGCCCATGCGCACATTTTCAAGTATGGACGCCTTGATCAGGCGGCTGTTTTGAAACACGAAGGAAACCTGTTCCATGAGCTTCTCCTTGGGAATTTGTCTGATATCGATATTTCCGATGAGAACCCGGCCCTTCTGGGGGTCAAAAAATCTGGCTGCCAGATTGGCAAGGGTGGTCTTGCCGCCGCCGGAGGGCCCCACCAATGCAACGGTTTCTCCCGGCTGTATGGTCATGGAAACATCCAAAAGAGCGTCCTTTTTGCCGTCATAGCTGTAGCTTACGTGCTCCAGCGTAATGGAATAGTCTTGAGGCTCCTGGGGCGCAGCGCTCTCCTCCAGGGGCTTTTGGGCCAAAAGGTCGTCGATTCTTTGCAGGGCGTCGTTTACAATCATGGAATCCTCGCTCATAAACATGATCTTTGTGAGAGTGGTGCCGATGACCGGCGTAATAATGATATAAAAAATCAGATTTAATAAAAATTCACTGTCAACGCCGTTTCTGGTAAAAAGAATGCCTCCTGCAATCAAAAAGGCAAACACGGCGTTGATGGCAGTGGTATAGCACATCATGGGAAGCCGCAGCGCCTTGGTGTAGGCAATCACCCATTTTTCATAGTTGTCAATGGAGGTCTTGAACCGCTTGAAGGAAAATACGGTCTGCCCAAAGGTTTTTACCACAGGTATGCCCCTGACATACTCCACCGCTTCGTTGGACATATCCGACAGGGCGTTTTGGTACTCCTTCATTTTTTCTTCCATGTCCTTTCCGGTCATTTTCATCATAATCAGAAAGCCGAGCACTACCGGAATCAGACTTAAAAGCCCAAGCCGCCAGTCAAACACAAGCAGTAGAAGGAGCAGCCCTATGGGCGTGGCGATGGCTCCGGCCTTATCCGGCAGTCTGTGGGCCAGATAAGTTTCCGTGGCCGTGCTGGAGGTGTTGACGATCCTGCGCAGCCTGCCGCTGCCATACTTCTGGGTTACCCCCAAGGGCAGCGCCGCAATATGACGCATCAGCTCCTTTCGGATGTTGGAAGCCACTCTAAAGGCGCTTAGGTGGGAACACATCAGGGCAGAGATATAGACCACAATGGATAAAACCGCAAACCCCACGGCAGCCCAGCCGTAGGCCGTCACATTCCCAGCCTGTGAGAAATTGGGAGAAGCCGCCAGAATATCGCGGATAATGCGCCACAGGCACCAAAAGGGAACCAGGGCCAGCAGCGCGCTTGCCGCCGACAATATCCAGGACAGCCAGGTGAGGACCCTATGCCCTCCGGCATAGTCCATCAGCCTTGATAAATTTGACTTTTGTTTCATTGAAAAACCTCCTTGCCTATACTTGGAATGGTTAGATGATTGCAAAACAAATTATTTTGAAGGTTTCTATGGGCACATTTCATATTTCAACACAGACACGCTTTCGCTCCAAGCTGACCGCAGCGGTACATAAGGCTGCAAAGGACGCAGCCTAAATACCGGCGGTCAGCAAGGGTCTGCTTATGAAACATGCAATGTGCACGATTTCACATAAAATAAATTTCGTTTTGCACTCATCTTAAATAAAATTCCATGATACTTAGTTAGTTAAAACTAACCTATATGTAAAAATTATAGGGCTTACTGCCCCATAATTTTCATCCATCCTGCCGTGTAGAAGTCTCGCATCTCCGCCAGGTAATGCTCTGCCCGCTCTAAGGGCATTTCATGGAGAATCAATTCAAAAAAGGCGTTGAACATGCCCGTGATCAAAATATGCTCCAGGCGCTCGTCAATGGGAGGTGCCGGTCTGCCCAAATCTGCAAGCACCTTCAGGTAGTCGTGGGTTCCCTGAAGCTCGATTCCCACCATTTCGTCGATAAAATGGGAAAAGCGGGTTCCCTCTGCGCCGCACAAAAGAAGCTTAAACTCATCTAAATGCTGGTAGGCATACAAAAGCATCTGGTGCATACACGCGCCGGAGTCAATGCCCAGGTGCTCGGGCTGTTCCTGGGGAGGTAGCTTGGCGAAATCCCGCTGGGCCTGACAGAAGCAGTCCATAAAATAATCGTACTGTTCCCCCACCAGCGCCTCAAATAGAGCCTCCTTGCTGTGGTAGTAGCCATAGAAAGCGCCTGTTGTGACGCCTGCCTGCTTTACGATATTTCTAAGGGAAGCGGCCTGAAAGCCCTTTTCCAGAAATTCCTGCATGGCTGCCTTGAGAATCAAGCTTTGGGTAGTCTGCTGCGCTTCGCTCATCTGAATCCCTCATTTCCTCCATCTAAATTCCGTCCATGCTCTTAATTGTAACAATGTTATATATCACTGTTATATCGTACAGCAGACAAAGGCATTTGTCAATGCCTGTTTTTTTTCCTGCCCAAAAAGGCGCGTGGGAGAAACACTCCACACGGAGAAGCCTTGCACGGAAAAAAGCCTTGTGCTACAATTTGGAAAAGATTTTAAGGCAGAAAAAATACAGCCGGAAAGGAACAATAGCTATGGCCGGAAGAATGGAAAATATGAGCACGCTGTGCTATCTGGAGAGAGACGGGGAATATCTGATGCTGCACCGGACGGTGAAAAAGCAGGATGTGAATAAGGACAAATGGATTGGCGTGGGCGGCCACTTTGAAGAGGGGGAAAGCCCCGAGGAATGTGTGCTGCGGGAGGTGAAGGAGGAGACCGGATATACGCTGACTTCCTTTCGCTATCGCGGCTTATTGACCTTTTTGTCGGGGGATGGGGTGACAGAATACATCTCTTTGTTTACTGCGGACGGATTTATGGGAGAGCCCATTGCCTGTGACGAGGGAGAGCTTGTGTGGGTTTCCCGGGAAAAGCTGTTTGATTTAAACCTTTGGGAGGGAGATAAAATCTTTTTTAAGCTGCTGGAGGAGGAGAGGCCTTTTTTCTCTCTGAAGCTGGTTTACGACGGCCACAGCAGACTGACAGAAGCTGTGCTGGATGGATGGCCCTTGGACCTTTCAAAGCTGCCTGCTCTTTTGCCGCCCCAATGGGAGATCAGGCATGGAACCATAGAAGACTTGGAGGCGGTGGCGGCGCTGGAGGCAGCGTGCTTTCCTGAGGCGGAGGCTGCAGGAAAGGAGGCGCTCAGACAGCGCCTTTTAACCTATCCCGAGCATTTTTGGCTGCTTTTCTGGGACGGAGAGCTGGCCGGTCTGATAGACGGCATGGTGACAAACGAGGCGAAGCTGCGGGATGAGATGTTTGAAAATGCCAGTCTCCACAAAGAGGACGGAGACTGGCAGATGCTGTTTGGCGTGGCTGTGCTGCCCAAATATCAAAGACAGGGGGTATGCGCAGCAGTGATGAGACAGGTGATCACAGATGCCAAAGCTCAGGGAAGAAAGGGGATTTTCCTCACCTGCAAGGAGGAGCTGATCCCCTATTATGAGCGGTTTGGCTTTGTAAAGGAGGGCGTCTCACAATCTGTCCACGGCGGCGCAGTGTGGTACGATATGCGACTTACGCTGCAGCCGATGCGTTCTGTTTAAAACAAAACATCCTTGATTCCCAGCACAAAGATCACCAGAATGATGATGGGAAGGATATAGGTCATGTAGAAGCGCAGACCGTTACGCAGCTTCAAGCCCTTTCCGGTGTTGGCCTCCTCCAGAAAGTTTTTCCAGCCCCAGCCATAGCGCGAGGTACAGAAAAGCAGATAAATCAGAGAGCCGATGGGAAGGGTGATATTGCTCACCAGGAAATCCTCCAGGTCCATAATGGAGGTTCCTTCACCCAGAGGCTCAAAGCCGGAAAGCAGGTTAAAGCCAAGCACACAGGGAAGGGAGAGCAGAATCATCAAAAACACATTGACGAAAGCCGCTTTTTTGCGGCTGCAGCCGGTCAGGTCCATGCAGCAGGAAATAATATTTTCAAACACGGCAATGACGGTGGAAAAGGCGGCAAAGGCCATGAAAAGAAAGAAAAGGCTTCCCCACACCCGTCCTCCGGCCATGTGATTGAAAATGTTGGGCAATGTAATAAAAATCAGGTTAGGCCCGCTGTCCGCATCCACGCCGAAGGCGAAGCAGGCCGGGAATATGATCAATCCGGCGGTTATGGCCACAAAGGTGTCAAGCAGGCAGACTCTGAGGGACTCTCCTGCCAGGGAACGCTCCTTGCCTATGTAGCTTCCGAAAATGGCCATGGCACCGATACCAAGGCTTAGGGTAAAAAAGGATTGGTTCATTGCAGCGGCAATGGTGGCGCCGATGCCAGTTTCGGCCATTCTGCTGAAATCGGGCAGCAGGTAAAATTTCAGCCCCTCCATTCCGCCATCCAGCATCAGACTGTTTACCGCCAGCACTACAATCAGGAAGAACAGCGCCAGCATCATCACCTTGGTTATTTTTTCCACGCCGGCCTGAACGCCCCTGGAGCAGATAAAAAATCCAACTACCACCACCAGAATCATCCAAAGACTCATCACAAGGGGGTCGGAGAGCATTTCTCCGAAAATAGCTTCCACTCTGTCCACATCTGCATTTTCAAAGGTGCCGGAGGCGGTGAGGTAAAAATAATGAAGCATCCATCCTGAAACAGTGGTGTAGAACATCATCAGCAGATAATTTCCGGCCATGGCCATATATCCCTGTAGATGCCATTTCTGTCCGGGCTTTTCCAACACCTTGCAGGCCAGAAGAGGGCTTTTTCTGCTGGCCCGTCCGATGGAAAATTCCATGGTGAGCATGGGAATGCCCATAACCACCAAAAAGAAAAGGTAAATCAGCACGAAGGCACCGCCCCCGTAAAGTCCGGTTATGTAAGGAAATTTCCAGACATTTCCGATGCCGATGGCACAGCCTGCGGAAAGCAGCAAAAAGCCCAGGCGTGAACCCAGTCGTTCTCTCTCTTTCATTTTTATCCTCCACTCTTACTTTAAGTTTATTCCAGAATATGATAACATTCTGATCAACGTAATGTCTATAGCAATCTAAAAAACAAGGCAGGACTGCACCCTAATGGAGGGCCTTGTTGAGAACCTCCTCCATAAGCTTAAAGTCAATGGGCTTGGAAAGATGGTCGTTCATGCCTGCCGCCTTTGTTCTTGCGATATCCTCCGCAAAAGCGTTTGCAGTGACTGCAATAATGGGCACTGTCTTAGCATCCGGCCGATCCAGAGAGCGGATCGCCTGGCTTGCGGCGCACCCGTCCATCTCCGGCATCTGCATGTCCATCAGAATCGCATCTATGGAACCGGGGGCTGCGGCGCTGAAAATTTCCACCGCCTCTCGTCCGTTCCAGGCGGAAATCACCTGAGCGCCCAGGGCGCAGAGACACTCGGATGCGATTTCCATGTTGATCTCATTATCCTCTGCAATCAATATTTTTTTGTTTTGTAACCCCTGGGGATTGACTGCGGGCTCTTTTTTTGGTGAAGGAGGAAGCGCTTCGCTTTCTGCAATCTGAAGGGGAAGAATGATGGTGAATGTGCTGCCCTCACCCAGAGTGCTTTCCACGGTAATTTCTCCGCTCATCTGCTGGACCAGGCTCTTAACAATGGGCATTCCCAGGCCGGTGCCGGAGATTTTGGAAGGGGCGAACAAGGTCTCTCTGGAAAAGGGCTCAAAAATGTGCTCCATAAATTCCCTGGACATGCCGATGCCGGTGTCGCTTACCGTGAGCTGGTATCTGCTTCGGTTTGACTGCACGCCTGTCTCGGCAAGATTCACTGTAATCCTTGCACCGCTCATACTGTACTTTAACGCATTGGACAAAAGGTTGTTGATTACCTGGCTTAGGCGGAAGGGATCGCAGTAAACGGCGGGATGCTGCAGATGAACCGAAACAGTTAATTCCTTTTGCTCTGTCAGGGCCTGGTCTTTGAAAAGAGAGACAGATTCCTGGAGAAAGGTTTCCAGATTCATGACGGTATAATCCAGTGTGCTGCCTGTGCCCTTCTCCAGCCTTGACATATCCAGAATGTCGTTCACCAGGGTTAAAAGCTGTGTGCCGGCCTGCTCAATTTTGGCCGTATAATCCCTTATCTTTTCCGGGTGGTCAAGCTGGTCCTTCATCAGCTTGGACAGACCGATGATAGCGTTTAAAGGGGTACGCATATCGTGAGATACATGGCTGAAAAAGGCATTTTTCTTCTCTGCCGTCTGACGGGCGGACTTGAGAGCATTTTCCAAAAGGATATGCTGTTTCAGCTGCCTGCGCTTTTCTGCGTCAATTTCTCGAAAACACATGATCACATGGTTCAGCTTCATGGATTTATTGTAAATGATTTTTATGCTGACCCATTTGTAGTCCTCCCCGAACCGGCGCTGGTAATCTCCCCCAAACTCGTAAATCTGATCCTGAATCAGTTTTTTTATGTTTTCCAGGGAAAAGCTTTGTTCAAATTCTGTATAGGTCCGCTGATCTACATACTCCTTTACCACATCAATTAAATGCTGATAACTGCCGCCGCTTCCCAGAAGGCTGCTTACGTCGTCAGAGGATTTGATGGACTCATAAGTGGCTTTTTCGTAATCGATCCGGTAGATGGCATAATAGGTATCTCCCAGAATCTGCAGCGTATCCTGAACGTGCTGCATTTTGCGGCTGCCAAACCAAAAACGCAGGATGATGCCGCAGGCTGTAAGAAGGAGAGCGGCGCAGATTCCAAAGAGCAGAAGGAAGGTGGCGTCCATATTGTCCGTAAGGAGGCTTTGTACGGGCATGGTAATCACGGATATCCAGCCGTTTTCCATGATATGGTAATAAACGCTGCGGTTTTTCCCCTCCAAATCCCGGATGGCGGCAGAGTAGCTTTGAAGGCTCCCGTCCTGTATGCGGGTCAGCAGATTTTCTGCGTATTGTCTCACATCAGGGTCTTTGATGTCCAGGCTGCCGCTTAAGTAAATCAGATTGCCGTTTCCGTCATACAGAAAGTAGGAGCTGTTCTGAGGCAGGGAGGCTTTGTTTTCGTGGAGATGAAAATTTTCCAGAAGAATATCAAAGGCCAGTACGTTTCCGGAACCGTTCAGCTTCTTGGCGAGGGTAATCAGGTACTTTCCCGTGACGGCGTCCAAATAGGCGTTGGTAAAAATAACATCCCCATTTTGCGAAAGGGCTTTTTGGTACCATTCGGTGCTTTGATAGTCATAATTTTGATCTCCCTCCCAGGGGGTGGCGGCAATAATAGCTCCGTCAATTACTGCATAAGGGTCAATGACGGAGGAGCCCAGGATATGCGTCAGGTGGCTGGAGTAATCCGTAAGCCATTCCTGGATCTGCTGGCTGCTTCCTCCCTTTTCCAGCGTGTTGTTGATGCTTGTGGAGGCCAAATTTAAAAGCATTTGATAGATGGCAATGCGGTTTTCCTCCTCGGAGGCATAGCTTTCCGCCAGGGAGGTTCCCAATTCGTCTGCATTGGCTAAAAGCCTGTCGCGCACCAGAAAAATGCCCCAGACAATGAGAACGGAGAAAAGCACTACAATAAAGATATTCAGCTTCATGGAAAAATCAAATCGGGAAGTTTTTCTTTTTTTGGGTTTCATTCTATCAATGCTCCTTTTTCACACTCCGTAAAAGCAAGTACAAATAGAAGTATACCACACACGGAATAAAGTAAAAAGGAAAAGGGAGGAAAATAAGAAAAGTTACAAAAGATAGTACAGAAAAGCGCTTGACAGCAACTGTATTAAGTGTTATATTGCAAATAGAACAAAATATTTTGTGGAAAGAGAAAGAGGGTGAAAGAATTGCGTACCAAAAGAGATTATTATGAGGTTCTGGGCGTAAACAGAAACGCCGATGCGTCGGCGATCAAGAAAGCCTACCGTAAACTGGTAAAGCAGTATCACCCGGACAGCAATTCGGGAAATGCCCAGGCAGAAGAAAAGTTTAAAGAGATTACAGAAGCCTATGAAATATTAAGCGATGAAAAGAAGAGAAAGCTGTACGATCAGTTCGGACACGCTGCCTTTGAGGAAGGCGGCGCACAGTCCCAGGGATATGGAAGCACAGGGAATCCCTTTGGGGTCAGCCCCTTTGGAAATGGGGATTTTTTCACAGGCGCAGGCGGGCCCTTTGGCGGGGGAGGCACCTACAGAAGAACCTATAGCGGACCCCAGGGACAATATCAGGAAGTACATTTTGACAGCGGGGAAAATATGGACGACATTCTGCGTGATTTGTTCGGAGGCGCCTTCCGGGAGACAGGCTCTGCCGGATTCCACGAAAATGGCGCAGACCTTCATGGGGAAGTGGAGATTTCCTTTGAGGAGGCAGCCTTTGGGGGCAAAAAGGTAGTCCGCCTGCAGGATGCTGCGGGAGGAGTACAGTCACTGGAGGTAAAAATTCCTGCGGGCATCGAATCCGGAAAGACCATACGCTTAAGCGGCAAGGGAATGCCGGGAACAGGAAAGGGACACCCCGGAGATCTGCTTCTAAAGGTAACCGTGCGGGAGAAGCCGGGCTTTCGGCGAGAGGGGGCAGACCTCTACACCATAGCAAGAATTCCCTTTACCACCGCCATTTTCGGCGGCGAGGCCAAGATACAGACGCTTTACGGGGATGTGCTGTGCAAGATTAAAGAAGGCACCCAGCCGGGAAGCAAGATTCGCTTAAAAGGAAAGGGACTGCCTTCCATGAAAAATCCTTCTGTGCGGGGCGACCAATATGCGACCATAGAGATTCAGGTGCCGGAAAGCTTAAGCCCGGAGGCCAGACAAAAATTAAAGGAGTTCGAGCAGGCCCTGCAGAAACAAAGCAGGCAGAGAGGCCATGTGGCATAATGCGTAATATAAGGGCGGTGCATCAGAGCACCGCCCTAAATTTTTTTGTCCAATTTCACTGGAATTTAAAAATCCAGATTTTCATAATCAATAGCTCTGTTTTTAAAATAGTATTCTTTATCATGTTCATTTACTTCACGCAGAATCCGGCAAGGGTTTCCCACAGCCACAACATTGGAGGGCAGGTCCTTTGTCACAACGCTTCCTGCGCCTACAACTACGTTATCCCCGATGGTAATGCCTGGAAGAATGATGGCTCCCCCTCCAATCCAGCAATTTCTGCCAATGTGCACGGGCATATTGTACTGATAGGATTTTTCCCGGAGGGCGGGCAAAATGGGATGCCCTGCTGTGGCAACGATCACATTGGGGCCGAACATGGTATAGTCTCCCACATAGATATGAGTGTCATCCACCATTGTCAGACCGAAATTCGCATAGACATTTTTCCCAAAATGGACATGACCGCCGCCGAAATTTGCATGGAAGGGCGGTTCAATGTAGCAGCCTTCTCCGATCTCCGCAAACAGTTCCTTTAACAATTTTTCCCGTTTGTCCATTTCCGAAGGGCGCGTCTGATTGAAATCATACAGACGGTCAAGCCTTTTTAACTGTTCCTCCATAATTTCCGCATCTCCCGGCAGATACAGCTCCCCGGTGTGCATTTTTTCCTTCATGCTCATGTGAAAGTCCTCCTGTAAATGTGCCTACAGTGTAGCAAAAAAAACTGTAAATTTCAATACTTGTGCTTCCCCCTTATGTTTGGTAGAATGAGACATCAGATGTACCAGATCACTGCAGGAGTGAAATAAAATATGAGTAGGATGAATACCTTTTCGGGAAAGAAATTCGACCCAATGGACATCAAGGCGGAGGATATCTGCCTGGAAGATATTGCCCATGCCCTCAGTCTTTTGTGCAGAGGAGGGGGACACTTAAAGCATTTTTATTCCGTAGGGCAGCATTCCATCAACTGCATGAAAGAAGCCCGGGAGCGAGGGTGGTCTGAGAGGGTGCAGGCGGCCTGCCTTCTCCATGACGCAAGCGAGGCCTATATTTCAGATATTATCAGACCGGTCAAGATGTATCTGTCCAATTATGCTGAAATTGAAAAAAAGATCATGGATAAGATTTGGGAGCGCTTTCACCTAAACGACCTGAGTGCGGAAGAAAATCAAAAATGGAAGCTGATTGACGATGAGATATTAAACTGCGAATTAAGGGAGCTGATGAGGGGAGCCCAGGATACGGAAGTCAAAGAGCTGTATTCCCGTCCAGATACCGCAGAAAAGCCCTGGAAGACGGTGGAAGCTGAATTTATGCAGATGGCAGCTTCCCTGTGCTGCCTGAAAAGCTGGCTGTGAAAAACAGGAAAAAAGACAGGTAGCTTTTGCATATA
Source organism: Candidatus Acetatifactor stercoripullorum (assembly GCA_019114005.1). GTDB lineage: Bacteria > Bacillota > Clostridia > Lachnospirales > Lachnospiraceae > Acetatifactor > Acetatifactor stercoripullorum. Next base: position 23,400 of record DXGH01000051.1, read on the forward strand.
AGGTATGGTAGACTGATGGAAATAGAGGGAAGGATGCAGGTAGAAAATGGGTTTATTTGATATTTTTGGGAAAAAGGGGGCAGAAAGCGAGACGATGCCCCAGAATGATACGGAAAGGTGGATTGCAGCCACCTATGCCGCATGGGCGGTAAACACAGGGGGAGACTGGCATTATTTTGCCGGTGCTAAGGAGAAAAACAGACAGGAAGGAGCTTCCATGCGTACGATGCTGCGCAGAGACTGGGGAGTGACGGACAGAGCCAGTCTTTTGGATATGGTAAGCTACCTGACTACACTTTACAGCGAGGGAGAAGATTGTGAAGCAGAGGACGTTGCTTCAGGAGCCTGGGATTTGTGCCGTGCCTGCCAGATTCTTGGAATGGGATTTGTGGGAGGCTATATTGACCGGGATGAAATGGTGCAGCGGTCTATAGAGGTTGGGAGAGTCATGCAGTGTTATTACCATTCCTGGGCGGAACTGTATGACAGCTACACGAAAGGATACGGGGACTGGAGAAGCGGCCAGGGCGGCGACACCCAGAAGGATATCGCAGACAGGGAAAAATTGTGTTTCGATCTGCGCAGCCAGCCGGATGGCCCTTGCTGCGTAGAATGGGGACTGGCATTGGAATAAAAAAGGAATGAAAAATAAAATGTCTGATTGGAATTCGACTTTATATCTTAAATTTAAAAAGGAACGTACCCAGCCAGCAGTTGATCTGGCTAATCGTGTCCGGGAATATATGCCCGGAAAAATTGCTGATATCGGATGCGGCCCTGGAAAGAGCACCCCGAATTAAAATTTGCGCTGTGTGATGTGATGGACATGGAAAGCGGATATGATATGCTTTTTTCCAATGCCTGTTTTCAATGGATTCCTGATCACACATTGCTTTTACCCAGGCTTATGGGTAAGCTTAACGAGGGAGGAGTGCTGGCGGTACAGATGCCAATGAACGGCGACGAGCCGCTCTTTCGCATCATTGATGAGACAGCCTCAAATCCCCAATGGGGACTTGGCAATACCTGTTTTGCGTTTAATGGTACGCTTACGCCGGATGAATATTATGATATTCTTTCCGGCTGTTCCTCGAATTTTCAAATATGGGAAACGGTTTACTGCAGAAAAGTGATCAGGAAAAGCTGTTTTCCACTACGCCTGGAAGAAGCTTGTAGATAGAGCCGTTTATTTTTTCCTCAAACCTATTTTTGATTTCCAGTATTTTTTTCCAGCGTTCCACTAAAATGGGTGAAGCGCCGTAACGGATGGCCACATCTACAAAACGTTTTTCCAAAAGACAAAAGCCGGTGGGCAGCGCCAATGCGTCGCACAGCTGTACCAGTCTGTCGTAATCATCGTAGACAGCGTTTTTGACAAAGCGCTCCATGAATTCATAATCCTCCTGGGACATATCAAATCTGCCAATGGAGGTTTTTATGTCCTGTATCATAAAAGCATGGGAGATACAAACTTGCGCAGCCTTCTCCCATCCTCGTTCCATACAGAATCGGTATCCGTCTATCAGATGCTTTTCTGAGCTTACCCCGGCATAGCGTCCAATATCATGCAGCAATCCGAAGCAATAGGCCATGTCAGGGGATAAATCCTTGCAGCGTGAAGCTATATTTCTGCAGGCAAGCGCCACAAAGCGGGAGTGCGCAACCCAATCTCCCGGATTTAATATTCCCGCCTGCTCCAATTCCATTTCAGCTGTTTTGCAGTTTAATTCCAACTTGATTTCCTTTCTAACGGGGAAGAACCTGACAAAAACAGTCAGGCCCTTTTATGATGAAATATTTACATACTTGTATTATATTGCCTGCCGGATAATTAAAATATCTTTTTCCTGTCACTTTTTAGTATTATCCTGCCATTTCCGACGGTATTCCAAGGGCGTACAGCCTGCATATTCATGGAAAATTTTACCAAAATAGCTGGCATTTCCCAGTCCGCAGCTTAGGCCGATCTCTGTTATGGATTCCCGGCCCTGGGCAAGCATTTGACAAGCCATCTGCAGGCGATAGCTTCTCATGTACTCTGTGGGCGTCATGTGCAGGCAATTTTGAAAAACCCGGTAGCATTCTCTTTCACTCAGAAAAGCTGCGGCTGCAAGCTTTGAGATAGAAATCTTTTCGGCGTAATGCTCATGTATATAGATCATCATGGACTTTATTTTATCTGTTTTTCCAGCGTCCGCGTCTGAACTGTTTTGGAGAAGGGGACTGCATAATTTTAAAAGCTGTAACCATATCCTTGATAAGGCTTCTCTGATGCGCAGCTCGTAGCCAAATTCATTTTCGGATAATTGAAATGCCTGGCGGATTTCATTGAGTATGGCTGCCTGGGCCGGATCGTCCGGATACAGGGGGATCATTTCAAGCTGGGAGGCCGTGACCATGGGTGTGGTATATTTTTGTTCAATGGCGCTTCCGCATTTTCCTGCAATGAAATCCGGGTCGAAAATATGAAGAAGCTGTATGTTTTTTTCCCGGCTTGTAAGTATCTGCGTCATGTGCAATACATTGGAATTCACCATGCCCCCGGAACCTGCCGGAAACACCAGAGTCTCATTGGGCGTACAATATTTTAACTCTCCGCTTTCTATGTAAAACAATTCTACGGCCTTGTGCCAGTGCCATGGAACAAAGAGCTCTCTGTAATAATCTAATTCAGCCCGCGATGCAATGTAAGGAAACTCCGGCGTAAAATCCGGCAGTTTTTCCTCTTTGCTGCCGCTGTGAAATTCTAAACTGCGTATAATTCTCATTCTGCGCGCCTCCTGCCGCTATTTTACCATAAAACATAATTTTTGAAAAATTTCTGCGATTCAGATATAATGCAGGCAGAAAAATTCTGGTGTGGTTTTGGCCGCTGTGATAAAATCAAAGGTAGATAGAATGGAGGTGTGACATGCAGTATATCAGTCATTATGTATCCCCCATGGGGAATATTCTTTTAGCGGCAGATGATATGGGGCTGACCGGGTTATGGTTTGAGGGACAGAAGTACTTTGCCCTTTCCCTGGACAAGGAGCATACGGAAAGGGAAATCCCGCTATTTGAAAAAGTGAAGAGCTGGCTTGCTGTTTATTTTTCAGGGAAAGAGCCGGATTTTACGGTGCCGCTTCATTTTACAGGAACCTCTTTTCAGAAGCAGGTGTGGGAAATTCTCTGTTCCATTCCTTATGGCCGGACCATGACCTATGGAGAGATTGCAAGTCAGGTCGCTGCAAAAAGAAGCCTGCCTCATATGTCTGCCCAGGCGGTGGGCGGCGCAGTGGGGCATAATCCTATTTCTATTATTGTTCCCTGCCACCGGGTTGTGGGAACGGACGGCAGTCTCACAGGATACGCGGGAGGGATTGATAAAAAGGTGAGGCTGCTTAAGCTGGAAGGGATAAGAATATGCAAAAATTGATGATACTTAGAGGTAATTCAGGCAGTGGAAAAACCACCATTGCGAATCACGAGAGTTGGCGAAAAGATACAGCCTGTTGGTTTATGATGCTGATGAATTTTTTTGGACGTACCGTTGAGGAATATCAAATTTCACAAAAACCGGTCAAGCCATACGGATATCAATTTCATTATATGAATACCTTGCTCATGGTTGACAACTTTCTTCCCAATTTTGAAATCAATGAAGAAAATAGGAAAAGATACAGAAAGCCGGAAACGCAGAGAGATTGCAGAAAAAGAAAAAGGCAGAGAGCCGACAAAAAGAAGTTGACTGCTTGTTTCTGAAAATGTATGAGGACAGAGCCGGTGGAACTCATCAAGGAAAATGCGGAGGGAAGCTTTATGAAGAAGAAAGTCTGTTTAGTAATTACAATTTTTGCAGTCATTACATTATTGACAGGGATTCCACATTTAGTTTATGGAATACAAGCACGGGGAATAGATGGTGTTAATTATGGACGAGTGATTTTTCCATTACTAATTGGCATAATTGCATTTTATATGTATAAAAAGCAGGAATAAGAAAACTGAATACCAGCCGCCACTGGCGGCACACCTGGCAGGAAATCAGAAACGGTTTCCTGCCTTTCCTTTACCCGGATGCCGGGAGAAAGGAGGGAAGCTACACTGCCCTTGCGCTGCAGGCTGTTCCCGCCCGGTAAGTTTACAATTTGTCTATTCCCCAAAGTAACTGGTCATAGTATAATAAAGTCAGCGATAAAGCAGTATTTGATAAAGGTGACAAATTATGAAACGGTTTGCTGTCCAGATGATAGACGGTTCTATTTCATCCGATTGGTGGAAAACGATAATGGAACATTTTACGAATGTTGGCGATACTTTTGAAATCCGGTGCTGGAAAGAAGAATTATCCGAGATTGCAAGAGCATCTTTATATGGTGCTGCCATAGATGATAAAAATGAGGTGTCAATCAAGGGCATTGTAACCAAAGAACTACTCGAAGAATTACTGACAGATAACCCTGAGGATAAAACGATCTATAACAAAATGACGAGCTTTTTCACAGTCAATATAAAAAATGACTTGTATGATATTTGGAGCGAGCATTATGGTACGGAAATGTATTTAGAAATAGCTGCTGCCAAGGATATAGCTTTTTTGAACAGGTCATAAATCAGTATTCCGATCAGTTTAGTATCGGAACACTATAGCAACAAAGCCCTATTTGTCGAAAAATGAGCCGCATAAAAATCAGTTTAGGAGGAAAATATGACCAAGAAGTATTCGAGAATTATTGCTGCCATTATGCTGATAACTGCGATTGTTTTTATTTTTATTGCATTGAATAACCCGCAGGCAAGTTTTCCGTGGAGCAATGCAATTACATATATTCTTTATGGGATATATGTTTTCCTAATGATTGTGCTGTTTATTGCTCCATTTAAGAAAACTTGAAACAGGTTCCCTGCTCTTTTTATGCCCGGACGCTGGAGGAGAAAGGGATTTTGTAACACGATTACACGCATGAAGAGACGTGTGCAGGAATATGCAGGAAGCCATGTCACAGACAGTTTGACTGCAGGAATATTCTGGAAAAATATTTGCCGTCTGATATGCTTGTGGATGCGTGGCAGCTATTGGTATTTCCGACACACTAAAAGGGGAAACGAAAATAGCCGCCACTACTGCCAATAGTGACGGCTGATGTAAAACATTAGCTTTTAACTTTTCGGAGGGTAGCCGCTTCTATGGCTTTCCCTTTTGTATTTTAACTATAGCATATCCAGCGGAAGGACTCAAGGGACAAACGCACGTTTTGCAAGTGGCCCCAAAGGCTGACCTGCTGACCTATCATTCTCTTATCAGACATTTCCTCTTTTCAGAATATCCACAGGAACACGCCACAAGCCCCAAATCTCGATTTTAACGGCATAGACGAAGGAGCCTGCCGATTTCAACGACACTATATAAATTCTTATTTTATCAGCTTTTTAGAAATAATTTATAAATAATTAGCACTCACCTCTTGACAGTGCTAACAATGAGTGTTATAGTACACTTAGAACAAAGGAAAGGGATAAAAAGAAAAAGTCCCGATCCGATGCAGTAACACGACACCTCGGATTTCACCGATAGTGCTAAAAGATTTAGTTATGGAAGGAGATATGACTTATGTTGAGACCTAGTATTTTTGGAGAAGATTTATTTGATGAAATGATGAGTTTTCCTTTTGGGGATGAATTTTTTGGGAAGAAGAATCCGTTGTACGGCAAGAATGCAAAGAACATGATGAAGACGGACGTAAAAGAGCTGGATGATGGCTATGAAGTAGACATTGATCTGCCGGGCTTCAAGAAAGAGGAAGTAAGCGTTGAGCTGAAGGATGGTTATCTTACCGTTTCCGCAGCCAAGGGACTTGATAAGGATGAAAAGGATGAAAAGTCCGGAAGGTACATCCGCAGAGAGCGTTATGCGGGCAGCATGAGCAGGAGCTTCTATGTGGGTGAGAACGTGACGCAGGATGAGGTGAAGGCAAAATATGAGAATGGTATTTTGAGGCTGAGTGTTCCCAAGAAGGAAGCAAAGGCCGTTACCCAGAATAATTACATTGCCATTGAATAAAATCTGAATTGTGAAAGAAAATAGAGAGAAGAAAAGGAGAGATGACTTATGTTGATGCCTAGTGTTTTTGGAGAAAATTTATTTGATGATGATTGGTTTAACTTCCCGTTTGAAAGCGAATTTTTCGGCAGGAAAAATCCCCTGTACGGCAAGCGCGCTCAAAACATTATGAAAACGGATATCCGCGAGACGGATGAGGGCTATGAGCTGGATATTGACCTGCCCGGCTTTAAGAAAGAGGAAATCAATGCAAAGCTGGAGAATGGTTATCTGACTGTTACCGCCTCCAAGGGGCTTGACAAGGATAAACAGGATAAAAAGGGTAAATATATCCGTCAGGAGCGCTATGCAGGCAGCATGAGCAGAAGCTTCTACGTGGGCGAGAATCTGCGTCAGGAGGACATCAAAGCGAAATATGAGCACGGCATTTTGAAGCTGTGTCTGCCCAAGGAGCAGCCCAAAGCTGTGGAAGAGAACAAATATATTGCAATCGAAGGCTGAGACTGATACCTTAAAAAGTGATTCCCTTGGGGAGGAGGAGACTTCTCCCCAAGGGAATTTTTGTCTCGGGAATCAGATTTAAAAATGGACTTTGGGAAAGCTTTTTTATATAATAGGCTTAAGATGTGTGTGATCAGAATACGGAGGGATGGCAATGAGAATACTGCTTGCTGAGGATGAGAGAGATTTGAATCGTATCATCAGGCAAAAGCTTACATCGGACGGGTATGGTGTGGACAGCTGCTTTGACGGTCTTGAGGCTTTGGAGCATTTCAGAAGTATAACGTATGATGCAGCTATTTTAGATGTCATGATGCCGAAAATGGATGGCATCACATTGCTTAAGAAAATCAGGCAGGAGGGAAATCAGACGCCGGTGTTAATTTTGACGGCCAGAGATGCGGTATCCGACAAGGTGACCGGCCTGGACAGCGGTGCAAACGATTATCTTGTAAAGCCCTTCTCCTTTGAAGAGCTGGGAGCCAGGCTGCGGGCGATGACCCGCAGCGCCTTCGGAGAGTCGAGCAGCGTACTGGCTGTGGCGGATTTGACCCTTGACACCGCAACCCATGAGGTAAAACGGGCAGGCAGGGAGATCACTCTTTCGGCCAAGGAATATGCACTGCTGGAATACCTGATGTACAACAAGGGAGTAGTGCTGTCAAGGGAAAAAATTGAGGATCATATTTGGAATTACGACTATGAAGGCGGCACCAATGTGGTGGATGTATATATCAGCTATCTGCGCAAAAAAATTGACAGCGGCCATGAGACAAAGCTGATTCATACCCTGCGGGGCAGAGGCTACGTGCTGAAGGAAGGACTGTAAATGAAAAGACTGTCCATAAGATTAAAAGTGACCATTTGGTTTGCAGCGGCGTTATTTTTAAATGCCGTTTTGTTGTTCGCAGCCGTTTTGTCTGTGAGTAACTCTGTGATTCAAAAAACCATACGGGATAATCTGGTAGAGACGGTGATGGACAATGTGGACGAGATTGCGTTTTTTCATGCCGGAGACATGAGCCGGTATGCAAACGACTGGGATCACTATATTGTTTACGGCAGCGGCTTTCTGGAGATTGATGATGATTTCCTTGACGCGGTAAACGGGGTATACACTTCACTGATGAATGTGGACGGCAGCCTGCTGTATGGAGAAAATCCGATTCTTAAGGGAACAGCGGGACTGGAGCTTTTGGATGGAGAGATTCAGAGACTGCGGGTGGAAGGAACGCTGTACTATGTTTATGACAGAGAGCTTACAAGACAGGGGCTGGAGGGCTTATGGCTTCGCGGAATTGTGTCGGAAACACAGGGAGAAGCACAGCTTTCCTCCATCGCCAGGCTTTCCCTGATTCTGCTTCCCACCCTGGCAATTCTGGCTGTTGTAGGCGGATACATGGTGGCGGGAAGGGCGCTTAAGCCCATTCAGAAGATTTCTGCGGCGGCGGCCCAGATACGCCAGGGAGGCGATCTGAAAAAAAGGATAGAGCTGGGCGAGGGCAAGGATGAGCTTCATGAGCTTGCAGATAATTTCAATCAGATGTTTGAACGGCTGGATGACTCCTTTGAAGCGGAGAGACGTTTTACCTCCGATGCCTCCCATGAGCTGAGGACTCCCATGTCGGTGATTATGGCCCAGTGTGAATATACACTGGAAAAGCCAAGAAGTGTGGAAGAGTACCAGGAAGCGCTGGAGGTGATACACAGACAAGGCAGCAGGATGTCTGGGCTGATTCGGAACATGCTGGATTTTACAAGGCTGGAGGGTAAGGCGGAGAGCTTTGGAAGGGAGATTGTGGATTTATCGGAGCTTGCCGCGTCGGTCTGCGAGGATATGGCACTGGTCCAGGAGAAGGGAATCCGGCTGACCAGCAGCATCGAGGAAGGCGTGCTTGTGGAAGGTAACAGAAGCCTGCTTTCCAGACTGCTTGTAAATATGATTACCAACGCATACCGCTATGGAAGGGAAAATGGAGAAATCCGGGTCACTCTGGAGGAGGACGAAAAGGAGATACGGCTTCTCGTGGCGGATAATGGAATCGGCATTGCCGACGAGGACCAGGAAAAAATTTTTTCCCGGTTTTATCAGGTGGACGCTTCCAGGACAGGCAGAGGCAGCGGACTTGGGCTTTCCATGGTGCGGCAGATTGCCCAGTTTCACGGCGGGCAAATCACGGTAAAAAGCCGATTAGGAGAGGGAAGCTGCTTTATTTTTTCCATTCCGAAAAAAAATATTTGATTCTAATGTTGTTTTAATATTTGGTTTTTATAATAGGAGTTACAAAAGGAAAGAAGAGGAGATGAGACATTATGAAATTCTTGAAAAAACTTTTTGCAACCCCTGTGAGAGCCATCATTACCTGCTTCTGTATGCTGGCGGTGATCTGCATTGTTGGAATCGTTGCAGCAGTAAGCGTGATTACGAACAGTATTGAAAGGCAGGCTGGACTGGAAGCATCCAGAAGCACTCAGACAGTAGTGGCAGAGCAGAATACGGCGGCAAATCAAAGCCAGCCGGAACAGAGCACCATTACCAGCCAGACTCAGGGCACAGATCAGAGCGCAGCAGACCAGGCTCAGACTGCTGCACAGAGCAGCACTACAAACCAGGCACAGTCCTCGACTCAGAGCGGCACTGCAAATCAGGCACAGCCTTCCACTCAGAGCGCAGCTGCCAACCAGGCGCAGAGCGGCTCTCAGACAGCAGGCATTGGTCTGGAGGCCGCAAAGGAAATCGCCCTGGCGGATGCGGGACTGACTGCTGCTGACGTTACCTTTACCAAGGAAAGGTATGAGAGAGAGGATTTCGTATATGTATATGAGATAGATTTCTATACCTCCACGCAGGAGTATGACTATGAAATCAATGCAGATACAGGCGAAATTTACAGCAGGTCTGTGGAATCCTTCCAGACGGGAGCCCAGGTAAATACGGGCAGTGGGACAAATGCGAATCATTCCTATATTGGTGTGGATGCGGCAAAGTCTGCAGCGTTAAGCCATGCGGGAGTTTCCGCTGACAGCGCAACCTTTTCCAAGGCGAAGCTGGATAATGATGACGGACGCATGGAATATGAAATCGAATTCTATGCAGGTGGAATGGAATATGACTATACCATAGATGCCTTTGACGGCACAATTTTAGAGTATGACAGCGAGCGCTGGGATTGAATTTAGGAAAGGGCATACGATGACAATCTTGGGCTGTTTGGGAATTATATCAGGTATTTTTTTGGGAGACCTTTGGATCAAAAATAAAGTGGAGAAGAGCCTGGCAGAGGGCGAAACCAGAGAATTGTTTGGGGGAAGGCTTCTGCTGCGCAGGCATCATAACAGAGGGGCGGCGTTGAATTTCGGAGAGCGAAAGCGTCCTGTGATCGCTGCCCTTTCTCTTCTGTTAACGGCTTTTGCCCTGGGAGCGCTGCTCCTTAGTCTGGGACAGAAGGGAAACGGGATGCTGAAAGCGGGATTGTCCCTGCTTGTGGGAGGCGCCTTCAGCAACACTTACGACAGACTGAAAAGAAAGTATGTGGTGGATTATATCAGCTTTGGCGTAAAGTGGAAGGGACTTAGAAAAGTGGTGTTTAATGTATCGGATTTCTGCATTATAATAGGCGCGTTGCTGGCGGCTTTTGGGGCCGGGCGGTAACGCGCCTGTTTGAATCGGTTTTTGAACAAACAGCCTTTGGCCAGTCAGCCCTTGAGACAGCCTGCCCTTCAGGCTGTGATCAAAGTGCCTGTTTTCCCCTTTATGGCATCCTTGACACACTTCATGGAAGTGATGAGTACTCTGCCCTTTGGAACCTTTTGCAGATACTCCACAGCGGCTTCAATCTTGGGCAGCATGGTGCCTGCCTCAAACTGCCCTTCCGAGATGTATTGTCTGGCCTGATCAAGATTCATTGCAGAAATGGGTGTCTGATTCTGTGAGCCGAAATCTTTGTATACATGGTCTACAGAAGTCAGAATAATCAATTCGTCACAGGCAAGGTCTGCCGCAAGCTTTCCGGCGATGGCATCCTTTTCGATGACGGCGGAGGCTCCCTTCAGCGCGTTCTTCTGCTCGATAACGGGAATGCCGCCTCCTCCGCAGGCGATTACTACCTGATCAGCCTCGGCCAGGGTGCGGATGGCTTCGATTTCCACGATATCAATGGGCTTGGGAGCTGCTACCACCCGGCGGAAGCCTCTGCCGGGATATTCCTTCACATAATTGCCCTTTTTTAATTCGATCTCCGCATCCTCTTTGGACATATAACGTCCAATCACCTTGGTGGGCTCGTAAAAGGCCTCATCGTAGGGGTCCACGGTGACCTGGGTCAGTATGGTGCTGACCGGTTTGGAAATGCCCCGGCTTAAAAGCTCCGCCCGCAGTGAGTTTTGAATGTCATAGCCCACATAGCCCTGACTCATGGCGGAGCACACGCACATGGGCGCCGGCGTGTAATCAATATACACCCGGCGAAGCTCTGTCATGGCCTTGTGGATCATGCTGACCTGGGGACCGTTGCTGTGGGTGATGGTCAGCTGGTAATCCTCCTCCACCAGATCGGCCAGGGCCCTGGCGGTTATCTTGACGGCGTCCCACTGCTCTGTGGTGGTGTAGCCGAGAGCGTCATGTCCAAGGGAAACAACTACTTTCTTCTTACTCATAGAAATACCTCTCTGTCTCATCTGAAAATCTGTAAATATGAAATAAGTATACCATAATCTGAAAAAAGTGTATAGTGAAAATCAGTCCGCCGCAAGCTGGCGTATTACCTGATCCAGCACCTGAAAATAGGTTTCAAAGGTTTTGCGGCAGCAGCCGGGGTTGTCTATGATGATTCCCTCGCTGCGAAGGCCCGTCAGGGCAAAACCCATAGCCATCCGGTGGTCGTCGTAGGTGTGTATTAGAGCGGGCTTCGGCGTGCCAGGCCATATGGTGATGCTGTCCTGATCCTCTCTGCAGCGGATGCCCATTCTGCCAAGCTCTGTACAGATAGCCTTCATACGGTCGCACTCCTGGAAACGGATGTGGCCAATGCCTGTGATGGTGGTGGGGCCGTCTGCAAAAGGGGCGATGGCGGCCAGAGTGATAGCCTGATCTGAGCAGGCGGACATATCAGCCTTGATCCCGTGAAAAATTCCCTGATCCGGCGGGGTCACTAAAATCCCATCCTCGGTATCTTTTACGCCGCAGCCCATCTGTTCCAGAATCTTTAGGAAAGCTACATCCCCCTGCAGAGAATGAAAATGCACATGGCTTGTGATTACGGGAATCCCAAGAAGAGGCGCTAAAGCATAAAAATAGCAGGCGGCGGACACATCCGGTTCTATCCTGTAGTCAAGAGCCTGATAGCGCTGGCCCTTCTTAGTGAGAAAAAGCCCTGGCTTTGGCTGCAAAACCTGAACGCCGAACTGCTCCATCATTTTGCAGGTCATTTCGATGTAAGCCATGCCGTGGGAGCCTTCCACCTGAATGGAAAAATCCTCAGGGCAGAGGCAGGAGGAAATTAACAGGGCGCTTAAAAATTGGCTGCTGTGGCCGATGTGGATGGAAATGGAATTTTTGCCAAAGCCGTCTCCGCAAAGCGTGAAGGGGAAAAAGCCCCGCTCACCCTGATAGGTGATTTTACATCCCAGCTCCTCCAGAGAAGAAAGAAGGGGAGCCATGGGGCGTCTGCGCATCTGCTCGGAGGCGTCCATATGGTAAATCCCCTTGGAAACGCCCAGACAGGCGGTGATAAAACGTGCCGCCGTACCTGCGCTTCCTACATACAGGGAAGCTTCCCCCTTGGGAATTTGGCCGCCCAGACCCGCTACCATGATCTCACAGGCATCCTCCCGGGCCACAGCCTCAAAGCCCAGAGACTGGACGCACTTCAGAAAATGTCTGGAATCGTCGGAAAACAGCGCACCCCGAAGGATGGACTGACCGGAGGCCAGGGTGGCTAAGAGCAGCGCCCGGTTTGTAATGCTTTTGGACCCGGGGACGCTTACTGTAAGGGGACCCCGGAACGAATTGTTCCTGCCCTGAAGTATTTTATACAGGGCAGGAACAGGATAAACGGAAAAATCCATAATAACTCCATTCTATTTTTCTTTTGGCTCACCGATGCTTAAGAGCAGATTTAAGAAAATTCCAAAGATAGCTGCTCCGGCAATACAAGGCACCTGAAGGCCAAAGAAGGGAATGTTGCCGCCGAAGGCATAGTTGCCGCCGATGCCGATCACCATGATGGATGCAATTACGGCAATGTTTTTGGAGGAGAACATGTCCACCTTCTTTTCGATCATGATGGCAATACCCTGGGCCGCAATGGCGCCGAACAGATAGATTTCAAGACCGCCGATGACTGCAAGGGGGATGCCGTAGATGATCTGAATCAAAGGGGTAAAGAAGCTGATCACCATGGCAATCACTGCAGCAACTGCCAAAACAGCGGTGGAAAATACCTTTGTAATGGCCATGGTGCTGATGTTCTCTCCGTAATTTGTGCCTGCGGGACCTCCCACAAAGCCGGAAATCATGTCGCAGATACCGTCACCGATCAGGTTGCGGTCCAAAAGGTCCGCCAGGTTGTATTTCTTATCCTTCCCCTTGCGCTTTGCCACATCGTTCACATAAATGTCCAGCTGGTACATATGGGCAGTGGACTCAGGTATGGTGGCAATGGCGATGGGCATAATGGCCGCGCAGGCCGTCCATGACACCTTGGGAAGAGAAAAGGCGGGCACGGCAAAGATGGAGCCGTCTCCCAGCTTCCAGACAGATGCCTCTAAAGCGGCAGCGGGCATGGCCCGGAATAAGTTTACATCCATAAAAAAGTAGGCTATGGCTGCAAAAACACAGCCGGTCAGGGCTCCCAGAAGAAGGGGAAGCTGGCCCAGAAAGCCCTTTAGATATTTGGAATAGAGAATGGTGGAGATCAGTGTGATCAACGCAACCACCAGCCACCAGCTGCCTTCTGCAGTCACACCCTCTGTGACGGGAACGGCGTCGCTTAAGGCGTTGCCTGCAAGGGTCAGGCCAATGATCATGGCCACGGGACCGGTCACCGAGGCGGGCAGAATGGTTTCCACCGCCTTTCGCCCGCAGAAGCGAACCAGCAGTCCGGCGGCAATGGAAATCAATCCCGAGAGAATAATGCCGAACTGAGCGTATTGAATGGCCTCCGTGGGAAGGATGCCGTCCACCTTGGTAAAGCCTTCAGCCGCACACATGCTGGAAATAGCAGTCAGGTAGGCAAAGCTGGAGCCGTAATAAAGGGGGATTTTGCGTCCTGTTATGAGAATGAAAAACAGGGTGGCAAGTCCGCTGGCAAAAATAGTGGTGGAAACCTGAAAGCCGGTTACCAGAGCCACTGTTACCGTAGCAGGGAACATGACGATCACCTGCTGAAGAGCATAAAGAATCAGCTTCCCGGGGCTGGGACATTCATCCGGCAGATAGCCCACCGCTGTATGATTTTTTTCTTTTTGCATGGAAGATATCTCCTTTTATAAATTTTGCGCGGGCTTACAGAAGCGCCAGCAGGACGAAATTCAGTACAAACAGAGCTGTGCATACCCACAAAAGGGGATGAATCTCCTTTGCTTTTCCCTTGCAGACCTTTACGATGCAGTAGAAAACGAAGCCTGCAGCAATACCATAGGAAATGCTGTAGCACAATGCCATAAAGATACCTGCAAAGAAAGCGGGAATGGCCTCGCCTAAGTCGTTCCAGTTGATTTCCTTGAAGGAGGAAACCATCATAATTCCTACAGCCACCAGGGCGGGAGCGGTTGCTGCAAAGGGAACCGCGCTGACAAAGGTGGCAAGAAATGCAGAGAGAGCAAAGCAGATAGCCACAACCACAGAGGTAAGGCCGGTGCGTCCCCCTGCAGCGATGCCGGAAGCGCTTTCTACAAAGGTAGTGGTGTTTGAAGTGCCGAATAAGGCGCCGATTGAGGTTGCCGTAGCGTCGGCAAACAATGCCTTGTCAAGTCTTGACTTAAAGCCGGCCTTGCTTTCCATCAGCTTCTCATCCTCTTCACTGAAGATGCCGCTGCGGCGTCCGGTTCCGATAAAGGTTCCCAGAGTATCGAAAGTATCGGAAATACTAAAGGAAAAGATGGTGATCAACACCAGGGGAAGCTTGGAGGCATCCGAAAAGAGGCTTGTAATGCCGCCCTCCTTAAAAATAGCTAAAAAGGTGGTGGGCAGAGCCTGACAGGCCTCGGTAAAGCTGGTGGTGTCCTGGGGAGCGGTCACGCCGAAGGGAATACCTACCAAAGTAGTCACCACGATGGAAATCAGGATGGCTCCCTTTACATTCAGCACCAGAAGAATAATGGTGCAGGCAAGGCCGAACAGAAATACCAGGAAGGAAGGCTGATTTAATGTGGAGAGAGCGGGAACGCCGCCGTCAAAGTTGATGATGCCCACATTCAGCAGTCCTATATATGCCACGAAAATGCCGATGCCGCCGCCGATTGCGTTTTGAAGGCTGCGGGGAATGGACTTTATGATGTATTTGCGCACCTTGGTTACGGTTATAATGATATTAAGGATACCACAGATGAAAACCATGGAAAGAGCCTGCTGCCAGGTGAAACCGAGGCCGAAGCAGACCGTATAAACAAAAAATGCGTTCAGACCCATGCCTGGAGCCTGGGCATAAGGCACGTTGGCAACCAGACCCATCACCAGAGTGCCGATGATAGAGGCAATGATAGTTGCCAGAAAAACAGCGCCCCACTCCATTCCGGACTGCGACAGAATGCTGGGGTTGACGACAATGATGTAGGACATCGCAAAGAAAGTGGTGAGACCGGCCATGATCTCGGTAGAGACGCTGGTGCCGTTCTCTTTGAGCTTGAAGAACTTCTCCATGAGGACCTCCTTATAAGTAAAGTATTATTTTTCCCTAAATAATATCATAAATTTTTATAAAAATCTACAGGTTTGTCATTTTTTAAACAACCTATGGACCCATGATAATTTTCCTTGACAGCATGAAAAAAGCATAGTAACATTCCATTCATAGCATTCATAATAATCATATATAATTACTGGGAAATAACCGGAAAGAAGCAAAAGGTGCTGCGCAGCGTTTACGACGCGGAAAAGAGGAGAGTATGAGCAGAATATTTACAAAGAGCACACAGTTGATTGGAAAGACCCCCCTGCTTAGGGTGGAGAATTATATGAAGGACCAGAATATCACAGGGGTGGATCTTTTAGTGAAGCTGGAGTATCTCAACCCGGCGGGCAGCGTAAAGGACAGGGTTGCCCTGGCCATGGTGGAGGAAGCGGAAAAGAAGGGGATTTTAAAGCCGGGGGCGGTTATCATTGAGCCTACCTCGGGAAACACGGGCATTGGTCTGGCAAGTGTGGCTGCCGCCAAGGGCTACCGGACGATTTTGACTCTGCCGGATACGATGAGCGTGGAGAGAAGAACGCTTCTTGGGGCTTATGGCGCAGAACTTGTGCTGACGGAAGGCGCCAAGGGAATGAAGGGCGCTATAGAGAAGGCGGAAGAACTTAAGAAAACCATCCCCGGAGCGGTGATCTTAGGACAGTTTGACAATCCTGCCAATCCGGCGGCCCATGCGGCATATACGGGCCCTGAGATATGGGAGGACACGGATGGAAAGGTAGATATTTTCGTGGCGGGCGTGGGCACCGGCGGAACCATCACGGGCGTGGGAGCTTATCTCAAGGCAAAGAATCCGGGGATCAGGGTGGCAGCAGTGGAGCCTGCGGATTCTCCTGTGCTGTCAGGCGGAAAGCCGGGCCCCCACAAGCTGCAGGGAATCGGAGCGGGATTTGTTCCTTCTATATTAAATACCCGGGTGTATGATGAAATTATCACGGTAACGACGCAGCAGGCCTACGAGGCGGGGCGGCTTTTGGCCCATAGAGAAGGCATTTTAGTGGGGATTACCTCCGGGGCGGCCCTTTACGCTGCGGCCAGTCTGGCTAAGCGTCCGGAAAACGGGGGAAAGACCATTGTGGCTCTTTTGCCTGACTCCGGAGACCGTTATCTGTCCACACCCATGTTTACACCAGAGCAGGCTTATGATAAAATGCAGTAAAATCGTGAAGCTGTAATGGGTATGCCCTAAAGCCCATAGGAAGGATACAAGCGTATGGAAACCATGATTCGGATTGAAAATGTCACCAAGACCTTTAGCGGGCGGGAGGGTAAGGTAGAAGCATTAAAGGGCATCAGCCTATCCATCAATAAGGGTGAGATTTACGGGATTATCGGCATGAGCGGAGCCGGAAAATCCACATTGGTGCGGTGCCTGAATTTTCTGGAGAAGCCGACCACGGGGACGGTTTTTATAGAGGATCAGGATTTGTCGTCTCTGGGAGAGAGGAGGCTTCGGGAGGTACGCACAGATATTGCCATGATCTTTCAGCATTTTAACCTGCTCATGCAGAGAAATGTGCTGGATAATGTGTGTTTTCCCATGGAGATCAGAGGAGAAAAGAAGGCCCAGGCCAGAAAAAGAGCCATGGAGCTTTTGGAGATTGTGGGGCTTACGCAAAAGGCGGAGAGTTATCCCGCCCAGCTGTCGGGCGGACAAAAGCAGAGGGTGGCTATCGCCAGGGCTTTGGCCAACAATCCCAAGATACTTTTGTGCGACGAGGCTACCAGCGCCCTGGACCCGACGACTACCAAGGCGATTCTTAAGCTTTTGCAGGAGATTAACAAAAAATATGGAATTACCATGGTCGTTATCACCCACGAGATGGCGGTGGTGCAGGAAATCTGTACCCATGTGGCTATTATTGACGCAGGAGAGCTGGTGGAGAAGGGAACCGTGGAGGAGGTGTTTTCCAACCCTCAGACAGCGGCGGCCAGAAGGCTTGTGTTTATGGCAGACAAGCCCACGGAAAAAATGAAGGGGAAACGCTGTATCCGTATTGTGTTTGACGGAAAATCCTCCTTTGAGCCTGTGATCGCCAATATGATTCTGGAATGCCGGGCGCCCGTGAATATTCTGATGGCGGACACCAAGGACATCGGGGGCATTGCCTATGGACAGATGGTCCTGCAGCTGCCGGAGGATGATACGGCGGCGGAAAGGATGATACGCTTTTTGCAGGAGAGAAAACTTACGGTAAAGGAGCTGGATTCTTATGTGGAATAATGCAACGGTGATGATGCTGGCGGAGGGAACCCTGGTTACCCTTTATATGACATTGGTGTCTACTCTGTTTGCCTACATTTTGGGGCTGCCTATGGGGATTGCCCTGGTGCTTACCGCCAAGGAGGGGCTCAGGCCCAATCAAATCATATATAAGCTGCTGGATACGGTGGTGAATGTGGTGAGAAGTATCCCATTTTTGATTTTATTGATCCTTGTGATTCCGCTGACCAGGGCTATTGTGGGCCAGAGCTATGGCGCAACGGCAACCATTGTGCCCCTGACCCTTGCGGCGGCTCCTTTTGTAGCCAGGATGGTGGAGTCCTCGCTGCTGGAGGTGGACAAGGGGGTCATTGAAGCGGCTCAGAGTATGGGAGCGGGACTTTGGACCATTGTCTGGAAGGTGATGCTGGGCGAGGCAAGGACTTCCCTGATTGTGGGAGGAACCATTGCCCTGGGAACCATCCTGGGGTATTCGGCCATGGCGGGAGCCGTGGGAGGCGGCGGTCTGGGAGATATTGCCATCCGGTATGGCTACCATCGCTATCAGACGGATATCATGCTGGTGACAGTGGTGCTTTTGGTGCTTCTGGTACAGATCCTGCAGTATGTGGGCACAAAGCTGTCTAAAAAGCTGGATAGACGTTTGAAATAGAAAGAATGAGGAGGCAAATTATGAAAAAGAAGATTTTGGCCCTGGCTGCGGTGGCAGTGCTGGGCACAGGCGTACTTGGAGGCTGCGCGGGAACGGAGACGGACGACAAGACCATCAGGGTGGCGGCGTCGGCAGTTCCTCATGCGGAAATTTTGGAGCAGGCAAAGCCCCTTTTGGAGGAACAGGGCTATACCCTGGAGGTGCAGATTTTTGACGATTATGTGCAGCAGAACAATGTGGTGGATTCCGGAGAATTTGACGCAAACTACTTTCAGCATGTGCTTTATCTGGAAAGCTACAATGAGGAGAGGGGAACGAACCTTGTAAGTGCAGGATATATTCATTATGAGCCCTTTGGTCTGTATCCCGGAACCCAGACGGATACTTCCAATATGGAGGGGGCTACCATTGCGGTGCCAAACGATACGTCAAATGAAGCGCGGGCGCTGCTGCTTTTACAGGAAAACGGCTATATCACCCTGAGAGAGGGCGCGGGACTGAACGCAACGGTAAACGACATTGTGGAGAATCCTTATAATATTGAGATCGTGGAGCTGGAAGCGGCTCAGATTCCCAGAATGCTTTCTGAGGTGTCCTTTGGCATCCTTAATGGCAATTATGCAATGCAGGCGGGCATGACGGTTGCTGAGGATGCGCTTTTGTATGAGAGCAGCCAGTCGGAGACCGTAGCCAATTATGTGAATGTGGTGGCGGTAAAGGAAGGAAATGAGGAGCTGGAAAAGATTAAGGCTCTTGTGGAGGCTCTGCAGTCGGATACCATCAGACAGTATATCCTGGACAACTATAACGGGGCGGTCATTCCCTACACATAAACCGGATAAAAAAGGAATGGTAACATGAAAATATCAACAAAGGGCAGATATGCGGTGCGGGTTATGCTTGACCTGGCGCTGCACGATACGGGAGAATGTATCAAGGTAAGGGAAATTGCAGAGCGTCAGAATATTTCTGAAAAGTATCTGGAACAGATCATTTCTGTGCTGAATCGGGCCGGATGCGTAAAAAGCGTGCGGGGAGCCAGAGGCGGCTATCGCATCGCCAAGAATCCGGAGGAATACACGGTGGGAATGATACTGCGCCTGACGGAAGGCTCCCTTGCCCCTGTAGCCTGCCTGGATGAAAAGGCTGATGAATGCCGGATGTGCGATATCTGCGAGACTCTTGGCGTCTGGAAGGAGCTTTATGCCGCCATCAATCAAGTGGTAGACAATGTGACTATCGCCGATCTGGTAAAGCGGCATAAAGAGAGAAACGGCGCTATTACCCGGGGCAAGAATTACTGATATTCTAGGATTCAAACTTTCGGTCATACAACAGTGCCGCAATCAACACAACAAAGCAGGAGCCTGCGTTATGCACCAATGCTCCGGTTGTTGGCGTCAAAACCTCCATCAGGGAAAGTACAATGGCCGCAAAATTGATACACATAGACAAAGTGATACTTGCTTTAATCGTCTTAACTGTAGCATTGGACAGCCGTTTTAAATATGGGATTTTTGAAATATCATCGCTCATCAGGGCAATATCTGCGGCCTCCACTGCGATGTCGCTTCCCATGCTGCCCATTGCTACACTTACATCCGCAGTTTTTAAAGCAGGTGCGTCGTTGACGCCGTCGCCAATCATGCAAACCTTGTGATTTTTATTTTGCAAATCCTCAATGCTTAGCACCTTTTCTTCCGGCAGCAGCTCTGCCCGGACTTGGGAGATGCCAGCCTGGTGGGCAAAGTAATTTGCCGTTTTTTTATTGTCGCCCGTCAGCAGCACCACTTGCGTCTGCATGGCAGCTAAACGGGAAACCATATCCTTTGCTTCAGGGCGCAGCACATCCGAAAGGGCAATCACACCAAGACATTTTTTTTCGTCCGCTACCAG
This sequence comes from Candidatus Acetatifactor stercoripullorum, assembly GCA_019114005.1. Classification (GTDB taxonomy): domain Bacteria; phylum Bacillota; class Clostridia; order Lachnospirales; family Lachnospiraceae; genus Acetatifactor; species Acetatifactor stercoripullorum. The sequence continues at coordinate 43,622 of DXGH01000051.1, forward strand.
AATAGACGCTTTTCCCTGTGCCCTCAGCCGGTCTAATACAGATTGAATATCCCTGTCAATGGAAATTCTGTTTTCAATCAGGAATTTTTCATTTCCGCAAAGCAATTTGAAGCTTTCAACCTCTGCATAAATACCCTTGCCGGTTGTCATCTTAAAGGAAGCTGATTCTGTAATTTCAGCTTCTTTTGATTTTGCATAAGCCACAATTGCTTTTCCCAGCGGGTGCTCGCTTTTTGCTTCGGCGGATGCTGCCAGAGAAAGCAGCTTGGTTTCGTCGATAGAATCGTCGAATGAAAGAATATCGCTTACATCCATGCGCCCGTAGGTCAGCGTACCGGTTTTGTCAAATGCGATCGTATCTACTTTTCCCATTTTTTCAAGAGCTTCACCGGATTTGATGATTACGCCGTGCTTTGTTGCCTGCCCGATTGCCGCCATAATGGCGGTAGGTGTTGCAAGCACAAGCGCACAAGGGCAGAAAACAACCAGCACTGTCACGGCAGTAACGATATTTCCCGAAAAGATGTAGGCTCCAATAGCAATAGCCAGAGCCACCGGCACCAGCCAGCTTGCTGCTCTGTCTGCCAGACGCTGCATGGGAGCCTGCTTATTCTCCGCATCCTGCACCATGCGGATCAGTTTCTGAAGGGAGCTGTCCTCGCCAACTTTTGTTGCAGAAATATCAATGGAGCCAAAGCGGTTGATGGTGCCGCAGTAGACTTCCTCGCCCACGCCTTTGTCTACAGGCAGGGATTCGCCTGTCATGATGGACTGGTCAACCGATGTTTCGCCACTTATAATTTTGCCGTCTGCCGGTATGGTTTCACCAGGGAGGATACGCAGAATATCTCCCTGTCTGATCTCTTCTGCCGATATCATTTCTTCCTTGCCGTCCTTCAGCCTGCGCCCACTGGAAGGCGTAAGCTGAATCAGCGTTTTTAATCCCTTTTTTGCCCGGTTGGTGGTGGCTTCCTCCAAAAGCGCTCCAATGGCCATAATAAATACGACCTCACCGGCTGCAAACAGGTCGCCGATATAGATTGCTGCAAACATCGCAATACATATCAACAGAGCAGACGAAATTTTTCTGATACCGGGATTATGAATGATTCTCCATATGGCAAGATACAAAAGGGGAATGCCGCTGATAATTATGGTTATCCACGCAGGATCAAATGGAAGAAAGGGCAGATGTATTGCCTCGCCGCCAAATTCCGCTGTCAAGTGAGGAACCAAATCCAAAAGCAGGAATACACCGGCGACAATCGTCATGGGAAGTCCGGCTAAAAAATCAACGAATTTCTTTAACATAGGGATGCCTCCAATCCGTACAGTTTTTATACAGTTTCACTCTTGACGGGCACCTGTATTTACTGTACTATGAATTTCATAGCGTACATATTGTTCTTTTTTTATTGTAGGTAACCAGCCAGTGAAATACAAGAGATAATATCAAGCTTGTATTTCGTATGGAACATTTTCAAAAAAATGTACGGAAGGAGTTATATGGACAGAAGGCAACAGAAAACAAGATCGGCCATCTTTGCAGCATTCGGCGCTCTTTTGGCACAGAAAAGTTATAGTAAAATTACAGTACAGGAAATCATAGATACCGCCAATGTGGGACGGACGACTTTTTATGCTCATTTTGAAGCAAAGGACGATTTACTGAAAGCTCTATGTGAGGAGCTGTTCGGACATATTATCAACAGCGCCATGGATTGTACCCATACTCACGGGCTGTATTCGGAACAAAACGCACCGGAATCCGTATTCTGCCATTTGTTACAGCATTTGCAGGAAAATGAAAACAATATTCTCGGCTTGCTTTCCTGTGAAAGCAGCGAGCTCTTCCTGCGGTATTTTAAAGACAGTTTAAACGATTTGATACGAAACCAATTTGTGAATCAAAACCGAAGAAACAATCAAGATATACCACAGGATTTTCTTATCAACCATATCTCCGGCAGCTTTGTGGAAATGGTTCTATGGTGGCTGAAAGACAAGAAAAAACACACGCCGGAGGAATTAGACAGCTATTTCCGTGCAGTCATTGAGCCCATTTTATGAAAAAAATTCCCATTTACAAATGCGCCTGGGCGGCGTACGTTTTTATTTTTTGGGCGATTTCTTCAATGACCTGCACAAAGCATTCATCGCTCTTGCCTGTCGGATCAGGAAGCCCCCAGTTATCGTCAAATGCTCTGCCAATATAGGGACAGCCCACATCACACCCCATTGAAATGGCAATATCGGGCGTGGGGATTTTATCAATCGTCTTGCTGTATTGGCTTTGTTTCTGTTCCGGCAGAATAGAAATCAAACTGATCTCCCGCCAAATGTTTGCCGAGCGCTTCCGCAATCTGACTGCGGCAGGAGTTGTGCACGCAGATAAAAGCTACCTTTTTCTTATTCATCGTTCAGCTCCCCAGCCGCTTACTTGCCATCCCTATGTCAGGACTGGTATTCAAAAAGGGCGTTTTCAAAGGACAGTGTGTCAATCAACTGCTTTTTGCCTGAAACCCTTCTGTAAATCTGGATGGTTCCGTATCCATCTCCTCCGCCCCACAGTGTGGGAGACGGCTTTGCGCCCTCCGGCGTCTCATAGCGAAGGGGCATCATCCCATCTTTTCTGCAGCAGCCCGAAATGCGGATCACGGCATCCTTGTTTTGGGCATTGATGTGCCAGAGATAGCGCTTGTTGGTCTCCTTCATCTTCCATTTTGAGCGGCAGAAGCTTCCGGGTTTGGCGAAAAGAAATTCAAAGTCCTCTCCCATATAAGTGAGTTGAATCATCAGCCGCCGCTTTAGAGTAAAACACAAAAAACGAGGGCAGCAGCCATCAATGGCCAGCGCAGAATGCTTCAGCTCTCTGCCGGTGCGCTCACTGGTAAGACGGCAGGAGGAAAGCTGAAACCAGGGGTGATTGTAATTCCGTCCCCAATGCTTATCAGCATATCCACAGCTGCTTTCCGGCTCCACCCGGTAAAGGCTTCCGTCCAAAATCACATGCCCCCGGTAGAAGGTGCGTATGCCTTCTCCATGCCAAAAGCTGTTCAATGCGTGCAAAGCTGTAAAAAAGGCGCTGGAGAGAATGCCGGTGTGGCAGGAAACTGCTTTGTGCACTTCTAAATCCCATTCCATGCTGCCGGCGTCTGTCATAAGGCTGCGGTGCCTGGCCTCCTGCTTTGTGACGTCTACGAAGCCGGAAATATGATTTTCGCTGTAGAAGCAATCTTCAATCTGCATCACAAGAGGCTTTCCCGTAGCCTTCAGGGAGGAGATAGGGTAGAAGGCATGAAGCTCCCTGCCGGGAAGCTTTTCTGTGTCCGAAGAAGCCTTGCCTGGGAAAACGCCGGCCTTTATCATCACATAAGAAGGCTTCAGGCCTCTCTTTTTAAAATAAGGATGCTGGCCTAAAATAGGCTGATCGCTTCCAAGCCCCGGATTTATGATAAAATATTCCACAAAAAAGGTGCGGGATTCCCCTGTTTCCTCCTGTGTACCCACAAAGGAATGCCACCACCGCAGGTATCCGCGCCGGGCGTAAGAGCCGCCCGGCATATATGCGTTTCTATCTAAATCCGATTTGTTCATTGGTAAATCAATTCTCCCCGAGCCTTCTGTCATTGGTTGCTTGAAATGGTACAGACCTATATTTCGTAGTCATTGTACCTATTATAATACAAGATATAGTGAATGACAATAGTGTCGGAGAAATCTTAAGAAATAAAACAGCTTATATATTCTCACGAATCCGGATGTCTACCGCTACATAGTTGTACTCCTTTTCCGGACGCTCCCCGGTGGTCAGATAGGCGAATAAAAGCGCGAGGGGCTTGCTGCCCTGGATTTTGGGCTGCTGGCAGATGATGGCCGAAATGGTGCCGTCAGCCACCAGCTCTTTCGTGGTGGGCACCTTGTCAAAGGCCACAATGCAGATATGGTTCTTGCGGTTTAAGGCACATACGCTTCGGCAGCCCCCGTACACGCCTCCTGCTGCAAAAAAAAGCGCGTTGATTTCAGGATGCGCCTGCAAAAGGGCCGTAGTCTTTTCGTAGCTTTCAATCTCATCATCGTGAACCTCTATGATTTCCGTAATGTGTATGTGATCCTGCCAGGGGCGGAGTGTCTCTGTAAACCCGGCAATCCGCTCTGTGTGGCAGAGTATGCCGGAGGAGCCGGTGACAATTCCCACATGCACCTCTCCATGGGTCATAAGCCGAAGAAGCCCGGCGGCGGTTGCGCCGCTTTTGGTGTAATTGCTCCCCACGTAGGCAAGCCGTTTGGAATTTTCGATATCGGTGTTAAAGGTCACCACAGGAATGCCTCTTTCGGAAAGTGCATTGATGCTCTGACGGATGCGTTCGTCGTTGCAGGGAGCCATGGCAATGCCGTTCGCCTCCTGCGCCACAAGCTCCTCCATGGCCTGAAGCTGTGCCTCCGGGTTCAAAGGGATCTGGCGGATCAAAACAGTGCAGTTGTAGCCCTCCAGTTCCTGTGCCTTTTCATTGGCCCCCTCCAGCACATCTATAAAAAAGGGATTATCCAGAGAAAAGAGAATCATTCCAAGCTTCAGCTTTTTCTTCTGGGCGGCAAGCACCAGCCCCGCGCGGTTTGGCTTATAATCCAGCGCCTTTGCAATTTCCCTGATCTTTGCGGCGGTGGCGGGATTTACCGCGCCCCGGTTGTTTAAGACCCGGTCAACAGTTCCTCTGGAAACGCCTGCAAGCGCAGCGATCTCTTTGATGGTTGCCATAGGAATCACCTCCTGATTTGCTGTTTCATTAACAAGGTAACATAAATGAAAAAGGAAGTCAACGTGTTCGAGCACAGTTTGGGATTCGTCACTTTCAACAGAAAAGAGACTTTCAAATTTGACATTTTCATGAAAATCATTTCAGCTATTGATTTTTTATTGAGAAACCTTTATGATTAAAGTGGTGTGCACGAGCACGATTAGAGAGGAGCAGATTTATGCTGTATATAGGCGTTGATTTGGGAACATCGGCGGTGAAGCTGCTTTTGATGGACAGCGATGGGAAGATTCAAAATATTGTATCTAAGGAGTATCCTTTGTATTTTCCCAATCCTGGCTGGTCCGAGCAAAGGCCCGAGGATTGGTATGATCAGACCATGGAAGGCATCAAGGAGCTTCTGCAGGAGGCAGACAAAAGCAAGGTGGCCGGTATCAGCTTTGGCGGACAGATGCACGGTCTGGTGATTCTGGACAAGGAGGATCGGGTAATCCGCCCGGCGATTCTGTGGAATGACGGCAGGACCGGGAAGGAGACGGATTATCTCAATGAGGTGATCGGCAGGGAAAAGCTGTCTCAGTATACTGCCAATATTGCTTTTGCAGGCTTTACGGCGCCCAAGCTTTTATGGGTGAGAAAAAATGAGCCGGACAACTTTGAGAAAATAGAAAAGATCATGCTGCCGAAGGATTACATAGCTTACCGGCTGACGGGGATACACTGTACGGACGTGTCGGACGCTTCGGGTATGCTGTTGTTTGATGTGAAGAACCGCAGATGGTCTCAGGAGATGTGCGATATCTGCGGCATATCCATGTCTAAACTGCCGCAGTGCTTTGAGAGCTATGAGCCCGTGGGCAGGGTGCGTCCTCAGATTGCAAAGGAGCTTGGAATTCCTGAAAATGTGATTGTTGCGGCCGGAGCCGGAGACAATGCGGCGGCGGCTGTGGGCACAGGCACAGTGGGGGATAATAAATGTAATATTTCCCTGGGCACCAGCGGAACCATATTTATTTCCTCCAAAAATTTCAGGGTTGACAGTCATAACGCCCTTCATTCCTTTGCTCATGCCGACGGCAGCTATCATTTGATGGGCTGTATGCTCAGCGCAGCTTCCTGCAACAAATGGTGGATGGATGAGATTCTGGGCACAGGCGATTATGGAAAGGAGCAGACGGCAATCAAAAATCTGGGCCGTAATCATGTATTTTTCCTGCCCTACCTGATGGGAGAACGCTCCCCTCATAACGACCCCGATGCAAGAGGCGTTTTTTTGGGGATGACCATGGACACAACCAGAACGGATATGACCCAGGCAGTGTTAGAGGGTGTTGCCTTTGCGCTGCGGGATTCCCTTGAGGTGGCAAAATCTCTGGGAATTCATTTGGAACGCACTAAGATATGCGGGGGCGGAGCCAAAAGTCCTTTGTGGAGAAAAATGATCGCCAACATACTGAATCTGAAGGTGGATGCCATTGAGAGCGAGGAGGGGCCTGCTTTGGGAGGGGCCATGCTGGCAGCGGTAGCCTGCGGCGAGTATGCAAGCGTTGAAGAGATTGCGGACAAGGTGGTGAAGGTCACAGAAACCATCCTGCCCGAGCCTGAGCTGGCGCAAAGATACGATGAGCGGTACGCACAGTTTAAAGAAATCTATCCCGCCTGCCGCCCTGTATTTGCTCTTTTAGCCAAATAGCTGCCAAGGTCACGAAACTGGTCATAATAACCAAAAAAGAAAAGAAAGAGGTGGATTCCATGAAAATTCTGTCAGTTACGGATCAGGCCTTTCGGAAATATGGAAGAGTCATCCAGAACGTGGATTTTGGGGAGCTTGTGGAAGCGCTGAAAAAGATGCCGATTCCCCAGGATGTGGTTTATGAGCCCAGTGTGGAGGCCCTTGAAGAGCTCCCTGTGAAAGCGGAGCTGACGAAGGTTGTCTTTGGGGAGATACCCATTCAGATCGGCTACTGCAATGGACACAATTCTTTGTTAAACGCGTTGGAATATCACAGAAGCTCGGAGATTAATGTGGCAGCCCGGGATGCGGTGCTCATGCTGGGATGCCAGCAGGATGTGGAGGAGGATTTTACCTATGACACCTCCCTGGTGGAGGCGTTTTTGGTACCTGCGGGCACTGCTGTGGAGCTGTACGCCACTACCCTGCACTATGCGCCCTGTGGTGTGGATGGAAAGGGATTTCAGGTGGCAGTGGTGCTTCCCAGAAAGACCAATTATCCACTGGAGGAGAAGCATGCCCATTTGGAGCAGGGAAAGGCTTTGGATGAGGACGCTTTGCTTACCGCAGTGAACAAATGGCTCATCGGCCATGAGGAGGGTGGTCTTGAACCGGGCTGCTTTCTGGGTCTGAAGGGGAAAAACCTGAATATCAATGATTAAATTATAGGAGGAATGGAAAATGAATAATCTGCCAGAAGTAAAAGTAGGAATTGTTGCGGTGAGCCGGGACTGTTTTCCCGAGAGCCTGTCCGTCAACAGAAGAAAGGCATTGGTAAAGGCTTACGCCGATCAGTATGGTATGGAGGGGATTTACGAGTGCCCTGTCTGCATTGTGGAAAGCGAGATTCATATGGTGCAGGCTCTTGAAGATATCAAGGCGGCCGGATGCAACGCCCTGTGCGTTTATCTTGGAAACTTCGGGCCCGAAATTTCTGAGACACTGCTTGCAAAGCATTTTGACGGTCCGGCTATGTTTATTGCAGCTGCGGAGGAGACCCAGAACGATCTGGTGGGCGGCCGCGGCGACGCATACTGCGGTATGCTCAATGCAAGCTACAACCTAAAGCTGCGCAATGTAAAAGCTTATATTCCTGAAAATCCCGTTGGCACAGCGAAAGAGTGCGCGGACATGATTCATGAATTTCTGCCCATCGCAAGAGCCATCATAGGACTGCATGATTTAAAGATCATATCCTTTGGCCCCAGGCCCTTGAATTTCCTTGCCTGCAACGCTCCCATCAAGCCCCTTTATGATCTGGGCGTAGAGATCGAAGAAAACTCCGAGCTGGATTTGTTTGAGGCCTTCCACAAGCATGATGGAGACGAGAGAATTCCCGCAAAGGTAAAGGAAATGGAGGAAGAGCTGGGCGCAGGCAATTTAAAGCCCGAGGTACTGCCTAAGCTTGCCCAGTATGAGCTGACTTTGCTTGACTGGGTGGAGGAGCACAGGGGCTATCGCAAATACGTTGCCATTGCCGGAAAATGCTGGCCTGCATTCCAGACCCAGTTTGGCTTTGTCCCCTGTTATGTGAACAGCCGTCTTACCGGTATGGGCATCCCTGTCTCCTGTGAGGTGGATATTTACGGCTGCTTAAGCGAATTTATCGGCTCCTGTGTAAGTCAGGATGTGGTAACGCTGTTAGATATTAATAATACCGTTCCCGACGATATGTATGAGGAATCCATCAAAGGCAAATTCAACTATACGCATAATGACACCTTCATGGGCTTCCACTGCGGCAACACGAACACAAAGAAGCTTACCTCCTGCAGCATGAAGTATCAGATGATCATGGCTAGAAATCTTCCCGAGGAGGTGACCCAGGGTACTTTGGAGGGAGATATCATTCCCGGGGATATTACCTTCTACCGCCTGCAGTCCACCGCAGACTGTAAGCTGAGGGCATACATAGCCCAGGGAGAGGTGCTTCCTGTGGCTACAAAGTCCTTTGGAGGCATCGGTGTGTTTGCGATTCCTGAAATGGGACGCTTCTACCGCCATGTGCTTATTGAGAAGAATTACCCTCATCACGGCGCGGTGGCCTTCGGCCATTTTGGAAAGGCTCTCTATGAGGTATTTAAGTATATCGGCGTTCCGGTTGAGGATTTGAATTTCAATCAGCCTAAGGGCATGCGGTATCCTACGGAAAATCCTTTCGCATAAGAAAGAAACTTCGTGGAGGTTTTATGATGCTTCCACGAAGTTTTTTTTCTGTAAAAATCACAGCAAAATACTACATAAAACAGACTGATTTTGGCAAAAAAACACATTGCAGTTTTCCCTTGCTGCGTTTATACTCTGATACGCAATCAAGAAGAGCTGCCGGTTTTGTAATCCGGCTTTTGGGAGGAAGAAGTGTTATGACGAAGGATATGACAAAGGGAACGCCCATGAAATTGATACTGGGATTTTCCGTGCCCCTGTTGTTTGGGTTTTTGTTTCAGCAGTTTTATAATCTGGTGGATACAGTGATCGTCGGGAAATTTCTGGGTGTGGATAATCTGGCAGCGGTTGGCTCCACCGGCTCTGTGAACTTTTTGGTGATCGGCTTCTGTATGGGGGTGTGCAATGGATTTTCCATTCCGGTTTCTCACAAATTCGGTGCGGGAGACTACACGGGAATGCGCAGGTATGTGGCTAACTGCATGTGGCTGGGCATAGGCTTTGCGGCGGTGATGACTGTGGTCACCACGGTTTTCTGCCGGGATATTCTGGTGCTTATGAAAACCCCGGAGAATATTCTGGATGGGGCGTATGCCTATATCTGGGTGATCTTTCTGGGCATTCCCACCACCTTTTTATATAACATTGTCTCCGGCGTCATCCGGGCGCTGGGAGACAGTAAGACGCCGGTTATTTTTCTGGTGCTGTCCTCCATTGTGAACGTGGCGCTGGATCTTTATTTTATTATCAATCTGCATATGGGAGTGGCGGGAGCAGCCTGGGCCACTGTGATTGCCCAGGGAGTTTCCGGCGTAAGCTGCCTTATTTTTATGATTAAGAAATTTGAAATTCTGCGCATCAGAAAGGGAGAGTGGGCTGCGGACTCCCATATGATGGGGGTGCTGTGCGGCATGGGAATTCCCATGGGGCTGCAGTATTCCATCACAGCCATCGGCAGCGTTGTGCTTCAGGCGGCGGCTAACACCCTGGGGTCAGGGGCCGTTGCCGCTATGACGGCTGCAGGCCGTATCGGTAACTTTCTCGCATGCCCCTTTGACGCTATGGGCTCCACCATGGCTACCTACGGGGGACAGAATGTGGGGGCCGGAAGGCTGGAGCGTCTGGGACAGGGACTTAAGTCCTGTGTGCTTCTGGGCGCGGGCTATTCGGTGATTGCCTTTGTCATCAGCATTTTCTTAGGCCGTCCTCTTGCAGTTTTATTTATGGATGGTTCGGAAACCGCCATCATTGCCGATGTCAGGCTGTTTCTTCTTTTGAACACGCTGTTTTATTTTCCGCTGGCGCTGGTGAATATCATCCGGTTTTTGATACAGGGCATGGGATTTCCCAAATTTGCCATTCTGGCGGGAGTTTTTGAGATGATTGCCAGAGCGGCGGCAGGCTTTCTTTTGGTTCCTGTGCTGGGCTTTACCGGGGTATGCCTGGGAAGCCCTATTGCATGGATTATGGCGGACGCCTTTTTAATTCCGGCCTACTTCCATGTGAGCAGGAAGCTGCAGAGGAAATTCGAGCCGGCTGGCGCCGCCGCATAATGACACAGTGGGAAAATCAGGTATAGAAGGCCTTTACACGGATGGCCTGATTGTAGTCTCCAAACTGTTCTCCGAAAAGGGTGCAGCCGCCGCAGTTTAAGGTGTCTCTGGGAACCTCAATGCGAAGGGTAATCAGGCTGTTGTAGTCGATGTGCAGATCCTCTGTGGTGACGCCCGACAGCTTCTGGCCGCCGTCCATAAAGGTGCCTTCTCTGCTGATGATCAGGTTTTTCAAAAGGCCGTACTGGTTTAAGGAGGAAGGCCACCAGGAGGGAGAAACATAGCCCCGTCTGGCTCCATAGTCCCCGGGGCTGATCCATACGCCCAGAGGGATGCCGTTTATGGAAAAATGGATATCTGAGGGATAATCCTCGTTAAAGCCCGGGCACTCGGAGGAAATTTCAAAGGAAATTTCCAGCCGCTCCAGCTTCTGCCCCGGCTGCAGATGGTTGGGGAGAAGGTATTCCACATAGCCGCTTGCAAACCACAAAATTTCCGCCTCGAAATGCTCCGGGAAGGTAAAGGCCCTTACATCGTCCAGGGCGCCGATGATGCCCTGACAGGTGGCAAGGCCGCAGGTGGGAGCAATACCAAAGGAGGTAAAGCAGCCCACGCGGATGTCGTCCTGATAATAGAGCTCCTCTCTGCGGCTTTGAGCCATGTCGATCACCAGACGGTCAAAGCAGGGGCTGACCAGCTTTGCGCTGCCCCGCCGTCCCGGGGCAGCGTCAATACGCACCAGCCCGGCCTGGGCAAGCTTGGCTACGTGCAGGGAGACAGCGCTGTTGGTAAGCCCCAGGGCTTTGGCCAGCTGATCCATGCTCTGCCCAGGCGTATTATAGAGTAATTTTAGAATTTCTACCCGCATGGGAGCGTTCAAAGCTGCGATGACATTTTTTGCTTCCTCCAGAGAAGATAAGTATAACATGGCAAAACCTCCCTTTTCCTGTCAACCAGTATACAATATTTTTATCTTCTGCAAAAGGAGATTCTCGATAAATCTTAGAAAATTCCCTCGTATGCCAGATCACGCAGCTTAGGGTGAATTTCGCTGTAAACCTTGGGAAAGCCCAGAATGTGCTGCACATAAAAGATACTGATGTGGTTTACAGGATCCGCCAATGCGAAGGCTCCGGCAGCGCCGTCCCAGCCGAATTCCCCTAAAGGAGAGCGGGAGCAGGAGGAATCAATCAGCACACGCACGCCAAGTCCGTAGCCATAGCCCTTTTTCCCTGTGGCCTGGAAATCCTCCAGCATCTTTCCTGTAATATAATTGGTGGAAAGAAGGGAGAGGGTTCCGGGAGAGAGGAGGCGGTATCCGTTTGCCGCCTTTCCGCCGCCGCAGAGAGCGTCCAGGAAAACACTGTAATCATCTACGGAACCGATCAGTCCTGCACCGCCGCTTTCATAATTCTGGGTCAGCTGGAAGCGGGAGGCCATTTCCTGGGAGGCGGGAGAAAATCTGCCCGTATCAAAATCTGCCGCATAGAGTGCGGAAAGCCTTTGCTCTTCTTTAGGTCCCACGTGAAAAGTAAAATCCTTAAGCTCCAGGGGATCAAAAATATATTTGTGCAGATATTGGCTAAACGGCATATCCGATACAGCCTCCACGACACCGGCCAGCACATCGTGGGCCAGGCTGTATCCCCAGCGGGTCTGGGGCTCATAAATCAGGGGCATCTGCGCCATAGCGGAGATAACCTCCCTGGTGGAGGCCTTGTCATTGCTGGCCTTTTTGATCTCCCGAAGGGGGGCTGCTTCCGTATCGTAGGAGAGTCCGGCAGTCATGGTCAGCAGGTCGATAATGCGGATACAGCCGTGCATCAGATGACATTTGGTATTTTCATTGGGCCACTCAATGGGAAAGTGATCCAGCTCAAATTGGTCTGCCGCCTTAAGATTGGTAAATTCCGGGAGAAATCTGCGCACATCATCATACAGATCCAATTTTTTTCTTTCCATCAGCTGAAGCACTGCCGTAGCAGTAATGACCTTTGTGGCAGAATAAAGGCGGTACAAATCCTGATCAGAGACGGGAAACTGACCCGCGTAATCGCGGCAGCCTGTCATATGGCGGTAGACCACCTGATGATCCTTTGTGATTTTGCAGTCTGTGGCGGGAATGCCGTAGACCTCCTGTAAAGAGTCCTGAAATGCTTCGAGCTTGTTGAAATTCATAAGATTCATCCTTTCTTTTGTGTAATAGGTTATTTGACTTTTGTCTATTGGACAGCTACAATAATATTATTGTAGGAATTGTAAGGCTTCTCTTTCGGCACACGGGGTATAGGCATGATAAAGTTTAAGGCGTCCAGGGCAGCGGCCAAGGCTGCGGAAAAAAGCGGTTTGTCTCAAAAAAAATATTCCTTCAAGCATTTATTGGGCGTTTATTTTGTCCTGTTAATGCTGATTATCCTATGCAGCTTGACGGCAGTGCTGGCCTATGCCATATACGGCGGCCTGCGGCAGATGCGGACTGCTAACAATGCGGTGCTGAATGTCTATCTTTCGGAGCTGCAAAAGGAGATGGAAGACCTGACGGCCTTTTGCCAGGAGCTTTATGCCGACAATTACAGCTTTGAGATATTGGCAAGGGGACGTTATCAAAGCGGCAGGAAACCGGAGTATGAATACGAGCTGCGCAACATGGTAAATAATGCCGTGCCGTATTATGGGGCCATTCTGATTTTTGACCAAAAGGGGGATATTTCCATCACCCGCTTTGGCGCCGGCTATGGGCCGGAGGAAACCCTGGAGTGCAATGAATTAAAGGACCGCATCAAGCAATATTGGCGGGACTGTGACAATAGCCGGCTCTTTCAATGGCAGGCATATGTTGATCAGGATCGTACCTTTTTGATGAGCGCCTATCGCTTGGAGGATCTGTATTTGTGCTCCCTGATTGATCTGGACAGGTTTGTCCTGCAAAGCAGGGCGGCTGAGGACAGCAGCCAGTTTCAAGTGTTTTTCTACAGCGAAACACAGGAGCTGCCGGGAAACGGCCGGCTGGAGCAGCTTGGCATTTTGCAGGAGGCGCAGAGCGGCCAGAGGGAGATGCTGCTTTCTTTAAAGGAGAGCTATCTGGTTGACACCCAGGCGCTGGACCAGACCCCCCTGCGTATCTGCTGCGTTGTGCCGGTTCAGTATTTATGGAGCCTGTCCCAGTTTTCGCTGCTTGTGATTCTGGGGGCGGGAGCCATTGTTTTTGCCCTGATTCTTATCATGTTTTTTTCCTTTCGCAAAATTCTGGTTTACCCGCTGGACAGACTGGCTTCGGCTTCGGAGCTTTTGGAGCAGAAGAGCCAGGCGGGGCGGCCGCCGGCTTATACCGGTGAAAGCAAGATTGAAGAGCTTCAGAAAATCAATGAAGCGATAAAGCGCCTGGTGGAACAAAAGGTATCTCTGGAACAGGAAAACCTGACCAGACAGCAGGAAAAGCAGCATGCCCAGCTGCAGTATTATCAGCTGCAGACCCAGCCCCATTTCTATATAAATTGTTTGAAAAGCCTGTATAATATGCTGGAAAATCAGGAGTATGGAAGGATGCAGAGAATGATCCTTGCATTCTCCAGCCACCTGAGATATATATTTCATAACACCCTGTCTCTGGTAACCCTGAGGGAGGAGCTGGAGGAGGTCAATCATTATTACAGCATTGTGCTTTTGGACCGTTCCAAGCCCATCATTCTTACCCAGAAGGTAGAGGAGTCGCTTTTGGAGGAAAAGGTTCCGCCGCTCTTGATTCAGACGTTTCTGGAAAACGCGGTAAAATACAACGGGCGCAATGATGAAATTCTGCGCTTTTTGATCCAGATTGATGCTGTCACATGGGAGGAAAAGCCTTATATGAGAATCCGTTTAAGCGACAACGGCGTGGGCTACAGTAAGGAGGTGCTGGAGAAAATCAACAGCAGACAGGAACCTTACGGCAGACAGCATGTGGGAATTGCCAACCTGAAAAAAAGGTTAGCGCTCATTTATCAGACGGATTTTCAAATCATTTTTTACAATGAGGCCAAAGGAGGGGCCTGTGTGTTCTTGTGTCTTCCCCTTGACAGGAAGGCGCTTGTGGAGGAGTAAATGCTATGAACCTACTGCTGATTGACGATCAAATTTCTGTGGTCAGGGGAATCGAAAAGGGGATTCGCTTTCAGGAGCTGAAAATTGACCAGGTCTATACCGCCAACAGCGCCGCACAGGCAAGGGAAATTTTGCTGCACAATGAAATCAGCATTATGCTTTGCGACATTGAAATGCCGGAAGAAAACGGACTGCAGCTAAACCAGTGGGTTATGGAGAACATGCCGGGCATCGTCAGGATTCTTTTAACCTCTCATGCGGATTTTGCCTATGCCAAGGAAAGCCTGCGCCTGGGCTGCTTTGACTATATTGTGCAGCCTGCGCCCTATGATGAAATTGCAGACTGCATAAGAAGGGCGGTTCATAAGCTGGAGGCAGAGCAAAGGAAAAAGAAGCTCTATGATTACGGCATGATCTATGAAAAATACAAGCCTGAAATGAGCGACCGGATTGTTATGAATTTATATTCTGACAATCAGGAGAATGTAAAGCAATCACTGCTTGCTTTGGAGCAGATGGGGTATGATCTTCGAAAACAGTCTCCTATCCGCATCCTGATTGTGGACATTTTTTCCTATAGCAAGGCGACACAGTCTGTTCTGTTCGACATATCGATCCGCTACAGTCTGATAGGCAGCCTGCGTGCGGGAAAGATAGAGGAACCCATTGAAGCATTGATTACAATGAACCGATTCCGTCAGTTTGTGATTTTACTCTTCTGTAATGATGAATCCCTCCTTTCCTGTACAAGTGAAAACTATCAAAGGTTTTATGACACACTGAACGATTCCCTGAACACGGACATTGCCTGCTATGTAGGAGAATATTCGGTGTTTTCAGGGCTGCGCGCTGAGCTGGGCAGAATCCATGAATTTATCAATAATAACGTAAGTAAAAGGCCTGGCCTTTATATGACGGAGGAAAATCATTTTTCCCAGGAATCCCTGGATATCTCCGAAAATAGAAAGCGGTGGCAGCGCCTTTTGAAGGAGAATCAGTTAGAAAAGGTAAGGGATAGTGTTCTTTCCTACCTTGATTTTATCGTATCTGTCAACAAAACAAACTTTAGCGGGCTCTGTGAGCTGCACCAGCAGCTGACCCAGATGTTCTTTAACTGTGCTTATGACAACCAGATTGACATCATGGATCTGTTTACGGACGACTATGGATACAACGATTACATGGACGCGTTTAAGGATGTGGAGTCCCTGCGCTTCATGGTCTGCTTTATCACAAAGGCTCTGCAGTCCGGCGGCGCCTGCGCTCTGGCCAAGGATGATATCCAAAAAGCCAAAATGTATATATTGGATCATATTTCAAACAACCTGTCCGTAAAAGAGGTGGCGGAATATGTCCATTTGAGTCCGGAATATTTTACAAAGCTTTTTAAGAAGGAGACCGGACAGAACATAAAAACCTATATCATGCAGCAGAAGGTGGAGGTCGCCAAGGATTTGCTGGATCATTCGGAAATCCCCGTAAGTCTGGTTGCCCTGGAGCTGGGGTATTCAAATTTTTCCCACTTTACCCAGATGTTCAAAAAATTTGAAAACATGACGCCCTCCGAGTACCGGAAGAAAAAACCGGAAGCCTAAACCTCCAGGGGCGGCAGAAGCTCTGCATACTGACCGGGAGATACCTTCACTGTCTGAGAGCAGAACATTCCCCCAAGCCACACCGGGACGGCGGAGGGATTGTACACAAATCTGCTGTCCGCAGAAAAAACCAGGCGCTTGTAGGCGGTAACGTAGGAGCAAATTTCCCCGTTGGAGGCGTACCATACATCCTCATGACCGGAAACCTTCTGCAGAAAGGTCTCCATCCGGTTCCAGTTGTCATTCTGGTCAAATTCATAGCTGTGGCCCCACACATAAAAAAGCTTGGCCGGGCTGAAAAAGGAAAAATAATTTTCATCTGACAAAAAGCTGTCCGCCAGGGGAAAAAGCTGTTTGTCGTCGTGATGGCAGGTGGGATCCCACATAAGGAAATCCTCCGGGATATCAAAGGAGTGCGTGGAGCGGATGGTGCGGCCATAGGAAATGCCGCAGGAAACCAAAGCCCTTCGTATGGTGTCGTTTACGGCTCCGAAGGCGTAGGCAAACCCGGTGAGGGGCTTTTGAAAAATGGATTCCAGCTGTGTTCTGCAGCTTAAGATTTCCTGTGCGCATCTTCCTGCATCCATGCCGTACATACAGCAGTGGAGCTGGCCGTGGGAAGCGGGCTCATGCCCCTTGTACACGGCAGGAAGCTCTTCTTTTGGAAGCTTGTCATGGCTGGCCTTTTTTTCTCCCGTCTCTACGGTGCCTCTGATTCCAAGGAGCCCGGCGTTTAGATTGAAGGTGGCTTTTACTCCGTAACGATTGAAAAGCTCTATCAGCCGCAGATCCTGGCTTACCCCATCGTCATAGCTGAAAGTCACAGCTTTGGTCCGGCCCTCCGGCCAGAACATTCTGTCATTGATCTGAAAACTCATTTTAATCTTTCTGACCTCCATTTTTTTATTTTAAAAAGGATTGCCGCCTGCTTTCGGCAGCCCAAAGAAATCCAGCGCCTTTTGGATAGCTCTGTCCCAGAAAGACCATTCATGTCCGTAGCCCGCAAGGGAGAACCATTCCGCCTTTAATCCTATGGTGTGACAGTGGGCTTTAAAAGCGAGAAAGTTTGGATACAGCAGCTTATCCTCCTCGCCGCAGGCGAAAAGCAGCCTGGGGAGGACATTTTTATCAGCCTTTTCGGTGATCAGCCGCCACACATTTTCTTCGGAATTTACATACGCCTCCAGTCCTCCGGCATTTGCGATAGCCGCCTTCAGCCGGGGCTCATCGGGATTTAAAAAGGCACAGGGATTGCCGGGACTCATATAGGAAAAGTCTACCGGCACGGCGGAGAGAACGGCGGCCGCTTCAAACCGTTCGGGGAAGTTGACGGCATACTTTACCGCGCCTCTTCCTCCCATGGACAGGCCCGCTATGAAGTTGTCCTCCCGCCTTGAAGATACAGGGAACCAGCCGTAAATGAGCGGCATCAGCTCCTTGGTGAGATAGTCGTACATGGAGTAGCCCATCATACAGTGCTCCCAGTTGGAGTAATTGGAATTTAAGGCCGGGGGCATCACCACCGCAAGATTTCTCTCACAGGCGTAGCGCTCTATATTTGTCTTTCGGATCCAGTCGGTCTGGTCTCCGAAGGTGCCGTGCAGAAGCCAGAGCACCTTATATTTTTTCCCGCTTTGATAAAATTCCTCCGGGGACAGCTCTCTGGGCTTGTCGGGGAGGATCACCGCAATTTCATGATTCCCCTTTAAATACTGACTTTCAAAATCATAGGACAAAAGAGACATTAAATTTTCCTCCTTACTTGTGCTGGCTTATCAGCCAGTCCATAATTCCATGCTCATTGTGGTAGGTCAGAATCCAGGAGCTGTGATTTTCGGAAAGCTTTTTCGAAAGCGGCATATCCGGGTCTGTGGAAAGACCATATTTTTCCAGCTCCTCCGGTGCATAGAGAGTCAGATGGACATTTTTGTTTCCCGTGTCCTTAAGCTTCATCACAGCGTCCACAATATATTTATGGCGGTAAAGGGTATGATCTGCATAAGCGGTGGAAATCCATATTTTGGCATCCGTCAGGGAGCAGAGAATGTTGTAGGTCTCAGGAATCATGGTAGGGCATACGGGAGCTGCCGCTGCAAACAGGCCGGCTCCTACAGACAGCGCCCGCAGGGTGCCTGCGCCGCCCATGGATGCTCCCGTTACATAAATTCGGTTTTCGTCCACCTTTTTCTCCCGGATCAGGCGGCGGATAATGTCGCAGACTGCTCCCAGATATTCCCGATGCCACCCTGTCCCCTTTGGCTGATAAAAGCTTGTAAAGGTGTTGCGGTAAAAGGCGGCTTTGTCCGGCATCATATCCGATAAAAGCCCAGGCGCCTGGGGGGCCATGACAAACAGATCAGGGTAGGACTCAGAAAGCTTGATGGCGCCGAAAATTCCAGTCATCTGGCTTAGGTTATCGTAACCGCACTCTCCGCCGCCGTGAAGAAACAGAATCAGGGGCCTTGGGCCGGATGCGGCGGGGGAATACAGGCGGTATAAGACGCCGTTTTCCTCAAGGGCCTTAAACTGGTCGAGCCCCTGGATGAGGGTTTCGGAAATATCCTCGTTAGTAAATACAAGGCTGCCGTCCTCCAAGGCTGCGGTCAGAGCAAAGGGCGTATCGGAAGGAAAGGGTCTGCAGGTCAGAAACAGTTCCTGGCTGTCCCTTTCAATGGACAAAATGGGCCATTCCTTTGCAGCTGCGCCGGAACCGATTTGACAGGAAAAGGAATCCGCCTGCGTCTGCAGGATTGGCTTCTGTGTTTTCAGCAAAAACCCGGTGTATTCCACCCCTAAGTTTCCTGTACGTGCGTGCATAACTAATTTCATAAGCTTCTCCATTATTTTTTATATTGTTCTCCATTCTTTTGTCTGGGCGTCAAGATACCGTATGGTATAGGCCTTAGTGCCAAAATCTGCTTCCAGAGTCACGCAGCTTTCCCCCTTTGTCCAGGTGACAGACAGGGTGCCGTCCTTTTTGTCGGGTCCCACAGTAATGTCTCCGCCAAAGGCAGGATAGGAATTGCGGAAACGCATGATCTCATACATCCGCTGCAGCATGGGCTTTTTTATGGCCCTGTCAATCTCTTCCTCCGAGAAGGTATGACGATTGATGCTGCGGGGCTCTTCTCCGCGCTTGAGCGCTTCCACGTCGTTTTCCCCTGCCAAAAGCCCCACGTAATAAACCTGTGGAATTCCGGGAGTGAAAAACTGCACGATGCGGGCCAGAAGATAGGCGTCGTCATCGCAGTTTAAAGCAGAGTAGTAGGTACACCCAAGCTGGTAGAGCTGGGCTTTTTTGCCGCTTGTCTTTATGGTGATCGGGTATTTCATATAGGGCTTGGCGTCTTTCAGGATTTCATCCACATCCTCCCTGACCAAATCGATCTCGTCCATGGAAAGCAGTCCCACCACATCCACAACGCCAATCCCGTCATGGGTGTCCAGGGTGGTAAACTGTTTTCGGGGACAGATGTTCAGCCAATGGATCAGACGGTCTGTGCGCCCGGTTTTTAAGCCGTGCAGAAGCAGCATGGGGAGGGCAAAGTCATATACCCAGTAACCCTTCTCTGCCATTTTCATTTGAATGGTATAATTTTCGTGGATTTCCGGGAGCATCTGTGTGCCGCTTTCCCGAAGGGGATTCATGCCGATTTCAAGCACCTCCCAGATGTCCGGCTCCACAAAAAAGCAGCTGGTGCCGGGACGCTTGGAGGCATAGGCGAAGGCGTCAAACCGGATCAGAGGCACATGGGAGGCAATCCGCTTCAGATTTCTGTCATAGTAATCCTGGGTGGCCTTTGCGTAAGGATCAATGTCCACCTGTTCTTCAAAAAAGGTGTTCCAAAGACGCACCTGTTTTCCGTCCTTGCGGGTAAAGGTCAGATAAGGTCCTCCCTCCTTTCTGCGGTACATCACCTCCATATCTTCCTTTGTGGGACGGCCCTTGGGCCAGAATTCATCCCAGTGGATAAACATATGGCGGTAAGGGGAATTGTCGCCCTTTTCCATATAATCCTTAAATTCATGGCTGCGTATGGAGACATGATTGAGCATGAAATCCGCCATCATATAATACTGATCCGCCAGCTGGTCAATGTCCTCCCAGGTGCCGAAGGAAGGCTCCACGGTGTCGTAATCGATTACGGCAAAGCCTCTGTCGCCTGAGGAGGGATAAAAGGGAAGGACGTGGAGGCCGCCAAAAAGCCCCGGAAATTTTTCCGATAAAATCCGGTCCAAATCCTTCAGATTTCGGCCCAGGGTGTCCGCATAGGTAATCAGCATAATCTTATTTTCTATTTTTCGCATAGATAGCTCCTTTCTGTCAGCCCTTTACAGAACCGATGGTAATGCCCTTTACAAAGGACTTCTGGAAAAAGGGATAGGCAATCAGAATGGGGATTACCGCAATCACGGCCAGGGCCATGCGGATGCTGACGCTGGGAAACCGCTGGGCGTTGCTTAAGCCCGTGGAGTGGGACTGCAGTGCAGTTACATTATTCATAACAGAATTGAGGAAATTCTGA
This sequence comes from Candidatus Acetatifactor stercoripullorum, assembly GCA_019114005.1. GTDB lineage: Bacteria > Bacillota > Clostridia > Lachnospirales > Lachnospiraceae > Acetatifactor > Acetatifactor stercoripullorum. Next base: position 64,031 of record DXGH01000051.1, read on the forward strand.
ATGCCGTATAAATCCGTTCTTGTGGAGATAAAGTAAACGCCGTTGGTCCAGTTGTTCCAATAAGAGATAGCGGACATCAAAGCGATGGTGGCCAGAATGGGACGGGACATGGGAACCACAATGCGCAGGAGGTTTTGAAACTCGTTGGAGCCGTCGATCATGGCCGCCTCTATAACCTCATCGGGTACGTTTGACATAATATAGGTTCGTGCCATGATCACATAGAAAGCGTTCATCAAAAGATAAGGGACGATCATGGCCGCCAGGGTGTCGTTGATATGGAATACATTGGAATAAATCAGGTAGGTGGATACAAAGCCGCCGTTAAACAGCATGGTAAAAAACAGGAAGAAGGAAAAGAATCTTCTTCCGGGAAGATCCTTTCTGGAAAGAGGATAGGCAAACAGAAAGGTTAAAGTCATATTTACCACAGTGCCTATGGTGGTAATTAAGATACTCATGCCATAGGAGCGGAAAATGGATTCCCTTGTAGTCCATAAAAATTCATAGGCAGCCGCGCTGAATTCCCTGGGAATCAGGGAGTATCCGTTCAGAGCCAGGGACGCCTCCGAGGTAATAGAGCTGGAAAATAAAAGAATAAAGGGAATGATGCAGGCCAGAGCCAGAAACAGCATCACAAGGTGCATGAAAAATTGAAAAAGCTTATTGTTATAAATCATGTAAAAACCTCCTTTGATCAATGGCCTCGGACTTTTAGAAAAGAGCGCTGTCCTTATCAATTTTGGACACCACAAGATTGGCGGCCAGAATAAAGATAAATCCCAGCACGGACTGCAGAAAGCCCGCCGCAGTGGAGCGTCCGATATCGTTTAGCTGAAGCAGGGCCCTGTATACATAGGTATCGATGGTCTGAGTGGTATTGTATAAAAGTCCGCTGTTCATGGGCACCTGATAAAACAGGCCAAAATCGGAATAGCAGATCCGGCCTACCGCCATCAGCACCAGCGTGATGACAGTTGTTTTCAAGGCGGGGAGGGTGATATAGCGGATCTGGGAAAGAATTCCCGCGCCATCCACCACGGCCGCTTCGTAATAGGTTTTATCGATGCCAATCAGCGTGGAATAGTACAGGATGGAATTGTAGCCGAAGGTCATCCACAGATAGACGATGACGAGTATGACCGGCCAGTATTTGGCCTCGCTGTACCAGCTGATGCTGTCCATTCCCAAAAGGGGAAGCAGCGTATTGTTTACAAAGCCGTTGCTCCCGCTTAAAAAGGCGTACACAATATAGCTGATAATCACTGTGGACAAAAGAAAGGGAATCAGGATAACAACCTGGCTGAATTTCTTGAAAAATTTGTTCCGGATACAGTCCAGCGCAACGGCCGTAAAAATTGCCATGATATTCCCAAAAACAATAAACGCCAGGTTATAAAGTATGGTGTTGCGGAAAAAAATAAAAGCGTCCTTTGTGCTGAACAGATATTTAAAATTGGATAGTCCTGTCCAAGGGCTTTCAAAAATGCCTACGGCGTAGTTTACTTTTTTAAAGGCCAGCACCAGCCCCGCCATAGGCATATAATTGTTGATAAACAGGTAAACAATGCCGGGGAGAAGCATTATGTACAAGGGAAGAAAACGTTTCATTCTGACCAGGGTCCTTTTTTTTCTTTTCATGGGATCAGAAAATCTCCTTTCGCTGATTTTTGATGGTTCTTCTGAAGTACTAAAATCACAATAGCATCAAAATGTACAATACAGCTATCATTTTTCTGAAATAATATGTCATTTTTCTGCTCAGTCACAGAGAAATAAATATAAAAAGGATAAAAGGCACAATTAAAAAAGCATAATTGTTAGAAATGTGACGATTTATGACAGAAAAGTGATAGAGGGATACAAAAGGGCTCTGTTAGGATAAGGTTACAAAACAAAAACGCCAAAGGGCGGAGAAAATTCAAAAAGGAGGAAAAACTATGAGAAAGAAACTGGTATCGCTTCTGCTGGCCGTATCGACTGCAGCTATGCTGCTTGCGGGATGCGGAGCGCAGGAACAGGAGGATAGCACAGCATCCAGCCAGCGAGCCTCGTCTGAACAGCAGGAGAGCAGTCCCGCGTCAGAGACGCAGACGGAGGATGGAGAATATCCGGTAATCCGGATGGGATATTTGATTGTGGGAGATGTGTCTTTAGAGACAGAAATCGAGGAACGTCTCAATGAGATTTTAAGGGAAAAGGCGGGAGCTGAGGTGGATCTGATCGGAATTGAATTTGGAAATCTTTCCACCCAGATGAACCTGATGCTTACCGGAGGAGATACTGCGCTGGATTTATTTAACTCCTTCTGGTATACCTCTGAAAGCAATTTGGTAGCCAATGGACAGGTAATTGCCCTGGATGAGCTTATGGAGTCGGACGGCGCCGACATTCTGGCACAGTACGAGGGCTATGAGGAGTACCTTGACTGCGCCAGAATCGACGGACAGCTATACGGCATTCCAAGTATCTATGCCTGGAGCTGTGAAAACCTGTATCTTGTATCCACGGAAGCTTCTGATGCGGCCGGGATCGATTGGAGCCAGGTAAACGATCTGGATACCCTGACAGACGCAATGATTCAGATGAAGGAGGCGTCCCCTGATAAATACTTTATTCCCGGTTCCACACAGACCTATTGGATTCCCAAGGATATCGACTATCTGGGAGACACCAACTTCCTGGGAGTTTTGACGGACCCTACCAACAGCACCACAGTGGAAAACTATTATGAATCTGAATATTTCCTGGATTTTCTGGAGCATGTAAAGCAGTGGAAGGAGGCGGGACTGATCAGCCCGGATCCCATGAGCAATACAGACGCTACTCTGGTGAATCTGCAGTACGGTGTGGTGGACGGCACACCCGGCTATAACTGGGATACGGAAGTGGGGCGCAGAAATTCAGAAGTAAACTATGGCGTAGAGCTGTATGGAACAGCTTTGTCAAAGCCTCTGGCAACCAGCGGAGATGTGACCACCTATATGTGGCATATCAGCAGCTTCTGTGAGGATCCGGCGGCTGCCATGAGAGTTTTGAACGTGCTGTATTCCGACGTGGAAGCCGCACAGCTGGTAGGCATGGGAATTGAAGGGAAAAACTATGTTTTAGATGAGAACGGGCAGATGACCTTCCCCGAGGGAAAGACCCTGTGGGATGCAGGCTGGGGATGCTCCGGCTCTGCATTGTGGCCCAACATTACGCTTTGCAAAACCTGGTATTATGAGCCTGTGGATGTGTATGAGCAGATGAAGGAAAAGAATGCCTCTGCGGAGAAATCACTGGCTCTTGGCTTCCAGTTTGACTCCACGCCCGTGGCGGATCAGATGGCGGCCTGTGCAAACGTAGTCGCCCAGTATTACCTGCCGTTAATCAATGCGGAGGCCGATATCGACACAACGCTTCCCGTATTCCAGGAGCAGCTAAAGAGCGCGGGCATTGACGAAATCATTGCCGAAAAGCAAAGACAGCTTGACGAATGGCTGGCTTCTAAGTAAAGAATGTAAAAGCAGGCACAGCGGAAAAGGCAACCTTTTCCGCTGTACTGAATATGAAACAACGGAATATGGAAACAAGGGAGGCTTAAGAGAACGTGTCAAAAAAAGAAACTCTATGGAACCGCCATTACGTTATGGTGCTTACCATCAATATTCTAAATGCCTTTTCCTTTTACATGATTTCCAACATATTGTCCAGCTATTTGGTGGATATCGGAATCAGCATCGCCCTTGCGGGCTTTGTGGTAGGTCTTTTTTCGCTGACCTCTCTTTGCTTCAGGCCCTTCAGCGGCCTGATGTCGGACAGACTCAATAATGTGACTTTGTTAAAATGGAGCAATGTGCTTCTGGGAATCGGTCTTTTGGGCTTTACCGTGGTTACCAGACTGCCTCTCATCATTTTGTTCCGCATTATCAATGGAATTGGCTTTGCCATAGGGGGTACTGTGCAGATTTCCCTGGCGTCAAAGTATATTCCCGACGGAAGGATGGGAGAGGGCATCGGCTACCTGGGACTTGGGATGGTGGCCGGCTCCGCAGTTGCCCCTGGTATTGGATTGGCTATTTCAGATTATGTGGGAATGCGGGCGACCTTTCTTCTGGCGGCAGCTCTGGCGGCAGCAGCTTTTGTGATACTGTGCCTGTTCAAAGAGGATGCGGCGCCAAAGAGGGATCTGGTAAAAAAGGAAAAGAAAAAAATACGGTTAAACGATATTATTGCGCCCAAGGCCCTGCCGTTTACGGTGATGGCAGGAAGCTATTCTTTGATCAACGGAATCATCGCTTCTTATCTTGTCTTATATACCCAGGAGCTGGGAATCCCCCAGATCAGTATTTATTTTACAGTATGCGCAGCGGCGCTGTTTTTGATGCGGCCCGTTTCGGGAAAACTGATGGACAAAAAAGGGATCAGAATCACCGTGATTCCGGGAATGCTCTTGACAGCCAGCTCCATGTTTATACTGGGAAGAGTGGGAACACTGCCCCTTGTCCTTTTGACCGGAGTGATCCGTTCCCTGGGACAGGGAGCCGCCCAGCCCTCTCTGCAGGCCGGATGTATTCAGAGGGTGGGCTTAAAGCAGAGCGGCGTGGCCACCAGCACCTATTACCTGGGCGGAGATATCTGCCAGGGGCTTGGACCCATGGCGGGCGGCCTGATCGTGGGACATATTGCAGGACTTGCAGGCTATAGAGTGGTATTTGACTTATGCGGCATTATCATGCTGTGCGCGCTGGTCTATTTTATATTTTACACTAGAAAACGGAATGGAGATTAATATGGACAATCGATTTTTGTTAGAAAGAATCAGCCCGGAGGAGGCGGGAATCTCCAGCAGCCAGGTTGCCTTATGCCTAAAAAGCCTCATGCACGGGCGCACTGAAATGAATGGGTTTATGGCTGCGAAGGACGGGAAGGTTTTTGCCGAAGCCTGGTGGAAGCCCTATGGGCCAGAACTGGTGCACAGCAACCATTCCTTTGGAAAAAGCTATACGGCCACAGCCATTGGGATTGCCCTGGGAGAGGGGAAGCTTTCCCTGGATGAAAAAATGACGGATATTTTCGCGGAGGAAATCCGGGAAAGGAAAATTCAGGTTTCGGAGCTTGCAAAAAAGATAACGCTGCGTCATGTATTGTCCATGAGCAGCGGACACGAAAAGCATCCTCCTGTGACGGAGGACTGGATCGGAGATTACTTTAAAACCCCTGTGATCTATGAGCCGGGAACCAGGTTTTTGTATAATTCCTCCGGTTCCTTCCTTTTGGGGGCAGTGATCAAAAAAAAGACAGGGCAGAATCTGAAAGAATATCTGACCCCCAGACTGTTTGATAAAATCGGAATCGATGCAGGGCGGTTTGTGTGGCTTAAGTTTCATAACGGAATTGACGCAGAGCCGGGAACCTTTGCCACAACGGAGGATAATCTGCGTCTTGCAATGCTTTACTGCAACGGAGGAAGCTGGAAGGGAGAGCAGCTTCTGCCTTCAGAATTTGTGAAGGAGGCTCTGTCCGTACAGATAGAAAACCCCTATGCCCCGGAGCAAAAGGACGGAAGATGCGGGTACGGCTATCAACTTTGGGCCTGCAGCAGGCCGGGCGTGTACCGCTTTGACGGAGGCCAGGGGCAGTACGGGATCATCTGGCCCGAGAAGGGGGTGGTGGTTTCCATCCACGAGGGAGCCATGATGCCCTACGGCCCCCAGGCCACATTGGATACAGTCTATGAGTGTCTGCTTGACCATATAAAGGACGAGCCCCTTCCCAAAAATAAAGCAGAGTGGCAGAGCCTTTTGGAAATGGAGGAGAAGCTGGCCATTTCTGCGGATGAGGTAAATGTGCCCTCCGTAAAGGAAAATCTTACGGGAAAGTACAGAGTAACCGAAGGAACGCCAGATCCCTGGATGTCTATAGCGCCTCCCGGGGGCGAGGATTTCTTCCGGCTGTTCCGCACTGAATATGAGCAAGGGGGCATGAAGGAATTTGAGCTTGTGGTATGCGATGAGGAGTGCATTTTCACCGTAGACAAAAAGGCAGCGTTTACTGCTTCTTTGGATGGAATCTGGAGAAGGAGGGAAGTTGAGAACGTATTTCCCGGACTGCGTGATTATTGTGCTACGGCCCGCTATATCAATGCCTATACGCTGGAAATTACCATCCACTGGCTTAACAGCTGGGCGGAAACGAAGCTTCGGTTTGAATGGCAGCGGGAGAAAATGTATCTGACTGTGATGAAGCTGAGACTGAATGAAGAGGATAACTGGCTGGTAAGCCACGGGCAGGCTGAAAAGGTCACTGCCTAGGCGCCTCGGAATGGAGGAAAAATGGAACATAATACGGAACATAAAATTTTCATACTGCCCGGCGAGCCCAACGATGCCAACAGGGAATATCTTCCGGAGGCGATCAAGGGAAGTAATATGGTGGTAAATGAAAATGGGAATAATTCCCAGGTGTATCCGCCTGGGTTAAAGGAATACAAAGGCTGTCTGGCAGACGGCGTGGAGGATGTGTGGTATGAATATGTGCCCGCTTCCTATCAGCCCCACAAAAAAACGCCCCTTGTAGTGTCCATGCACGGGGGTCTGATGACGGGCTGGGGGCAGGCGATCTACACCTCCTGGACTCTGGTGGCGGACAGGGAGGGCTTTATCGTGGTGTTTCCAAACGCCCATAAGAACCGTATGTGGATGATTGAGTGCGACCCCGAAAAGGTGGAGCTTATGATAAAGGGAATGCAGGGAGTGCCTCCCTTAAATCCCCCGGAGGGCTCTGTGGAGGAATATCACGATGTGAAGGCAGCAGCCGCTTTGATTGCCCTGATGCAGAAAAAATACAATATTGACGAGGGCAGGATATTTATGCAGGGAATGTCCATGGGAAACGCCATGACCAGCCAGTTTGCCAGATATATGGGACATCTTCTGGCAGGCGCGGCAGGCTCCGGCTGTCCCACCAGTCTGAACCTGCTGTTTGACAAGGAAGGAAACCCCATAAACCGCGGGGGAGCCATGGATATCTGGCAGTCCCGCCTGGAATGGGACAAGGTGCCGCCTCATTACGGAGCGGACGACCACGATACCGTTTTGGGGAACTGCAGATATTGGAATCTGGTCAACGGCTGCAGGGGACTTCCCAAAATCAAAATAGAAGGGGAAAACAATTACGCCTTCTGGTCAGGAGAAAAGGCGGATATGGTGCTGCGGGATGTGAGAAACAGAGATCACGGACAGACCTTTGACGATGCACAGTGGGTGTGGGATTACCTGTTTTCCGGCACGAGAAAGGAAAAGGATGGAACCATAGTCCATGAAAGGCCTTTGCTGGAAAGAGAGGGAGATCGTTTTGCCATTGCCGCAGCTTGGGGAAAAAGCAAAGCCTGGGTAAGCGGCAGAGTGGTTGACATGGGGGTGGAGGCAGTGAAATGGCAGAAGCTGAAATACCATGGACTCAACGGCGATTCCATTGTCCGGGGAGAATATTTATGCGTGCCCCTTTCCTTTGTGGCAGAAATCTTTCAGGCAGAGTATGAGGAGCAGATGGAGGGAACGGTGGTTTACCTGAAAATGCCGGATGGAAAAACCCTTCAGTTTGCAAGGGGCTGTATAGGCTGCGTGATAGACAACAGAGTGGAAAGCATGCTCTGCGAGGCCCTGTACAGAAACGGCAGGCTCTATGTCTCCCTGGAATGGTTCTGCACCAGAGTGTGCGGGCTTAGAAGCTCGTCCTATGATCAGGTTTTGTATGTGACAGACCACGACGCGCAGCTTTCCAGATATATGGCATGGCTGCTGGAGGATATTTTAAAGGACGCGGACCGGCAGGATGACGGTACTAAGGAAAAACAGGAGGGTATTTATGGCGCTGAATAAAATTATTTACTTTTCTGAGCAGCTGAATATGAAAATGGGAGTCAATGTGATCATCCCGGAAAATAAGTGGGGATATTCCCTGGCGGAAAGGCCCATGGATTACAAATATCCAGTGATCTGGCTGCTGTGCGGAGGCGGCTTTGACTATTCGGACTGGCAGCGCTATACGGCGGTGGAGCTGTATGCCGCCCAGGCCGGCGTTGCGGTTGTAATGCCAAGCGCTTATTATTCCGGGTATATGGATACGATTCATGGGGACTATCACTATTTTTCCCAGATTACCAGGGAGCTTCCGCCCTTTTTGCGCAGTCTGTTTCCGCTGTCGGACAAACGGGAGGACAACTTTGTAGCGGGCTTCTCCATGGGGGGATACGGAGCCTTCAAATGGGCCATGCAGCAGCCTCATATGTTTGCCGCCTGCGGCGTCTTTTCGGGACCTGTGGGCATTGTGCCCCGTACGCCCACTGCGCTTAAGGACGATCAGATCGGGCTTAGGGAAAACGATACGGATCCGGCCCCGGAGGGCTTTAAAACCATGCTTGCCGTGTTTGGCTCTGCGAAGGACAGGAGAAATACTCCTGACGACAATTTGTATATGCTGGAGCAGCATCTGAAAAACAAAACAAAGCTGCCCCTGTTTTACATTTCAACGGGACAGGAGGATGCAGTGGCTGTGGACAATTACAAGCACGCAGACACCATGCACGAGATGGGCTTGGATTTTGTGGATATCAGAGACCATGGGAAGCATAACTGGGAGTACTGCAACCGGAAAATCGAAGAATTCATTCACTGGATTCCCCTTAAAAATGTGTTCAGAATGGAGGAAGAGTAATGGCATATATTGAATTGAATGCGTTGTCCGTCTGCCTGTCGGGCACCTTTGAAGCCTGCATATTTGCGCCGGAACCCAGGGTTCTTCAGCATGGGGAGGCCTTTCCGGTCCTATGGTATATTCCTGAGGACGGCGATTCTCCCTATGGAATATTAAAATACGCCAATTTTTTGGAAAAGCTTGCGGTGGAAAAGAAGCGCTTTGTCATAGCGCCCGCAGTCAGCCACGCACTTTGCACAGACATGGTCTGGGGCACCAAAAATGAAACCTTCCTGTCCAAGGAGTGTGTGGAAATTTTCCGCTTTCTGTATCCCTTAAGCACCAAGCCGGAGGAAAATACGGTGATGGGAATCGGCACGGGGGCCTATGGGGCCTGCAAGCTGGCCTTGAACCATCCCGACGTGTTTGGCGCAGGAATCGCCATCGAAGGAGAGCTGGATCTGGCGGCAAAATGTGAAAGACTGCAAAAAGACCGGGAAGAAGGAAAGGAAAGCTTCCCCTTCCAGTCGAGGGCATCTCTGGAAGCCATATTTGGGGACTTAAGCGCAGTGGCTGGCAGCAGAAACGACCTTTTTGCGGCGGCAGGACAATCTGCAGGAAAGCTTACTCTTTTGTGCGGCGAAGCCTCCCCTGTGTACCGGGAAAACGCAAGGCTTGCGGCTGTAAGTCAAAATATCAGCCTGGATGTGACCCAGGACGATGGGAATGGAAGATGCCCTGTGGAAAGGCAGCTTGAGAGATTTTGCAAAAATATTTGAAAAAAACTTGACAAAGTGATTTTGCAGGGGTAAGATTAACGCCATAAGACGAAGATGTCAGAAAAACACATCTTCGTCTTTTTTTATTTTTTTATAGGGAGGTAGTCATTATGGATACTACTATGATCATCGACACATTTTGGGTACTTGTGGCAGCTATCCTGGTATTCTTTATGAATCTCGGATTTGCGGCTGTGGAAGCGGGCTTCGCCCGGGCGAAAAACACGGTAAATATTTTGTCCAAAAACTTTATTGTGTTTGCAGTTTCCTCTCTGGGCTTTCTGCTTTTAGGCTGGGGACTGATGTTCGGCGGGGATCATCCCTTTGTGGGAACCAGTAATCTGTTCATTCTGGGAAGCTCAGACCTTTCGTTTTATGACGACACATTGACGTCGAACGTTCCCTTCTGGGGGAAATTTTTCTTCCAGCTTGTATTCTGCGGAACGGCGGCAACCATCGTGTCCGGCGCGGTGGCTGAAAGAATCAAATATGTTTCTTTCATTATTTTTTCCTTTGTGCTGACGCTGATCATTTATCCCATTGTAGGACACTGGGTATGGGGCGGCGGCTGGCTGGCTCAAATGGGATTTATGGACTTTGCAGGTGACACCGTAGTGCATTCCCTGGGAGGCTGGGGCGCTCTGACAGGCGCTATGATCCTTGGGCCCCGTATCGGAAAATACGGCAAGGACGGAAAGGCCCGGGCAATTCCCGGACACAGCATGTCCCTGGCAGTGATCGGTCTGTTCGTCCTGTGGCTTGGGTGGTTTGGCTTTAATCCTGGTTCTACCATGAGCTTTCAGAATCCTTCGGATGTTATGTACATATTGGTTACCACCAATACTTCTGCCATTGCGGCAGTGCTGACCTCAACCATCACCTCCTGGATCTTTTTAGGCAAACCGGACCTTGGCATGACCATCAACGGCTGTCTGGCAGGTCTTGTGGGAATTACCGGCGGCTGCGCTTATGTAAGTGTACAGAGCTCTTTGATCATTGGAGCCATTGCCGGCGTCTTAGTGGTATTTGCAGTTGTATTCTTTGATAAATTAAAAATTGACGATCCTGTGGGTGCAACCTCCGTTCATCTTTGCTGCGGTATATTCGGCACTATTTGTATCGGATTGTTTGCCCAGGAAGGCGTCACCAGTCTTTCCACCAGAAACGGTTTGTTCTTCGGCGGCGGCTTCGGGCTGCTTGGCACACAGGTTGTAGGAATTCTTGCGGTGGCGGTATTTTCCTTTGTGACCACCTCTCTGGTTTGGCTGGCTTTAAAGAAAACCGTAGGCATCCGCGTATCCCGCGAAGAGGAAATTGCCGGACTGGATATTGGAGAACATGGCAACCTTGCTTATCCTGATTTTGCGCCTGCAGCCAGCGCTTCCATGGATGATGAATTCATGGCTGAGACCAAGGAAGGAACGGCTGTCATAGAGACGGAGGAAGCGGCAGTGGATATATCTGCCGAAAAGGCCGTATCAGAAGCTGTCCCTGTGATTCACAAGGAGCGCCAGGGAGCAAAAATGACAAAGGTTACCATCATTACCAACCAGGCAAAATTCAATCAGCTGGAGACGGCCCTGACAAAGCTTGGCGTTACCGGTCTTACCATTTCCAATGTATTTGGGTACGGTATGCAGAAGGGGCATGAGGCTTCCTTCCGAGGAGCCCCCATAGAGGCACGTCTGCTTCCCAAGGTGAAGGTGGATGTGGTAATCTGTAAAATCCCTACCGATACTGTGGTAAACACGGTGCAGAAGGTGCTCTGCACTGGCAAGGTGGGCGATGGCAAGATTTTCGTCTATGATGTGGAGGATGTTGTGAAGGTTCGTACCAATGAGCACGGTTACGACGCTCTTCAGGACGAGGAATAATTCTGACGTTTTCTTTCATATGAAAAAGATATCCTGGGCTGTCCTGGACGGCGCAGGATATTTTTTATTGTAATTGACATTTGGATTTTTCTGCATTATACTTAAAATATAATTATACAGTGTAATATTAAAGTTTTTACTTAAATAAAAGGAGAAAAAATCTTATGAAAAAGCTGTATGTCAATCCAAATGTAAAGAGAGGACATATCAATCCGGAGCTTCAGGGACATTTTTCCGAGCACCTGGGCCGCTGTATTTATGAGGGGATTTACGTGGGAGAGAAATCCTCCATCCCCAACGTAAACGGCATGAGAACGGATGTGGTGGAGGCCCTTAAGGAGATTAAGGTTCCGGTGCTTCGCTGGCCGGGGGGCTGCTTTGCGGATGAATACCACTGGAAGGACGGTGTGGGGCCCAAGGAAAAGCGCAAAAAAATGATCAATACCCACTGGGGAGGGGTGGTGGAGGACAACAGCTTCGGCACCCACGAATTTATGGAGCTTTGCAGGCAGCTTGGCTGTAAGACCTATGTAAATGGAAACCTGGGCAGCGGAACCGTACAGGAGATGAGCGAATGGGTGGAATATATGACCTTTCACGGGGTCTCTCCCATGGCGGATCTGCGGAAGGAAAATGGACATGAGGAGCCCTGGAGGGTGGACTACTTTGGCGTGGGCAACGAAAACTGGGGCTGCGGCGGCAATATGAGGCCGGAGTATTACGGAGATTTGTACCGCAGATACCAGACCTATGTGAGAAATTATGACCCCAAGGCTCCTATTTACAAGATTGCCTGCGGCGCAAGTGTGGATGATTATCACTGGACGGACAAGGTGCTGGAGACTGTCTTTGACCACGGAACCGGTTTTATGAACGGCATGTCTCTTCACCATTACACCCTCTGCACAGAGGATTGGGAGCACAAGGGTTCAGCCACGGATTTTGACGAAGCAGCGTGGTACCGCACCCTGAAGGCCACCCTGAAGATGGAAACGCTCATCAAACGCCATGGAGCCATTATGGATCAATATGACCCGGACAAAAAAATCGGCATGGTCATTGACGAGTGGGGTACCTGGTTTGATGTGGAGCCAGGCACCAATCCGGGCTTTTTGTACCAGCAAAACACTATGCGGGATGCGCTGGTGGCAGGCATTAATCTGAATCTTTTCAACAAGCACTGCGACCGGGTGAAGATGGCAAATATTGCCCAGATGGTCAATGTGCTCCAGGCAGTGATCCTGACTGAGGGTGAAAAAATGATCAAAACCCCCACCTGGCATGTATTTCATATGTACAAGGCTCATCAGGACGGAGAGCTTGTGGAATCCTCCATCGAAAATGAAACCATCGGCGTGGAGGCAGACAGCATGGTGCCAAAGCTTACGGAATCCGTATCCATGGCGCCAGACGGCAGGCTCCATGTAACTCTCACAAATCTGTCGGTGGATTCCTCCGAGGAAATCCAGGGCATTTTTGCCCAGAGTCCTGTGAAGTCGGTGAAGGGAACGGTGCTCACAAACCACTTTAAGGCCCATAACACCTTTGAGGAGCCGGATGTGGTACATACCCGGGAATTTAAGGAAATTTCTGTAGATGGAAACAAGCTTACCTTTACCCTTCCGGCCTGCAGCGTGCTGCATTTGGAAGTGGAGATTTGACAGGGAGGGAAGGCTGCCCGCAAAAGCGGGCAGCTTTTTACCTTGACTTGGAGCGCAGACAGTGATAAATTAATTCCATGTAAAATAAAAGAAACGTCAATTACCGCCGGGTAACGTCTTATTCATTCCGTCAGGCCTTTGCAGGAATGAAGTAAGACGTTTTATTTTGCGGATTTTGGAGGTATGATTTCATGAAAAAAGAGAATTTGTGTCTGCAGGAATTTATCAAATATTCCTCTCTCAATGTGCTGGGAATGATCGGCTTGTCCTGCTATATTCTGGCGGATACCTTTTTTGTGTCAAAGGCTTTGGGGGCAGATGGCCTGACAGCCTTAAATCTTGCTATCCCTGTTTACAGCTTTATCCATGGCAGCGGCCTTATGATCGGAATGGGAGGCGGCATTAAATATGCCATTGTGAAAAGTCAGAAGGATGCAGACAGAGCGGATCGGATTTTTACCAATGCCGCAGCGCTTATGGTAATCATAGCCGGTATCTTTTTCCTTTTGGGCATTTTTGGCACAGGATTTCTGGTCAGACTTCTGGGGGCGGATGAAGCGGTTTTTGAGATGACGCAAACCTATCTTAAGGTGATATTGCTGTTTGCACCCATGTTTATGACGAACAATCTGCTTTTGTGCTTTATCAGAAACGACGGAGCGCCCCAGCTGTCTATGACGGCCATGATCTGCGGCAGCCTGTCCAATGTGGTTTTGGATTATGTATTTATGTTCCCTCTGGGAATGGGAATTTTTGGGGCGGCCTTTGCCACAGGTCTGGCTCCGGTGATCAGCATTTTAATACTCATGCCCTTTTTCGTAAAGAAGAGAAATCAGTTTTATCTGCGAAAGAGAAGGCTTTCGGCACGGCTTTTTTGCGGCATCTTTTTAAACGGAGTGCCTTCCCTGATCACAGAGGTCTCCTCAGGAATTGTGATGATTGTATTTAATACCCTTTTGCTTGGACTGGCAGGCAACATCGGGGTTGCTGCCTACAGTGTGATTGCCAATCTCTCCTTGGTGGTGATTTCCATTTATACGGGAATTGCACAGGGAATACAGCCTATTGTCAGCAGCAATTTCGGGAAGGGGAACCGGAAGCATGTGGAGGCAATTCTTCGGTATGCCCTGATTGCAGCGGCAGTGGTGTCTGTCCTTGTTTATGGGGTGGTCTTTTTTGGAGCTGAGGGTATTGTGAGCGTGTTTAACAGTGAGCAGAATGCACAGCTGCAGGAAATTGCAGTCACTGGAATGAGGATTTACTTTACTGCTTGTATATTTGCAGGCTTCAATATTATTGTGGCTGTGTATTTTACCGCAACGGAGCATGCCCTTCCGGCACATATCATTTCTCTTCTGCGTGGTTTTGCTGTTATGATTCCTATGGCGCTTGCGCTGTCGGCGGCGGGTATTTTGGGAGTCTGGTCGGCATTTCCCGCAACGGAGCTTTTGGTGGCTCTGCTTGGAGCAGTCATGCTTTTGAAAAGAAAAAAGAGCCATCCATCTGGGGTTTCTGTGTTATAATTCTATGTAACCAGGCGTTTGCGAAACTCGCTCCCTGATATCAGAAATTGGGCATAATAACCAAAATAAGGGTGACTAGCCACTGCTTCGGAACCCGTTTTTGGTTATTATGACCAGGTTCGTGACTTTGCCAGCGAGTTTTGCAATTACCTATTCTATGTAACAGACATAAGGAGGAAAGTAATGTTTGATTATAAGGATACCGTGGATGGGCTGATACAAAAGGAGATAGAGGAGGGAAGACTTGCGGGGGCAAGTCTTTTGGTGCGCTGCCGTGACAGAGAGGTTTATTTCAACGCCTACGGACAGGCGGATATGGAAAAGAAAAAACCAATGAGGAGAGATACCATTATCCGGCTTTTTTCCATGACAAAGCCCATTACGGCAGCAGCCGTTATGATTTTGGCCCAAAGAGGGGAACTTGATTTAAAGGACCCGGTGTCCAAGTATCTTCCCTACTTTGCGGGGCAGACGGTCTGGACTCCCCAGGAAAGGGTGCTTCCGGTAAACCGGGAGAACACCATCACCGATCTTTTGAACATGACCTCGGGCATTCCCTATCCTGATTTGTCCCATGTGCCGGGCAGGCGTATGGATACTGTTTTCAAAGAGCTTTGGGAGCGCAGAAAAAGGGGAGAGCGGGTGGATACCCAGGAGTACTTAAGGAGAATTGCGCAGATTCCTCTGTGCTTTCAGCCTGGTGAAAGATGGATGTACGGACTGTCTGCGGATGTGCTGGGCGGCGTGGTGGAAGCGGTCAGCGGGATGACCTACGGCGCGTTTTTGAAAAGAGAGCTGTTTGAGCCGCTGGAAATGCCGGACACAGGCTTTTTTGTTCCGGAAGAAAAGAGGGAACGCTTTGCCCAGATCTATCAGTGGGAGGAAGAGGGAAAAAGGCTTGTGCCCTATGAGGATTCCCACCTGGGAGAATATTACGGGGAGGATACGTCCTTTGAATCCGGCGGCGCAGGACTGGTATCCACGATTGACGATTACAGCCATTTTACGGAAATGATGCTGCACAAAGGGGAATATAACGGAAAACGCATATTGGGAAGAAAAACGGTGGAATTTATGACCAGTGACCGTCTGACCAAAGAACAAAAGTCGGGATTAAACTGGGACAGCACGGCGGGATATGGTTACGGATGCCTGATGCGCATTCTCATAGATCAGGGGGAGGCCGGAACCATAGCGCCCCTTGGAGAATACGGCTGGGATGGCTGGACGGGCAATTATGTAACCATGGACCCGGAGGATGATATGACGCTTATCTTTTTCATGCAAAGATGCGGCTCCGGGTGTACACCCTTGGTGAGAAAGCTGCGGATGGCCACCTTCGGGGCCCTGGAGGAGCTGATGGGCAAAAAGGACTAGAGAGAAAGCAGACTTCTCTCTAGTCCTCTTCCATATCAAAATCGTCCACGTCTGCGGCGACTGCAGCGGTAACAGAAGCGGCTACAGCGGCGATTACGGCGAAAATGATGATCAACAATCCGCCTGCAAGAATCAAAAACATAGGTCTCCCCCTTTCTTTGAGAGCTATTCCACAAAGGAATTGCTTATGATATAAAATTCCTCCTGGCTGGGAAGGTATTTCTTTTCCAATGCTTCAAAGCCCTGGTCATAGCTTTGCGCTTCCTGTTCATTTATATTCATGACAGGACTTTCCCGGTAAAACCATTTTCTGCCGTCGAAAACGCCTGGAATCAGTTCCTTTACCAGCATTCCCGCAGGATACCTTCCCTGTGGCCATTTGCTGTCCGCAACACAGACGTTAAACTTTTTACAGCTTTGAAATCCCCGGCTCACATAGTTGGCGGGGCTCCCAAAGATGACGATGCTGTCATAACCCATTTCCACGGCCCGCTGAAAGGAATGCTCCATGAGCTGCTTTCCATAGCCCATTCTCTGATATTCGGGCGAGATGGAGACCGGACCAAAGGTAAGGGTTTCTTTTTCTGTACCGCTTTCATCGGTCAGCATTGCCCTTGTATACATGATATTGCCAATCACCTGGCCGTCCATTTCCGCCACAAAATCTAATTCCGGTATGAAATCCTGATGGCTGCGCATGATGTGAACCAGATAATGCTCCGTACATCCCGGCATATAGCGGTTATAGAAAGCCTGCCTTGTGATCTGCTCTACCGTTTCGTAGTCCTCTATTCTTTCATTGCGAATATTCAGCATGACAAATCCTCTTAGCTTTTTTTCTTTTCCTTTATGTGATAATATGATGTTGAGGTCAAAAGGGTTTTCAGTCACAAATCCTCAGAATTGTTTGTCATCTGCAGGAGCAACTTGACTCCGAAGCCGCAAACAATTCTGAGAATTTGTGACAGGGAGACCTTTTGACCCTGACATCATAATATTAATTTAATACAAATATTACGATATGTAAAGGAGGGGAATTGCATGAATTTCATGACCGCGTCTATTTTTTCAGTTATCTGCAGGCCATTATAGAATTGGCTGCCAACATTCTGATTATAGCCTGCGCTATAAGCTATCTGAGAAACAAAAAATAACCCCTTTTTGTTTCACTGGGCGTAATCACCAAAATAAGGGCGACGAGGCACTGCTTTGAAGCCCGTTTTTGGCGATTATGACCAGTTTCGTGACTTTGTCAGCGAGTTTCGTAGTCACCTGCAAGAATTTAAAATAGGGGGTTGACAAATAACCCGGTCAGGGTGTAGATTGTAAATCACCAACAAGAATGTTTCAATTCAAATTTTATTTTTTCTTAAGCTGAATCAGCTGATTTTCCAATGTATTTTTTATGAAGCTATACGGCGTTGTACTTTTTCTTTCCATTTTTGGATGATTGCCGCGAAATGGATTTTTGGGGAACGCCGTCAATATCGCAGAAATGTCCGTTTTGGCGGACGGGGAGGTATCAGAATGAAAACGCAGGATGACGTTTTGCAGCAGCTTCCGGTATCCGGTGACATGGAGGAAAAGCTGCAGGCGCTGGTAAATGATTACACCACCAGAAAGCAGCAGTCCCTGATGCAGATGAAGCGGGGGCTTTTAAGCAAAGAGGATTTTCTGAAGGAGGCCTCGGAACACATAGCGGCCTATTATTCCACGCCGGGAGGCGATAAAGAGCTGCTGGGGCTGTTTGAACAGTATATTTTCGGCTATTCCAGATTGTCGCCGCTGATAGACGACAGTACCATATCGGATATCCGCGTGGTAAGCTTTGATCAGATCCGCATCAAACGAGAGGGAAAACGGCAGGATGCCGGAATCGCATTTCAAAGCCCCAAGGAGTACAGGCAGTTTATTGATTATGTGGCCACCAGAAACCAAGTGAATGTGTCCAATCTCAACGCCATACAAAGGTTTACAGACACGGAAAGCCATCCGGATTTTATTCTGAGATTTACGCTTTCCATGCCTCTTGTAAATACCTGTAAGGAACCCTATCTCTGCATTCGCAAAATTCCAAAAAATTTTCCACAGATGAAAGAATTGATTGAAAAAGATATGCTGGATTTGGAGACGGCGCAGCTTTTGATTCAAAGATTCCGAAAAAGCTCAACCTTAATCTGCGGCGGAAATTCTTCAGGGAAGACCACGCTGTTAAATGCACTGAAGGAGACCCTGCCGGATGATCTGGCGGTGCTTGTGACCCAGCAGGCAGATGAGCTGACCACGAAATTCCACCCGGATATGATGTTTCTCCATTCCCTTCCCGGAACAGGGGAAAGTCAGGTGAGCTATGACTTGAAGCATATCAGCATTGCGGGTCTGACCATGGATGTGGATTTTTTTATCATCGGGGAGGTGAAGGGAGCGGAGGCCCTTTATCTTTTGAATGCAGCCTATACAGGGCAGATATGCGCGGCCACCATTCATGCGCCTTCTGCGGACCGGGCGCCGGACAAGCTGGTGGATTATGCCATGTATGACAGTCGCTATTCCAGAGATGAATTGATGAAGATGCTGGACTGCTTTCAGACGCTGATTTTTATGGAGCACTACAAGGTAATGGAGATTTTTCATTGTAAGGGCTGGGACGAGGAAAAAAGAAAACTAATTTTTGAAAGGATTTTATGACAGGTCATGGGTGTGAGAAGCATTATTTTCGGCTGTATTTTTCTGGGGTTTTACCTGCTTTTCCGGAGGATACGCTGGCTGGAGGAAATCACTGCATTTCTGCAGAAAACGCAAAACGGCATGGAGGAGGCGGCAAGGAAACGAAGCCTGCTAAACAGGCGTAATCTTCTGCAGATACACAAGGAGTATTCCTTTCTGCTCCTGCTGGAGCGCCAGTTAAGCTATGCGGGACTAAACGGACATTTCCCCTTTTACTGCGTAGAAATATGGATTGTCTGCAATGTGACAGTCCTGGCGGGGGTGTTCCTGGCAGGCTTTCTTTTATCCGGGGGCGTGGCGGCAGCGGCGGCCGTGGCCACTGCCTTAGGAGGAGAGTATTTGTTTTTTAAGCTTCGCAGAGCAAGGGCCATGCGGTCCGTAAATGATAATCTCATGAAATTTCTTGATTTTCTAGGTAATTACAGTATCACAGCCGGAGAAGTCACCGGCATTCTCAATCAGGTGAGCAAATATATGGATGAACCCTTAAGAAGCGCGCTGGACCAGTGCTATTATGAGGCACAGATCACGGGAGATGCGGGACTTGCCCTTTTATCCATGGCGGAAAAAATAGAGCACCCTAAATTTAAGGAGCTTGCCAGGAATCTGGAGATCAGCATCCGATACTGCGCTGATTTTACGGCCCTTGTGCAAAGCAGCCGGAAAAATATCAGGGAATATCTTCGGAATGTGGAAGAACAAAAGAGCATGCTGCGGGAAGGAATGTTGAACATGCTGCTTTTGCTTGCCATGTCCGGGGCTGTGCTTCTTATGGCGGACAGCCTGATTGAGGCCTCTGTCTGGGAAATTCTATTTCATACACTGCCAGGCAGAGCAGCCCTTGGGATTCTGGCTGTGGTTGTGCTGCTGTTTCTGGGGAAAATCAACAGGATACATTAAAGAATAAAACGTTTGGAATGGAAAGGAGAAAAACTTTGGGAGAAGCACAGCTGAAAATATGGCTTGCGGTTTTGCCTGCCGCAGCCTCGGTACTTTTGTTTATGCTTTTGATATCACTGCAGGCGGCTTTCCGCCCAAGACGTTTGATTCTGAAGGCATACGAGGAGCTGTCCGGATTTTTAAAGGTCAGGGGACAGGAAATGGCATGGTATCAGACAAGCGGCGCGTGGCTGCAGAAAAACGGAGCTTCCTTTCACTTTGGCAGATGGATGAATCCGGTATGCTTTCTGGCGGTGAGGACGGTGGCGGCCGCCATAGGACTGGGAGCTTTTCTTAGAATTTCATGGGCTGCAGGAGTGCTGGCTGGGGGATTTTTGTTTTTTCTTCCGGGGCTGTTGCTTGTCTGGCAGAACAAAAAGGACAATGAGAGGATGCTTCCTGAGCTGCGGCTGGTTTATAACGCGCTGGAAATTCAAATAAAGGCCGGAGTCTATGTGACTGACGCGCTGGCGGAATGCTATGGAAGTGTTGGAGAGAGGAGACTGCGTCAGGCATTTTTGGACCTTACCGGAGATATTGTGATGAAAGCGGACATATACGAAGCTCTGGAACGGTTTCAGGAAAAATTCGACAACCGTTATGTGGATTCTCTGTGTATCACCGTGCTGCAGGCATTGGAATCGGGGCAGGCTGTGGAGCTTTTGCGTGATATCGGAGAGCAGGTTAAGGATATGGAGACCATGGTATTGGAGCGCAAAAAAGCTTCCCTGGACAGAAGCATGACCTTTTATCAGCTGGGAGTGCTGACTGCGGCGCTGGGGGTGGCTCTCTATGCCTGTGTCATGGATATGTTTGCAGCGGCTGCAGGATTTTAAATGGAGCCGGACAAAAGAAAAAGGAAAGGAAGGTTTTATGATGGAAACTGGAAAAAGGAGACAAATTGCAGTTTATGTAAAAGAAATGCTTTCAAAAGGATGGGAGCGCGTAACGGGAAGAGCCCTTCAAAAGGAGGATGGGATCGACGGAATCCTTGTGACGGTTGGATTGTGCATCATAGCGCTTTTGCTCTGTGTGGTAATGAAGGACAGTCTGAAGGTATTTATAGAGACTATCGTATCGTCCCTGACAACAGAGGCGCAGAATATTCTTACAGGAGTATAGCACAGGAGAAAAATAGTGTGAAAGAAAGTAGAGGAAAACCGTAAATTGGCACACTTGAATAAGCTGTCTAAAGCAGGCAACTTTTTGAAGTGTTATAGAGTTAGGAAATTAGGTCAGGAAGCTAATGGTTCATCAGGAGGA
>DXGH01000052.1 GCA_019114005.1 Candidatus Acetatifactor stercoripullorum
GTGCACTCATCTATAGCTATTCAGTACAAGATACTATGGCTGTTCATCACTTTTGGCTCTGTTTATATGAGGTAACAAGTTAGAAAAAGCCCGAAAAATCAATGATTTTAGGCTTGACATTATAGGAAGGAAGTTAATTGAGTATAATATAAATATAATATTTTGAATAAGTTAAATATTTTAGTATGGAAAGAAGACAAAAGTTCTATATTGTGAATGGGAGTGATGAAAAATGACAGCGCTTAGGAAAGATGCAATGGATTTATTAGAGCGGATGCCGGAGGATAAACTTCATTTTATTGTACAGATTATGCAGGGAGTAAGCGGACTATATGGAACAGAAGATCAGGCAGCAAGAGACAGAGCGTTTGAAAAGCTGGAAAGTCTCAGAAGAAAAGTACCGCAGTGTTGAAGAACGAAAAAGCCTTTTGCGCAATTTGTGTGAACTATTTGAGGTTGAGGGTATTGATAAGGCCCAAATATTAGAGGCGCTGGCAAATGAAAGATTTTCGGATTTTGAAGACTGCCTGCAAATGGAGTGTACAATAGCTTTTCGGGCAGATTATATTGTGACGAGAAACTGCGATGACTTTAAGGGAAGCCGGATACCTTGTATAGAACCAGAGGAATTCTGTAAGCTGATTTGATTTGTACCAATTCCGTACCAATCGTGCGAAAATCTATGCAGATTTAAGCATAGAAGAACGACACAACGATAATATGGAAACACCAAAATATAATTCCTTGAGGAAAGAAACAGGACCGTCGGTATGCTGGCGGTCCTGTTTTGTTAATGGGTATGCGCACATTCAACTATTCTGCAATCAAGGAGCAAAAGTGGGACTCGGGGATTTTGAGCCTGATTGCGGCGATCTATAAAGAGGTAGGGAAACAGGAGTTATACCTGAAACAGCGCCCGGAGGAATTGGAGATGCTGGTGGAGATTGCTAAGGTGCAGAGCACCGAGGAACCGGGATGAGCAGGAAATCGCAGGTTACCGAGATGTGCTGAACCTCATCCATGAGAACTTCGATGCCATCCCCATTACGTAGAATTATATCCTGTAGCTTCACAAGATTTTATACAGCCACATAAACAATCCCATGGCTGGCAGAACCAAAAGCGTGCAGAACTATCGAAGGGGCGCTGCGGAAATTGGTAGCGTCTGGGGAGCTGAAGCGGGAGGGTGCCGGGAAGAAAATTTGCTATTACCGGTTGAAGTGAAAGCTTTGAAACAGTGGCCGGTATATCGTTTATACAGCCTCTTGTGTAAGAAACCTCATCAGAGCTTTTGATTTCATCAAACAGCAGCAATAATATGTCACATTTGCTTCTTCGTCTTTAATCGGAATGGTAACTCGATTGGGGGCCTCGCCTTCTCTTTGAATCACCAGATCACTGGTAAACGAGGGAAGGGCAGAGGCCTTCACCAGCTCATTGAAAGCCGCATCCTCCTGGACAATAAAATGAGTGTTCGGCATTTTTGCGTCTGTGACACGGTTCCAGAAACCAAGCTGGGCACGAAGAAGCATGGTTTCTCCATCAAGGTCCTTTAAAGATAATGCTTTGCTTCCGGAAAGAGGATGGGCCGGCGGCAAAGAGAAAAAAAGATGCTCCTCTTTATATTTCTGGCAGAAAATGCCTGATGATTCAACCGGATAGGGCAGGACAATGGTATGATAAACTCCATCCTGAAGTCCCTGGAACAGCACCTGGCTGTCCCGTATCTCAGAAGAAATTGTCAGATCAGGATAAAGGCTGGACAGGGCTGGAATCATTTCCCACAGAGGAGCTGGTGCACAGGAGCCCACAAAAATGGTATGACGTTTCCTGTCGTAATCCCGAATGCCGCTTACCATAGAGTGTGCCTGCTCCATTACCCTTTTGGCGTAATCCACTGCAAGCCAGCCATTTTCATTCAGTTCAATCTTATTTTTGTGACGGATGAAAAGCGGCACTTGAATTTCATCTTCCAGCCGCTGCATGGAACGGCTGAGAGCGGATTGTGGGCAATGCGCTGGAAGCAGGGTATCGCCTGTTCGACACGGCGGCTGTCTATGGAAATGAGGAAGCGGTGGGAAGTGCTGTCCGCAGCTCCTATGTTCCACGCAAGGAGATTTTCCTGACCACAAAGCTATGGGTGCAGGATGCAGGGTATGACAGCACCTTGAAAGCTTTTGAAGCCTCTCTCAAAAGGATGAAGCTGGAGTATTTGGACCTTTATCTCATCCACCAGCCCTTTGGTGATATTTACGGTGCCTGGCGGGCTATGGAGCGATTATACCGGGAAGGCGCAGTCCGAGCCATCGGAGTCAGCAATTTTTCCCCAGAACGGCTGGTGGATCTGTGCATGAACCATGAGCTGAAGCCCATGGTCAACCAAATTGAAATCCATCCCTTTTTTCAACAGGGGGAAGCGCTGCGGGTGATGAAGGACTACGGGATTGTTCCGCAGGCATGGGGGCCTCTTTCAGAAGCACAGAGAGATATTTTTCATCATAAGGTTTTGAGCAGAATTGCGCAGAAGCATGGCAGAACCACTGCACAGATCATTTTGCGCCGGCATTATCAAAGAGGTGTAGTTACGATTCCCAAAACGATTCATCAGAACCGTATGACGGAGAATCTGGATATTTTTGACTTCACCCTGACAGAAAAAGAAATGGAATCTATTGGGGGGATGGATATTGGTCATAGCGAAATGATTGACCATCGCTGTTACTATACTGCGAGGCAGCTTAACAGCGTAAAAATTCATGGGGATATGCTTCCATGAGCCGGAAGAAGCTGCAAATGAGGCGCTTTTTCCTACTTAAATATAAAATTTTCAGGAGGAAACAAATTATGAGTAAGATGGAAACAGTAAAGTTAAACAATGGTGTGGAAATGCCTTTAGAGGGATTTGGTGTATTCCAGATTTCAGATGCCGCCCAGTGTGAGCAGGTTGTTTATGATGCCATTAAAACAGGATATCGTCTTTTGGATACGGCAGCAGCATACATGAATGAGGAAGCGGTGGGAAAGGGAGTTTCCAGAGCGATTGCAGACGGGATTGTGAACAGAGAGGAACTTTTTATTACCACTAAGGTATGGGTGCAGGATCAGAAGAATGAAGAAACTGCTTATAATGCGGTTAAAACATCTCTTGAAAAGCTGAATATGCCCTATGTTGACCTTGTCCTTCTCCATCAGCCTATGGGGGATTACTTTGCGGCTTATCGCGGAATCGAGAAGGCTTATAAAGACGGTCTGGTGAGAGCCATCGGCGTGGCAAATTTCTATCCTGCGGTTCTTTCAAACCTTTGTGAGAATGTTGAGATGATTCCTGCTGTGAATCAGGTGGAGCTTCACCCGTTCTTTACGCAGGAGGCAGCAATCGAAAACATGAAGGCATATGGCGTGGTTCCGCAGGCATGGGGACCTTTGGCAGAGGGCAAACACGGAATTTTTACGGACGCCGAGCTTGTGGAGATTGGAAAGAAGTATGGCAAGAGCGCTGCACAGGTGGTTCTTCGCTGGAATGTACAAAGAGGGGTATCTATCATTCCGAAATCGGTTCATGTGGAGAGGATGGAGCAAAACATCGACATATGGGATTTTGCCCTGACGGATGAGGAAATGGCAAAAATTGCGTCAAAAGACCTGGGACACAGCGAGATTGTAAATCATGATGATCCGGCGTTTGTAAAAATGCTCTGTGGAATGAAAATTCACGAATGATCTGGAAGGGGGAATTATATGGAATATCGTAAACTGCCCCATGGACAGGAGCAGATCAGCATTATCGGCCTTGGCAACAGCTCCTTAGGCCCGTGCGGTGAGGAAGAAATGGAAAAGACAGTGGCTATGGCCATCGAAAACGGCGTCAACTATTTTGACATGGCGGCGGGGGATGCGTCCCCTTTTCCGGCTTATGGACGGGCTGTTTCCGGATGTCGCAGCCAGGTGTATTTTCAGGTGCATTTTGGAGCGGATTATCGAAGCGGCAAATACGGATGGACCCTGAAGCTGGATGAAATCAAGCGCTCTGTGGACTGTCAGCTGAAGGCTCTGCGCACGGACTATATCGACTTTGGCTTTATCCATTGTCTGGACGAGGAAGCAGATCTGGAGGCTGCCCTCAGACAGGGAACCCTTGCGTATATGGAGAAGTTAAAGGGACAGGGAGTAATCCGCCATATAGGCCTCTCCTCCCATACGCCTTTCGTGGTAAACAAGGTGTTGGATATGCACATTCTGGATATGCTTATGTTCAGCATCAATCCGGCCTATGATTACAGGCACGGCGAATACGCAGTGGGAAGCGGAGATGAAAGGGCGGCTCTGTACAGACGCTGCCAGGCGGAGGGGGTTGGAATCTCCGTCATGAAGGCATTTTCCGGCGGCCAGCTGCTGGATGAGAAAACCTCTCCCTTTGGTCGGGCGCTGACCGCATACCAGTGTATACAGTATGCTCTGGACCGGCCCGGTGTTTTGACGGTGCTTCCCGGTGTGCGTGACAGAAAGGATTTAAAGCAGCTTCTGGGATTTCTGGAGGCTTCCCCGGAGGAAAGGGATTACTCCGCCATAAGCAGCTTTACGCCCAGGGAGTCTGAGGGAATCTGTGTTTACTGTAATCACTGCCAGCCCTGTCCCGCTGGTCTGGATATCGGACTTATGAATAAGTATTATGACCTTGCCCTGGCGGGGGATGAACTGGCAAGAGATCATTATGCCAATCTGCAGAGGAAGGCATCAGACTGTCTCAAATGCGGACATTGTGACAGACGGTGTCCTTTCCATGTAAAGCAGACCCTGAGAATGCAGGAAATTGCCGCTTATTTTGGAAAGTAAGGGCGTCAGGGATTTTCGCTGGTGTGGTTTTGCACCTGTATTTCTGCATCGGCGCCCGGGATATCCCGGATAATTTCCCCCACAGCGGGTACGGTGATGCGGCCGCTCAAAGGATTTTTGATGCTGAGTACCGGCGTGGTGATGACGGCGTCCACCTGGGAGCGCTCGAAGGCCAGATCGGCGTCGATCATCTGACAATCTATCAGCCTTAAGCCCTTACAGTAGCACAGCGGCTGGGTGCCTGTGATTTTGCAGTTTTCAAAGGTGACGTTCTCGCAGTACCAGGCAAGATACTCTCCGTTGACTACGCTGTTTCGGATGGTTACGTTTTTGGCGTGCCAGAAGGCGTCCTTGGTATCGAAACTGCATGACTCGAAAAGGGAATTTTCAATATATTGGAAAGAATATTTTCCCTTCATGCGCACATTCTGAAAGTGCAGATTGCGGGACCGCATCATAAAGTATTCGCTTTCTGCACTGCAGTCCTTCATTTCTATTGTCTGCACCGACCAGCCAAATTCCGGGGAGAGAATATTGCATCCCTTCATCTTTACATCGCTGCATTCCCGCAGAGCCTTGATGCCGTGAAGCTTGGTGTCTGTGATTTCGATGTGGTCGGAATACCACAAGGCTGCCCGGCACAGGCTGGTCATCTCTGAGTTTTGTATTTTCAGTCTGTGGTCGTGCCAGAAGGGATAGCGCAGATTAAAAAAACTGTGCTCTACCTGCACATCCTCACATTCCTTAAAAGCGCTTTCCCCATCTGCGGGGCCGTCAAAGGCGCAGTCCTTTACGAAAATTTCCTTGCTGCCGTACAAGGCCCGTTCCATATCAAAGGTTTGGTTTTCAATCATTTTCATGAGTACACCTCCCTGCCCGCCTTGGCGGACATCAATTAAAGTATAATCCGAATGCCTGTAAATGGCAAATGCTTCTGTGACAATATCACGGAAATCCTCCAAAGGATAGACTATAATGGCAGCATAAAACAAATAAGGAGGATACAAATATGTCGGCAATAAATATTACGAAGGAAAATTTTCAGAAGGAGGTTATGGAGTCTGGCCAGCCTGTTCTGCTGGATTTCTGGGCTTCCTGGTGCGGTCCCTGCAGGATGGTGGCTCCGGTGGTGGAGGAGATCGCCCAGGAGAGAACCGATATTAAAGTGGGAAAGGTCAATGTGGACGAACAGCCTGAGCTGGCCAGCCGTTTTCAGGTGATGAGCATTCCCACGCTGGTGGTAATCAAGGATGGCAAGGTGGCAAACCAGGCTGTGGGCGCAAGACCCAAAAGCCAGATATTAAGTCTTTTATAAGAAAGGTGGAACAGCAAGGTGAAGGTTGTGATTGTAGGCGGGGTGGCAGGCGGAGCCACCGCTGCCGCCAGAATCCGAAGATTGGATGAACAGGCGGAAATTATCGTTTTTGAGCGGTCGGGCTACGTGTCCTATGCCAACTGCGGCCTGCCCTATTATATTGGAGACGTGATTACTCACAAGGAGGAGCTGACCCTCCAGACCCCGGAGAGCTTTTTTGCCCGGTTTCGGATAATAGTGAAGGTGCGTCACCAGGTCACTGCAATTCATCCGGAGAGCCACACGGTTTCGGTGGAGGATCTGGAAACAGGAAGGAAATTTGAGGAAAGCTATGACAAGCTGCTTTTGTCTCCCGGCGCAAAGCCTATAAAGCCCGGCTTTTTCGGGGGCAATTCTGACAGACTGTTTACGCTGCGCACTGTGGAGGATACCTTCCGCATCAAGGAATATATCACAAAAAACCATCCTAAGACGGTTATACTGGCAGGAGGCGGCTTTATCAGCCTGGAGCTTGCAGAAAACCTCAAGAACCTTGGCATGGAGGTCACCATTGTAGAGCGGCTTAAGCAGCTGATGACTCCATTTGACCCGGACATGGCGGTATTTCTTCACAACGAGATGAGAAGGAATGGGGTGCAGCTGGTTTTAGGACGCGCAGTGGAAGGCTTCCGGGAGAGGGAAGGCTTTGTGGAGGTGCTCTTAGAGGACGGGGAGTCCCTGCAGGCCCACATGGCAGTGCTTGCCATGGGAGTGGTTCCGGACACCGCCCTTGCCAGGGAGGCTGGACTTTTGCTGGGAAGAAAGGACAGCATTCTGGTAAACGACAGGATGGAGACCTCCATCCCGGATATCTATGCGGCAGGGGACGCGGTGCAGATCAAGAATTTTGTCACCGGGCAGGATTCGCTTGTTCCCCTTGCTGGACCTGCCAATAAACAGGGACGGATTGCAGCGGACAATATCTGCGGAAACCACAGTCGTTACCTGGGGGCTCAGGGCAGCTCCATTTTAAAGGCTTTTGATTTGACGGCTGCCGCCACGGGCTTGAGTGAAACTGCAGCAAAGCAGGCGGGCATCGCCGCAGATAAGGTGATTCTTTCTCCTATGAGCCATGCCGGTTATTACCCGGGCGGCAAGGTGATGACCATGAAGGTGATCTTTGAAAAGGGGACGGGACGGCTTTTAGGCGCGCAGATTGCAGGCTATGAAGGGGTGGATAAACGCATAGATGTTTTGTCTGTGGCCATCCATGCCAAAATGCAGGGTGCCTGGCTGAAAGACCTGGAGCTTGCCTATGCGCCGCCCTTTTCCTCTGCCAAGGATCCGGTCAATATGGCGGGCTATATGATCGAAAATCTTTCAAAGGGAATGGTAAAGCAGTTTCATTTGGAGGACTTGGAGGCGCTGCCGGAGGATGGAAGCGTCACCAGACTGGATGTGCGCACTGTGGAAGAATACAGAAGAGGGCACATAGAGGGCTTTGTCAATATTCCGGTGGATGAGCTCAGAGAGCGGCTTTTGGAGCTTGATCCCCAAAAGCCGGCCTATGTCATCTGCCAAAGCGGCCTGCGCAGCTACATTGCCTGCCGGATTCTGGCCCAGAAAGGCTTTGACTGTTATAATTTTTCCGGCGGATACCGGTTTTATCAGACGGTGGTGCAGGAACGCTGCCTGATCCAGGATGCTAGTCCCTGTGGTATGGATACAATTTCCGCAGCCTCTGTAAATTCGTGATCTGCACCACGCCCCGGGAAAGCTTCACCAGGCCTTCACTCTGAAAATGGCTGAGCATCCGGGTGACTACCTCCCTGGCGGTGCCCAGGTGGTTTCCAATGGCTTCCTGGGTGATTTTCAGGCAGTCCGAACCCTCAAGCTCCGCCTCCTCCAAAAGAAAAGCGGCCAGCCTTTGGTCGAAGCGTTTCCAGAGAATTTGATCTATGAGCCACATGACCTCGGAAAAACGGCTGGCCATGATCTCGTTTGTGTAATTGGAAAGAGGTGCGGACTGGGCTGTAAGCTGCTTATAGACCTCTGAGGGAATCACCCAGAGGTCTGTATCCTTTTCCGCCTCAATGGAGACGTCGAACTGGATGCTGGAGAGCATACAGGAGGCGGAGAACAGACAGATGTCCAGATCAAACAGCCGGTAGATCGTGATTTCCCGGCCTTCTTCAGAACGTATAAAGGCCCGCAGCTGGCCGGATTTGATCAGCAAAAGGCCTACACAGTCCTCGGAACCGTTGTGTATCACGGTTCCTTTTTTGACGGTGCGGCTTACGGCAGCGTCTGAGAGTATTTTTTGCTGCGTTTCGGTGAGCTGGTTCCAGATTGGAAAGTAGTTTTTCAATTCCATTGCGCATCTCCCATTTTTGATAAAATCAGTATAATTCAGTTTGCGGCGATTGACAAGACGCGGTTTTGGTGGAAATCAAAGGGAGATGATGCTATAATAAAGCAGCTTGGTTTTGGGACGGCGACAAAGGAAGGATGAGGATTGATTTATGGATTTGCGGTTCGATGAATATCCAGGGGACATAGTGCCGAGAGAGGCTCTGGAGCCTTATTTTGCCCAGTGCGATACCATTTTCAGGACTGGAAAATCCAGCCTGTCCGCCATAGATAAGGCGGCTGAAATTTCCATTTTTATCTTTTTAAAGATTTTTTCCAATGACGGCAGGGATCGGGAATACCGGGAAGAGAACAGCACCAGCGTATGGGAAAATGTGCAGAAGGGAAATGTTTCCATTGTCAACAGGGTTTTCAGGGATTTTTTGAACAGGCAGTATGAAAATGTGTTTCCTGCACAGCTGATTAAGGTGGATTCCCGCATGACAAGGGATCTGGCCCGGATTATCGACGAGATGTTTGAAAAGTGTCATATAGACCGCATGACGGATGTGAAGGGAAATGCTCTGGAATACTACCAGAAGGATTCCAAGGATAAAAAAATCGGAGAATTTTTTACGCCCCGTCATTTGATTGAATTGATCATTTTCCTGGTAAATCCGCAGATTACCTTTCAGAAAAATGACGCCGGGCAATATATTACGGATGAAAACGGCAATCGTGTAATCCAATCTGTGGAGAGAATTTATGATCCCGCCTGCGGAAGCGGTGGCTTTTTGATTACAGCCTTTCAGACCTACCTGGAAAAGTATGGAAAGTATGGAGTGACCAACGAGAATCTGCGGGAAAATGTGATTTTCGGCAACGAACTTAAGGATACCACGGCCATGCTCACAAAATTGAACATGATTCTTCTGGGGGACGGCCACAGCCGCATTTCCAATGAAAATGCCCTGGACATTCTCCATGGAAAGCCGGTAAATGACAAGGTGCGGGAGTTCCATAAGGAATTTTTCGGGAAATTTGATATTGTCATGGCCAATCATCCCTATGCTCTGGAGGAGCCAAAAAAGCCGGATGAATTGTTTGTGAGACATATGATAGAAAGCGTGCGGGAGGGGGGCAGAATCGCCTGCATTGTGGGGGAGACACTGCTGTTTCACAGAACCTATGCCGCTTTTCGGGGATGGATGCTGGAAAATATTACGGTGGAGGCCATTATTTCTCTGCCCCAGGGGGTTTTTAACCCCTATACCGATGTAAAAACCAGTATTTTGCTGCTTGCCAAAAAGAAGCCTTCTAAGGGACACAAGACCTGGCTGGTGGATCTGCAGAAGGATGGATTTGATCTGAATCTGCGCAGAAGCCCCATCCCTGAGAATGATATCCCCCGGGTGAAACGGCTCTGGGAGCGCTGGGGCGGATATGAGGTGGAGGATAGTATGGGTAAAGCCGTCGCCAGGTCCTATCACAGGGAGGAAACGGGCTTTGCGGAGTTTCACAAGCTGGATAAGTCCAACTGGTGTGTGAAACGGTATCACACGCCCCTTATGAGCGTTGGCACTAAATATACACTGTATCCGATTTCAAGCCTGCTTGCCAGAGTGAAGGATGCAGTGGACATTGAGGATGACAGGCTTTATAAGCAGGTTACGGTTCAAATGCACAATCAGGGTATTGTGCTGCGTACCAGACAGTATGGCAGCGAAATCGGAACGAAAAAGCAGTTTGTGATCAAAGAGGGGCAGTTTCTAATCTCCAAGATCGACGCCAGAAACGGTGCCTACGGAATTGTTCCTCCGGAATTGGATGGGGCGGTGATTACAGGCAACTTTTGGACCTATGCCATCAATAGGGACATTGTTCTGCCCGACTATTTAACCTATCTGATGCGCCATGACTTTTTTCTGAAAATGTGCAGCACCTGCAGCTACGGGGCCACCAACAGGTGGTATCTGGATGAGGCGGCCTTTCATCACTTTAAGGTTCCTGTGCCTGCCATAGAGGAGCAGAAAAAGATTCTGGAAAAAATAAAACAGCATGCGGAAAAGATAGAGGAGTCAAAGCGGGAAATCCAAAAGCAGGAAGAAAGTATTATGTCCATTATTGATGAAATAATCTTAAGATTTTAAACCTTGCGCCCCGGGGAGGGCAATGCTATACTGAAAGCCACAATACATAAGAGGATGGGGAAAACAAGAGAAGAACGGGAAAGGAAAACGCATAAGAATGAAAAGAGGAAACTGGATCAGGAGAGCAATGGCATTGGGACTTTGTATCACAGCATTATCCGCACAGGCACTGTCTGCCAAAGCGGCCGGAATGACGCAAGAAGATGCCTTCCGGGCTGTGTTTGATGCGGAATATTATTACAATACCTATACGGATTTGCAGACTGCAATCGGCATGGATGAAGAGGCGCTGTTTTCTCATTTTGTAAATAATGGGATAAGAGAGGGGAGATCCGGCATGGCGGATTTTAACCTCCGGGCATACATACAGAACAATGGAGATTTGATGCAGACCTTTGGGGAGGACTTTGCGGCGTACTGTGAGCACTATATCACATCAGGCAGGGCGGAGGGCCGGACTGCGCTTCCCGGGGAGGGCAGTGATCCGGGACTTGGCTCTTATTCCAGCACCTATGATGTGACGCAGCAGAGGGCGGTCAACGTGGAGCTGGCGGCACAGAGAATCAACGGCGTTGTGCTGCAGCCGGGAGAAGAGTTTTCGTTCAGCAGGCAGGTACAGTCCAGAACCTATGAGAACGGCTATGTTTTAGGCCCCTCCTATGCGGCTGGCAGAGAGGTGATGAGCGTGGGCGGGGGTATCTGCCAGGTATCCTCCACCCTTTATGTGGCCATGATCCGGGCGGGACTTCCGTCCACGGAGAGATGGACGCATTCTGCGCCTGTGGACTATGTGCCTCAGGGCTTGGATGCCACCATTGCAGAGGGGACCAAGGATCTGAAATTTGTAAATGTTTACGCAAAGCCTCTGGTGATAAACGCTACCACGCAGGATGGGGTTTTAACGGTTACGCTGCAGTTTGAAGAGACGGCGTCATAGCGGCTGTTTCGTGACTTTGCCGTTTGCTTCGCAGTTACTTATGTAAAAGTGGAAAAGGGAAGGGAGAAGAGCAGTGCAGGAACAGGGCTGTAGTATAGATGAAAGAGTTTGGATTTCCCGGAGGGCGGACCCTTATGTGTACAGGCATAGGGATGGAAATTATTATTTTACCGCAACCGTTCCGGAGTACGACAGGATTATTCTGCGCCGGGCAGAAAGCCTAGAGGGGCTTAAGGAAGCAGAGGAAAAGGTAATCTGGAAGAAGCATGAAAGGGGGCCCATGGGAAACCATATATGGGCCCCTGAGTTACACTATCTGGACGGAGAGTGGTATCTTTATTTTGCGGCAGGGGACGCCGAGGACAAGTGGCATATCCGGCCCTATGTGCTGCGGTGCCGGCAGAAGGATCCTTTTATGGGACACTGGGAGGAAATGGGCATGATGCAGTGCGCGCAGGAGGATGAATTTTCCTTCCGTTCCTTTTCTCTGGACGGCACGGTTTTTGAAAATCAGGGGAAGCGCTATTATGTCTGGGCGGAAAAGACAGGCGTGGGCAAAATGATTTCCAACCTCTATATTGCCCAGATGGAAACCCCTGTGAGGCTGAAGACGGCACAGGTGCTTCTTTCCACACCGGATTATCCATGGGAGAGAAGGGGCTTTTGGGTCAATGAAGGCCCGGCCGTACTGCATCATGCAGGGAAAATTTATCTGACCTATTCTGCCAGTGACACAGGCGTAAATTATTGTATGGGTATGCTTTCTATGGACGAAAACCAGGATGTACTGGATCCTGCAAATTGGAAAAAGTGCCGCTATCCAGTGCTTGCATCTGATGAAGAAAAGGGAATTTACGGACCGGGGCACAATTCCTTCACGGAGGATGAAGAGGGACGGCCCATACTGGTGTTTCATGCAAGAACTGAGAAGGAAATAAAAGGAGATCCCCTTTACAATCCAAACAGACATACCATGCTGATGCCCTTTGGGTGGAAGGAAGGGGGAGAGCCGGTTTTTAAATTTTAAGTCTGGAATGGGCTTTATGCTTGAAAAAATTTTGCCTGTGGTCTAAAGTATTCCTTCCGGCCGCCGATAAACATTATAAGTAAGGCAGTAAATGGATTGCAGAAGGAAAGGAGGAGTCAAAGATGCGTGTTGAGGCTTATACGCAGGTTCAGCAACTGTATCAGTCCCAGACAGTGAATAAGGGCCAGAGGACAGGCGGCGCAGGACGCACCGACAAAGTGCAGATCAGCAGCTTGGGCAAGGACATTCAAAGCGCCAGGGCGGCTGTGGCGGAAAGCCCGGATATTCGGGAAGAATTGACGGCTCCCATAAAGGCGCAGCTGCAGAATGGAACTTATGAGGTGGACAATGACAGCTTTGCGGAGAGGCTGCTTGAAAAATATATGGAAATGAGGTAAGCCCCGTGGCCAGTTTAATGGAAAACCTGATCGATGTACTAAACAGGGAATGTACGGAATATGAGGGGCTTCTTGAGTTATCTCAAAGAAAAACGCCGATTATCGTAAGCGGGAATCTTGAAAATTTACAAAAAATCACGGATGAGGAACAGGAACTGGTAGGCAGGATCAGCCGTCTGGAGAGAGAACGCACGGAGGTCACTGCAGACATAGCTAATGTGTTGAACAAGGATGTTACAGCTTTAAAGCTTACAAACCTGATTGAAATGCTGTCAGGAAGGCCTGCGGAAAGACAGCAGCTGGAGCAGGCCCATGATAAGCTGCAGGCTGCGGTCCGCGGACTGCAGCGTGTGAACGAACAAAACAGCGAGCTTTTAAAAAACGCGCTGGAAATGGTGGAATTTGAAATGAATCTGCTGCAGGCTTCAAAGGCTGCGCCGGAGACTGCCAATTACAACCGGGGTGCGTACAGCGCCGGGAGTACTATGGGAGTGGGCAGCAGGGGCTTTGATGCCAGGCAGTAATCCTTGTGAAATGCAGAGGTGAAGAATATGCCGTTAATGGGTAGTTTATATATAGGAGCATCCGGATTACAGACAAGTCAAAATGCGCTGAATACCACAGCGCATAATCTTTCTAACGTGGACACCACAGGCTATACCAGACAACAGGTACAGCTGTCATCCAAATACTATCTGACCCTTTCTGTGGACCCGGCGGCTGTTTCCAACAAACAGACAGGTCTCGGGGTTGTTTATTCCAGAGCAAAACAGGTAAGAGATTATTTTCTTGATAAGACATTCCGCAGGGAATCCGGGCGCAGTATGTTTTATGAGGTGTCTACGGAGGTGCTGGAGGAGGTGGAGAGCCAGCTGGGCGAGTTAAACGGCGAGGCTTTCCAGACAACCGTGACTGATTTGTGGACGGCGGTGCAGGAGCTGGCAAAGGACCCCAGCAGCTCGGTGACCCAGGGGGTTCTGGTTCAGAGAGCTTCGGAGTTTGTGGAGCGGGCATGGGCTGTGTATGAAGGACTTTCCTCCTATCAGGACAATCTGAATACCAAGATAAAGCAGCATGTGGACATGATCAACAATTACGGGCAGCAGCTTTTGACCCTGAATGATAAGATCAGAGCCATTGAAAGCGGAGGAATTGAACAGGCAAATGATCTTAGGGACGCCAGAAACCAGATACTGGATGAGCTGGCGGAACTGGCGGATATTACCTACTCCGAGGATTTGTACGGAAACGTGTCCGTGCAGATAGAGGGAGTGGACTTTGTAAAGGGCGGCAACTGCTATGAGATCGGCCTGGATGTGGATGAGGCCACAGGCTTTTATACGCCTTACTGGCCCCAGAATGCAACCTATGTGATTCTGGCGGATGGAACAAAATCTTATAATATCGACGGTGCAGAGGTGTTTGACCTGACCAGAGAGATATCCTCTGATCTGAACACGGATATCGGCGGGCTGAAGGCCATGCTTTTGGCCAGGGGAGATCACAGGGCAGACTATACGGATATTACCGGCGGGAATTATGATGAAGTCTCCCAGTCCATCGTGATGAATATTCAGGCGGAATTCGACCAGCTGATCCATAATGTGGTCACCCGCGTCAACGAAATACTGGCTGAGGCGGCGGGACTGCAGACAGGGGATTTGACCCTGGCGGATGGAACGGTGCTTACGGGTGTAAGATACTGTGAGTCCGATGCGGATGGATATATGCGTAATGAGGACGGTTCCCCCATACAGCTATTTACCAAGGTAACCACGGCAGGATACCAGAAGGTGGAGGGCCAGGACGGAAAGGAATACTGGGTGTATGCGGAGGAAAATCCAGCAATGCCGGACAGCCTTTATTCCATTAAGAATCTGCAGATTGACCAGGGTCTGATGCAGGAGCCTGCAAAGCTGGGCTTTATGCTGCCTGACGGGTCTGTGGATTATGACACTGCGGAAGCGCTGAAGGCAGCGTTTACGGAGGAGAACTATACACTGAACCCCAATGTGCAGAAAAAGACTACCTTTGTGGATTATTATACGGATCTTGTGGCGCAGGTAGCCAATTCGGGTTCTATTTACAGAAGCATTTACACAAATCAGGAAAGCACAGTGGAGGCTGCACAGGGTGCAAGGGAACAGGTGATAGGTGTTGCTTCCGACGAAGAACTGTCTTATATGATTAAGTTTCAAAATGCTTATAATGCTTCCAGCCGTTACATTAATGTGATCAGCGAAATGCTGGAGCATATCATAACTACCCTTGGAATGTAGCAAGGAGGACACAAGATGCCATCGACATTTTTTGGATTAAATACTGCGTATACGGGGCTTTTGGCAAGCAATGCCGCATTAAACACTACCTCCAACAATATTGCAAATGTGCAGACGGAAGGATACAGCAGACAGCAGGTGGTACAGCAGGCAAGCAATGCGCTGCGGGTGTTTCAGACCTACGGCTGTGCGGGAGCAGGCGTGGAAACCCTGGCCATAGAGCGGGTCAGGGACGAATTTTATGATTATCGGTTCTGGAATACCAATGCCAAGCTTGGCGAGTACGAGATGAAGCAGTACTATATGCAGCAGCTGGAGACGTATTTTGAGGACAACGGCACCAATGCAGGTTTTAAAACGGTTTTCGACCAGCTTATGATAACGGGAATGCAGGAGCTTTTAAAGGATCCGAGCAGTGACACCGCAAAATCACAGTTTGTGGGATATGCGGGAGCTTTGGCGGAGTACTTTAACGGTCTGGCAGGAAATCTGGAGGTGCTGCAAAAGGACGTCAATCAAGAGATCAAGCTGAAGGTGGATGAGATCAATTCTCTGGCAGGAGAGATCGCTTCCCTGAATAAGCAGATCAATACCATAGAGCTGGCGGGAGGCACCGCAAATGAATTAAGAGACAGAAGATCCCTTCTTATCGATCAATTGTCACAGATTGTAGATGTGGAGGTGTCGGAAACGCCCATTGTGGACACGAATAATCCGGAACGGGAAACCGGCGCAAACCGATATGTGGTAAAGATTGCCGGGGGACAGGTTCTTGTGGATTCCAGCGAGTATAATGGCCTGGAATGTGTTGCCAGAACCTCCTACGAAAAAGTGAATCAGACGGACATTGATGGACTGTATGAGATTTACTGGGAGGACGGACAGAAGTTTAATTTGTACAACGCGTCCATGGGAGGGCAGCTGCAGGGACTGATTCAGCTGCGGGACGGCAATAATGGAGAAAACTTCACCGGCCAGGTGGTTTCCGTGGGCACCACAAACGGCGGGCAGCAGGACACGGTGACCATTGAGGTGGGCCAGGCGTATCTGCAGGATTTAAACAAATGCAATCTGTCTGACCAGGGAGGCATCATCAATCTGGGCAATCAGGAATTTTACTATGATTCCTGGGAATTTACCATCAGCTATGACGGCCAGGGCAATCCGGTCTACTCTTATACCTTTACCCTGTCTGACAGTGAGAAAAATGCAAACAGGATCACCAATGACAGGGTGGGGAAAACGGCAAGCATCGGTTCTTCCATTTCCTATCAGGGAATTCCTTATTATATGAATCAGATGAATGAGTGGCTGAGAACCTTTTCCCAAAAGTTTAACGATATTCTCACAAGCGGCTACACTGCGGACAATGAAAACGGTGTGCCTATGTTTACAGGCAATCTGGCTACGGATGACGAGCAGTTTGATTTTCCGGATGACACCCGCTATGACAAGTTTACCTATGAGGATTTCCTGAACAACGGTGCCCTTACGGTAAATGTGGCGGATGACAGCTACTACCGTATAACGGCTTCCAATTTTGATGTCCTGGAGGCGATGGAGCTTGATCCCGGCCTTCTTGCCACCAAGTATGATATAGCGGACGGTGTGGAGCAAAGTGATCTTTTGCAGGATTTAAAGGATATGGCTTACGATAAGGACAAAATGAGCTTCAGAGGCTGCTCCGCAGCCGAGTTTCTGCAGTGTGTGCTTGCGGATGTGGCGTTAAACGCAAGCCGCGCAAACACCTTCTACAGCAGCTATTCCGGGGTGGCAAACACCATTGAAAATCAGAGGCTGTCTATTTCCGGTGTAGATGAGGACGAGGAGGCTGTAAACCTGGTAAAATACCAAAATGGATACAATCTGGCCTCTAAAATGATACAGACGCTGGCAGAGGTTTACGACAGGCTCATATTGGAAACAGGAGTGTAGCATATGAGAATTACCAATAAAATCATACAGAGAAATAATCTTTCCAACATCAACACAAACAAAATCTACCAGGATAAGCTGAGCACCCAGATGTCCACTCAAAAGAAGATCAACCGTCCTTCCGACGATCCTGTGGTGGCCATCAGAGCCTTACGGCTGAGAAGCAGTGTTACGGAGGTCACACAGTACTACAGCAAAAATATTCCTGATGCGGAAAGCTGGCTGAATGTGACAGAGGATGCGCTGAACAATTTGACAGATATCCTCACAGATATGATTTCCCAGTGCACCAAAGGATCCAATGGTGATCTAACCAGCTCCGACCGGGAAATCATCCTGGAGCAGCTTAAGGCTCTCAGTGAGGAAGTGTACAGCACAGGAGATGCGGATTATGCGGGAAGGTATGTGTTTACCGGCTACCGCACGGACACCTCCCTGAGTTTTACGGAGGAGCAGACCCTTCGCTATGATATCACAGAACAGATCGATAATACGGCGCTGGAGTCCATGACTAAGGTGAACATGGGTGATCTGCTGAATATCAATTCCGGTAATTACAATAATATGAACGTAACGGAAAATGACATTTCTTCGGTGGAGGTTTATCGGATCCAGCTGTCTTATGACGACTGTTATTCCGGAGCGGACGCTGCTCCCTCCATAAGCTTTCAGGTGCTGGATCGGGCTACCGGACAATACAACTGGGAGACCTGGGATGCTGCGGGCG
The DNA here is from genome assembly GCA_019114005.1 of Candidatus Acetatifactor stercoripullorum. Taxonomy (GTDB): domain Bacteria; phylum Bacillota; class Clostridia; order Lachnospirales; family Lachnospiraceae; genus Acetatifactor; species Acetatifactor stercoripullorum. The sequence continues at coordinate 17,930 of DXGH01000052.1, forward strand.
GCGAGATTACCATTATGCATGCCAGCGACAAGAATCCGGATCCCTATACACAGGCGGCCAATGATCCCGATGCGGTTATCTATGTGCCGGAAACGGGCGAGCTGCTTTTGGGAAGTAACCGTCATGAAACTTTGATGGCTGCGAAGGATGACGGAACCACTGTGGCCAACGAGGGAGAAATCCGTGTCAGTTATCAGAAGGAAAACTGGGAGAAGGGGGATTTAAGACCGGAGCATTATTTCTACTGCCAGGCGGACGGGATTACTTACAATGCAGACTACTTGACAGGAAATGCGGTGCGCCAGGATATTGAGTATGATGTAGGTTTTAATCAGACCATAAAGGTAAATTCCACGGCGGATGAGTGTTTTCAACATGGAATCGGAAGGGATGTGGACGATCTGGTAAATTCCCTTCAGGAGGTCATTGATATCGAAACGCTGATCACCGATCTGGAGAAGCTGCAGGAGACGGCTGTGGGAGCCGATGCGGAGAAGCTGCAGACCCAGCTGGATGCGGCAAATAAGGCACTGGCCCTTTCTAAGGATAAATGCCAGAAGCTGTTTGAGAAAGGCATTACCGTCTTTCAGGGGTATCTGGATGATGCAAACCTGTGCATCACCAACTGCGGCACCAGAAGCAGTAAGCTGGAGCTGATCGATAACAGGATGAAGAACCAGAAAACCACCTTTGAGACGTTGAAGAGTGAAAATGAGGACATTGATATCACGGAAGTGGTTATTCAGCTTACCAGCGCGGAGCTGACATATGAGGCGGCACTGATGGCCACCGGCAAGGTGGTGCAGACCAGTCTGTTGAACTTTATTTAATCAAGGCGGATAGGAGTGCACATGAAGATTCATACAAGGATTTTTGGGGAGATAGAAATTGCAGAGGAAAAAATCATTACCTTTGAGAATGGTATTATCGGTTTTCCTGATCTGAAACGGTTTACCTTGCTGCACGATGAGGCCAGAGGGACGGATGCGGGCATCCGCTTTCTGCAGTCTATTGAGGAACCGGGCTTTGCCATGCCGGTGATGGACCCTTTAATAGTAAAGCCGGATTATAACCCGGAGGTAAACGATGAGCTGCTTGCCGCTGCGGGGGAAATTACCCCGGAGAATCTTGTGGTGCTGGTGACGGTGACGATACCTAAGGATCTGACCAAGATGACTGTGAACCTGCAAGGCCCCTTTGTCATCAATGCGGAGGAACGCAAGGCCTGCCAGGTGATTGTGGAGGGGCAGGATTATCCCGTAAAATTCCCTGTCTATGAAATTCTGCGGACGCGAAAGGCGGGTGAGTAGTATGCTTGCTTTATCCAGAAAAAAGGGCGAGGCGATTGTGATTAACAATAACATCGAGGTGACGGTTTTAGAGGTAAAGGGGGATCAGGTGAAAATAGGTATTTCCGCTCCCAGGGAGGTTCCCGTGTACCGGAAAGAGGTCTATGCCCAGATACAGCAGGCAAATGAGGATACTGTGAATGCAGAAGGAATAGAGGCTCTGCAGAATCTTCTAAGCTGACTGCAGACGAACCTGATAAGGAAGCAATGCACATCAACAGGGTGAAAGGAAGCAGGAGGTATGGAGACACAGCTTGATATTTTATCTGAAACGCTTGACAAAAAACTTTTAGTGCTGAATAAGATACAAGAATACAATAAGATTCAGGAGCAAAGTTTCCAGAACGGCCAAGTCAGGCTGCAGGATTTTGACGAAGCAGTGGAGCAGAAGGGAAGGTTGATCGAAGAGATTAATCGGCTGGACGAGGGCTTTGAGCTTCTTTATGAGAGACTTGCCCAAGAGCTAAGAGAAAACAGACAAAGGTATGCCTTGCAGATTAAGGCTTTGCAGCAGAAGGTAGCCCGGGTGACGGAATTGAGCGTTGCCGTACAGGCTCAAGAGCAGCGGAATAAAAAGCTGGTGGAGGATTTTTTTGCCGGACAGAAGGAACAGATCGGCAAAAACAGAAAGACTTCCAAGGCGGCTTATGGCTATTATAAAAATATGAGCGGCGGGAATTATGTGCAGCCCCAATTCTTTGACGATAAGCAATAACGGAAACAGACACAGAGGCGTTGTTCTGGCAGATGAGAAATTCTGTCACGACGGCGCCTTTCTGATATTGCATTCTTTTTTCTTTTCTGGTATGATGAAGTCATCAAATCTTTGGAAAACGGATTTCTTTCATCTACTTTCTTACATGATTCCGGCTTTTCGCCAAAGTATCAATAAAATTAAAAAGCAGGCGGAAGGTGCATTTCGGTTTCTTCTGCGAAAGCCTGCTGCATTGCTGTGGATAATGGAAGGCAGATTGAGGAATCAAAGGTGAGTATTGGAATTTTGGAAAAATGAGAGCTGTAAAATAAGGAGACCATGATATGAGGACGATTGAAATTATCATCCAGAGACTAGGGTATAACAGATCGGAAAAATTGTTCTATTCATCTGATATTGACAAATGTGTTGATTTATCATGGCATGATAGAAGAGTGATGCGTGAATTGGCTCCTTATGCTTTTTATATTGTAGAGGGCAGTGTGCTTGCAGTTTTTTTCGATGATCTACACAACAGGGCAGATGCGGAAATTCAGGGAAAAATTTGGAATGCGCAAATGCCGGTTGTTATTTCCGATGAGGGAAACTGCGTTAAAATTTATAATGGGAAAAGTATGGTTTTGGATGTTAATAAGAAAATCAGATTGCGGGATATTACTGCATATGATTTGAGTCAGTGTGATGAAAGAAACGCATTTTCGTATTGGAATGTGACTAACAGTTTGGCATCAGACCTTTACGGAAAAAGTATGGGTAAAAAGAATTTAAATGAATTATTAATAGACAATCTTACATATATTACCCAAAAGCTGAAAGATGAATATAAAATCTCCTTTGCAAATAAGCTGATGCTGAGGGTACTGTTTATTCGATATTTGATTGACAGGGGCGTTAATATTGGATATAAGGGGCTTAGTGCTGATGTGAAACATTCACAAGCGGCGCTTTTGAATATGATTCAAAATAAGGATGAATTTTTTGGGCTGGTAAAATACTTAAAGGAAAGGTTTAATGGAAACCTCTTTGAAGTGGATGAGCAAACGGAAAAGGACGAAATAACAGAAGCTGCTCTTTGTATGCTGCATGATTTTTTGGCAGCTAAGGAAGAAATGAAAACAGGACAGCTGTGTTTATTTCCCTTTTATGACTTTAATATAATTCCCATTGAATTAATAAGCAACATATATGAGATTTTGTTGGGCAGGGAAAAGCAAAATAAGGATAAAGCATTTTACACACCGGAGTATCTGGCAGATTACATTGTAAATCGAACAGTTGGGAAATATCTTGCTAGTGAGAGTGAGTGCAAGGTGCTGGATCCTTCCTGTGGGTCGGGCATTTTTCTGGTTAAGTCGCTCCAAAAAATATTGGAACGTAATGCTGATTCCAATGGTTTTTTGCAGGATAGGGACAGAATCAATGCGCTGGTGAAAGAAAATATATATGGTGTAGACTATAATGAGGAAGCTGTAGATGTTACAATTTTCTCTATTTATATTACGCTCTTTGACTATCAGAACCCTAAGAGTCTGGAAGGGTTTAAATTACCTTTGTTAAAAAATGAAAACATTCTTTTCGGAGACTTTTTTGACGAAGAGAAGATGGAACCAATTCAAAATACAAGGTTCAAGTTTATCTTAGGAAATCCGCCATGGGGAAGTGTTAAACAGCAGAATTATAAAAAGTATTGTGAAGAGAGAAAGGTTGTTGCGCAAAACGGTGAAATTTGTGTCGCATTTTTGCTTAAAACTCAGGAAATCGGAGATACAGATACAGAATGCAGTTTAGTAATTCCTTCGAAAATATTGTATAAGGGAAAAAGTCCTTCTGTGGCTCTGAGAAAAAGCCTGCTAACCAATACACAGCTGGAGCAGGTACTGGAAATTTCGGCGGTAAGAAAACAAATTTTTAAGGGTGCAATCGCTCCGGCAGCTGTGCTTTCTTTTTTGTGTAAAAAAAGCTCCCCGAATCATAAAGTGGAATATATCAGTCTAAAGCCTAATAAATACATGAAGTTATTTGGAATGATTATGGTGGAACCGGATGATGTTAAGTATGTAAAACAGACGTTATTCTTGGAAAATGATGATTTATGGAAGATATTGGTTTACGGTGGGTATTGGGATTTTGAATTGCTCAGCAGTATGCGTGAAAGATTCAGAACTATTAAGGATATTGCAGCTGAGCATAATCTGATAATGAAAAAAGGACTTCAGGATAATGACGGTGATAGGAAGGATGCTTCACATTTAGTTGGAAAAAAAATTCTGGATTCTGACAAGTCGATAGATCATTTTTATTTTAATGATAGATCATGTTCGATTTTCAGGAAAGATAAAATACATCGCCCTAGAACACCAGAGATATATAAAGCACCATATGTTCTTTTCAAGAAGGGATTAGATTGTGCAGATTATTCTATAAAGGCAGTATATGTGGAAGAAGATTTCCTTTATCGTGAGACAATAAACTGCATAAAGGGCTCAGAGGCTGATAAAAATGTTCTATTAAATTTATGCGGTTTGCTTAATTCATCCCTGTTTTCTTATTTTAATTTAATGCTGGGGTCTTCGGCGGGGATAGAGAGAGAACAGGTTTTCCTGGAAGAATTAGCCGATTATCCATACACATATAGTGACGAGCTTGTCGAACTGGTTCAGGAAATGCAGAGGGAAGCATGCCATGGGCATAAAGATGAATTGCAGGCTAAATTAAACAAATGTGTTATGAAAATGTATGGCTTACAGGATAATTGGTTTGTTGATTATGTTCTGACTGTGCAAATTCCCATGCTTTGCGGAGCGTACCAAGAGAAAAGGTGCGATGTAAACATGATGAGAGAGTATGCTTCCATTTTATCTCACATATGGGATGAACATTTTGGGCAAAGTGAGGTGTATTATGCTGTAAACATTTATCCGGATATAAAAGGGAAATTTGCAGCTCTGGAAGTAAAATTTACTTTTGAGAAAACAGCAGCGAATATTTACATTGTTGATAGTGTTGACGATGATATTGACCTGCTTACTGATTTTATGATCTATCAGTTGAATGATTGTTTTTATCAAACGAAAAATATTTTAGAATTTTGTGATGACGCCTTTGTGATTGTAAAACCGATAGAGGCTAAGAATTGGCATCCGGCAATGGCTGTAAAGGATAGCTATAAGGTTCTAAATACAGTGCTTCTGGGAAAGGAGGACTGTAAATGAGCGGTAGGTTAAATAGGAAAATTTTAGAGAAATTGTATCGGGCAAATTTTGAGAAAATCACAAATTATATTCTTGAAATATGCGAGCTGGTTGCACGGGATTATGAGAAAAAGCAGTTAAAGCTGCCCAATGAAGAAAATACGATCAGAAGTATCATGCTTGAAGAATATATGAAAAAACAAAAATATAATTACGGGATGTCGAGTTACAGGTTTGAACTCGAAGTGCCTGAGCATTATGCCGGAAATGGGAGGCATATGGGAAGAGTAGATATTCGCATTCTCTTAAAAAGTGATTTTGAAAAGGAAGACGCGTACTATATTATAGAATGTAAGAGAATTGACGGAACAGCCGAATTGAATAAAAAGTATGTAAAAGAAGGTGTTGCCCGATTTGTTAATCAAAAATACTCTTCTTATTATGGCAGAAATATAATGCTGGGATTTGTTGTAAAAAAGCTTGATGTGTCTGCCAATGCCAGGCTGATTGAAAAGATTCAAAATTCAGATTCAAACCAGCATATGCACGGTAATTTCCAGCTTGTTGGAAAGGAAGGCGCGACAGAAAGTTATAAATGCATGTATCAGATACAGTCTGGACAGATAGAGCTGCGTCACATATTTTCAGACTATTCAAGTATTATACAGCATTGAAACGGTTCTAAAGTAATTGCAAATGAGAAAGGAGAAGTGTGATTTTTTTGCACTTCTCTATTAATTTTTTGAGAAGATTTTCCGATAAAATCTGTAGAAACTTGGTTTTGACTTTTTATGGACTACAGAACAAGCGGTGTAAACGGAAAGCACCGTATTTTCACACGGAGGTGACTAAAATGGCAGTTGAACCATTAGGAAGTGTAATGAGCGTACAGGCACAGAGCACAGCAGTACAGAAACAGACGACAACAGAAAGGCCGGAGGCAGCGGCAAACAGTGTGCAGCCGGTGGAAAAGGTAGACAAAACCACGGCGGTGGTGGAAAATTCCCAGAGCAAGGGGCAGGCAGACAACACTGCTTCCCAGGGGCAGGAACAAACCAATATGGAGCAGATCAAAAAGGCCCTGGAAAAGCTTAACAAAAGCATGGATCATGCGGAGGCTGTGTATGGCATCCACGAGGGAACCAACCGGGTTATGATCAAAATCATAGACAAAGACACGAAAGAAGTGATTAGAGAGCTGCCACCCGAAAAGACATTGAATATGATTGCCAAGGTGTGGGAGCTGGCGGGACTTTTGGTGGATGAAAGAAGGTAAAGGAACAGGAGGATTTTAATATGGCATTGCGTTTAACCGGACTGATGTCTGGAATTGATACGGAAAGTGTCATTCAGGAGCTGGTGGCTGCAAAGCAGACCAAGGTGGATGATGCAAAAAAAGCACAGACCAAGCTTTCTTGGAAGCAGGACGCCTGGAAGGCACTGAATACAAAATTAAAGAATCTTCAGTCAAAATATCTGAGTGTTATGCGTTTCTCAGACTCTTACAGCAAGCGCACTACATCGGTGTCCAACAGCAGCATTGTCAGCGTGATTACCGGTGATAATGCGGTAAACGGCGTACAGTCCCTGCAGGTGAACCAGCTGGCGAAAACCGGATATCTTACTGGAAAGGACATAGCGGGAGCGGATGGCTCGGAGCTGACGGCCCTTTCCAAGGTAGGAGACATTGATGGAGGTCTTGCAGCGGGAGAGACCGGCGTGATCACAGTGACGGCAGGAGACAAAAGCGTGGAGATCACCATAAACAGTGAGACCACGATTTCTGATCTTTTAACCCAGATTCAGGATGCTGGGCTCAATGCAAACTTTGACGCAAAGCAGCAGCGGTTTTTTATCAGCTCCAAGGAGTCCGGCGCAAGCAATGATTTCAGCATCACTGCGTCGGATGCAAACGGAGATAAGGCCCTTGCCGCTTTGGGATTGAAGGTAAACTTAAACAGCGATGAGGCTACTCTGAAAGAGTATACAGAATGGGCTTCCTACTATAAGGGAGATAAAGCTGCAACTCTTGCTGAAATCAATAAAAACAAGTTAATTGACAAAGCAGTGGCTTCCCGGGTAAACTCCTATCTGGAACAGTATAAGAGCCTGGCGGCCTCCCGGGATGCGGCGGAAAAGAAGATTCAGGAGATTAACGACAAATATGCGGGCACTACTCTTTTACCCGCAGATGAGTATGCTTCTCAGCTGGAGGAAAAGAATGAGCAGATAGCACAGCTGGAAGAGAGTATGAAGAATATGGAAGGGGATGACCTTGCAGAGGCGGAGGAAAAGCTGAAAGCCCTGAAGGAAGAGGCGGAGGAAATCACTGCCAAAAAGACGGATGCGGAAACCCTGGCGGCACAGCAGAAAAGCGTAAGCGATATTCAGGATCAGATGGATGAGATCGAGAAGTATGTGACGATTACGGAGGGAGTGGATGGGGAAGGAAATCCCACCTACAGCGCTGTGGAAACGGCTGAGCTCAGGTCAGAGGTGGAGGATTCTTATTATAACAAGGCTAAATATGCCTCTGAGGTAATGTCCAAGCATGATGAGAATGACACTACTGCCACTGGAGCTACCAAGGTGTCCGGACAGGATGCGGAGATTACCTTAAATGGCGCTGTGTTTACCAATAATACCAATGTGTTTGAGATTAATGGCCTTACCTTTACGGCGTTAAGCGAGACAAAGGACGGAGAGAGCGTCACCATCACTACTCAGGACGATACAGAAGGCATCTACGATATGATAAAGGATTTCCTGACGGAATATAATTCTATTATCAACGAGATGGATAAGCTGTACAACGCGGATTCTGCCTCCGGGTATGAGCCCTTGACGGACGATGAAAAGGATGCCATGTCTGAGAGTGAGATTGAGGACTGGGAGACCAAGATCAAGGATGCCCTTCTGCGTAGGGATTCCAATCTCTCCAGCGTAAGCTCTGTTTTGAAATCTATCATGTCTGCGGGCATTGAAGTGAATGGAAAGACTATGTATCTGTCTGACTTTGGCATCAGCACTTTGGGCTATTTTGAGGCGGCGGACAATGAGAAGAACGCTTATCATATTGATGGAGATGAGGATGATGAATATACCTCAGCCAATGCAGATAAGCTTCTTGGCATGATTTCCAACGATCCGGATACGGTAATCTCCTTCTTCTCACAGCTGTCCAGAAATCTCTACTCCAAGATGACGGAACTGTCCTCCTCGGTGGACGGCTACCGAAGCTATGGCAGCTTTTATGACGATAAGAAGATGAAGGAGGACTATGACGACTATACCACTCAGATTGCAGAGCTTGAGGAAAAGCTTGCAGATTACGAGGATAAGTGGTATGCTAAGTTTGCAGCGATGGAGACGGCTTTGGCAAAACTGCAAAGTAACGTCAGCGCTGTGACAAGCTTATTAGGAGGTTGACCATATGGCATTGCCCAATGCTTATGCCCAATATAATAACAGCAAGATTCTGACGGCGTCTCCGGCAGAATTGACCCTGATGCTTTATGAGGGGGCTATCAAATTCTGCAATATTGCAGAAATAGCCGTAGAGCAGAAGGACATTCCCAAGGCGCATTCCAATATTCGCAAGGTACAGCAGATCATAGAGTATCTGCGCCAGACTCTTGATATGAAATATCCGGTAGCCCAGGACTTCGAACGGGTCTATGTGTATCTGGAGAAGCGCCTGGTGGAGGCGAACATAAAGAAGGATAAAGGGATACTGGCAGAGATCAATACCCATCTGCATTCCATGCGGGATATGTGGAAAGAGGTTATGCGTATTAACAGGGAGAAAGGAATCGTATAGTGGAGACACAGCTGGATATTTTGTCGGAAACGCTGGATAAAAAGCTTCTGGTTCTGAAAAGGATACAGGAATATAACAAGGTTCAGGAGCAAAGCTTCCAGAATGGACAGGCAAAGCTGCAGGATTTTGACGAAGCGGTGGAAGAGAAGGGCAGGCTGATAGAGGAGCTTAACCGGCTGGATGAGGGATTTGAGCTTTTGTATGAAAGGTTAAGCCAGGAATTAAAGGATAACAGACAAAAGTATGCCCGTCAGATCAAGGCTCTGCAGCAGAAGGTGGCTCAGGTGACGGAGTTGAGTGTTGTCATCCAGTCTCAGGAGCAGCGGAACAAAAAGCTGGTGGAGGATTTTTTTGCCGGACAGAAGGCACAGATCGGCAAAAACAGAAAGACCTCCAAGGCGGCTTACGGTTATTACAAAAGCATGAGCGGCGCGAATTTTGCGCAGCCACAGTTTTTTGACGATAAGAAGTAGAAATAGAGGCGCTGTCCGTGCAGATAAGAATCTGGAGGACGGCGCCTTTCTGGTATTGCATTCTTGTTCTTTTTTTGATATGATGGGAGTGTCAAATTTTTGAAAACGTGGTTCTTATATTTTCATTTTCTTACCCTTACCGGATTCTGGCTTTTCGCCAAAGTATCACTAAAATTATAAAGAAGGCGTAAAGCAGATTTGGCAGATAGGAGCTTGTAAATGGCAGAATTGAGATATTTGGATCTTTTCGCTGGGGCAGGAGGGTTGTCAGAGGGATTTACAAGAGCGGGCTTTATACCAGTATCGCATGTGGAAATGGACGCTTCTGCCTGCTATACATTAAAAACAAGATTAGCTTACAAATGGCTTTTGAATGAAAGAAAATCAGATATCTACGACGCTTATCTCCGTGGGGAGATTACAAGAGAAGCATTCTATGCGGAAGTGCCAGGGCCGCTGTTGTCCACCGTATTAAATTATGAAATATCATGGGATAATCTTGAAGAAGTATTTGAAAGAATAGATGATAATCTGCAAGGTGAAAAAATAGATTTAATTGTAGGGGGGCCTCCTTGTCAAGCATATTCTTTAATTGGGAGAGCCCGTGACGAAAACGGAATGCTGGGTGATAAAAGAAATTATTTATACAAATTGTATGGGGAATTTTTAAAGAGATACAGACCAGAATATTTTGTGTTTGAAAACGTGACGGGTTTGTTATCTGCTAAAGATACGGATGGAGAATTGCATTTCGATAAAATGCGTTTTCTGTTTCGGCAGTGCGGATACAGAACAGAGTATAGGATTTTGAATACGGCTGATTATGGAGTGCTGCAGAATCGCAAACGTGTTATTTTGATTGGGAAATATGGGAACGATGAGAATTTCTATCCTGAAATACCAAAAGTAAAACGAAAATATCTTGTAGGCGAAATTTTTAAGGATCTGCCTTTTTTAAAAGCAGGAGACGGAAGCGCCAGACCCGTCGAAACAAAGGGCTATCAGGGGCATTACCTGTATGAGTCTGGAATAAAGCAGATGGAACATCAAATGGTTACATTTCATTATGCTAGGCCGAACACGGAGCAGGATAAGGAGATTTATAGAATTGCTGTAAATTTATGGAATGACCGTCATAAGAGATTAAGCTATACAGATCTGCCACCGCATTTACAGTCTCAGAATAATAAGGAGTCCTTTCTGGATCGGTTTAAGGTTGTGGCTGGTGATATCGACTGCTCGCAGACTGTAGTGGCGCATATTGCAAAGGATGGCCACTATTTTATTCATCCCGATATTTTACAGAACAGATCCCTGACTCCTAGAGAAGCAGCAAGGCTGCAGACATTTCCGGATGATTATTATTTTGAGTCTATATCAGGAAAACCGTCAAGAACAACTGCATATAAACAAATTGGGAATGCAGTTCCCGTCTGTATGGCTGAAAGGGTTGCGAGAGCGCTGAAGGAATGTTGGTAGAAGATTGATTCATGCTGGAAGGGTGGAATTCATATGCTGCAGATGCCGTTTAAACCAAGAGCACAGATTTTGCTGCAATTAGGCGAACAGCTGATTAAAAATGAGAATATAGCCATATTGGAGCTGGTAAAAAACGCATATGATGCTGATGCGAAAAAGGCAGTGGTTTATATGCATTCCGTAGATGACAAGGATATCGGCTATATTGAAATCTATGATGACGGCTGTGGAATGAGCATAGATATAATAAGAGATATCTGGATGGAGCCAGGAAACAGCCATAAAAAGGAAGTAGTGGAACGCAAGGAGCGTTCAGAATTGGGGAGACTGCCGATTGGAGAAAAAGGCATTGGCCGATTTGGCGTACACAAATTGGGAAAAGTGATCGAGCTTGTGTCAAGGATGGAGGGAAAGCAAGAGGTTGCTCTGAATATTGATTGGAGAATATTCGAGAATGCAGAATATCTGTCAGATATAAAAATAGATATTCACGAAAGAGCGCCTGAAGTTTTCAAGGATGGAAAGACAGGGACATATATTAGAATCCGAAAATTATCAACGGATTGGACCAGAGGTATGCTCCGAAATCTGCACAGGGCCCTCACAGCGTTAAATTCGCCTTTTGATTCAAACCAATCCTTTGAAGCGGTTTTAAAGACAGATAAACCTGAATGGCTAGACGGGCTGATCAGCTTTAAAGACATAAAGGAATATGCGCTGTTTGAATGCGAAATGAAGCTTGAAAAAAAGGTAATTTCAAGGTTTGAATATAATTTCAGGCCATATGATGTGATGCAGGGCATACATAAGCGAAAGGTTCTGTTTGATTCGCCTGTTGAAATGCGTAAGCGTGTGAAAAGGAATGGGAAAAATGATTTTGAGGAGATAGATTTATCAAAATATGAGATAGGTGATATCACAATAAAAATATATGCCTTTGACAGGGACTCAAATATTTTGAACAATTATATTTCCGACAAGGCTGCATTTAAAAATTATTTAAATGAAAATGGCGGAATCAGCGTATTCAGGGATGGAATGCGCATTTTGGATTATGGAGAGCCGGATAACGACTGGCTGGGGCTGGATTTAAAGAGAGTAAATGCACCTACGAAAACCTTAAGCAATAATATTATTCTGGGAGCAGTTTATCTGGACAGAGATCGAAGCGGTGCTTTAAAAGAGAAGGCTAACCGGGAGGGTTTTATAGAAGATGAAGCATACTATTGTTTTAAGGACGCCGTCGAATTTGCTCTTGGACAGTTTACCGCACAAAGAAATATTGATAAAGAAGCTATGAGGATTTCTCTTTCCGGAGGGGCTAAAGAACCTGTAAAGGAGGAAATCTCTGAAATAAGAAAAACTATTTCTAACGCACAAATGGATAAGGCTCTAAAGGCTCAACTGGAAAATTCTCTTATGAAGGTAGAAAACGAGCTGGAGTTTCTGAAACAGAGGTATATTAAGACCGCTAATGCCGGCATGAGCTATGGAATTGTCATTCATGAGATTGAAAAAATAATTAACGAATTGAAAATAGCAGTAAAAGAAGAAGGCACATCAAGAAAAATAAAAACGCTGGCAGTCCATTTGTCACGGGTGGTTGACAGCTATGCGGAATTGTTAAGGAACAAAAGCAAAACGGTAAATAGCCTGATCGATATTATAAAGCAAGCTTTGTTTAGTGTGGAATATCGTTTGGACGCCCATAAAATAGAGGTCGTTGACGATTATTCTGGATTTAAAGGGAGTGCAGAAGTCAAATGCGCGTCCAATATGATAGTGGGGGCAATTATTAATATAATTGACAATTCTATTTACTGGACTACCTATGCAAAAAAGCCTGAGCGTAAGATCCTGTTCAAAATCACAGAGGAAATAGAAGGGTTTATCGGTATTGTAATTGCTGACAATGGGATTGGCTTTAAAATATCTGGAGAAGATGCAATAAAACCATTTGTCACAACCAAAACAGATGGATTGGGACTGGGATTAAATATTGTCAGTGAAATTATGGCTGCGCAGAACGGAACTATCATCTTTCCGGAGAAAGGGGATGTTGATCTGCCTCAGGAGTTTCAAAGCGGAGCGACAGTAATGTTGGCATTTGCGAAGGAGTAAAAGGATGGATAATTTACCAAACGGGGGAAAGGTAGTAATTGTGGATGATTGCTTCCATGAAATATTACCGCTGATAAACATTTTAAACAGGAATGCGATTCCTATCATTTACTTTACGGGAAAGGCCAGCGAGCTGCCGCAAAAACCGATGGAAGGCATAAGAGTGTTTTTTTTGGATTTGCGGTTTTCTACAAATACGGACGCCAAGACAATTATCTCAAATGCCTGTAATATCCTAAATACGGTTCTGGGAAAAAATAACGGCCCATATTTGCTGATCATCTGGAGCAGTACAGGAAAAGAGTATAGGGATGAGCTGGAAAAAGCATTGGAGGAGAAGATATACAGACCGGAATTCATTTTATATCTGTCGAAAGCAGATTATTTCCAGACAAAGGACAGCGCTGCATATTCTTTGGTGGATGATATCGAGAAAATATTGACAGACAGCGAGGTTGAAAATGCGGAAGGAATTATGAAAAAGATAACGGCCAGGGTTATCGCTGACGAGGATGAGAGTGAAAAAATATTTATTCCCTCAAGTATGGACAAGCTTCAGCAGGAATTATATGACGGACTGAAAAACGCAGGACTGCTTTCGCTTTTCATTTTATGGGAAAACACGGTCAGGAATTCCGCGCATAAAGCCGTAAATGAAATTTTTTCACAGATACCGAAGTCAATCCCTACAGAAAAAAAGCTGCCCGCAATGGCGTATTATTTGGCCAAAAACCGATTGGAGAAGCAATTTGAAACAGTGGAAGAAAAGGACAGGCTGCGTGCGGCATTGATGGAAATGAATGAATTGTACGCCTACTTTTATTCGGAAGATGTGGTCAAACTGCCTGTTGATGGATTTTTGCCAATTAATATTCAAAAAAATACAGAATTAGTCCCTTCGCAGGCAAAATTCAACTCGTGGAAAATGATTTCTCCTATTTATAAGAAAGACGCCCCTGGCAATATATATGAAGACAAGAGCAGGCTGTTCCAATTTTTCCATTTGATCAAGGATTATAACAATGAGGAAAAGTATGAGGAAGCAGCGCGGAAGCTGAGGGACGATGAGCGAATTCTGTATATTGGGGTAAATGTAAACGGCGAATGCGAAACAGCCCATAACAAGTATCCAGTTATCAGGGTCACGCCAGGTATCCTGATCCCCTGTGATGTTTACAAGGAATATGAGAGCGGCGGGATGCTGAAAGCAATCAATAAGGCAGGGGACTACATTTTCCATGAGTTTGATTCCGTGGAATATGAAGGAAAAGAATACAGCCTGTTGTTTAACTTGAACCAAAGCACCTTTCTGTGCAAGGAAGAGCTTGAGGATATCCAAGTATATTTTACGCTGCATCGAAAATACTACCTAAAGCTCCGCCAAGCCCTTGCCGCTGATTTTGCGAAGCAGGGTGTAGATTTATATGGCGGCTGATGGGTGTAAGGCAGCTATTTCAGCTTCAGGTTTTCAGCCTTGAAAGGTAAATTTTTTTCGCAATAAATATAGGCATATTTTCTGTGAAGCAGTAAAATAAAAGAAAAACTTTTTCACAGAGGTGCTTATTATGACAAGAGCTGAAAAACGGGCAATTAAGAATC
>DXGH01000006.1 GCA_019114005.1 Candidatus Acetatifactor stercoripullorum
TGATGCAAAGGAAGAAGTATATCGGATAGCGAATAGTTAAAAAAGCCTGTTGGTAAAGGCGCTTGCTTTACCAACGGATTTACCAAGATTGCAGGGAAAAACATAAGAAAATACGAGAAGATTTGAGAAGATACCTTGAAAAGAAAGGAAAACTCAAAAGTCGGAAAACCTTGAAATATCAAGCGTTTGGGAAGAAATACAAGACTTAAATGGAGATATAAAAAGATGATTAAAATACTATTCATTTGCCACGGCAACATCTGCCGCTCCCCCATGGCGGAATTCGTCATGAAAGACCTGGTATCCCAGGCGGGTCTTTCCCATGAATTTCACATCGCCTCTGCAGCCACCAGCACAGAAGAAATCTGGAATGGCGTGGGCAATCCCGTCTATCCTCCTGCCAGAAAGGAGCTGGTCCGTCATGGCATTTCCTGTGAAGGGAAGCGGGCGGTGCAGCTGACCCGGGCAGACTATGAAAAATATGACTACCTGATCGGCATGGACAGTGCAAATATCCGGAATATGCTGCGCATACTGGGAGGAGACCCGGAAAAGAAGGTCCATAAGCTGCTTACATTTGCAGGCTCGGACCGGGATATTGCAGATCCCTGGTACACCGGAAATTTTTCAGACACCTACGCAGATGTGGAGGCAGGCTGTAAGGGATTGCTTGACAGTTTGACAATAAAATAATCTTTTTCACAGAAACTCCATTTTTTGTACACACTTTGTACGCAGAAGGATAGTATTCTTCTTACATAAAACAGGAAATGGAGGTAAACATTATGAAAAAACAAAATCTGATGAGAACGAAATCAAAAGTCCTTTGCGGAATTTTGGCGGCAGCAATGGTTATGGCGGGAATGACTGCGTGCAGCAGTACCTCCGGGTCAGACACGGTACAGGAGAGCAGCCAGGCGGAGAGCAGTACAGCTGAGGAAGCGACTGAGAGCAGTACAGTGGAGGCTACAGATAGTGTAGAGGAGGCTGTCACGTATTATGGACAGATTTCAGCCATAGAGGGGAATAGTATTACGGTAGAGCTTGCCGAGATGCCGCAGGTACCGCCGCAGGAGCCGGACGGCCAAGCGCCGGAGCAGACTTCAGAAGCCTCTGAGGAAACGGCGGAAAGTGAGACCGCAGAAGAGGAGACGGCTGCGCAAGAGGAAACTGCGGCAGAAGAGGAAACCTCTGCGGAGGAAGCTGACAGTCAGACTGCAGCTGGAGAGGAAACCTTTGAAGGCGAAGCGGTGTTAGAGCCTGAGGAAGAAATGACGGCCAGAGAGGAGCTGGAGCTGCAGCTTACGGGCGAGACCATGACCATAGAGGTGGATGAAGAAACCATTATCACAGTAAATGGAGAAACTGCTGCAGTGGAGGATTTGCAGACAGGCGATATTATAACCTTTATCATGCAGGGTGAAAAGGTAAATTCCGTGACAGCGGGCATGGACCCTGAGGCACCGGCGCCGGAGGGTGGGGAAGCCCCGGCACAGGTGGACGGCAGCTCTGAGGCTGCTTCCACAGCAGAAACTTCCACAGAAGACATTTCCACAGAGGATGGAGCGGCAGATTCTGCCACAGAAAGCGCTTCTGAGGAGAGTACAGCAGAATAATAAAGCATTGTAAAGGCGCAAAAACAAACGGGGACGTTCTTTGGAAAGGACGTCCCTTTTGCTGTAATCTTCGGATGACAGCGGAGGGAAAATATAGTATGCTGAAAGCAAAGGGCGGAAGAAGGAAGGAAGCAAAATGACCAGGGCAGTAATTTTTGATATGGACGGAACTCTCATTGACACGGAAAAGTATTACAGGATATTTTGGCCAAAGGCAATGGCGGAGTTTGGCTATGCCATGACAGACGAGCAGGCCCTTGCCATGAGAAGTTTAGGGCGGCCCTTTGCACCCCAGAAGCTGAAGGAATGGTTTGGAGAGGATGTGGACTATTGGGCGGTGAGAGAAAAAAGAAGGGCTATGATGAGGGAATGCCTGGAGAGGGAGGGACTTTGCTGCAAGCCTGGCGCTGAAGCACTGCTTTCATATTTGAAGGAAAGAGGCATCACCACTGCCGTTGCCACCGCCACAGATTTAGAGACCACAGAAAGGTATTTGAGGCAGACAAAGCTTCTTCCCTATTTTGATAGAATCATCAGCGCGTCCATGGTGGAGCGGGGAAAGCCGGCTCCGGATATTTATTTGTATGCCTGCGAAAGTCTGGGACTGGCGCCCGGGGACTGTATTGCGGTGGAGGACTCCCCAAACGGAGTGCTTTCGGCCTGGCAGGCGGGCTGCAGGGTGATTATGGTGCCTGACCAGACCCAGCCGGATGAGAGTCTGAAGAAGTGCCTGTATGCCAGGGTGGATAACCTGATGGAAATTTGTCCGCTGGCAGTTGATTTTTGAACTGCACTGTGTTATTATTTTAACAATACGGCGCATAGGAATAACAGCCCGCTTTCACACAGCTATAATCTGCGGGCGGAAAGGATAGAAGGATAAAAATGAAACAGGGTTTTGACGACATTGTGGCAAAGGTCAAGGAGTGCGGCAGAAAAACAGTTGCCGTGTCCGTAGCTCAGGACGAGGCTGTGCTGGAGGCTGTAAAGGAGGCGAAAAGGCTTGGAATCGCAGATGCCATTTTAGTGGGCGACGAGGAAAAGATCAGAGAGATTGCAGCGGGCATTGAAATGGATTTGGAAGGATATCAGATCATCCATGAGCCGGATATGGTGCAGGCTTCCTTAAAGGCGGTAAAGCTGGCCCATGACGGGATTGCCGATATGTATATGAAGGGGCTCATCGACTCCAAAAACTTCTTGAGAAGCGTTCTGGACAAAGAGGTGGGACTGCGCACCGGAGGGGTGCTCTCCCATGTATGTGTGTTTGAGATTCCGGGCATTGACAGACTGCTGTTTTTGACAGATGTGGCTTTCATGACTTACCCAACCCTGGAGGACAAGGTGAATATTATCAAAAACACCATTCCTGTGTGCAGGGCGTGCGGTGTGGATATGCCCAAAGTAGCGCCTCTGGCTGCTGTGGAGGTGGTGAATCCTAAAATGCCTGTCACAGTGGAGGCGGCGGAGCTTACGCGCATGAATCAGGAGGGCGAGCTGACCGGCTGTATCGTGGACGGTCCCCTTTCCTTAGACCTTGCCATTGACCCGGAGGCGGCGAAGCATAAGGGAGCTACAGACCGCCGTATTCAGGGAGACGCAGATGTTTTGCTTTTCCCGGATATTCATGCAGGCAATCTGGTGTACAAGGCGATCGTACATATGGTAAAAGTAAAAAATGGCTGTATTCTCACAGGCACGAAAGTGCCGGTGATTCTCACCAGCCGTTCCGATACCTTTGAAACCAAGGTCTATTCCCTGGCTTTGGCAGCAGTTGTGGCTGAGGAAATGAAAAGAGGATAGTAATATGCTGGATGAATTCATAACATGTGCAGCGGAAGTTGCAATAGATATTGCGGAAGCAGTCATCACGAACAAACTTGATAGGAGAAAAGATAAGATGTCCATTAAAAGCTTAATTATCAATCCGGGCTCCACCTCCACCAAAATAGGTGTGTTTGAGGATGAGACCCTGTTGTTTGAGGAGACCTTAAGACACAGCACCGAGGAAATCGGCCGTTATGCAACGATTGTAGACCAGAAGGATTTCCGCAAGAAAATCATCACCGACCTGTTGGAGGAAAAGAATTTTGATTTGAAATCCCTGAATGTGGTGGTAGGACGGGGCGGAATGCTGAAGCCCATACCCGGGGGAACCTATCTGGTTACGGACGCCCTTTTGGAGGACTTGAAGGTAGGAGTACAGGGGCAGCATGCCTCCAACCTGGGGGGAATCCTTGCCAGAGAGATCGGGGATTCCCTGGGAATTCCTTCTTATATTGTGGACCCGGTTGTGGTGGATGAGCTGATGCCCATCGCCAGATATTCCGGTGTGCCGGAGCTTCCCCGCATCAGCGTGTTTCATGCACTGAACCAGAAGGCAGTGGCAAAAAGATATGCCAAGGAGACGGGCAGACCTTATGAATCCCTGCGCCTGATCGTGGTGCATATGGGGGGCGGCGTCTCTGTGGGCGCTCATGAGTACGGCAAAGTGGTGGATGTGTTCAATGCTCTGGATGGAGACGGGGCCTTTTCTCCCGAGAGAGCGGGGGCGGTTCCCAGCGGCGCTCTGGTGAAAATGTGCTTTTCCGGCAAATATACGGAAAAAGAGGTGTATCAGAAAATCGTGGGTAAGGGCGGCTTCAATGCTTACCTTGGAACCAACGATATGCGGGAAGTCACAAAGATGGCCAATGAAGGAAACGAAAAGGCGGCGGAGGCAAAACAGGCATTCCTGCTGCAGGTGGCAAAGGATATCGGTTCCATGGCCTGCGTGCTGAACGGAAAGGTGGATCAGATTATTGTGACGGGAGGCATTGCCTACGGCCAGGACGTTGTGGACGCTCTGCGGGAGAGAGCGGAATGGATCGCGCCCTTTACCGTATACCCTGGTGAGGATGAGCTTTTAGCGCTGGCACAGGGGGCTTTGCGTGTGTTAAACGGCGAGGAGCAGGCAAAGGATTATTAAAAATAACACCTGTATTCAGTCGGGATGCTTGCGGAATTCCCTGGGGGATTTCCCGTATACCTTTTTAAAAATATCCTTGAAGTAGTTGCTGTCGTTGAACCCATATTCCAGGGCTATGTCGGTGATGGTATTGTCTGTGGTAAGAAGCGCGGCGCGCGCATGCTTGAGTCTTACATAGTTCAGGTATTCCTTAAAGCCCATGCCTGTGGTCTGCTTGAATTTTCTGCTGAAATAGGTAGGGCTTAGGGAGGCCACTGCGGATACCTCCTCAAGGGTCAGGGATTTTTGGAAATTTTTATAAATGTATTTTGTGGCCTGAAGGATGTCCGCATCCCGGGAATTGAGCAGGTCCGGTTCCTTTTCGCTTAACACAGAGTGGCGCATCAGCAAAAGCAGCGCTTCCTGGAGATGGCAGCGAAGAAAGGCATTGGAATATTCGTCGATGCCGGAGCTCTCTGACAGCATTTTTCCTAAAAGAATATGAAATTCTTCCATGTACAGTGCGGGAATGCTGCCCATAAAGGAATGCAGCTGATCTGCGGGGGCTTTGGGGAGACAATCGTTAAACATTTCCAGATGTACAAATTCTTTTTTAAAATAAAGCATAATAATATCACAGGAGCTGTTGGGATAGTAAAGGGAATGGTGCAGCTCCTGGGGGGCGATAAATACCAGATCTCCTTTTTTCAGCTGATAGACGCTGTCCTTTAACAGGAAGCGGCATTCCCCGGAGAGCAGGTAGAACACCTCATAAAAATTGTGATAGTGATCCGGCTGCAGAGGGGAGTAATCTCCCCTCTTTACCTTTTCTATGATGATTCGGTCAATGTCTCTTTTTTTCCCAGGTCTTGGGCTCACTGTCGCCATTTGTTTTATCCTTTCTGCTGCAAAACTGCCGTAAACGAATGTTTCTGCAGACAGTATAGCATAGCTTATCATAAAAAAACAGTAAAACAGACAAAATAAACACATAAAATCATTAGAAACACATATTATTTTAGGGTAATATAAGGGCGTAAAGAGAAATCATCCATTCTCTTCAATACTTTTCTCTCAACAATATAAAAAATCACCGTGCCTTGCCGCACGGTGATTTTTTATGTGCGCCCGGCGGGCGCGCGTTTTCAGGCAGCATTACCTGAAAAATTTTACAGCGGGAATTTGAAATATCTCTTGGCGTTATTGTAGGAGATATCGGTGACAATCTGGGACAAGGTATCCATGTCAGCCGGGAATTCGCCGTTTTCCACCCAGTTGCCGATCAGATTGCACAGAATGCGCCGGAAATATTCATGCCTTGTGTAAGACAGGAAGCTTCTGGAGTCGGTGAGCATTCCCACAAAGCCGGACAGGTTGCCAAGGTTGGCTAAGGAGATCATCTGATCCTGCATGCCGGTCTTGTGATCGTTGAACCACCATGCGCTGCCCTGCTGAATCTTGGCAACGGCAGTGGAATCCTGGAAGCATCCCAAAATAGTTCCAATGGCCTGGTTATCGTTGGGATTTAAGCTGTAAAGGATGGTTCTGGGAAGCTCATCGGTTACGATCAGAGCGTTCAAAAAGTCAGCCATCTGCGCAGAGGGAGCATAGTTGTTGATGCAGTCATATCCTGTATCAGGGCCCAGCTTTTCATACATTAATGTATTGTTGTCGCGCTTGCAGCCGTAGTGAAGCTGCATTGCCCAGTCGCGCTTGTGATATTCTCTTCCCACAAAGAGCATGAAGGCCGTCTTGAATTTCAGCTCCTCCTCCTTGGTGAGCACCATCTTGTTTTGTCTCTTTAAAAAGATGGTTTCGATCTCGTCGTCGGAAGCAGGATAGTACATCACATATTCCAGCGCGTGGTCGGATACGTTGCAGCCCATGGAAGCAAAGAAATCCATGCGGTTTTTCAGGGCCTCCTTCAAGGCGGCAAAGGTGTTGATCTCGGTCATGCCGGCAGAGACGGTGAGCTTATCCAGATAATCCAGATAATCGGGCTTTTCAATATTCATGGCCTTATCCGGTCTCCAGGCGGGCAGCACCTTTACGTCAAAGCTGTCATCCTCAGCCAGCTTCTTGTGCCACTCCAGAGAATCAATGGGGTCGTCCGTAGTACAGATGAGGGTCACATTGCTTTGCTTGATGATGCTGCGTACGCTCATGGAGGGCTGGGCCAGCTTTTCATTGCACAGCTTCCACACCTCGTCCGCAGTATTTTTGTTCAACACGCCGTTGTAGCCGAAATATCTCTGCAGCTCCAGATGGCTCCAGTGGAAGAGAGGGTTGCCGATGGCCTTCCCCAGGCATTCCGCCCACTTGCAGAATTTTTCGTAGTCGGAGGCGTCGCCGGTGATGTATTTTTCATCCACACCACAGGAGCGCATGAAACGCCACTTGTAGTGGTCTCCGCCCAGCCATACCTGGGTAATGTTTTCAAACTGACGGTCCTCTGCGATTTCCCTGGGATTGATGTGGCAGTGATAATCCAGTATGGGAGTTTTCTCCGCATAGTCATGAAACAGCTTTTTTGCGGTTTCTGTTTCCAACAGGAAATCCTTGTCCATAAATGCTTTCATTTCTGTTCCTCCATTTTTGTTAAAAAAGTTTTATTGAAAAATAATTTATAAATAACCTGTATTGTGCATTACGCCTCAGCGGGTGGTGCCCCGTTTTACCAGTTCCCCGGAAAAAATGGTTTTTTTGGGCATCTCATTTCCGGAAAGCACTCCTAAAAGCGTGGAAATCAAATGCTGGCAGAGAGTTTCCAGCTTATTGTCGATAGAGGTAAGCGGCGGGTCGCAGCACTCTGTCAGCATGGAATTATTGTAGCCGATGATGGAAATCTCCTCAGGGATTTTCAGGTGCTTTGCCTTTGCGTATTTCACGGCGGCCAGCGCCAGCGTATCGTCGGCGGCAATAATGCCGTGGAAGGAAATTCCCTTGTCGGAAAGCTCCTTTAAATGCTCTGCCATGGCTGGAATATCCTCGTGGGATCCTTGATAATACTGCAAAGATCTGCCCGGCACAAAGAGCTTGTTTTCCTCCATGGCGGCCTGGAAGCCTGCCCGCTTTTTTTTGCCGCTGTAGGAGTTGGAGTTATAAAAATAGATCATGTCCCTTACGCCGGAGTGGATCATCTGGGCAGCGGCCTCGTACATGGAGGTGTAATCGTCCGACACCACGCTGTACACATTGGGTGCATCCAAAGCCGCGTTTAAAAGCATTACCGGCACCTGTGCGGCGGCGTCTGCGATATATTTGTTGTCTGCGTCGTTTTCATAAATGAAATTGGAGCCCACCAATATAATGCCGTCCACCTTTTTGGTGATCAAAAGGTTTAAGGAGCTGATTTTATTCTCCAGCTGATAGCCGGTGCAGCAAAGAATACTGTCATAGCCGTTGGCCCGCAGCTTCTGCTCAATGTAATAAATGGCTTTTGCCAGGTATAGGTCAGAGCTGTCGGCGCACATGATGCCTATGGTTTTCATGGTGTTTAAACCAAGGCCCCTGGCAAAGGCATTGGGCGTGTACTCATACTTGTTAATGACGTCCAGCACCTTTTTTTTCGTCTTTTCGCTGACATTGCTGCTTCCGTTCAAAACCCTTGAAACAGTGGCAATGGAAACCCCCGCTTTTTCAGAAATATCATAAATAGTCATGTGAAAAACCCCTTGATGTAATGGTGATATTTTTCATGAAAGAAAAATGTAAGCAGTTTCATAAAGCCAATTTTGATTATAGCGAAAGCTGTGTTTTTTTTCAAGATGCTTTTTCCATTTAGTTATTGACGAAAATATTTTTTGGAAGTAAAATTAATTATGTAAGTACTTACATAATCTCTTACAAAAGGAGTTTGTAATCTCTAAGAGCTTATGCAGGTGATCGGAAAAGAAAAGCGCGCCCTCTCAGGGCGCGGATTTAAACTGCGGGAGAGCGCGGAATGGAGGACAAAACAGAAATGGAAATCTTAAACAAGGCAATGACCGGCAAAAAGGAAAGGCCTGTCAAAGTAGTACAGTTTGGAGAGGGGAATTTCCTCCGCGGATTTGTGGATTACATGATTGATATTGCAAATGAGAAGGGCATGTTTGACGGGGATATTGTGCTGATCAAGCCCATTGAGTTTGGCAATCTGGAAATGTTCCACAGACAGGACTGCCAGTACACGGTTTCCTTGAGAGGAATCGTTGACGGCGAGGCGAAGGTTTTGAATAGAAAGATCACCAGTGTTGCAGACGCGGTGGACACCAGCACGGAATACGAAAAATACATGAGCCTGGCAGAGCTGGATACCCTGAGATTTGTAGTGTCCAATACCACTGAGGCGGGAATCGTATACGATGAGACGGATCGGTTTGATGCAAAGCCTCCCAAGAGCTTCCCCGGCAAGCTGACGAAGTTTTTGTACCGCCGGTTTGAAACCTTTAAGGGAGATAAGGAAAAGGGTCTGGTAATGCTTCCCGTAGAGCTGATTGATGACAACGGCATCATGCTGAAAAAGTGCGTGATGCAGCTGATCGATCTCTGGAAGCTGGGCGACGACTTTAAGACCTGGGTGGACGAGGCCTGCATTTTCACCTCTACCCTGGTAGACCGCATTATCACCGGCTATCCTCGTGACAACGAGAAAGAAGAATGGGAAAAGCTGGGCTATGAGGATCATCTTCTGGTGACGGGAGAGCCCTTTGCCCTCTGGGTCATTGAGAGCGAGAAGGACATCAGTAAGGAGCTTCCCCTTCCCGATGCGGGACTGCCTGTAATCTTTACGGACAATCAAAAGCCTTATAAGCAGAGAAAGGTGCGCATTTTAAACGGCGCCCACACCTCCTTTGTGCTGGCCTCCTATCTGGCAGGCAATGATTATGTGAAGGAATCCATGGATGACGATGACATCAGAAACTTCATGATGAAGACCATTTTCGACGAGGTGATTCCTACGCTGACCCTTCCTGAGGCAGAGCTTAAGGAGTTTGCAGAGGCAGTGATCACTCGTTTTAACAATCCCTATGTGAAGCATGCGCTGCTTTCCATCTCCTTAAATTCTGTTTCCAAGTGGAGAGCAAGGTGTATGCCCAGCCTTTTGGGATACGTGGAGAAAACAGGAAAGCTTCCTGTGCACCTTGCCTTCTCTCTGGCTGCGCTGATGGCCTTCTACACGGGAACAGAGATTCGCGACAAGGCGCTGATCGGACACAGAAACGGTCAGGAATATAATATTATGGATGACAGGAAGGTGCTGGAATTCTTCCGGGATAACTGCGAGAAGGATACGCGCACATTTGTAACCGCATTTCTGGGAGAAGAAGATTTCTTCGGCCAGGATCTGAATCAGGTGGCGGGACTTACCGACGCGGTGACCGCTTATCTGGATGATATCAAGAAAAATGGTATGAGGGCGGCATTATGCAGAATTTCTTAAAAATCAACGATAAAGACAATGTGGTGGTGGCGCTTGTGCCCATTTCCCAGGGAGAGGAGATTTTGGTAGAGTGGGACGGGAGAAAAAAAACCGTCACCGCAGGCCAGGATATTCCTGCAGGCCATAAAATGGCTATCTGCGATATCAAGAAGGGCGGCGAGGTGATCAAGTACGGCTACCGCATCGGCAACGCCACAGAGGATATCAAGGAGGGTGAGTGGATACACACTCACAATATCAAGACGGCCCTGGGTGAGCTCCTTGACTACACCTATGAGCCTGTGCCCGTGGAGGAAAAAAGAACGGAGGATGTTACCTTCCAGGGCTTTCAAAGGCCTGACGGCAAGGTGGGCGTGCGCAACGAAATCTGGATCATTCCCACCGTGGGCTGCGTGAATAACGTGGCCACCGCCATCGCCAGAGAGGCAAACGCTTTCGTAAAGGGCAGTGTGGAAGAGGTAATTGCATTCCCTCACCCTTACGGCTGCTCCCAGATGGGCGACGATCAGGAGCACACCAGAACCATTCTGGCAGATCTGATTAACCACCCCAATGCCGGGGGTGTCCTGGTGCTGGGGCTGGGCTGTGAAAACAGCAATATTGACGTACTGAAGTCTTATATTGGCGAGTACGATGAGAACAGAGTGAAATTCCTGGTGGCCCAGGAATGTGAGGATGAGATCGTCCAGGCAGTGGAGATTATCAAGGGGCTCATCGACTATGCGGCAGGCTTTGAGAGAGAGCCTATCAGCGTAAGCCGCCTGGTGGTGGGCATGAAATGCGGAGGAAGCGACGGCCTCTCCGGCATTACGGCCAATCCCCTGGTGGGCCAATTTTCAGACCTTCTGATCTCCAAGGGAGGCACCACTATTCTTACAGAGGTGCCGGAAATGTTTGGAGCGGAGACTATTTTGATGAACCGCTGCGCAGACGAAGCGCTGTTTGAAAAGACGGTGGCTCTCATCAATGACTTTAAAAATTATTTCAAGAGCCACAACCAGACCATCTATGAGAATCCCTCTCCCGGAAACAAAAAGGGCGGCATCTCCACGCTGGAGGATAAGTCCCTGGGCTGCACCCAGAAATCAGGAAGCGCTCAGGTGAAGGGTGTGCTGGCCTACGGGGAGACGGTAAAGACGCCGGGCTTAAATCTGCTCAGCGCTCCGGGCAACGATCTGGTGGCTGCAACCGCCCTGGCTGCAGCAGGCGCGCATATCGTGCTGTTTACCACCGGAAGAGGAACCCCTTTTGCATCCCCGGTTCCTACCATGAAAATTTCCACCAATTCCGGGCTGGCTGGCAGAAAGTCCAACTGGATTGACTTTAACGCCGGCGTTCTGGTGGAGGGAAGCACCATGGCTGAGGAAACGAAGAAGCTGTTTGATTACGTGGTGGAGGTAGCCTCCGGAAAGCAGGTATGCTCTGAGGCGGCGGGCTTCCACGACATGGCGATTTTCAAACAGGGCGTGACGCTCTAACCGCCGGCGGTTCCCAAAGGACGTTTCAAAAGTCGGCGACGATTCAATGATATATGAGAAATACCTGCGGTTTTGGCGCTCTGTGAGTAAGCTCACACCGGCTCAGGGCGTGCAGGTATTTTTTATAGGGTTTCAGCCCACAGGGCTAGAAGCCCTGGAGAAAAAGGAGAGAGGAAAAGGATATGAGCATGAAAGAACGGCTGAAGGAGGCTTATGAAAGCATCCGAAAGAAAGACCCCCAGGCGGCGGCCGGTGTTGTAGAGGAGCTGAAAAAGCTGCCCAGAACGCAGGAGGGGATTTTTGACATGAAATCCATCGATCCTGACCGGTATGAGGCTGCCAGGTGGGTCTATCCTGTTTATGCGGCATACGAGACGGCCTGCAACAAAAAGGAGGGCTATCCTGATATTATGACTCAGATGCGGACGATAAACAAGCTGCTGAAGCAGGATTACACATTTGAAAACGCAGCTGCTGCAGCGGATATGCTGATTCGCACCATCGACTGTATGAGCCCTGAGATTTATGAATATTACAGGGAGCTTGTTGATATCTTTAAAGAAAATGTAAAAGAAATCATAAGCCGTTATCTTAAGGAGGATGGAGACAGCGTATGGGCTGGGAAGGATTCCCGGGCCTGCGAGCTGTTTCGCGGCGCTGTGAGACAGGCCTGCCAGGATTATGTGCTTTTGACAGAAAAATATCAGGTGTTTTGTTAAAGGAGGGGCAAAATGGAAATTATTCATGTGATGCACACGGCCAGAAGCGCCGTGATTGAAATGAAAGATGGCGGGCGTTATTTTACGCTGCGTCCCTATCGGATCTTTGTAAACGGCGCAGAAAAGACGACCTCTGACCGCACCATTACCTCCCTGTACGGTCTTAAACCCGATTCCAGGCAGCTGATAGAGGTGTATGACGGGCAGGAGAAGGTGGGGGAGGTGTCCTTTAAAACCGATTATGAGTTTGTGACGCTGGATGTGACCCGCTTCGGAGCCAAGGGAGACGGCATACAGGACGATACCCATTTTATTCAGGCGGCCATTATGGCCTGTCCCAGAAACAGCCGTATTTATTTTCCCGCAGGCACCTACCGGATTACTAGTCTGTTTTTAAAGAGCCATATCCGCCTGGAGCTGGCCAGGGGAGCGGAGCTGAAAGCAGACACGGACAGAACCCGTTTTCCTGTGTTCCCGGGCATGATCGAAAGCTATGACGAGACGGACGAATATAATCTGGGAACCTGGGAGGGCAATCCACTTCCCATGTTTTCCGGCATTATCTGCGGCGTTGGCGTGGAGGATGTGGTGCTGTACGGGGAAGGCGTCATAAACGGCAACGCCTCCAAGGAAAATTGGTGGAAAGACCCCAAGGTGATGAATATTGCCTTCCGCCCCAGGCTTTTCTTTTTAAGCGGCTGTAAAAATATTACCCTCCAGGGATTGAAATTCTGCAATTCTCCCTCCTGGACCTTACATCCCTATTTCAGCAATGATCTCAGGTTTCTTGCATTGACGGTGGAAAATCCGGCGGATTCCCCCAATACGGACGGACTGGACCCGGAATCCTGCAAGAATGTGGAGATTCTGGGTGTGCGCTTTTCACTGGGAGATGACTGTATCGCAGTCAAGAGCGGCAAGATTTACATGGGAAGGAAGCATAAAACCCCTTCGGAGGATATCCATATCCGCCAATGCCTTATGGAAAACGGGCACGGGGCCGTGACCGTGGGCAGCGAAATGGCAGGAGGCGTTGTGAATCTCACTGTGGAGGACTGTATTTTCCGCCATACGGACAGGGGACTTCGGATCAAGACCAGACGGGGAAGGGGAAAGGATGCTGTCTTAAGCAATATTGTTTTCCGGAATCTGACTCTGGATCATGTGATGACGCCTCTGGTAGTCAACGCCTTTTATTTCTGCGACCCGGATGGAAAGACAAAATATGTGCAGTCAAGAGAGCCGTACCCGGTAGATGACAGAACGCCGTCAATTAAGAAAATGGTCTTTGAAAATATGGAGTGTACAAACTGTCATGTGGCGGCAGCGTATTTTGACGGCCTGCCCGAGCAGAAAATCGAAGAAATCATAATGAAAAACATATCTATCAGCTTTGCGGAAAATGCCAAAACGGATGTGCCCGCTATGTCGGAGGGTGTCGAAAGAAGCAGCAAAAGAGGACTTTTTGCAAGAAATGTTGCAAGACTGGTTTTGGATCAGGTGCGAATCGAAGGACAGACTGGAGACGCATACGAACTGATCGGCGTAGATGAATTGGAGGAGGAAAGATGCAGTTAGGAATCAGATTACACGACACAAAAAAGCTGCCCCTGGAGGAGCGGATTGCGGATGTTCACAGACTGGGTTTTCAGTGCGGTCATCTGGCCCTTGCAAAGGTGATCGATGAGTATCCCACCACAGATGAGGCCCTGACGCCGGGCTTTGCCATGTATTTGAAAAATCTCTTTGCAAGAAATCAGGTGGATATCGCCGTGCTTGGCTGTTACCTGAATCTGGCAAATCCAAACAGGCAGCAGCTGGAAAAAACAGTGCACCGTTATATGGCCCATATCCGCTTTGCTTCCCTGCTTGGGTGCGGAGTGGTGGGCACCGAGACGGGAGCGCCCAACGAGACCTACACCTATGTGCCGGAATGCCATGGGGAGGAGGCGCTGCAGACCTTTATTACCAACCTGCGGCCTGTGGTCAGATATGCGGAGCAGATGGGTGTGATTCTGGCCATTGAACCGGTGTGGAAGCACATTGTATGCAATCCTGCAAGAGCCAGAAGAGTGCTGGATGAAATTGCTTCCCCCAATCTTCAGATTATATTGGACCCTGTAAATCTTTTGGATATCAGCAATTACAAGGAGCAGACCGCCATTGTGGAGGAGGCCGTGGAGCTGCTTGGGCCTGATGTAGCCATGGTGCATCTGAAGGACTATGTGGTGGAGGATGGAAAACTGAAATCTGTGGGCTGCGGCTTTGGACAGATGGATTACACTGCGGTGCTGAAATTTATGAAGGAGAGAAAGCCCTTTATCCATGCCACCCTGGAGGATACGACACCGGAGAACAATCTGCAGGCAAAGGATTTTATTTTGAAGCTTTATGAACAGGCATAAAAAACGCATAAGCAGTGTGGATAAAAAATACGCTCTGAGAGGGAGAAAATCCCTTCAGAGCGTTTTTTGATGAAACAGGAAGCCTGTGGCAAAGGGTGGTTCCTACTGCCTGCGTACCTTCACCACACATTTTTTCAGATGGGCCTGCTCTCTTGTATGGAGAATGCCGGGTTTATGGGGTTCCGATATCATACAGAGGATAAAGTTTCCCGGCCCCAGCACACAGGAGGCTGCTGCAGGGCATTTTACAGTGCCAAAATCCGTTTCGGGGTGATAGGCTGTAAGCTCCATGGAAGCGGAATCGCCGATTTCGATGCGCTCAACTCCCGTAAGATCAATTTGAATATCCATATACTCTCTGTGCAGTTCAAATTCCTTTTCCTCTGCAGGCACCGCATCTGCCTCCATCACATTTGCAAAAACCAGGTCGCCGTCTATGACAGTTCTTCCCAGCGGCAGCGCGTTCAGATCCTGAGACGCCAGAAAACGGATAGCCGTGTCCAAGTTGGGGGTTATCCCCAGATAGTTTTCAATATTGCTTATCTTGTCATATATCATTTGCAGTTCTCCTTAAAATTGTAATCAGATTGCCGCTCCCTTTGGGTGAGCAGGCTTCCCCGGGCTTGTTTGCACTCATTATATCATGTTTTTGCGATAAAAAGGAAGTAAAACAAATACTTTGTTAAAAATAGACATAAAAAACATAATGGTTTTGTGCAAAAAACTGAATAATGAAAATTACTTTCAAAAATGGTGAAAATTTTTTTAAAAAGTTGTTGACACAGAGCTGGTTCCATAGTACTGTAAATATACAAGTTGATAAATGTCTCATATTAAGGAGGACAAAGTATGAAAAAGAAAAGAGCACTCGCGTTATTGTTGACAGGTGTCATGGCATTCTCCATGGCGGCCTGCGGCTCACAGCAGGAGACGTCCAATTCCGGTACCAATACACAGACGGAGACCTCTGCCCCTGCTGAGACTGCAGCGGAGACCGCTGCCGGGACGGAAGCAGCAGCCGGTACAGACCTCAGCGCAGATATTACGATGTGGACATACCCCATTGGAAGCTTTGGCGACGAGGAAACGGTGAATGGATTTATTGCTTCTTTTAACGAGGTGTATCCTAACATAAGTGTATCGGTGGAATATCTTGATTACACTTCCGGAGATGATCAGGTGACAGCTGCCATTGAGGCTGGAACAACACCGGATATTATCATGGAGGGACCCGAGAGACTGGTAAGCAACTGGGGAGCGAAGGGAAAGATGCTGGATCTGTCTGATCTTTGGGACGATGAGGCTCTTGCAGATATTTCTGCCACCAGCGAGGCAGTGGTAAGCGCATGTCAGTCTACAGAAGGTGTCTTTTATGAATATCCTCTCTGTATGACCACTCATTGCATGGCTATCAACTATGAAATGTTTGAGGCCGCAGATGCACTTCAGTACATAAATGAGGATCGCACCTGGACTACCGAGAATTTTGAGAAAGCGCTTCAGGCGCTTAAGGATGCAGGCGTTGCACAGGAGAACGGTATCGTTTACTGCGGCGGTCAGGGCGGGGACCAGGGAACACGCGCCCTTGCCATGAATCTTTACAATGCAGAATTTACCAATGCAGATCACACACAGTGGACCATGAACTCCGAAGCGGGCGTAAAGGGCCTGCAGCAGCTTGTAGACTGGACCCAGGAGGGACTTTTAAGCTACGATGCAGGAGCGCAGGCAAGTGATGAGCTTCAGCTGTTTTCCAATGGAACCGTGGCAATGACCTTCTGCTGGAATGCTTCCAATGAGGCACAGTATGCTTCGGTGGTAGGCTTTACACCTTATCCGGTTGCCTTCCCTTCTGAGAGCGGCACACCTGAGCTTTGCGGTGGAATCTACGGCTTTGGTATCTTTGACAACGGCGATGAGGCAAAGGCGGAAGCTGCAAAGGCGTTTATTGAGTTTATCTGCGACGATGCGGTTCAGGGACCTTTGAGCGTTTCCAGCACAGGCTTCTTCCCGGTAAGAGCTTCCTTCGGAAATGTATACGCAGGCACAGAGGATGAGGCCCGCATGGAAGTATTCGCAAGTTTCGGACCTTACCTGGGAGATTACTACAATGTAACAGGCGGCTGGGCAGAGCAGCGTACTGCATGGTGGAACATGCTTCAGCAGATTTTTGGCGGCGAAGATGTTCAGACGGCAGCAGACGCTTATGTGGAAACCTGTAACGCAGCTACGGCGGCAGCAGCAAATTAATCTGATGGAAACCTTTGGCATCCGGCTTTTCAACAAAGGCCGGATGCCTTTTCAAAAAGCAGAAAACAAACGGGGGTAATACTCATGACGGTTGGCAAAATGTCAGGTAAAAAACAGTATACCAAACGAAGCAGGATACTGGTAATGCGCGAAACCAGAGCGGCTTACCTGTTTCTTCTGCCTGCACTGATATTTTTTGTGGGCTTTATCATTGTTCCCATGATAATGTGCCTTGTAACCAGCTTTTTTAATTATACCATGACAGACTTTACGTTCGTGGGATTTGGGAATTATATTGAAATGTTTCAGGATCCGATTTTTATCAGAGCCTTGAAAAATACCGTATTGATTGTAATTGTAGCGGTGCCTGTAGTTACCATTTTCTCCCTCTGGGTCAGCGCGGCGATTTATCCTCTGCATGCGGCATCCAGATCCTTTTTCCGCTGTGTGTTTTATCTGCCTGTGGTTACGGGTACGGTTGCAGTTGCGGTTGTCTGGAAATGGATGTTCAACAAATATACGGGACTTTTTAATTATGTATTGAATGCAGCCGGGGTAATCGACGAAAATATCAGCTGGCTGGGGGATGAAAGATTCGCTATCTGGTGTATTATACTTATTCTCTTTACAACATCCATCGGCCAGCCTATTGTACTTTATGTGGCGGCCCTGGGAAATGTGGACAACTCTATTGTTGAGGCGGCCCAGGTGGACGGCGCCACCAATTTCCAGACTTTCTGGAGAATTAAATGGCCTTCTATTATGCCTACCACCCTTTATATCTTGGTGATCACTACCATAAATTCCTTTCAGTGCTACGCACTGATACAGCTTTTAACCTCAGGAGGACCGAATCATTCCACAGATACCATTATGTATTACATTTATTATGAAGCATTCAAGCTTTACCGGTACGGCTATGGAAATGCGATGGGGGTATTTCTGGCTATTGTCATCGCTGTGTTTTCCGCAATTCAATTTAAGGTGACCAAGGCCGGAAGTGTGGATTAGGAGGGAGAGGAATTATGGAAAAAACAAAAAAGAAAGCAGGAAAACTGTCGATTTATAAGGTGGTTACTGTTATAATATTAGTGGTTTTGGCATTTTTGTTTATTTTTCCAGTTTATTGGATTGTAACAGGATCCTTTAAGGATGCTATGACGATTAATGCCGCAAAGCCCCAGTGGTTTCCCCTGAACCCCACGATGATAAATTATGAGAAGCTGTTTGGGAATCCGGCGCTGCGCTGGCTCTTTAACAGTGTGGCTATAGCGGTGATTGCCATGGGACTTACCTGTCTGACCGCTTCTATGGCGGGATATGCGCTTGCAAAGAAGCGCTTTGTGGGTCAGACGATTTTATTCAGTATTTTTATTTGTGCCATGGCGCTTCCCAAGCAGGTGGTTCTGGTACCGCTTTTAAAGGAGATGTCTTTCTTGAATCTCCATGACACCATCTGGGCAGTCATCCTTCCCACGGTGGGCTGGCCCTTTGGAATCTTTTTGATGAAGCAGTTTTCTGAAACCATTCCCACGGAAATGCTGGAGGCAGTGAGGATTGACGGAGCGGGAGAGGTACAGACCTTTTTGACCATCGTGCTTCCCATTGTAAAGCCCGGCATCGGGGCTCTTGCCATTTTTACCTTTATCAGCACATGGAACGACTATTTTTTACAGCTGATTATGCTGAATTCCCAGAGCACTTTGACGATTTCCCTGGGAATTGCCAAGCTGCAGGCGGAAATGTCTAATGATTTCGGATTGATTATGGCGGGCGCAGCATTGGGAGCAATTCCTATTATTGCAATCTTTCTAATGTTCCAGAAATACTTTACCCAGGGAATCACCATGGGGGCAGTGAAGGGATAAGAACAGCGGCAGGTAAGAGAAGAAACAGAACCGACGCGGGTTCACTATGCCCCTTTAGGCATTAGGGACAGGACTTAAGGAGGATATATGCAGGCTACAGGTTTATTGCTGGACATTCAAATTTTATATAATAAGTTTACGAAAACGGAGAAAAAGATCGCCGATTATGTACTGAAGAACACAAATCAAGTGCTTTTTATGTCCATTACGGAGCTTGCAGATGCCTGTCAGGCGGCGGAGGCCACTGTTTTTCGATTCTGCCGGTCCCTGGGAGCCAAAGGGTATCAGGAGTTTAAGATGAAACTTTCCCTGTGCCTTGCGGCGGAGGATACAGAGCAGTCCGAGGCGCAAAAGAGTGCACAGGCAGAAACACCTTCCCTGCAGAGCGAGATGAGCCGTATTTTAGAGAGCCACATCAGTGCACTTCGGGAAACCCATTCTCTCTTAGATCAAAATAATGTGGATAAAATTCTGGAGATGATGGAAAAGGCCAAGCGTATTTACTTCTTTGGAATCGGGGACAGTCTGCTCACAGCCATGGAAGCCCGCAATAAGTTTCTGCGCATTATGGATAAGGTCAGTTGTGTGGATGACCCGCATATGCAGGCCATGACCGCGTCCATGGCGACTCCGGATGATTTATACTTTATTATTTCCTTTTCCGGAGCCACAAAGGATACGGTTTATGTGGCAGACATTTTGAAGGAGGTAGGGGCAAAAATGGTGGCAATTACCAGATTTGCCAAGTCTCCCCTTACCACCTATGCAGATGGCGTGCTGCTGTGCGGCTGCAATGAGGGACCCCTGGAGGGAGGCTCCATGGGGGCGAAGCTGAGCCAGCTTTACATTATTGATATATTGTTTTGCGAATATTATAGAAGGAATTATGCCGTTTCCGCAGAAAACAACCGAAGAACCTCCAAGGCGGTTGTTGAAAAACTATATTGATTGTGGTCTTTAGAAGGGAACGGGCAAGTTTGTGTCCGCGCTGCCGCCACAGACTTGAAGTGTCCAAAAGGCAGTGCAGAAGTGAGGAGAGACATGAGGAATTTAGAAAAATATAAAGGGGTCATTCCCGCATTTTATGCTTGCTACGACGAGGAGGGAGATATCAGTCCCCAGCGCGTAAGGGCGCTTACACGTTACTTTGTGGATAAGGGAGTAAAAGGGGTCTATGTCAACGGCTCTTCAGGGGAATGTATTTATCAGAGTGTTGCGGACCGCAGAAAGGTGCTTGAAAATGTCATGGAGGAGGCGGCGGGAAGGCTGACGGTGATCGCCCATGTGGCCTGCAATAACACCAGAGACAGCCAGGAGCTGGCAGCCCATGCACAGAGCCTGGGGGTGGACGCCATCGCTTCCATACCGCCCATTTATTTTCATCTTCCGGAATATGCCATTGCAGAATACTGGAACGATATCAGCCAGGCAGCGCCCCAGACGGATTTTATTATCTACAATATTCCCCAGCTTGCCGGCGTTGCGCTGACACAGAGCCTGCTTAAGGAAATGATGAAAAATCCCAATGTGATCGGAGTGAAGAATTCCTCTATGCCGGTGCAGGATATTCAGATTTTCAAGCAGCTGGCAGGAGAGGACTATATTATTTTCAACGGGCCGGACGAACAGTTTATCAGCGGACGGGTCATTGGGGCACAGGGCGGCATTGGAGGAACCTATGGCGCAATGCCGGAGCTGTTTTTGGAGCTTGACAGATTGGTAAAGGCTGGAAGCATGGACGAGGCCTGCCGCCTCCAGCATACGGTGAATGCCATTATCTATAAGCTGTGCTCCGGACGGGCCAATATGTATGCGGTGATCAAGGAGGTTCTGCGCATCAATGAGGGATTGGATATCGGCGGTGTCAGAAAGCCTCTCACAGGGTTGAACAAAGAAGATATTGCTGTTGCTGCAGAGGCGGCGGAAATGATCCGGGCAGCAAGGTCAGCCTGGAATGTCTGAATAAAGAGGAGGCATAGCAATGGACAAACGAGTGGAAAGTTTAAGGGGAAAGCTGATAGTTTCCTGTCAGGCTCTGCCCGAGGAACCGCTGCATTCCTCTTATATCATGGGAAGAATGGCGGTTGCGGCGAAGATGGGAGGAGCGGCCGGAATCCGTGCCAACACAAAGGAGGACATTCGGCAGATTCAGGAGGAGACAAGGCTTCCCATCATCGGTATTGTAAAGAGGGACTACGAAGGCAGCCGGGTTTATATCACGCCCACCATGAAAGAGATCGAAGAGCTTATGGAGGTAAAACCGGAAATCATTGCCATGGATGCAACGGGAGCTCTGAGACCGGGGGATAAAAGCCTGGAAGTATTTTTCCAGGAGGTGAAGGCAGAGTATCCGGATCAGCTTTTTATGGCAGACTGCTCCACTGTGGAGGAGGCTGTCTATGCAGATCGGCTGGGGTTTGACTTTATCGGCACTACAATGGTGGGATACACGCCTCAGAGCGCAGGACTTAGAATAGAGAATAATGATTTTGAAATTATAAGAAGCATTCTTGCACAGGTGAAGCATCCGGTGATTGCGGAGGGCAATATCAACACCCCCCAAAAGGCAAGACGGGTGATTGACCTTGGCTGCTACAGCGTGGTGGTGGGCTCCATTATCACGAGGCCGCAGCTGATTACAAAATCCTTTGCGGATGCCTTGAGGGAAGAAAAGTCATGAATATCGCAGTTTTGGATATCGGCGGAACAGCTGTCAAATCCGGGCTTTGGACAGGAGAAAGCTTAGAGGAGAAAAGAGAGGAGGCCACCCATGCCAGGGAAGGCGGGGGGCGCCTGATGGAGCAGGCGAAGGAAATTCTGCGCAGTTATCGTGGGTTTGAGGCCATTGGCATCAGCACTGCAGGGCAGGTGGATACAAGGGACGGCAGTATTTTTTATGCCAATGACAATATTCCGGACTACACGGGGACACAGGTAAAAAAGATTTTGGAAGAAGAATTTCAAGTGCCGGTGGCTGTGGAAAATGATGTGAATGCCGCTGCGCTTGGAGAGCTTTACTATGGGGCGGCCAAGGGGCTTTCCGATTTCCTGTGCCTGACCTACGGAACAGGAGTGGGCGGAGCCATTGTGATAAACGGCGGAATTTATTATGGCAGCAGCTTTTTTGCAGGCAGCTTCGGCGGCATAGTGGTGCATCCTGAGGATATGGGACAGGGAGAATTTGACGGCTGTTATGAGAAATATGCCTCCACCACAGCGCTGGTGCGGATGGCGAAGTCTGTGGATGCCTCCCTGGACAATGGGAAGAAGATTTTTGCCGCCATGAATCGCCCGCAGATCAAAGAAATCGTGGACCGATGGATTGACGAGGTTACCTATGGCCTGGTCAGCCTGGTCCATATATTTAATCCCAGTGATTTGGTTTTGGGGGGCGGCGTCATGGCCCAGCAGTATGTGGCGGAGGAAATAAGAAAGCGTCTTCCCGGCCGGATTTCTCCGGGGACGGCAGGCGTGCGCATCAGACAGGCGGCTCTGGGAAACCAGGCGGGTCTGATGGGAGCGGTGCATCTGGCGCAGGAAGCAGTAAGAAACAGTGGGAAATGAATCAACATGTTTCAAG
Source organism: Candidatus Acetatifactor stercoripullorum (assembly GCA_019114005.1). GTDB lineage: Bacteria > Bacillota > Clostridia > Lachnospirales > Lachnospiraceae > Acetatifactor > Acetatifactor stercoripullorum. The sequence continues at coordinate 22,286 of DXGH01000006.1, forward strand.
CTTAGGGTCTCCAGCCCTGCAGAACCCTGTCCAGGGTATATTCCGCAGCTTCCTCTTTTGTCAGCTGATGGGAGAAATCGGCTCTGGTGTCCGGGTTTGCTCCGGGGCCGTAAGAATCATATTCTCCGTAGTAAAAATGACCGTGGGGCTTTCCCCAGTCATTCCAGCCCAAAGGATGGATGTGCTCTCCCAGCTCACAGTGAAGGAATACGGTTTTGGCCCATTCACGCCAAGGCCTGCCCAGGTAGACGCTGCGGGGCGGACAGTCGCTGGTAAGACGACAGTCCTGAAATACATAGCCATAGGGCTGCCCTTTGGGAGTGCTGGCCGCAGTGACATATCCGTAAATAGTTTCTTCTTTGGGGCTTTCCGGAGGAATGCGGTCTCCGGGCAGCTTGGAAAAGATGGTACAGTTTTCAAAATAGGCGATGCCGCCGCCGAAGATAAAATCCACGTCTCCCTGAATAAAGCAGCTGCGGTAAAGCTGGCGGCCCAGTACCCGGGGCCGGTGCTCTCCGGGGCCGGTAAAGCCGCCGGGCTTTGCCTCTTTTAGGGGAAGCGGGGCGGTAAACAGTGTGTCCTGGCTTCCAAGAAGCCTGCAGTCCTCCAGATAAAGCCTGTCACCCTCTGCGTAGAGAGCCAGTGCCTGGCCTGCCGTATGACCGAATCCGGCGTCATTTTGAAAGGTGAGATGCCTGGCAGTGAAGTCGTTGGCGTCAATGCGGAAGGAGGCGGTGCGGAAGGTGCCCCGTCTGCTGTTGTCCTCCATCACATCAAAAGCGCCGTCGCCGTATACCAGAATGGTGTTCTCGCAATCCTCCCCAAGAAGGGTCAGACGGTTTCGGGTGACGGTGAGCTTCTCCCGGTAAATGCCTTTTCCAATATGAATAAAGGCAGGCGTTTCCTCCGAAAAGGGGGCGGGGAAGGTGCGCTGGGTGTCCGGCAGCGTCTTATTTTTGGCGTCCTGCCCGGACACTGCGGCGAGAGCCTCCCCCACGGTGGGAAAATTCGGGGAAAACCCCGGCATATTTACATACACATGAATTTCTTCTTTCATAGGAATTTCTTCTTTTTTCTGCATACAATCCTCACAAATTTGATTTCTGTTTTCGATTCCCATCAGTTTCTGCCGATATCAGCAGGCTACAGAAGGCTTACAATGGACAGATCAGGATGCTCTAACAGGTTTACATACTCTGTGCCGCACTGGACGATGGGACGGGAAAGATGGCTTTTGTTGATATAAATAATGGTTCCCTTGCGCCCGTCGCTTAACAGACAGGGGCTTTGTATGTAGGAATTTACCACATTCTCCATAAAGGCCAGCAGATAAGCCACCTCATATTTTTGGAAGCCCTCAGCCTCAAACAGTTCAATGACCCGGAAGGGACACAAGGGTCCTCTGTAGACTCTGGGGGCCGTCATGGCATCATACACGTCCACGATTGCCACAAGCTTGGCGTAGGGGTCGATCTGATCTCCCTTGAGCCCTGTGGGGTAACCGGAGCCGTCGCACCGTTCATGGTGCATCAGAGCGGCATTGCAGATATGCTCGTCTGCATTTTGGGAAATCAGAAGCTGACAGCCTAAAGCCGGATGCTGTTGAATGACGGCCAGCTCCTTGGCAGAAAGCCTGCCCGGCTTTGTGATAATGGCGTGAGGCACCTGAATCTTGCCGATATCATGAAAGAGCCCGCAGGCGGTGGCAAGCTCTACCCGCTTGGTATCCCATTTCAGCCACCCTGCTAACAAATTGCAGATCAGGGCTACGTTGATGCTGTGGGAAAAGGTGGAGGAGTCAAAGGCCCGCATATTCTGTAAAAGATCCAGAATGCCGATGCGGCCCCTGTCAACTCCAAGAACGCGCAGCACTCCCTTTAAAAGCTCGTTTATGTCCAGCTTCAGGCTGCCCTTGATTACCCGCTTAATATTTTCCTGCAGAAAGTCCACGCTGATCTCATATTCCCGTTTGAAAACAGGGAAAACAGGGTCTTCCTTGATGCGCTGCAGATAGGTCTGCTCCTGGGGGGAGACCTCCGAAGAAGAAGCTGAAACAGAGCCTTCTATAAAAATAGTCAGTATGCCGTACAGATCAAGCTTCATGATCAATCTGTCGTTAAGAATGGTTCCCTTGGAAAGGATCAGCTGGCGGTCATAGGTAAACACATCCTCAGCCACCGTCATCCCGGGAACAAGCTGTATGGTTGAAATTTTCTTAATCATGACTTGATTATACTTTTTTTCCCTGTGTATGTCAATTTTTACACAATCTTCATAATTTGTTCACGGACGGGAAAGATACAATGCTTGAATATCCATTGCAAATCTGTTACAATATGGTTTGGATTCTGTAAAAAAGCATATGGAAACAGGAACGGATTGGTAAGGAAACGATATGAAAGTAATAGAAAAAATATTTGGCACTCACAGCGCAAGGGAGCTGAAGCGCATTATGCCTCTGGTGGACAAAATAGAAGAGCTTCGTCCCTCCATGCAGGCTCTCTCCGATGAAGAGCTTCGGGGAAAAACCGAGGAATATAAGAAACGGCTGGCCGGAGGAGAGACGCTGGACGATCTTCTGCCGGAGGCCTTTGCAACGGTCAGAGAGGCAGCAAAGCGGGTGCTGAACATGGAGCATTACCGGGTGCAGCTCATCGGCGGTATCATTCTGCATCAGGGCCGCATTGCCGAGATGCGTACAGGTGAGGGAAAAACGCTGGTATCCACGCTGCCTGCCTATCTGAACGCTCTGGAGGGCAAAGGGGTGCAGGTGGTCACTGTAAACGACTATCTGGCCAAGCGTGACGCGGAGTGGATGGGCCAGGTGCATGAGTTTCTGGGCTTAAAGGTGGGAGTTGTGTTAAACAGCATGACCTCCGAGGAGAGACAGGCGGCCTATGCCTGTGATATCACCTATGTGACCAACAATGAGCTGGGCTTTGACTATCTGAGAGATAACATGGTGATCTATAAGGAGCAGCTGGTTTTGCGGGGCCTGCACTATGCCATTATCGACGAGGTGGACTCCGTGCTCATTGACGAGGCCAGAACGCCGCTTATCATTTCCGGACAAAGCGGCAAGTCTACAGCTCTTTACGAAATGTGCGATCTGCTGGCAAGGCAGATGCACAGGGGCGAGGATATGCACGAGCTGACGAAAATGGACGCCATCATGGGTGTGGTTCAGGAGGAGACGGGAGATTTTATCGTTAATGAAAAGGATAAGGTCATCAACCTGACGGCTGCTGGCGTGGAGAAGGTAGAGCGCTTTTTCCACATTGATAACTTTGCCGACCCGGAAAACCTGGAAATCCAGCACAATATCATTCTGGCGCTGCGGGCTCACAATCTTATGTTCCGGGATCAGGACTATGTGGTAAAGGACGACCAGGTGCTGATCGTAGATGAGTTTACAGGGCGTATCATGCCGGGACGCCGTTATTCCGACGGCCTGCACCAGGCTATCGAGGCAAAGGAGCATGTGAAGGTAAAGAGAGAGAGCAAGACCCTTGCATCCATCACCTTCCAGAATTTCTTTAATTTATTTGAGAAAAAATGCGGCATGACAGGTACTGCACTTACCGAGGAAAACGAGTTCCGTGAAATTTACGGCATGGATGTGGTGGAGATTCCCACCAATAAGCCTGTGATCCGGAAGGATCTGCAGGACGCGGTATACAAGACTAAGGCGGAAAAGCTCCATGCTATCATAAATGCGGTGGAGGAGGCCCACGCCAAGGGACAGCCTGTGCTGGTGGGCACCATCACCATCGAGGCCAGCGAGGAGATCAGCCGCCTGCTCACCAAAAAGGGCATTCAGCACAAGGTTTTGAACGCAAAATTCCATGAGCTGGAGGCTGAGATCGTGGCGGATGCCGGAATTCACGGGGCGGTGACCATCGCCACAAATATGGCCGGACGAGGTACGGATATTAAGCTGGACGAGGAGGCCAGGGCGGCCGGGGGTCTTAAGATCATCGGCACAGAGCGCCACGAATCCAGGCGTATTGACAATCAGCTGCGCGGACGAAGCGGACGTCAGGGAGACCCCGGAGAGAGCAAATTTTATATTTCCCTGCAGGATGATCTGATGCGTCTGTTTGGCTCCGAGCGTCTCATCAATATGTTTAACGCCCTGGGCATTCCGGAAGGGCAGGAAATCGAGCATAAGGCGCTGACAAATGCCATTGAGTCCGCTCAGAAAAAGATCGAGAATAATAACTTTGGCATCCGTAAAAACCTGCTTGAGTATGACAGAGTCATGAGCGAGCAGAGGGAGATCATCTACGAGGAGCGCCGCCGGGTGTTAAACGGCGAGAGCATGCGGGATGTGATTTACAAGATGATAACGGACATCACGGAAAACTGTGTGGATATCTGTATCAATGACGACGCGGAGGCAGCAGAGTGGGATCTTAACGAGCTGAACACCTTGCTGATCCCCACCATTCCCTTGCAGCCTGTGACGCTGGAGAGAATCCAAAAGCCGAAGAAAAACAGCTTAAAGCAGCAGCTGAAGGAAGAGGCGGTGAAGCTTTACGAGAGCAAGGAAGCGGAGTTTCCTGAGCCGGAGGCCATCAGGGAGCTGGAGCGCGTCATCCTGTTAAAGGTGATAGACCGCAAATGGATGGATCATATCGACGACATGGAGCAGCTGCGCCAGGGCATTGGACTTCAGGCCTATGGACAGAGAGACCCTCTTGTGGAATACAAGATGAGCGGCTATGAAATGTTTGATGAAATGACCCAGAATATCAGGGAGGAGACTGTCAGACTTCTGTTCCATATTAAGATAGAGCAGAAGGTGGAAAGGGAGCAGGTGGCTAAGGTTACCGGCACCAACAAGGATGACAGCGCGCCAAAGGGACCTGTAAAGCGGGCCAACGCCAAGGTGTATCCCAATGATCCCTGCCCCTGCGGCAGCGGAAAGAAATATAAGCAGTGCTGTGGGCGTAAGGCCTAAAAGCAGCAAAAAATAAAAATGGAAAGAGGTGACGTGAAATGGTTGAATTAGACAACATGAAATCAGAAATTCTGTCCTATGAAACTCCATTAGCGGAAGTGAGGGATTCACTTTGACCTGGCTAACAAGTCAAAGCGGATCGAAGAGCTGGAAATGGAGATGGAGGCTCCCGGATTTTGGGATGACCCGGACCGTTCCAACAAGCAGATGAAGGAACTGAAAAATTTAAAGGACACCGTTGAGCAGTACAATAAGCTCTCCACCCAGTACGAGGATATCCTCACCTTAATCGAGCTGGGGTATGAGGAGAACGACCAGGAGATGGTGCAGGAAATCCGGGGCGAGCTGGATGAGTTTATAAACGAGCTGGAGGCGCTGCGCATTGATACCCTTCTGTCGGGAGAGTACGACAAATGCAACGCGATCCTGAAGCTGAATGCCGGAGCAGGCGGTACGGAAAGCTGTGACTGGTGCGGCATGCTTTACCGTATGTATACCAGATGGGCGGAGCGGAAGGGCTTTTCCGTTGAGGTGCTGGACTATCTGGACGGAGACGAGGCGGGCATCAAGTCGGTGACCTTTCAGGTCAACGGGGTGAATGCCTACGGCTATTTGAAGTCCGAGAAGGGTGTGCACCGCCTGGTGCGCATATCCCCCTTTAACGCCCAGGGAAAACGACAGACTTCCTTTGTTTCTCTGGATGTTATGCCTGAGCTGGAGGAAAATCTGGATGTGGAGATCGACGAAAAGGATCTGCGTATCGATACCTATCGAAGCAGCGGTGCAGGAGGACAGCATATCAACAAGACCTCCTCGGCCGTGCGTATCACACACATTCCCACAGGCACGGTGGTACAGTGCCAGAATGAAAGAAGCCAATTCCAGAACAAGGATAAGGCTATGCAGATGCTGAAGGCAAAGCTGTATCTGTTAAAGAAGGAAGCCAACGTGGAAAAGCTTTCAGATATCAGAGGAGAAGTAAAAGAGATTGGATGGGGAAATCAAATTCGTTCTTATGTGCTGCAGCCCTATACGATGGTGAAGGACCACAGGACGGAAGTGGAGACCGGAAATGTGGACGCTGTGCTGGACGGCAATCTGGACCCCTTTATCAATGGTTATTTGAAATGGATTAGCGTAAAGTGCTAATCCATTTTTCTGAGTGCGCCTTATGAGCACGTGTCTGACAGGGGATTTTCTTAATTGTCTCTGGCAGTGTGCTATGTTAAAATACTGAATATGAGATGATGCACGTAAATTCCACGGAGGTATTTTAGGTTTGAAAAAAATTTTCAGCGAGGCGGGAGAGATCATAAAGAATAAAATATATCTGACCGCCCTTTTGATTACGACAATATGCAGTTATGGTTTTGCGATTACCCATCCCAGCATCGGCATTGATGATACTGCCATGGAGCTCTATCTTGAGGAAGGGCTGAATGTGGAGGTGGGAAGATGGGTGCTGTATATACTAAATAAATTTCTCAATCTTTCTAAGTTTTCCCCCTTTATAACGGAGTTGCTGGGAGCAGCCTTTCTGATGGCCGCCGCTATTTTATTCTGTGTGCTTTTGAACCGCATCATGGGGAAAAGACTGGGAACTGCTGCGTATATCATCTTTTCCTGTTTGTTTGTATCCAATCCCATTATCAGCTTTGATTTCATATACTATTTGCACAATGGCGTGGGAATGGGGTACATATTTACTGCGCTGGCGCTGCTCTTTTATTATGAAGGTCTGACGCGGGAAGGCAGGGGAAAAATAAAATCCTTGGTGGCCAGTCTGCTTTTTATCTGGACGGCGGCGGGATGCTATGAATCCTTTCTTGTGCTGTATATTTTGGGGATTTTGGTTATTCTGTTTTTTTCTATCAGGGATCAAAAATCGAAATATTTTATGATAAGTCTGGCGCTGGGGGCTGCTATTGTGGTGTGCGTCATGATACTGAGAAGCGCTATGCAGGCACTATTGACAGTGGTGTTCCATATTTATACGACAGACTCTGTGATCGGCCTGCACAGTATGCAGGGTATGCTTAGGCTATTTGGAAGCAAGGAAGGATTGCAGGAGCTTTTTATGCTGGCAAAGCGGTTTTGGGTAGTTTATCATGTAAATGCCATTGTTTATCTTCCTATCACGGGCTATGAGCTGGCATGCTGGGTGTTTGGCATATATGCCGTTTCCGCGGCTGTTAGGAAAAAGAATTTATGGTATTTGCTATTGTTTTTGGGAATGCTTTTTACGCCTTTTCTGCTCACAATTATAGAGGCCAAGGTCACGTTTTATCGTTCATGCCAGTATATGCCCTTTTTCACCGCAGTGGGCATGGTGCTGCTGTATGAAGCGTTCCCAAACGGAAAGATTTCTGTTGGGAAAATTTCTATTGGAAAAATTTCCATTGGGAAATACAAAAAATACTGGCGTTTTGCAATATCCGCTGTGGCATTTGTTTTTATTTATAATCAGGCCACACAGCTCAACGATAACTTTTACATGGATTACAGGGAGTACCAGCTCACAAAGGAGACGCTTTTAGAGGTGGCATATGATGTGGAGCGGCAATACGGAAATGACATTCCGGTGGTCTTTGTGGGGCAGTATGATATTCCCTATGAATTTATTAAGGATTTCTATGTTTCCTATGATTCATGGCAGTATAAATTGATATCTATGATAACGGATGTAGTGGATGTGCATTTAAAAGAAAAATACTGGCAGCCCCAGGGGTACTGTTTTATCGGAGAAGCGAATCTCCCCATGATACGTTGGGCATTTGATGCCTTTGACGGAACGAATAGGGAAATGATCCGATTTCTGGAGATGCATGGACACAGCTTTACCACCCTGACGGATGCGGAAGAATATACAGAGATTAGAAACACCTTTGGAAGCTTGAATATGCCGCGGTACCCGCAGGAGGGTTCGATTGTCATGCAGGATGGATATGTAGTTGTGAATTTTTAACTGCTGGTATCCTGTTTCTGTGGCGCGGGATTCATAAGGTCCAGGAAAAACACCGCAGACGTCATATTCATATAGGGAACCAGCCACAGGTAGCCGATGCCAAAGGAGAGCAGACACAGAAACATAAGAGGAAGAAAGCTGATCTGCACATAAAACAGCCTGCCCTTATGTCCCCGCATGATCTGCAGACTTAATTTCAGGGCCTCCTTAGCGCTTCTTTCCGGAAAATCAAGCATCAGATAAAAGGCCTGGGAGAGACCAAGGGAAAGGGGAACATAGATAACAAGTCCGATTCCCAGGGCCAGAAGAGAAAATCCCAGCCAGGAAAGCTCCCAGGTATTCTGAAAATGATCCAGAAGCATCTGATAGGGTGTAAGACATACAGTGTCTAAAAGCACCATTGCGGCAGAAACCCCCAGAGCCTTGTTTGACTGGGTCCGAAAGCCGTAAAAGAGATTGCTTACGGTGCAGGGCTGCCCACAGGCCAGATTCAAAAAAAACAGGGAAAGTCCAAGCTGCAGCACACCGATTACGATGGAGGCTGCCGTGGAAATCAAAAAGAACACCACCTGTAAGCCCATTACCACGGAAAACTGTCCCGTCATGGCATAGGCTGCGGAGCTTGTCATGGAGGCGATCATAGAGATTGCAAGGGATGCACAAAAAGGAATCAGACCGCTTAAAAAGGTGATTAAGATGGCCTTTGGGTAGGCTCCGGTCAGTTTATCCTTGGCAGTATTTTTCAGCTTTGCACTAGTTTTATATTGCTTGCTCATTGTCTGGCTCCTGTTGCTGTATGATATAGTCAGGTGACTGCGAGGCGGCCTGCTCCAAGGCAGACCTCGTAATTACCTATACGGCATAATCCGCGTGCATGCCGCTGTATCGGATGCGGTCTGCCGTCTTAAGGTCCTGCTGGTAAGGATTTTCTTCGTTATAATATTTGATCTGTGTATTTGTGGTGCCTCCGGACACGTAGGAGCGCCCGCATTCAGGGCAGATATCCATGTGTATGGAGACGGTGGCGGAGATGACTTTTCCGTTTCCCAAAGAGGCCTTGGAGTAAGCGTTTGCCACATGCTCCTGCTCGTGCGCCCTCACGGCAGCAGGAGCCGCCTGAGGTGAAATATGGGAAGGCGTCTTGAAGGATACCATTTCATCAGAGCCGTCCTTATATTTGCGGTTTTTACAGGTCTGGCATTCTTCGCCGGTGCCCTCCTGGGCCTGGGAGTTTACGCCGTAAACGCTGCCGGTTTTTTGAAAACCGCCCATTTGGCTAAAGTCCCCGATCTTGTTGAAACCATCAATCCTCAAATCGGACATAACATACGCCTCCTTTTCTTAGCTACTCTTCAAAAGTGACACCATAATATTCTTCCATAAAGGTTTCAAAGTCCATGCCGAACATCTGCTGGTACATCACATTCATCTGGCTGCGGAAAGCCTCGTCATTTAACCGGGCAGGCAGGGTGGCAAAGGTAAAGATAATCATTGCTATGCCGGAAGCCATCCCAATGCAGGAAAGCCAGATGCCGGCCCGGCATTCCGGCTTCATTTTTTTGCCGGCCCGATAGGTCAGAACTGCAAACAAAACACCCAGAGCGCCGATGGGGATGGAAAAAATCCCGGTGCAGGCGGCGGTGATAGAGATGAGTCCGCAGATAAAAGAAGCATATTCAAAGCCTCGTCCCTTATAGGGGCTGTGGGTGGGCTGATTGTAGTAGCTGCTGTTGGAAGCATTACTGTTCCAACGATCCCAGCCGTCTTGATTTTGGTCGTAAGCCATATCCGAAACCTGCCTTTCTTAAGTCTCGTTCCCTTATACTCTAACATTTTTTACTGGATTAATCAATTGTTTTCCATTATAATAAACGGTAGCCTGAAAGTCTTAAAAAGGATTAAAAAAAGGCGGAGGAAGGAACGCTATGGATATTTTACTGAAATTGAAGGAAGAGCTAAAGGTTGAGAAATGGCAGGTGGAGGCAGCCGTAAAGCTGATTGATGAGGGGAACACCATTCCCTTTATTTCGCGTTACCGCAAGGAGGCCACAGGCTCCTTAAATGACGAGCAGTTGAGAAACCTGCATGAAAGGCTTATTTACCTGAGAAATTTGGAGGAAAAGAAGGAGCAGGTATTAGGCAGCATAGAGGAACAGGGCAAGCTTACAAAGGAGCTTGAGGAAAAAATCCTGGCGGCCCAGACACTGGTTGAGGTGGAGGATTTGTACCGCCCATACCGTCCAAAGAGAAAAACAAGAGCCAGCATTGCCATGGAGAAAGGGCTGGAGGGTCTGGCAGAATTTATTCTGGCTCAGAGCACGGACAGCCCCTTAGAGGAGGAGGCGTTTAAATATGTTTCCCAGGAAAAGGAAGTGGCGGACGCTGCGGAAGCGCTCCAGGGAGCGAAGGATATTATTGCAGAGCGCATTTCCGATGAGGCGGATTATCGATTGTATATTCGAAACATCACCACTCAGGAAGGCGTTGTGAAAAGCGTCGCAAAAGATGAAAAGGCTCAGAGTGTCTACGAAATGTATTATGATTTTGAAGAGCCTGTGAGGAAGATTGCAGGTCACAGAGTGCTTGCCCTGAATCGGGGAGAGGCGGAAAAAGTATTGACTATAAAAGTCATTGCTCCTGTGGAGCGCATTCTTCAGTATTTGGAAAAAAAGACCATCACTTCTGACAATGCTTATACCACGCCTGTGCTTAAGGAGGTCATAAAGGACAGCTACGACAGATTGATAGCGCCCGCCATTGAAAGAGAGATACGTAATGAATTGACGGAAAAGGCAGAGGATGGAGCCATTGCTGTGTTTGGAAAGAATCTGGAGCAGCTGCTTTTGCAGCCGCCCATTGCGGGAAAGGTGGTGCTGGGATGGGACCCCGCCTTCCGCACGGGCTGCAAGCTGGCAGTGGTGGACCCTACGGGAAAGGTTCTGGATACCAAGGTCATATATCCCACTGCGCCCCAGAATAAAGTGGAGGAGGCAAAGGCTGAGCTGAAGCGTCTGATTAAAAAGTATAATGTGGATTTGATTTCTGTGGGAAACGGAACCGCCTCCAGGGAGTCGGAGCAGGTCATTGTGGAGCTGATCCGGGAGCTGGACAGACCCCTTCAGTATGTGATCGTCAATGAGGCGGGAGCCTCCGTCTATTCCGCAAGCAAGCTGGCCTCGGAGGAATTCCCTAATTTTGACGTGGGACAGCGCAGTGCGGCCTCCATCGCGAGACGTCTGCAGGACCCGTTGGCCGAACTGGTCAAAATTGATCCCAAGTCCATCGGGGTAGGGCAGTATCAGCATGACATGAACCAGAAAAAGCTGAGCGATGCTTTAAATGGTGTGGTGGAGGACAGTGTAAACAGAGTGGGTGTGGATCTGAACACGGCATCGGCCTCTCTTTTAGAGTATGTTTCGGGAATCAGCAAGACCATTGCCAAAAATATTGTGGATTATCGGGAGAGCAACGGACGCTTTACCAACAGAAAGCAGCTTTTAAAGGTGGCAAAGCTTGGCCCCAAGGCCTTTGAGCAGTGTGCCGGCTTTTTGAGGATTACGGACGGAGACAATCCTTTAGACGCCACCAGCGTTCATCCTGAGTCCTATGAGGCGGCCATGAAGCTGCTTGACAAGCTTCACATGACCATGGAGGATGTAAAAGAAGCACAGAAAAAAGCGGCGCAAAAGCCCCAGGGCAAAAAGACGCCCGAAAAAGCAAAAGAGGAAGCGAAGGACAGACGCCAGGGCAGAAAAACAGGCTCCATCCAGGTGCGGAACACCAACACCGCTATGGGAAAGGCTCTTGCAGCGGCTATGGCGGGCATGACTGCACAGGGAGGAGACAAAACCCATCAGTCCCAGGACCTTAAGGCCCGTCAGGAAACTGAAAACAGCCGGGTATCCGGCCTGGAGAGACGCATCCGGGACAAAAAGCTGCTGGCCCAGGAACTGGGAATCGGAGAGATTACCCTGACGGACATTCTAAAGGAGCTGGAAAAGCCCGCAAGAGACCCCAGAGAGAATATGCCGGGGCCCATTCTCAGAAGTGATGTGCTGGATATGAAGGACTTAAAGCCTGGAATGATTTTAAAGGGTACTGTGCGCAACGTGATTGATTTTGGCGTATTTGTGGACATCGGCGTTCATCAGGACGGGCTGGTGCATATTTCACAGATTACAGACCGCTATATCAAGCATCCTTTAGAGGCGGTCAGTGTGGGAGATATTGTGGAGGTACAGGTGCTTGACGTGGATGTGCCCAAAAAACGAATTTCTCTTACGATGAAATGCAAACCTGTCAAGGGCAGTTGACAATTTTCGAACAAAGGAGTAATATGCTTTACAGATGGCGTCCTCCATTCAGGACGCCCCATAAGAAAATTCTTCGGGGTTGGGTGAAATTCCCTACTGGCGGTAAGCAGTTTTTTGCAAGTCCGCGACCCGCGTATGGCCAAGGAGGCCATGCTGCGGCTGATTCGGTGCAAATCCGAGACCAACAGTAAAGTCTGGATGAAAGAAGAAGTGTTGCCTATACAGCGATACATAGCACATGTTTTTTAATTGCGGTCCCCGGATAGAAGCAGAAAATCCGGGGATTTTTTTGCGCAGAAAATACAGAATACTTTTCTGCACAGAAAAAAGTATCGTCAGGTGTTTCGCGGTGTGACAGCACCAGAAGAATTTTCCTACAAAAATAACAGGTGATTTTGAATAAAGCAAAACACCGGAAATGGAGGAAAATAGAAATGAATGGATTGTTTGAAAGTGTGGCACAGAATCTTATCTTTGTGCTGGAATTTGCGGCGGTGATTCTTGTGCTGTTTGCGGCGGCGCTGCTTCTGGAGAAGGCGGCCGCGAGAAAAAGCGGCGTGAAGGAGCAGGTATTCACCACAAGAAAAATAGCCATGATCGGTATGTTTTCGGCTGTCGCTATGATACTGCACATTTTTGACTTTCCGCTGCCCTTTGCCCCAAGCTTTTACAAGCTGGATTTCAGCGAGCTTCCCATATTGGTGGGAACCTTTGCCTTTGGTCCGGCTGCAGGAGTTATGATGGAATTTGTAAAGATTCTGTTGAAACTTTTGGTGAAAGGAACGTCCACTGCTTTCGTGGGTGATTTGGCCAATTTTGTGGTGGGCTGCAGCTTTATCCTGCCCGCCTCTGCAGTGTACCTTTTCAAAAAGACGAAAAAGACCGCTGTGATCGGATGTGTGGCGGGAACTCTGGTGATGACGGTGTTTGGCACAGCCTTTAACGCTGTTTATCTGCTTCCTGCCTTTTCTGAATTATATGGAATGCCGCTGGAGAGCATACTGGAGATGGGCGCAGCGGTGAACCCCATGGTTTCAGAGGGAAGCGTTCTTTCCTTCGTGGCGGCCTGCGTGGCTCCGTTAAATCTGATTAAGGGAGCCAGCGTTTCCATTGTGACGCTGCTTATCTACAAGCCGCTGAGCCCCATTATAAAGACGGGGCACCAAACCCTGCAGAAGGCAAACAGGCTGTAAAATGGGCCTTTGCCCCAAATAAGTGAGACAAAGCCGTCAAGGATGACAGGATACCTCTAAAGCAGACAGATGAAATATAAAAATCTGTTGCTTTGGAGGTATTTTTTATTTCAAGACCGGGCCTATAGAAAATCTTTAGAATTTTGGCCATATATTTTTCAGCTTTTCCATATATGATGTTACAGAAAGTTGTTGACACGGAATATAAATTATTGTATTATGCAAACAGTACAATAATACAACGACGATACGCGTCAAGGAGGATTAACGTGTTTTATGAGTGCATTGGTTGAAATCAAAGACGTGTGCAAGGTGTATAATCCGGGAGAAAATGAAGTCAGGGCCCTTGATCATGTCAGCGTGTCCATCGACGAAGGGGAATTTGTGGCAATCATAGGGCAGTCCGGAAGCGGAAAGTCCACATTAATGAATATGCTGGGGTGCCTGGATGTGCCTTCCAGCGGACTTTACAGGCTTCACGGACAGGATGTGTCGGTTATGGACGACAATGAATTGTCGGACATAAGAAACCGTGAAATCGGATTTATATTTCAGGGCTTTAACCTGATACCGAATCTGACGGCGCTGGAGAATGTGGAGCTTCCTCTGATCTACAGGGGGGTGGGCAGATCCAAGCGGATTGAGCTGGCAAGGAAGGCGTTGGAAAAGGTCGGGCTTTCACACCGAATGGATCATAAACCTGCGGAGATGTCAGGGGGACAGCAGCAGCGGGTGGCTATCGCCAGAGCCATCGCCCAGGCACCGCCCATTATTCTGGCGGATGAGCCCACCGGCAATCTGGATTCCCACTCCACCCAGGAGATTATGGGCATTTTAAAAAGCCTGCATCAGGATGGCAGAACGGTGATTCTGATTACCCACGACAATGAAATAGCGGCCCAGGCCAAGAGAATTATCAAGATACGGGATGGCCGCATAGAAGCCGATTCTGCGGCAAGACAGAAAAATGAGTAATTGCGAAACTCGCTGGCAAAGTCACGAACCTGGTCATAATAACCAAAAACGGGTTCCGAAGCATTGGCTCGTCACCGTTATTTTGGTTATTACGCCCAGTTTCTGATACCAGGGAGCGAGTTTCGCAATTACCTGATATGAGCTGGAGATTAATATGGAGGAACAGATAAAATGAAAAAGAAGGATAAGAACAGCCCCATGGAGGAGGGTTTGCAGCAGGCAGCCGAACCTGTGAGGAGAAAGAAAAAACGTAAAAAAGCGCCCATTATCATAGGGATTGTAGTAATTCTAATTTTGGTGGTACGCATGGCAAGCTGTGCCCTGACGCCCGCTGCCGGGGCTATTGTGACTACAGTAACGGCCCAAAGGGGTGACCTGCAGGAGAGCATCAGCACCAGCGGCACCGTGGAGAGCGAAGAGGTGGAGGTGATTTTTGCTCCTGTAGCCGGTAAGCTGGGAGAAGTGAATGTGGCTGTTGGAGATGCGGTGAAGGCCGGGGATGTGCTGATCAGCTACGATATGGAGGAGATGGAGGAGACGCTTACGCAGGCGGCTTTAAACCAGCAGAAGAGTACGGCTGTGTACAACGGGGCTATGGCGGACAACTCTGAAAACCAGGCAAAGCTTGTGGAGGCCAATACCAATCTGGAGGTGCTGAACCAACAGATTGCGGATAATAAGTCCTATTTAAAGGATTTGCAGAGTAAGCTCAGCCAGAGCCAGCGGGATACAAGCAACGGCCTGGCCAATGAAAGCTATGAGCTGAGCAATCGTCTGAGCCAGCTGAACCAGGAGATGGAGGCTTTGGATAAGACGGCGCCGGATTATGAGAGCCAGGTACAGTCTATTCAGCAGGAGATACAGGCGGTAAATGCGCAGATCAGCCGAAACAGCTATCTGCAGTCTGTTGCAACCTCCACAGATTATTATGCACAGATGGAACAGGAAATTGCCGACGTTCAGGAGAGAATTGCGGATTACGAAGAATATAAGAGCCGCATGGAGAGTCAAAAGACTGCCAGCGAGGGCAGTATTTTGGATTCCTACGACAAGGAAAGTTACAGCGCGGATAAGCAGCTGGCGGATATTACCTATCAGCAGGCAGAGGAATCCTATTATGAGGCAAAGCAAGGCGTGTGCGCTGAATTTGATGGGATTGTGACGGAATGCAGCGCTGCGTCGGGGGCTACGGTGGCCGATGGCGCCCAGCTTTTGACCTTAAAGAGCAGCCAGAATCTTAAGGTTGCCTTCCAGGCGTCAAAGTATGATTTGGAAAAGCTTGCGGTAGGACAAAAGGCCCAGGTGACCATTTTAGACCAGGCTTATGAGGGAGAGGTCAGCAAAATAGACCGGATGGCCACCCTGAATGAATCCAACACTCCCATGGTGGGCGTGGAAATACATATCACCAATCCCGATGACAGGATTATCCTGGGATTGGATGCGAAGCTTGAGATTTATACCAACCAGGTGCAGGATGCTCTGCTGATTCCGGTGGAGGCCATCAATGCAGACAAGGAAGGAGACTTCCTGTATGTGGTGGAAAACGGTGTAGTGGTAAAGCGTAATATCGTGTGCGGCATTTCCACGGACACCTACACGGAAGTGAAGGAAGGAATCACGCAGCAGGATCAGATTATATTAAGCTCCTACACAACGCTGGAGGAAGGCATGGCAGTTACGGCGCTGCCCGCACAATAGGAGGCTTACATGGCACAGGTATGGGAATATATTAAAATAGCTCTGATGAATATAAAGAGCAACAAGGGGCGTTCCTTCTTGACCATGCTGGGCATTATAATCGGTATTTCCTCCGTTATCATGATTATTTCCATCGGTGACGGACTCAAGGGCGGTATCAATGATGAATTGAATGCCATAGCAGGGGGACAGATTTACATCTATTCCTATGGTGACAATGACGAAGGAATCTCCCTGGAATTTACGGATGAAGATATCGAAGCGATCATGGAAAAGGTGCCCAATGTTAAGGCAGTGACGCCCTCCTGGGGCTTTTCCGGCACAGTGACCGGAAGAAAGGGCACCTTTAATGCCAGCGCATCCATGGGTATGCCGGGACTGCAGTATGCAAACAGCGATCCCCTGGTCAAGGGCAGGTATTTTACGGAAAGCGATTATTACTCGGCCAATAAGGTCTGCATCATCACGGAGAGCAGCGCAAGACTTTTATTCGGAACCACTAACGTGATTGGTATGACCATGGACTTTACACTGTATGGCATCACCCAGGAATTTACCATTATCGGCATCAGACAGGACAATGCCTCCATGCTTTCGGGGCTGATGGTTTCCGACACGGTTTCCATGGAGGCACCCCTGTCAGTGGTGTCATCTTCTTATGGCTTTTATGTCAGCATGAATGATCTGCTGATTATCAGCGATGGCGCGGATAATGCGACACAGGTGGCGTCAGATGTGGTGCGGCTTATGGAGAACAGACATAACGTGCGCGGCAAGAATGCCATTCAGGTGGAAAACTTTAATGACTACATGAGTCAAATGAATCAGATTTTAAGCTATATTACCGTATTTGTAGTGTTTGTGGCGGCTATTTCCCTTCTGGTGGGAGGAATCGGCGTAATGAATATCATGCTGGTGTCTGTGACGGAGCGCACCAGGGAAATCGGTATCAGAAAGGCGCTGGGGGCCCGGACGGGCTCAGTCCTTTTACAGTTTCTCTCGGAGTCTGCCATTATCACGCTGTTAGGAGGCATCATTGGCATTCTGATCGGTGTGCTGGGAGCCGTAGGCGTCTGCTCCCTCATCGGCTTTACCGCCAAGGTAGGATTAGGAACAGTGCTGGGGGCCAGCCTGTTTTCTTCGGCGGTGGGAATCTTTTTTGGCATTTATCCGGCCAGAAAGGCGGCCCGCCTAAGCCCTATCGAAGCCTTGCGGCATGAATAAATTCCGGTATATACCACAGTCCTTTCAAAAGATGCTGGGAGACCTTTTGGCCCCAGCATCTTCAAAATTATTTATAAAACAAATATCTAAATTCTAAAAAGAAAGTGAAAAATTCTGTTTCTTCATGTGAAATCCCTTTTTTCATGCTAAAATAAAATTGAACATAGATATTATGAAAATGGTCAGGTTTGTGTCTGCGCTGTCACCGCAAGCTTGACATGCATAAAAAGCAGCGCGGAAATGAGGAAGGATATGAACGCTTTTGTAACCTTTGAGGGGGTTAAAAAAGTATATAAAACCGGGGAAGTGGAAATCACGGCTCTTCACGATGTAAACTTTCAGATTGAAAAGGGAGAATTTTGCGTGATCGTGGGTGCTTCCGGAGCGGGAAAAACCACTATACTGAATATTCTGGGTGGGATGGATACCCTGACGGAGGGGAAGGTATATCTGGACGGACAGGAAATTTCCGGCTACAGCCAGAAAAAGCTCACAGAGTACAGGAGATTTGACATAGGCTTTGTATTCCAGTTTTATAACCTGGTGCAGAACCTGACGGCGCTGGAGAATGTGGAGCTGGCGGCTCAGATCTGCAGAGACCCGCTGGATGCGGCAACAGTGCTGGCGGAGGTGGGGCTGAAAGACAGAATGAACAATTTTCCGGCCCAGCTTTCCGGCGGAGAACAGCAGAGAGTGGCTATTGCCAGGGCTCTGGCAAAAAACCCAAAGCTTCTTTTGTGCGACGAACCCACCGGCGCTTTGGACTATAACACAGGCAAGGCGGTGTTAAAGCTTTTGCAGGATACCTGCCGTAAAAAGGGCCGGACGGTGGTGGTGATCACACACAATCAGGCGCTTACGGCAATGGCGGACAGAATTATTACCGTAAAGAGCGGCACCGTGGTGGACATGGTAAAAAATAAGCAGATTGTTGATGTTGCACAGATAGAGTGGTAAACGGAGGCCGACATGAGAAAGAATACCATATGGAAATCTGCTTTTCGGGAAATACGCCAAAGCTTCGGGCGCTTTGTGGCTATTTTGGCCATTGTGGCGCTGGGGGTTGCTTTTTTTGCGGGCCTCAAGGTTGCAAGAAGCGCCATGGTGAAGACCACAGAAACTTATCTTGAGGAAATGCAGTTTTTTGATTACCGTCTGGTTTCCACTCTGGGCTTTGAGAATGAGGACGTTTCCTTTTTTGCCGAAAAAGAGGAGGTGCGCGCGGCGGAGGGCTCTGTCACATGGGACATTCTCTATCAGCTGCAGGAGGGAACCGGGGGCGTGCTGCGTGCGCATACGCTGACAAGCCAGGTAAATCAGGTGAAGGTATTAGCCGGCAGACTGCCAAAGGAGCCTTGGGAATGTGTGGTGGACGCCAATCTTTTTGGCGAGGATTCTCTGGGAGAGACCATTACCCTTTCCCAGGATAATGAGACGGAGGACTTGGACAGCTTTGCCTATGGAGAGTACACCATCGTGGGAATTGTGCAGTCCCCGTACTATATTCAGTATGAAAGGGGGAATACCTCTTTGGGGAGCGGATTGGTGAGCGGCTTTATGTATCTGCTTCCGGAAGGCTTTGCCCTGGATTACTACACAGAGATTTTCATTAAATTTGATAAGGATTTTGAGCTTTACAGCGATGCCTATGACAGCTATATGGATGAGAAGGAGGTCCTATGGGAGGAGTTTGCCGATGAGGCTGCCCTTCGCCGCTATGATGAGATTCGGGCAGAGGGGGAGGCAGAGATTGCGGATGCAAGAGAGGAGCTGGCACAGGAAAAGGCGGATGCGGAGGCGGAGCTTGCAGATGCGGAAGCGGAACTGATAGATGCGGAAACGGAGCTTACAGATGGGGAAGCGGAACTTGCAGACGCGAAGGCTGAGCTCAGAGACGGGGAAGCTACCTTGGCTGAGAAGGAAGCAGAGCTTGCAGATGCAAAGAAAGAGGTGGAAGACGGAGAGGCTCAGCTTGCAGAGGGAGAGGCAGAGCTTGCGGACGCCATTGATGAGTGGAACGACCAGAGCAAGGAGCTGAATGACAGCTCGGCGCAGGTGGAACAGAGTCTGGAGGAATTGTCACAGCAGGAGGACCAGCTTGCGGGGCAGGAGGCCTTGCTGGTTCAGGGGGAGACGGCTCTTTCAGAGAGCCAGGCGGCTTTGGACGCCCAAAGGCAGGAGACGGAAAATTCCTTTTTGGCGGCCCAGACCCAGTTAGAGGAGCAGGAAGCCGAACTGGAGGCAGCCTACGGGGCGGGAATGATTTCCGAGCAGGAATATGACACTTCCAAGGCGGCTTTGGAGGAGGGAAAACAGGAGCTGGAAGCGCAGAAGGAAGCGGCCGCAAAAGAGCTTGACGCCGCCCAGGACACACTGGATGCCTCCGCCCAGGAGCTGGCACAAAACAGGGCGGCTTTAGAGGAGGGCAGGGAGACCCTGGCCTCTTACCGGGCCCAGCTTTCGGACGCCTCTGCCCAGCTGGATTACGGACATCGGATGCTGGCTGACGGCTGGATGGAGATACAGGACGCCCAGGCACAGCTGGAACGAAGCAGAGAGGAGCTGGAGTCTGCAAAGACGGAAATTGCAGATGGAGAGATAGAGATTGCGGATGCAAAACAGGAAATCGCCGACGGCTGGCAGGAGATTGCGGACGCGGAGGAAGAGCTTTTGGAGGGCAGGCAGGAGTATGAGGACGGGCTTGCAGAATATCAGGATGCCAGAGCGGAATTTGAACAGGAGATTGCCGATGCGGAGGCAGAAATTGCAGACGCAGAAGCAGAGCTTAATGACCTGGAGCTGCCGGAGACCTATGTGCTTGGCAGAGATACCAACGTGGGGTATGTCTGCTTTGAAAATGATTCTTCCATTGTGGATGGCATTGCGAATATCTTTCCGGTGTTCTTTTTCCTGGTGGCGGCCCTGGTGTGCAGCACCACTATGAACCGTATGGTGGAGGAGCAGAGAACACAGATTGGCGTGCTGAAGGCTTTGGGCTATGGGAAGGGCGTCATTATGTTAAAGTATCTGTTCTATTCGGGAACAGGGGCAATTTTGGGAAGTGTTATAGGCTTTGTAGGGGGCTCCATTCTGTTTCCTAAGGTGATCTGGACGGCCTATGGCATGATGTACCGGGTGGACAGTCTGATCGTTGTGTTTGATCCTGTGCTGGCTGTGATTTCCCTGACGGCTGCAATTCTGTGTACCATGGGGGCCACCTGGCTCACCTGCCGGTATGAGCTTTCCCAGGTGGCGGCAGAGCTGATGCGTCCCAAGGCTCCCAGGGCGGGAAAGAGAGTATTTTTGGAGTATGTTCCCTTTATCTGGCGCAGACTGGGCTTTTTAAAAAAGGTGTCCGTGCGCAATATTTTCCGGTATAAGAAGCGTCTGCTCATGATGGTGGCAGGCATCAGCGGCTGTACCGCCCTTTTGGTGACGGGCTTCGGAGTGAAAGATTCTGTGGCAAACATAGCAACTCAGCAGTTTGAGGAAATACAGATTTATGATATCGGCGTGACCCTTTCTGAGACGGTTACGGATCAGATGGAGGAAGCTCTCACAGAGGCCCTGGGAGAGGAGCTTTCCGGGTATTATGCGCTGATGGAAAGCAGTATGGACCTGGTTACAAATCAGGGCACCAAGTCGGTGAATCTGGTGGTGGCCCAGGAAAGTGAAGGGGAAGAGAAGATTGCCTCCTACTTGAATCTCCACACCCAAAGGAGGGAGCCTCTTCCTTATCCGGAGAAGGGGTAGGCTGTGATCACCCGGAAGGCGGCGGATCAGCTTGGAATTTCCGTGGGGGATACAGTGACGCTGCAGGACGAGGACGGAAACACAATCACATTGCGGGTGTCCGGCCTTTCCCGCAATTTCATCTATAATTATGTTTACATGAACAAGGCGGATTACGAGGAACAGATGGGAGAGGAAGCCCAGTATAAGACGATCTGGGTGAATGTGTCGGAAAATGCGGACGTACATCGGGCATCCGCCTCCCTGATGCAGCTGGAGGGCGTTTCCAATGTGACGGTGAATGCGGATACGATGGAGCGGTTCGGCAGCATGATGGAAAGCCTGAATATGATCGTGGTGGTGATTATTATCTGCGCAGGAGGGCTTGCCTTTATTGTGCTGTACAATCTGACCAATATCAATATCACGGAGCGGATTCGGGAGATTGCCACAATTAAGGTGCTGGGCTTTTACAAAAACGAGACGGCGTCCTATGTATTTCGGGAAAATACCGTACTTGCATTGATGGGTACGCTGGTGGGACTTCCTCTGGGAATGCTGCTGCACCGCTTTGTTATGAGCCAGGTGCAGATTGATATGGTGGCCTTCGATGTGCAGGTACTGCCCGTAAGCTACCTTTACAGCGCAGTGCTGACCATGCTTTTTGCGTGGCTGATCAACCGCTTTATGAGAAGAAAGCTGGACCGCGTCAGCATGACGGAGTCCTTAAAGAGTGTGGATTAGTACATTGGGTCTTGCATTTTACAGGGCAATTCAATATAATAACGAAGGAAAATAACGGAAGGAAACGCACATGGTGGAATTGGATATCAAAATAGAGGCGGCGGATCTGTATGATTATATGCTGATGCACTCCTACAATAGCGCCGGAGGAATCCTGGGAAGCGCCTTTGGCGCAGTGCTGGTGGTTTTTTCTCTGATGAACGGGCAGTGGATTTTTTTGGCAGGAGGCGTGGTGCTTTTGGCTTATCTGCCCTGTACCCTTTTTCTCAAAAGCAGGCGGCAGGCCCTTCAGAATCCGGCCTTCCGCAAGCCGCTGCATTATGTGCTGGATGAGGATGGGATTTGTATTTCCCAGGGAGAGGTGTCTGCAAGGCAGTCCTGGGAGGATATGGTAAAGGCTGTTTCCACTGGAAGAAGTATTATTTTGTACACCTCAAGAATCAACGCTACTATTTTTCCCAGAGCGCAGCTGGGGGACAAGAAGGCGGCAGTGATTGAAATGATCGCCACGCATATGTCACCGGACAAAGTGAAAATAAGAACCTGAGGGACAGATGAGCGGAAAATAAAAAAGAATAAGCCGAAGAGGAAGCAATAAGAGAAATGATATTTGAGACAAACAGCTCTCAGGAGACCTTTGCTCTGGGGGAAAAGCTTGGAAGAAAATGCTGTCCCGGCCAGGTCTATACGCTGACAGGAGACTTAGGGACGGGAAAAACTGTGCTGGCACAGGGCTTTGCCAGAGGGCTTGGAATTGACGAGCCGGTGAACAGTCCTACCTTTACCATACTTCAGGTATATAAAGAGGGAAGGATACCCTTTTACCATTTTGACGTATACCGCATCGCAGATGTGGAGGAGATGGAAGAGATCGGTTATGAGGACTGCTTCTACGGGGAAGGCGTCTGCCTGATCGAGTGGGCGGAGCTGATTGCAGAGCTTCTGCCAAAGGATACTATAAAAATCACCCTGGAAAAGGATTTGGAAAAGGGCTTTGATTATCGGAAAATCACGGTAGAGGAAACGGCGGAGTAAAACGCTTATGAATGGAGACTGACATGAAAATTTTGGGACTGGACAGCTCGGGACTTGTGGCCAGCGCTGCAGTTGTGGAGGATGACGTGCTTTTGGCGGAGTATACCACCGATTACAAAAAGACCCACTCGCAGATGCTGCTTCCCATGCTGGAGGAACTGAAAAACAGGATAGAGCTGGATCTGCAGAGCCTTGACGCCATAGCTGTTGCGTCGGGCCCGGGTTCCTTTACAGGCCTTCGCATTGGCGCGGCTACAGCAAAAGGGCTGGGACTTGCCCTGCATAAGCCCCTGGTGGAGGTGCCGACCCTGGAGGGGCTTGCCTATACGCTTTGGGGAACGGGGCGTTTAATCTGCCCTTTGATGGACGCAAGAAGAAACCAGGTCTATACAGGACTCTATGAGTTTGTGCCCGCCAAGGCAGAGCTTTCACAGACGGAGCTTTTGCTGCATACCGTGTCCGGACAGCGGGCGGCGGATATCTCGGATATTTTGAATGAAATCAACACCCTGGGAAGAAAGGTGATTTTTCTGGGGGACGGTGTGCCGGTTTACAGAGAAAAAATAGAGGAACAGGTAAAAGTACCCTTTGTGTTTGCCCCGGCCTCCTGCAACAGGCAGCGGGCGGCAGCTGTTGCGGCTTTAGGCGCTGTTTATTTTCGGGAGGGAAAAATTGTTTCCGCAAAGGAGCACAGGCCGGAATACCTGCGCAAGAGCCAGGCGGAGCGTGAGAGGGAAGAAAAGGGCGGATTGGCATGAAGCTTGTAGTCAGAAGGCTTAAGATGGAGGACGTGCAGCCCTTAAGCATCATTGAGGCGGAAGCCTTCAGCATGCCCTGGTCGGCAGAGAGCTTTGCAGAGCTTATAGAGAAAGCCTACTGTCTCTGCCTGGTGGCCGAGGCGGATGGAAAAGTGGCAGGCTGCTGCGTGATGACAGATTTGTGTGGAGAGGGAAGCATCGACAAGGTGATGGTTGCAAAGGCTTTTCGAGGAAGAGGAATTGCCCAGAGGATGCTTCAGGAGCTTTTGCTTTTGGCCAAGGAGCGGGGAATCGGAGACATTACCCTGGAAGTCAGGGCCGGCAATGAGCCTGCCATTCACATTTACGAAAAGCTGGGATTTGTATCGGAGGGCATCCGGCCCGGCTTTTACGAAAAGCCTGTGGAGGACGCTTTGATTATGTGGAGACGCCGCTGATGGAAAAGCAGCCAAAAGGCGCATTCCTGGTAAAACCGTGGCAGGAATTACCACGGTGAAAGAGGGGTTTTTCCGTTATAATGGGCTGGTAGACAGCAGAAAAGCAAAAGAAGCTGCAGGGCAGCCAAAAGGGAGGAACAAATGCGCAGATACGAAAAAGAGCAGGGGGATCAGCTGGTACAGGTGATCTGCAACCGATGCGGAAAGGAATTGAGGCTGGAAAACGGATATCTGAAGGAAGGATGCTTAAACGTAGACTATGTCTTTGGATATTTCAGCGAAAAGGACGGGCTCAGGCACCGCTTTGACCTGTGCGAGGAGTGCTATGATGAAATGATCAGACATTTCCGCATTCCTGTGCAGATCAGTCAGGAGAGAGAGCTTTTGTAAATAATAAGAAAGATGGTAAAAAAGTATGCTGGATGTTTGCTTGCTGGGAACAGGAGGAATGATGCCGCTGCCCTATCGGTGGCTTACTTCTCTCATGATGAGGTATAATGGGAAAAGCATTTTGATTGACTGCGGAGAGGGAACGCAGATTGCCATGAAGGAGAAGGGCTGGAGTCCCAAGCCGATAGATATCATATGCTTTACCCATTATCATGCGGATCATATCAGCGGACTTCCGGGGATGCTTTTGACTATGGGGAATGCGGAGCGAAAGGCTCCGCTTCTTTTGCTGGGGCCAAAGGGCCTTGGCAGAGTGGTGGCGGCTCTGCGCGTGATAGCGCCGGAGCTTCCCTTTGAAATTGAGTGTGTGGAGATTACGGAGCCGGAGCAGAGCTTTTTCTTTGACGGTTTTCGCATTGAGGCTTTCAAGGTAAATCATAATGTGTTATGCTATGGATATAGCATTGTGATTGAGAGAGCGGGGAAATTTAAGCGGGAACGGGCGGAAGAGAGCGGCATTCCCATGAAATTCTGGAGCCTTTTGCAAAAGGGCCAGACTGTGGAGTGGGAGGGAAAGCGCTTTACCCCGGATATGGTTTTGGGAGAACCGAGAAAGGGACTTAAGGTTACCTACTGCACGGACACCCGCCCTACGGACGGTATAGTGGAAAACGCTGCAGGCGCTGACCTTTTTATCTGTGAGGGAATGTACGGGGAGCCGGACAAGCTTGTAAAGGCGAAGGAATACAAGCATATGACCATGTACGAGGCCGCCCATCTGGCAAAGCGGGCAAAGGTGTCGGAGCTGTGGCTTACCCATTACAGCCCTTCCCTGCTGCATCCGGAGGAATTTATGCCCCGGGTGAGAAAGATTTTCCCGAAAGCGGTGGCCGCCAGGGATGGCAGAACCGTGGAACTGAATTTTGAAGAGGAAGAACGGAGTGATGTGGTATGAAAAAATCAACAACTACCATAACCTTGATTTTTGTGTGTGTGCTGGTGGCTGTGGTAGGGTATTACACTTATCTGACAGGCAGAAGCAGAGAGAACCAGAAGGAGGCGGTTTTGTCAGAGGTTCAGCTGGTGCTGAGCCGTGATCTGGCAAATGATTATCCGCCGACTCCGAAGGAAGTGCTCCGGTATTACAATGAGGTCATAATGTGCTTTTATAATGAGGAATGCACGGAGCAGGAGATTGAGGATCTGGGCAATAAGGCCAGACAGCTTTATGATGAAGAGCTGCTGGCCAATAATGAACCGGAAGCGTACCTGGTGCGCTTAAAGCAGGAGATTGAGGACGGGAAGGAAGCAGATATGCGGATTACCAGCGCTTCCGTGGCATCCAGCACCAACGTTGATTATTTTGAGGAGGATGGCTATGATTTTGCGCGGATTCACTGTGGCTATACCGTGATCTTAAATGGGGTAAGCACTCCGGTGAGGGAGGTTTATCTTCTGCGCCGGGACGAGAACCGGCAGTGGAAGATTTATGGCTGGGAGCTGGCGGAAAATGTAAATCCCCAGAACGGCCAATGAGACGGAGATTATTTTAGGGAGAGAAGTCGGCATTCATATGGAAGATATTATGATATTGGCAATTGAAAGTTCCTGTGATGAAACAGCGGCTGCCGTGGTAAAAAACGGCAGAGAGGTGCTTTCCAATGTGATTTCTTCACAGATCGCGCTGCATACGCTGTACGGAGGCGTGGTTCCCGAAATTGCGTCCAGAAAACACATAGAGAAAATCAATCAGGTGATTGAGACGGCTCTTTTGGAGGCGGGAGTGCCTCTGGAGCGGATGGACGCCATTGCGGTGACCTATGGACCGGGGCTTGTGGGAGCGCTGCTGGTGGGAGTTTCTGAAGCCAAGGCCATCAGCTTTGCCACAGGGATTCCTTTGGTGGGTGTGCATCACATAGAGGGACATATCTGCGCCAATTATATTGAAAACAAGGATTTGGAGCCGCCCTTTATCTGTCTGGTAGTGTCGGGCGGTCATTCTCATCTGGTGGCGGTGAAGGATTACGGCGTCTATGAAATCATTGGAAGAACCAGGGATGATGCGGCGGGAGAAGCCTTTGACAAGGTGGCCCGGGCCATAGGACTTGGGTATCCGGGAGGTCCTAAGATTGATAAGCTTTCCAGAGAGGGAAATCCTGAGGCTATTTCCTTTCCAAGGGCTAAGGTGCAGGAGAGTGAATATGATTTCAGCTTCAGCGGCTTAAAGTCGGCGGTGCTTAACTACTTAAACGGCTGTAAGATGAAGGGGGAGACTGTGTGTGCGGCGGATGTGGCCGCATCCTTTCAAAAGGCAGTGATTGATGTGCTGGTGGAGCATTCTCTTCATGCCGTAAAGGAATTTGGGTATGAAAAATTTGCCATTGCCGGTGGCGTTGCTTCTAATTCCTCTCTCAGGGAGGCTTTGGCGGGACGCTGCGCCCGGGAGGGAGTGCGTTTTTATTATCCCTCTCCTGTTTTTTGTACGGACAATGCCGCTATGATTGGAACGGCGGGGTATTATGAGTTCATTAAGGGCGTAAAAAGCGGCTATGACTTGAATGCCGTGCCAAATCTGAAGCTGGGAGAACGGTGACATGTGGGAAAAGAAAAAACGTTGTACGGCCATTGTGCTGGCAGCCGGCAGCGGAAGCCGGATGCACAGCGGCGTTGCCAAGCAATATATGCTTCTTGGAGGAAAACCGCTGATTTGGTATGCGCTCAGGGCGGTGGAGCAGTCTGCAGTGATAGACGACTGCATCCTTACGGCATCTGCCTCTGACCTGGACTATATGAGGAAGGAAATTGTGGAGAAATACGGCTTTCACAAGGTTGTATCCATTGTCCCGGGCGGAGCGGAGAGATATCTGTCTGTGGCCTGTGCGCTTCGCGTGGTGGCAGAGGGTGCCATGCCCATTCCAAACAGGGACGGCTATTTGTTTATTCATGATGGGGCCCGTCCTTTTCTCACAGAGAAAATTCTGCAGGATACCTATAAGGCTGTAAAAAAGTATCATGCCTGTGTGGCGGCCATGCCCTCCAAGGACACGGTGAAGATTTCAGATGAGGAGGGATTTGCCAGGGACACGCCAGCAAGAAGGCTTGTGTGGACCATTCAGACGCCCCAGGTATTTGACACACAGCTGATTGTAAATGCTTACAGACAATTAGAGGAAAACAAAGACCGCCTTGAGAAAGAGGGAATCTTTGTTACAGACGACGCCAGCGTGGCAGAGCTGTTTACAGACCGGAAGGTGAAGCTGGTGGAGGGAAGCTATGAGAACATTAAGGTAACCACTCCTGAGGATATGAAAATTGCAGAGGCGCTGCTTGAAGGACAGAGGGAAAAAACAGAAAGCAGCGGGAAACTCCGGGAATAAAATAAAGGTTAAAAAAGCAGCGGACGTCCATTTTTATGGACATCCGCTGAATTTATTTTGTGCGGCACTATTTTGTGCGGCACTATTTTGTGCGGCACTATTTTGTGCTATCCCGCATACTGCTTGGAGTTACGCCAAAAACCTTTTTAAACGCCCGTCTAAAGGTGTTTACATTGTTATATCCCACAGCAATGTACAGCTCATTGAGGCTGACATCCGTTTCCCTGATTAGTCTGGCTGCCTCTGTCATACGGATATTTTCCAGGTATGTGGAGAAATTTACGCCGGTTTTCTCTTTAAACATATGAGAAAAATAGCTTTCAGAAATCTGAAATTCATCTGCGATTTTGTTTAAGCCCAGGGAAGGGTCCTTATAATTTTTGGCAATATACTTCTCTATGGTGGAGGCCAGGTTAGTGTCCTCCGACTCATTGGAAAAGAGCCGGCAGAGAGTCAGCGCCAGATCCTCGCACAGCTTGAAGGAAAGCCGTTCATTAAAGCGCTCATCCAATAGCCGCACTGCTTCCGGGTCAACTCCTGCCGGAAGTGCAAAACGTGCCTTCAGCAGTGTGTTGCGGATATCGGAAAGAAGATATTTTAACAGGTTCATGGGCAGAGAACGTTCCTCAATATTTTCCTGGTGGATCAGGTTAAGCAGCTCAAGCACCTGCGAGGTATTGCCAGCCGTAATAAAGTGGATGAGCTTTGTAGAAATCTCCGGCGGATAGTAATAGGCGTTGGAATTCTTCTTGATAAATTCGTAGGGAAAGAAAATATAGTTTTTGGTGGTATAGCTTACGGACTCCACCGCCTGTTGATAAGATTCCCACACATTTATCAAGGAATCCGTGTTTCGCCCCATGCCTGCAAAAAGCCATATATCGTAGGTGTCCAGCAGATAATTGTGAAGGTTGAGCACGACACTGCTGATCTTTATGGGAAAATCCTTTTCCTCGGAAGCACTGCAGTGAAGCAGCACAGAGTAGGTTCTGTCAGTGGGGCTGAAATAGTATAAGGGCATTCCCAGATATTTTTTCAATGCCTCCCCAATAATCTCCTGCAGCTGCTGGGGTGTGTCCAGACCCTCAGGCAGTGTGTCGGAGGAGTCTCCAAAGTTGTTGTACACAACAACATGAAGCACATTATAATAGAAGGAATCCTCTTTCAGCCCCAGATAATCAGCAATATAGGAAACCTCTTC
The DNA here is from genome assembly GCA_019114005.1 of Candidatus Acetatifactor stercoripullorum. Taxonomy (GTDB): domain Bacteria; phylum Bacillota; class Clostridia; order Lachnospirales; family Lachnospiraceae; genus Acetatifactor; species Acetatifactor stercoripullorum. The sequence continues at coordinate 51,294 of DXGH01000006.1, forward strand.
CGTAGAGGTGATGGAGCCGGACATAAGACGGCGCACATAGGAGGTACAGATAATAGGGCGCTGTCTGTCCACCACCTCCTGAAGCTGGTTCTGTGCCTCTACCGCCTCGTACAGCTCCTGGCCCAGCTCGATGATAGGACGGACATTTCTGCGGGAAAAGAAAAACACCAGCAGTCCCCCCATTACAAGGGCCAAAGCAAAGATCAGGAAAAACAAAATACGCTGAGGCCAGGTATTGGAGGTGGTATCAAAAGAGGGAAAACCATAATAATAAGTATAACCGGTTTTGTCTGAGGTGTAGGTACCTATGGTGATCCCTTCCATGCCAGACTGGCGGGATGCGAAGCCCTCAGAAAAATCCAGGGATGCAATATCCCCGCTGGAGAGTACTGCGCCGTTTCCCAGCTGCAAAAGCTCCCGGCCCTCCTGGTCAAGCACAGTGAGAAAGCCGGCATTATCAAACTGGAGGCAGTCAAACATAGCGGCCAGCTCACTGCTTTCCAGAATAAAGCATACTACGCCGTTGGCATCCAGATAAAACAAATCACCCAGATCAATTACATACATAAAATAACTTCGGCTGTAGTTGGGGGTAAAGGCGTCCATGGGAAGAAACCGGTAAAAGTAATCTTCATTGGTCAGGTATTCCATCCACAGCGCCTCCTCGCCAGCAGGATACTTTTTGATCCATTGGTAAAAGCGGTCCTCAGTAATAAAATAAGAGGGATTCAGTATGTAATCGGTAAGGGGCAGATAAATAAAGTTTTCCGTGATGGGAAGCAAAGATTCTGCAAACACATTTGTAGCCAGACTGATACGAACCTCGTTTCCCATATCAGTAAAGGGATGATAGGTATTCTGATAATTCATGACCTTGCGGAAATCATCACTTTGCAGAAGCTGGCGGCAATATACCTCCATAATGTCCAGATCATTCTCAAAAAGCTCCACATTGCTCACAAGGGTGGATTTATTCTGCAAATTATATAAAATGCGCATGTTATTAAACGTAGAATGGTACAAACCAAAGAACAAAATCAGGATAATCAGCAGAAAAATACTGTAAGAGGTTACCATTTTCAGCATAAGAGAATTGCTTTCATTTGTGGAATCTGCATTTGTTTTGGTATTTTCTTTATGTAAAATCATGGATGTAATCTCCCGGATATTTCATTTGAAAAAAAATTGAATAATATTTTATACTTATTGTAACAGTTTTGTACAAAAAAAACAACCTGAAAGCCCTTACAAAAAATCCAGTAAAAATGCGGCTTTGTGGGATGTGGCAAACAAAATTTGCATCTTACAGCAAAAATTGTAACTTGTTTTTTAGAGGCTGGAATGATAGAGTGAAGTCAGTCAAGGGAACACCCTCTCTGGAGAAAATTTCCGGGAGACGTTTTCGTGACAAAGATTCCAAATCATTTTATAGGGAGGAAAGAAATGAAGAGAAAAGTATTATCTGTACTTCTGGCATCAGCTATGGTTGTTTCCCTGGCTGCATGCGGCGGAGAAGAAGCTTCTACCTCTGGTGAAAGCTCTTCCGTAAGCTCTGCAGCAGGTACCGAGGCTGCGGGAACAGAGGCAGCAGGCACAGAGGCTGCTGAAGAAGGCTCCGGCTATGTGCTTGAGACCCTTAACATGGTAGTAAACGGTACTCTGACAGCAACTGTTGACGCTGGCCAGGCTGAGTTTGAGGCTCAGTGGGAGGAGGCTGTTGGCGAGGCAATCGGCCATCCCATTGATCTGCAGATCCAGCAGTTAGACCATTCCGGTTACGTTGACGCAGTAGGACGTCTGTTCGCAGGCGGCGATTATCCTGACGTAATCATCATGAGCGCCGATATGTTCAAGCAGTATGCGCCTACCGGCCTTCTTTGGGATATGGCTGAGGCATATGAAAACGCTGACTTCCAGTCCCATCTGATTCTGCCCGCCATCAATGAGAACCTGAAGGATGCCGAGGGTCATTTGTATGGCTTCGCTCCTACTTATGGAAACGGCTGTGTTACCTATGTAAAGAAGGCATGGCTGGATGCGGTGGGCATTGACGCTTCTACCATCAAGACCTATGACGATTATTACAATATGCTGCTTGCATTCCATAACGGCGATCCCGATGGAAACGGCGTGACCGGCGATACCTACGGTGTGGTAGCAGCAGGCTTTATGGGAAATGAGGCTCCTTGGGTTAACTATCTGCCTGAATTCTGGCAGGATGCGTATCCCGCGCTTCTTCAGGATGAGAGCGGCGTATGGTATGACGGCTTCCAGACTGAGGAGACCAAGGCGGCTCTGTTAAGACTGCGTCAGGCTTATGTGGACGGCGCGATTGATCCTGAGACCCTGACCGCTTCCACCAAGATCGCACGTGAGAAATGGTTCTCCAACGATCAGACCGGTTCCTCAGGTGTGTTCACCTACTGGGCAGGCTCCTGGTATCAGACTTTGACCGACAACCTGATTAAGAACGAAGTAGATTCTGAGCTGGTACAGCTTGCACCCATCGAGGAGGTTGGCGCTTACCTGAACAGAGAGGCGCCCGTATGGTGTATCATTGACGACGGCGACGGCGATGACTCCAGAGAGCAGGCAATCTTCGACGCATTCATCGAGACCATGATGGACGGCGGCACTGTGCAGACACTGTGGACCTACGGCGCAGAGGATGTTCACTGGTCTACCAAGGCTGAAACCTTTACCACCAACCCTGGAACCGAGAACGAGAAGGTATATGAGTACGCTGACGGTGAATTCCACTTAAAGCAGTCTCCTAACGACCCTAACAGCGTATGGAAGAAGAATCACCTTGATCCCGCTCTGGTTGTATGCTCTCTTGACAACGGATTTGCAGATCAGTCCGATCTGGCAAGCGAAGGCAACAAGTTCTTTACCGAGAACTGTGTAGACGCTCCTATGTCTCCTGCGTCCGAGACCTACACCAATGAGTCCGGCACCATCTATGATGCAAAGCTGGCGGCAATCACCTCTGTAGTGGTAGAGGGCGGCGATGTGGAAGCAGCTATGCAGACCTATGTTGATACGGTTGGTTCTATTATTGATCAGTGTCTGACCGAGCTGAACACAGCTGAATAAGCTGAAAAATCACTAAACTAACTGCATTTAGACTGTCCTGTTCCGATGGGATGCAACTTCCTTTGGGACAGGACAGTTTTTGAGAAAAAGATTTTGAGAAAAAATTTCGTTTTGTGGGCAATATTGTATGAGGAAGAAATGAAAGGAAGAGGATGGTATGAGCAGGAAGAAGAAAACTGTTACGACGTCTACGGGTGTGGAAGTACGCCATAAGCCCTTAGGCCTGCGCATTAAGAACAACATCGGCTATTATGTGATGTTCCTGCCGGTATTGATTTTTATCATCATCATATACTACTGGCCGATGCTCGGTATCCGGTATGCGTTTTATGATTATAAGCCTGTAGGAGAACCTGCGTTTGTCGGCTTTGATCACTTCACAAAGATGTTTTCCACGGACGCATTCTGGACGGCGTTTAAAAATACGCTGGAGCTGAGTATCATGAAGCTGATCATTACAACCTTTACGGCTGTAATTGTATCGGTGTTTTTGAATGAAATGGGAAATCTCTTTGCAAAGAAAACTTTGCAGACCATCATATACCTGCCCCACTTTATGTCCTGGGCAGTGGTTGCATCCATTTTCAGCTTGTTCCTGTCCCCCTCCAGCACCGGTCTTGTAAACGGTCTCCTGAGAGACTGGGGCATTCTGGCAGAGGATGCACAGAATATTTATTTCCTGGCCGAACCGGCTTGGTGGCGGCCGATTTTCTACATTATTAATATCTGGAAGGAAACTGGCTGGGGAACCATCATATTCCTGGCAACGCTTTCCGGTATTAACCCTGAGCTGTATGAGGCTGCAGATATCGACGGCGCAACACGTCTTCAGAAGATGCGCTATGTTACGCTGCCCGCTCTTGCAAACACCATCATCACGGTGTTGATCCTGAACCTGGCAAAGGTTATGAACATGTTTGAGTCAGTATTCGTGCTTTACAACAACGCGGTATACAGCGTGTCCGACGTTATTTCCACCTACATATACCGTCAGACCTTCGCCATCGCGCTGCCCAACTACGGATACTCAACGGCGGTAGGTTTGTTTAAGTCCCTGGTGGGATGCTTCCTGGTGCTTGTATGTAACTGGGCAAGCAAAAAGACCCGCGGCCGCGGAATCGTATAGGAGGTGTTGACATGGCAAAAGCAAAGACCGCTTATCGTAAGCCGAAAAACAGGATACATCTGTTTGATGTCATCAACTACATTGTATTTATTATCGTCGGACTGGCTGTGCTGGTGCCTATCTGGAAGGTAGTTGTGGACTCCTTCAACGCAGTGGGCGTATACCAATTCCGCCTGTGGCCCAGTGATTTTACTTTGGATGGATATCGTACCATCATTGAAACACAGGCTCTGTACAGACCTTTCATCAACTCTGTGGTAACCACAGTGCTGGGAACTCTGCTTGGCCTTGTGCTTTCCACTCTGGGTGGTTATGTGCTGATTCAGTTTGATATGCCTGGACGTAATTTCTTCGCATATGTTTTGCTTTTTACCATGATTTTCTCAGGCGGAATGATTCCTGAGTACTTGGTAATGAAACAGCTGGGCCTGGTGAACAGCATGTGGGTGCTTGTGGTAAAGCACGGAATCAATGTATATAATCTGGTGCTGATGAGAAACTTCTTTGAAGGCATTCCGGGAAGCTTGTATGAGGCGGCAAAGATCGATGGCTGTTCCCCTATGGGAATTTTCTTCAAGATTGTGCTGCCGCTGTCCAAGGCGGCTTTGGCTTCCATTGGCTTGATGTTTGCAGTTACCGTATGGAATGACTATAGTACCGTGAAGATTTACATTACTGACCCTGATCAGACAAACTTCCAGTATAAACTGAGAAACATGATCATGGACGGCGATACGCCGACCACATCCTATGCGGTATCGCAGAATACGCTGTATTATGCAGGTATCGTTGCGGCGATTCTTCCTTTCATGCTGTTGTATCCCTTCCTGCAGAAATATTTTGTAAAGGGCGTGAATATTGGAGCAGTAAAGGAGTAAGACCGGACGGCGTAAAAAAGGCTGTTATCGGCAAAATGGGCAAGGAAAATCTCGGTTTTCCTTGCCTTATCTGTCTTATATAAAAGCGGATATAATATAGGTATATATAAGGAAATAGGAGCGGAAATGAACACAATTTTTTGGGCCGGAGATTCTACGGTACAGACAAACAATTATGCCACCTATCCACAGACCGGCATTGGCCAGGTGTTTTCTTTGTTTTTGCGGGAAGGATATCAGGTGGAAAATCATGCTAAAAATGGCAGGAGTACAAAAAGCTTTTTGGATGAAGGAAGGCTTGCGGTCATAGAACAGCGTCTGGGCGAGGGGGACTTTCTATTTATTCAGTTTGGGCATAACGATGAAAAGTCGGAGGACCCTTCCCGTTATACCGATCCCTTTTCCTCCTTTATGGAGAATCTGGAGATTTACATAAATACCGCCAGAAAAAAGGGAGCCTTTCCGGTGCTGATCACACCTGTGGAGCGCAGGTGCTTTGTGGACGAAGGACATCTTGGACCGGGAGCCCACGGGGATTATGTAGAGGGGATGAAGCGCACGGCCCGGAAATGCCAGGTGCCCTTGGTTGACTTGTACAGTGCAAGCAGAAGGGCATTGGAAAAGGCAGGGGAGGAAGGCAGCCGGAAATGGTATATGTTCTTCCCGGCAGGAAGCTATGAAGAGCACATGGAGGAATCCACAGACAATACCCATCTGCGGTATGAGGGAGCGGTAAAATATGCAAGTTTCATAGCGGAGGGATTAAGGAACCTTGGCGGCATTTACAGGGAAATGCTGTTTGAGGAGCCCCAAGCGGAAGCGCTTTGAAAAACCGTGGCAGGCACAGCCTTTGGACGGCTGTCTGTTTCACGTAAATGTTTGGCGTAAAATTTGTAAGAAAATTGTAAAAAATATGTTGACAGGAAAGCTTCCTTTTGTTACAATAATTTCTGCCGCTGAGTGAGCGGAACACGCTTGGAGAGATATCGAAGTGGTCATAACGAGGCGGTCTTGAAAACCGTTTGTCCGCAAGGGCGCGTGGGTTCGAATCCCACTCTCTCCGCTGAGAGACGGTGTTGGAGATACTGCAGTGATGAAATTATGCTGCGGTCTTTTTTCTTCATAGTTTCATAATTTGCTTTGCATCAGCTTGTGAGGAGAAGTACCCAAGAGGCTGAAGGGACACCCCTGGAAAGGGTGCAGGTCGTTAATAGCGGCGCGAGGGTTCAAATCCCTCCTTCTCCGTTTTGCACTTTGACAAATAAACAGTAATGCAGACCTGAAAATTCCAAAAAGGAAGACATTCAGAGAACGCCCGGAAACGGGAAACGGGGGAGACCCCGGAAAAACAAGAAGCCAGAGGAACTGGCAGGAGAAACAAACATGAGAGTTTGATCCTG
>DXGH01000053.1 GCA_019114005.1 Candidatus Acetatifactor stercoripullorum
CGGTGTAGGAAGAGTCTGCCCATGTGATGTGGATAAAAGGACCGAATTTCCGGCAATGCGTGGAAAAGACAAAAGAGTAACTCTTCCCACCTTTTAGCTGGTAAAATATGAGATTTACCTTTCAGAGCTGAGCGTACCTTTGTTTTCTACTGCCACCCTTATAGCAGTTGGGAGAGGGGAACGAACGAAAATAACAATAGGCTTATACGCAGGCATATACCCAAGGGTGTAGATTTTGAGGGCACAACGGACGAAGAAATAGCATATATAGAGGAATGGATAAATAATTACCCGAGGGGAATATTTGATTACAAAACATCAGCGGAATTGTTCGAGGAAGAATTGCAGAAATTGGCATAGAAATTTTTTTGAAAAACTTGTCGCAAAACTATTGACAAAATTCAAAGCTTGAAAAATCAATAAAAAAGTCTTGTCAACACAGATGTCCTGTGTTATAATACAAGACGGTCTTTTTTGAAAGGAGGGTTTAACGTGAAGGTTAGATCATCAGTAAAACCAATTTGCGAGAAATGCAAAATTATCAAGAGAAAAGGACGCATCAGAGTAATCTGTGAAAATCCGAAACACAAACAAAGACAGGGATAATCACCGGCTTGATGGAATGTCAGGCATGTGAGTTCTTGTCCGATTTTATGTGCGGCTGAACCGGCGCGTTTTTTATGCGCCGATTATCATAAATTGGGATAGAGCTTACGGGAGATTACTTCTTGATACCAGAACGAAATGTTTTGTTCCAGATAGGCACAACAAATGATTTATCGGGAAGAAACAGGCAGGACTGGAAAGATCGGATTGTGTCCGGTTGGGTGAAAGCCCCAATCAATTAGTAACGAAACAGGCGTGCTGCAAACAGACCAAATGGCGCGCCGGCGTGCGGCATAAGAGCAGGCCGCAAAAACGCGACGAAAATGGAGGAAACGTAAATGGCTCGTATCGCAGGTGTTGACTTACCTAGAGAAAAACGAATTGAAATCGGCTTGACCTACATCTATGGAATCGGAAGATCCACCTCTAACAAGCTGTTGGCAGAGGCGGGAGTAAATCCGGACACCAGAGTGAGGGATATAACCGACGAAGAAGTCAAGAAAATCAGTGAAGCTATCGAAAAGCTGGGCGTTATGGTAGAAGGCGACCTGAGAAGGGAAATTGCCCTGAATATCAAGAGACTTCAGGAAATCGGCTGCTATCGGGGAATCCGTCATCGTAAGGGACTTCCTGTCCGCGGACAGAGGACAAAGACAAACGCCAGAACAAGAAAAGGTCCTAAGCGCACGGTGGCTAACAAGAAGAAATAATAACGTAACTGTGAAAAAGGGATGATATTAGAGCTCAATCCCAGAAATGAGAAAGTAGGTTAGTTTAAAATGGCTAAAAAAGTTGCAAAAAAAGTGACAAAAAAGCGTGTAAAGAAAAACGTTGAACGCGGACAGGCACATATTCAGTCTTCTTTTAACAATACAATTGTTACGCTGACTGACACTGAGGGAAATGCGCTCAGCTGGGCAAGTGCCGGTGGTCTTGGTTTTAGAGGTTCAAGGAAATCTACTCCATATGCTGCACAGATGGCAGCTGAAACAGCTACAAAGGCGGCGCTGGTTCATGGATTGAAAACTGTTGACGTATTTGTAAAGGGACCTGGCTCAGGACGTGAGGCTGCAATCAGAGCACTCTCTGCCTGCGGTCTTGAGGTGGTAAGCATCCGCGACGTAACTCCGGTTCCCCACAATGGATGCCGTCCTCCTAAACGCCGTAGAGTATAATATTTGTAAAAAGTAACCCGTTGGAAGAAAGTGCCCGGTATACCCCGCACTGTAAACAATATGCGAGGAGGAAGGAAAACAAGCGCCGACAGCGTCGGCATTTGTTTTCACCCGACGAGCAAACGAGAAAATCAATGAGCGCGAAGCGCGGCTGCTGCGCAGCAGCAGGATTTTCGAGTGTCATGCGGAAGCCCGCTGCATCGCAAGGCGGAGCCCGCTGCACCGCAGGGCGGAAGCCCGCTGCGCCGTCATGCGCAAGCAGGACGAGTGCAGAAGCCCGACAAACGCGAAGCGCAACAAGATTTCAAGGTTAACAAAAAAGAAGGGAAATAAAAAATGGCAGTAAATCGTGTACCTGTATTAAAGAGATGCAGATCCCTGGGTCTGGAGCCCTCCTACCTGGGATATGACAAAAAATCCAACAGAAATCCGGTAAGATCCGGCAAGAAGGTAAGTGAATACGGACTTCAGCTGAGAGAAAAGCAGAAGGCAAAATTCATTTACGGCGTGCTGGAGAAGCCTTTCAGAAACTACTATGAGAAAGCAGACAGAATGAAGGGCATGACCGGTGAAAACCTTATGATCATGCTGGAAAGCAGACTGGACAATGTGGTTTTCAGAATGGGCTTTGCAAGAACCAGAAGAGAAGCAAGGCAGGTTGTAGGCCACAGACATGTACTGGTGAACGGAAAGACAGTGAACATTCCTTCCTATCTGGTAAAGGCCGGAGACGTGATTGAGATCAAGGAAAAGGCAAAATCCATGCAGAGATATAAGGATATTGTTGAAGTAACCGGCGGCAGACTGGTACCCGAATGGATGGATGTTGATATTGAGAATTTGAAGGGAACCATCAAAAATCTTCCCACCAGAGAAATGATTGATGTTCCTGTAGACGAGATGTATATTGTCGAGTTGTACTCCAAATAAGCCCTGTCAGCCTCTGAGGCTATATTTTACAGCGGCCGGATATCCGCTGTCATTTATAGCTTCGGAGTGCTTGTGTCTTTGGAAAAAATGTTCGTAAAGGAGGGTATTTGCAGTGTTTGATTTTGAAAGACCCAATATTGAGGTCGCCGAGATTTCAGAAGACAAGAAGTACGGTAAATTCGTAGTTGAACCCCTGGAGAGAGGATACGGAATTACTCTGGGCAATTCTCTGAGGAGGATTATGCTTTCTTCACTGCCCGGCGCTGCAGTCAGTCAGGTAAAAATCGAAGGCGTGTTGCATGAGTTCAGCTCCATCCCCGGCGTGAAGGAGGATGTAACTGAGATCATCATGAACATTAAGAGCCTGGCCATCAAGAATAACAGCGATACCAACGAGGCAAAGACCGCATATATTGAATTTGAGGGCGAAGGCATTGTACACGCTTCCGATATACAGGCTGATCAGGATATCGAAATTTTGAATCCCGATCTGGTGATCGCTACCTTAAGCGGCAAGGATACCAAGCTTTACATGGAGCTCACCATCACAAAGGGACGCGGCTATGTAAGCTCAGATAAAAATAAACAGGAAGATTTACCTATCGGTGTGATTGCTATTGATTCCATCTATACACCGGTGGAGAGAGTCAATGTTACCGTTGAGAACACCCGTGTGGGCCAGATTACGGACTTTGATAAGCTGACGCTGGATGTATATACCAATGGCACATTGGTTCCGGATGAGGCTGTCAGTCTGGCTGCAAAGGTACTCAGCGAGCATTTGAGCCTTTTCATAGATCTTTCTGAGAGCGCCCAGAAGGCGGAGGTTATGACCGAGAAGGAGGACGACGAAAAGGAAAAGGTGCTGGAGATGAGCATCGATGAGCTGGAGCTGTCCGTCCGCTCCTATAACTGCCTTAAGAGAGCAGGAATCAATACCGTGGAAGAGCTGACCAACAAAACCTCAGAGGACATGATGAAGGTTCGTAATCTGGGCCGCAAATCCCTGGAAGAGGTTTTGGCAAAATTAAAGGAGCTGGGGCTGCAGCTGAATCCCAGCGACGAAAGCTAGACATAAGGAAGGATTATCCCCGGCTGGTAAGACCAAAGGGCGCGGCTGAGGTTATCTCTAAATGGCACTTAAAACCGGCGTCTGAAACAGATGCCAGACATTCGGTAAGTAAGTCCAAAGAGCGTGGCCGGATGTACCATAAATGAGAAAGGAATAATTTATTATGGCAAAGTACAGAAAACTTGGCAGAAATTCTGCACAGAGAAAGGCATTATTAAGAAATCAGGTAACCGCATTGATCTATCATGGAAAGATCGTTACCACGGAAGCGAAGGCAAAAGAGGTGAGAAAGATTGCAGAGGGCCTCATTGCCATGGCAGTGAAGGAGAAGGATAACTTCGAGATGGTAAAGGTTACCGCCAAGGTTCCTGTCAAGGACAAGGACGGCAAAAGAGTAAAGGAAGTCGTAGACGGCAAGAAGGTTACCAAGTTTGAGTCCGTTGAGAAGGAGATCAAAAAGGATCTGCCCTCCAGACTTCATGTGAGACGTCAGATGCTGCGGGTGCTGAATCCCGTTGTATCCGTTCCCAAGGAAGCAGCAGGAAGAAAGAGAAATACCAAGGAAGTGGACCTGGTTGCAAAATTGTTTGATGAATATGCACCCAAGTATGCAGACCGCAAGGGCGGTTATACCAGAATCGTTAAGATTGGCCAGCGCAAGGGTGATGCAGCGCTTGAAGTTTTGCTTGAGCTTGTATAAAATGATCAAAAAAAGAACCGATGGTAACATCGGTTCTTTTGCCTATGTGAACTTTCGGATCATGTATCAAGCGTCTTTTGAAAGTGCTGATAATCCTTGCTGCTGTTCCAGTTGCCGCCCCAGGTGAAACCGTGCTCCGTAAACAGCTTATAGCACAGATCGCTCTCATCAATCTTATAAGGAAAGTGGGCGGACCGATCTGCGTAATCCAAAGCGGCGGCGGGAGAAACCTTCTGACTGCCGTCCGATTCATAGGTGACATACGGGTTGTAAAATGGATTGATGTCAATGGCCAGTCCCAGGGCATGCTTGGAGAGGGAGGTGGTTCCCTCCACCACACGATAATTGAAGCAGGAAGTATTGTTATCCTCCATGGAGGCCGTGTCATCGCCATCGTATTCGTCAATCAGCCGTACCTTTTCCAGCTGATATTCATTGCGGTAAAGCTCGTAAAAGATTTCCACCAGGTCCTGAGCGATGGCCTGGTTGCAGATCAATTCCCCTTCTGCAGGATTACCTTCAAAATCATAATGAAGAATGTGCAGATATCTCAGGTCATCGTAGGTTATGGCCAGCTCCTGGCTGTCTTCGGTGTTCTCTGGAACTGCTGGATAAGAAACACCTGTAATGTAACGTCTGAGATGATCGGAGAGGGGTTCGTAGTAAAAGCCATCCGTGTAGGTGACCCGTTTTGCAAGCATGGAGTCCCCGTTCAGGGAGGCGCCGGTCAGCTGGCTTGCAGCAGTATCTTCTGCTTCCGTCTGCAGGTTTTCCGTCGTTTCATCCAAGCTGCTCTGTGCAGCTGAATCTTCTGATGCAAGGGAGTCGCTCTCCGAAGCTTCCTCTTTGGCGTCGAGAGAATCGTTTTGTGCAGTCTGCTCTTTTGTATCAATGCCCTGCTGTGCTGCGTATTCGCTGAGCGTCATGGAATTTCCCCCCAAAAGCATTGTAAGACTGCCGACCAGGAGGCAGATTGCCGTCAGGGTTACAAGCATTTTCAGTATTTTATTTTTATCTATATTCATAAAAGCTTCCTTTCATGTGTATTCTGGGGCATTTTCGATATACTGCTAGCATATCATGCCCTGACTTTTTTGTAAATCCGCACCTTGGAGATAGAAAAATGTGACAGGGTAATGAATTGATTTATCCCGGACAATTTGATACAATATTCAGCGTATAACCGGAAAGGGCAAGGAGAAGAAAGATGGGAAAAGTGATTATATTGGATGAGACAACGAAAAATCCGCTTACCCTGATGGGAAAGCGGGCAGGAGTGTGCTGGGGAGGGGATATCCAAGATAACGCCAAAAACTATAAGAGAGGATTGGACTGCCTTGAGTCAGGGCACGGGCGTGTCCTTGAGTATGTGAACGTTGAGATGGTGCTGGAGGGATACTCCGCAAGAGTGATACGGGAATGGTATACGCACATTGGCGGCGGCCCTACAAGGCTGCAGGCGAGCACCAGATATATCGACTACAGCAATTTTGAAGCTGTAGTGCCCAATTCTGTAAAAGGGAATGAAGCGGCCCGCAAATGTTATGAAAGCTGTTTAAATGAAATAAAAAAGCATGCGGACATTTTATTGAATGAATATAACATACCGCGGGAGGACGTGGCTTTGCTTCTGCCCCTGGGAATGGAAACAAAGATCGTTGACAAAAGAAACCTGAGAAATCTGCTGGATATGGGACAGCAGCGGTTATGCAACAGAGCAAATTGGGAATATAGAAATTTAATGAACGATATTCTTGCTGAGCTGAGAAAGATTTCAGAGGAATGGGAATACATTGTAAACAATTATTTCGCACCGAAATGTAAAAAGCTGGGCTATTGCCCGGAGAAGAAATCCTGTGGACTGATGAAAAGAAAAGGCGAGTGAAATATGGGAATTATTGAGGCAAGAGATGTTGTATATGAATATGTCCGGCGGGACGAAGAGGGCAACGTTGAGGGCGTTACCAAGGCAGTGAACGATGTATCCCTTGACATTAAGCAGGGGGATTTTATAGCCATTCTGGGCCACAACGGTTCGGGTAAGTCCACTCTTGCCAAGCATATGAACGCCATTTTAAACCCCACGGAGGGAACCATATGGGTGGACGGCATGGACACCAATGAGGAAGAAAATGTGTGGAATATCCGCCAGACAGCGGGCATGGTATTCCAGAATCCGGACAATCAGATTATTGGACAGGTGGTAGAGGAGGATGTGGGATTCGGCCCTGAGAATATGGGGGTTCCAACAAAGGAAATCTGGGAGCGCGTGGAGGAAAGCCTTAAGGCAGTGGGCATGTATCAATTCAGAAAGCATTCCCCTAATAAGCTTTCCGGAGGGCAGAAGCAGAGAGTTTCCATTGCAGGCGTTCTGGCAATGCACCCCAAATGTATTGTGCTGGACGAGCCTACGGCAATGCTGGACCCAAGCGGCAGGAAGGAAGTGATCCGGGCCGTCCGGGGGTTAAATCAGGTGGAGGGAGTCACGGTGGTTCTCATCACTCATTACATGGAGGAAATTATTCACGCCGACAGGGTGTTTGTGATGGACCAGGGGAAAATAGCCATGGAAGGAACCCCCCGGGAAATTTTTTCCCAGGTGGAAAAGCTCAAAAGCCTGCGGCTGGATGTGCCCCAGGTGACGCTGCTTGCCTATGAGCTGAAAAAACAGGGAATTCCCCTGCCGGATGGAATCCTGACTACGGATGAGCTGATAAGGGCTCTTGGATTGGAGTAGAAATGTCGATTGTTTTAGAGCATGTCAATTACATTTATGGAGAGGACACTCCCCTTGCCTTAAGGGCGCTGAATGATATCTGCCTGACCATTCCCGACGGGCAGTTTGTAGGCGTAATCGGACATACGGGGTCGGGAAAGTCCACTCTGATGCAGCATTTGAACGGTCTGATAAAAGCCACAGAGGGGCACATTTATTTTAACGGTGAGGATATCTATCAAAAGGATTATGATATGAAAAAGCTGCGCAGCAAGGTGGGGCTGGTATTTCAGTATCCAGAGCATCAGCTTTTTGAGATAGACGTGTTTACGGATGTGTGTTTCGGACCTAAAAATCTGGGACTGGATAAAGAGGAAGTAAAAAGGCGTGCCACGGATGCGCTTAAGAAGGTAGGGCTGGGAGAGGAATTTTTTTATCAATCTCCCTTTGAGCTCTCCGGAGGACAAAAAAGGCGGGCCGCCATTGCAGGAGTCCTTGCCATGCAGCCCCAGGTGCTGATTCTGGACGAGCCCACTGCGGGCTTAGACCCCAGAGGAAGGGATGATATCCTAAAGCAGATCAAGCAGCTTCAGACCCAGACGGGAATGACTATACTTTTGGTGTCCCACAGCATGGAGGATGTTGCGGAATATGTGGACCGCATTATTGTAATGAATAAGGGGAGCGTAATGTTCGACGATGTGCCCAAAAAGGTTTTCCAGCATTACAAAGAGCTGGAGGAGGTAGGCCTTGCGGCTCCCCAGGTGACTTATATTATGCACGCCCTGAAGGAAAAAGGGCTTGACGTGGATGTGAACGCTACCACCATCCATGAGGCCGCGGAGGAAATTCTCCGGGCCCTGAAAGGATGAAGCAGATGAGCGAGGAAACATATGCTTAGAGATATTACATTGGGACAATATTATCAGACAGATTCCATCCTGCATAAAATGGACCCCAGGGTGAAGCTGGGAGGAACACTGTTATATATTATTTCCCTGTTTTTCTTTCAAAACTTTTTGGGATATGCAGTGGCAGCTCTTTTCCTTGCCGTTGTAATCCGATTGTCCAGGGTGCCCTTTCGGTTTATGGTCAAGGGGATGAAGGCCATTGTATTTTTGCTTTTGATCACGGTGGTTTTTAATCTGTTTTTAACCCCGGGAACTCCTTTGATTACCTTCTGGAGGCTGACCATTACGGAAGAAGGACTGCGTCTTGCCGTCTCTATGGCAATCAGGCTGACGCTGCTGATTATTGGTTCCTCTGTGATGACTTTGACCACCACGCCCAACAATCTCACGGACGGACTGGAAAAAATGATGCGCCCCCTCAGAGTTTTTAAGGTGCCGGTGCACGAGGTGGCCATGATGATGTCCATTGCGCTGCGTTTTATCCCCATTTTACTGGAGGAAACAGACAAAATTATGAAGGCGCAGATTGCCAGGGGCGCGGATTTTGAGAGCGGCAATCTCATCAGACGGGCCAAGGCTATGGTTCCTTTATTGGTACCCCTTTTTATCTCCGCCTTCCGCAGAGCCAATGATCTGGCCATGGCTATGGAGGCCAGGTGCTACAGAGGCGGGGAAGGCCGTACAAAGATGAAGCCTTTAATTTATCAAAGGCGGGATTTTATTGCCTACGGGTGCATTGCTGTATATCTGGCGGTAAGCATTGTATTGGGAAGGCTTCCTCTCTAAACAGGCGGTAAGCCTTCAGACTTACGAAAAATGAAGCCGGAAAATCAGAGAAGAGGGCAAGATATGGAAACAAGACGGATACGCCTAAAGGTGGCTTACGACGGCACCGGCTACCACGGCTGGCAGCTTCAGAAAAATGCAGTGACCATAGAAAGCGAGTTAAACAGATGTCTCAGTGAGCTTTTCGGAGAAGAAATTCAGGTGACGGGCGCCAGTAGAACAGACGCAGGCGTACATGCCCTGGAGAATATTGCTGTGTTTGACACAACAAGTCCCATGCCTGCCGAGAAAATATCTTATGCGCTGAACCAAAGGCTGCCCGAGGACATTCGCATCCAGAAATCGGAGGAGACGGCTTGCGACTGGCATCCCAGACGCTGTAAAAGCAGGAAAACCTATGAATACCGCATTTACAGGGCACAGTTTCCCATGCCGGTGAAACGTTTGTATGCTCTTTTTACCTATTATAAGCTGGACGTAAACCATATGAAGGAGGCTGCAGCTTATCTGGAAGGGGAGCATGATTTCAAAAGCTTCTGCCAGACGAAGGCACAAGTGGAATCCACTGTGCGGACTCTTTATTCTGTGCAGGTGGAGGAGCAGGGACAGGACCTGGTGATTCGGGTGTGCGGGAACGGCTTTCTCTATAACATGGTGAGAATCATTGTGGGAACCTTGCTGGAGGTGGGCCAGGGCAGGCGTACACCGGAGAGCATCACGGAGATTCTTGCGGCAAAGGACCGTGCGACGGCTGGTCCTACGGCACCGGCTCATGGACTGACATTGGTGCGGTATGAGTTTGAATAAAGCTGGCTGTGAAGCAGCAAAAGCGCCGAAGGTGCGGCTTTGCGAACAGGCGGGCTGCGCTGTTATAATTGGAAAACCAATGGAAAAATATCATAAAATAAGTCTTGACACGCCAGGCCGCGTATCATATAATATATGACTGTGACAGTGTTTCAAAATGTGTAGCCAAAGCCCCGGCGAAGCATTGAGATAGACAGCAGCAAAGCGTTCTGAGAAGTACTAAAGTGTAGCCGGACATCTGCATTTTATTATGGGATCAGAACAAAAAAGTAATACGGAGGGAACATAATGAAAACATTTATGGCTAGTCCAGCTACAATCAATAGAAAATGGTATGTAGTAGATGCTACTGACATGACTTTGGGACGCTTGGCTTCTGAAGTTGCTAAGATTTTGAGAGGAAAGAACAAGCCTATTTATACTCCGCATATGGACTGCGGCGATTATGTAATTGTTGTGAACGCGGAGAAGGTTAAGGTGACCGGCAAGAAGCTGGATCAGAAGATTTATTACAGACATTCCGAGTATGTGGGTGGAATGAAGCAGACTACGCTCAGAGAGAAATTAGCGAAGAAACCTGAGCAGGTTGTTGAGCTCGCAGTTAAGGGCATGCTTCCCAAAGGCCCCTTAGGAAGGCAGATGTATACAAAGCTTCACGTATATGCGGGACCTGATCACAAACATGAGGCTCAGAAGCCCGAAGTGCTGACATTTTAAGGGTCTGAGAGGAGGAAAATAAATCATGGCTAAAACGGAAAGATACTACGGAACAGGAAGAAGAAAGAAATCCATCGCCAGAGTATACCTGGTACCTGGTAAGGGCGATGTTACCATTAATAAAAGAAACATGGATGATTACTTTGGTCTTGAGACCCTGAAGGTGATCGTGCGTCAGCCTCTGGCGCTTACCGAGACGGCAGACAAGTATGATGTAATCGTGAACGTACGCGGCGGCGGATATACCGGACAGGCAGGCGCTATCAGACATGGCGTTGCAAGAGCGCTCCTTCAGGTAGACGCTGACTACAGACCTGTGCTGAAGCGTGCAGGCTTCCTCACCAGAGATCCTCGTATGAAGGAAAGAAAGAAGTACGGTCTGAAGGCAGCTCGTCGTGCTCCGCAGTTCAGCAAGAGATAATCAGCTATTCAAACTGTATCAAAATGGTTCAAAAAGCCCGGAAAATCAAGGCGTAATAGTGATAAGGTACTATTTAGCTTTGCGAGGGGCAGAGAACGGTGTGACCGTAATGGTCACGCCGTTTTTCTGCGTCCAAGGGTAGATTTCGCAACAACAGGCTCGGAAATCACAGGAATCTCTACGTCATCCACGAAGTTGAAATAGATTTTCACCTTCTGTACCCGCTTGCCGCTGGATTTGTCCGGCGCAAACACCTCAATCTTCTTGATATATTCATTGACTATCGTAGGTGTCAATTCCGGCACATCCACATACTTCTGGGTCAGGGCTACAAAGGCGTCTACATCAGCACTCATAGTTTCCTGCGTTTCCAGCCATTCTTCCGTCACTTCAATTTCGAGTTTTAACCGTTCCTGTTCTGCCTCGTAATCGGCGGTCATTTTCTTGTACCGCTCCTTGCTCAGATCACCCAGGACAAAGTCCTCATAAAGTCGGGACAGAAGAACATCCAAGTCAGCCAGCCGCTTCTTGGCCTGTTCCACTCGTTTCCGATCTTCACGGATGTTGCGTTCCTGATCGGAACGGCGGCATTGCAGCCACTCCTCCTGAAAGCCCTCCACGTCCTGCCGGATATAGGCATTGACCGCACGGATGCGTTCCAACACCAGTTCCCGCAGTACATCTTCCCGGATATAGTGGGCAGAACAGGTGCCTCGACCGCTT
>DXGH01000007.1 GCA_019114005.1 Candidatus Acetatifactor stercoripullorum
CGTACCATTTTTCAATGGCCTCAATCATTATAAGGTATCTGCAGCTCTCAATAGCTACAGGTTAAGTCCGCTCGCTCCGCATCGCGTCCGTTTTGCTCCGCAAAACCGTCTGTTGGAGTCCGCTGATTGCATCCCCGGAATGGATGCCGGATATCCTGCTGCGGGCGGACGGATATGAAACACAATTTTATAAAAAAGATTGACATGAAAATAGCGGCTCCCGGATCATCACCGGAGGGCCGCTATAGCATAAAGATTTTTAATTCATTGATGATACAACCCGTAAGAGCGTTTGGACATCCTCTTCCAGATTTAAACTGTGCATTTTTCTATGACAGTTAGGGCACAATGCTACAACATTATCGACGGAATCTGATCCGCCATCTGCTAACCAAATAACATGATGCGATTCAAGATACGGATGACCATATTGATCAATGAATGGTGCCAAAGATCCACAAAGCTGACACCTTCCTCTCGCGCGTCTTTTAGCATATTCGCTCACATATCGATCTCGTATAAACGAATTACCTATGGTCTGATATCTCAAAGCCTCAGCTGAAGAATGGCGAAAAGCTTTTCTTCTAATTTCTTCATCAGAACAAGTAGGATCAAATTCATCTTGCGAACTATCACAGTAGATGACAATCATATGATCCCCATTAGGTCGATACCGATATCTGTCTTCTAAAAACCGAAAACGAATTGACATTGGATAATCGAATTTATCAATCAATGCCCGGAAGCTGTCACATATAGATTTCTCATTTCCATATGGCATCGCTGTGCAGATAACGCTCCCATTCCTTAATTTCCACATTGCACCATGATCCAATAAGGAAGTATAAAAATCATGCATGTCCGTCGAGTGTTCATCGCTTTCTGCATTATATCCTTTTCTGTATCCACGTGCTCTGGCAGACGATCCTTCTTCTAAAAGTCTTCTAAAGTATGTGGCGCTGATCATTGTCGGTTCTGACCAATGTACACCAACAATATTAAACTCTTCAACAAAACTGTAGAATTCATCTTCGGCATCAACATACTCAAACGCCTGCCTTGCATGAGTCTTTGGAATATATTCAAATTTCATATCGTTACTCCATCAAATTAATAGCTTCCTGTATTTTCAAACCTGAAAACTTTGAGTATTGTTCTATATTGGTCTTCGTATAGTCTCCAACACCTACTGCCACGACCATTTTCGCTTTAATTGTCCTCCTTTTTTCACCTACATTAACACGGTACATATCCAATTTTATTGACGCCAATCACGCCCCTACGAAGAACAGTAATATCTATGGTCTCATATTCAGACGTCTCAACACCTGCACCCATTATCTGAGTTCGTGGAACATCTATTTTTTCAACTTGCGTTCTCGGAACCGGTATAGTTTCAACGCCCATCTCATGCAATACCTCTTCCGGAAGTTCATAATTCTGCTCTACCAATCCGAAACAGGTGAATCCTGTATCCACGCAGAAGGAAATCAATTTCTTCTTTCCGATATTATAAACTACAGCTACAGAGCATCCTAAAAGACTTCCTATTGCAAATCCAATTCCTGGAAGCTCAGGGAACAGAGCTTGCGCAATCGCGCCACCAATTTTCATGCTAACCAAATATCCGGAAGAGACAACCACCGTATCAACAAAATGCATTCCCATTTCTTTCGATGACATTTTACCCTCAGCGACCAGAATGCTGTCCTTTATCGTGCCGAAAACGACCGTTACTGCCACACCCACAACAGATGGATTCACTTGCTTCAATGCTTCTCCAAGCACCCCGTTTTGAATAGCCGTCTCTACGCCATATGCGATCGAACCTTTCAGGAACGCTTCACCACTTGTAGAAATAACCTTCTTTCCTGACTTTTTCAGCCCATTAAGGTCAATTTCACCATGCTTTATCAAATAATCTATGGCCTTGTATAATTCCGGAACAATTTGAGTGATCGCAGTAATCGCAGCAGCTGTTAATCCCGCCTTCATTGCCTGATCAATATATTTAATTCGCACTTCATCAATCAGCGGATCTTTGGAAAAGCCATGCTTCTCAGGATCAAATCCACCCTTTTTGGCCTCTTTCGCAATCTGCTTTGACTCGTTTATAGATAATTCTTTCGACTCCACGCCCTCGCCATCAGATATTTTTCCTACAAGGTGCTCTTCTGTATCCATGTGCGCATTTGAAATATCTGGTCTGTTTGCAATATCTCTAAGCCCCCTCCTATGTGCCCATGCTTTTGCTTCATCGACCTGTTCTGCCGCAATCAGACGCTCTTGCCCCTGATACTTAGGAGCCCGTGTGTCTGCATTAAGAGCTGCCTGCATATTCTCGGCATCCTTAGCTGTATTGGAATACTTTAAACTGTATTCCTTACCAAAATTTGTTTCAACATCGACACTTGCATATCCATTATCCTGCAATGTCCAGGCACGGTGTTCAGATCCCTGTCTAATGGCATCAATATTAAAGGTTCCTGCATGCATCTCTTCCGCAACAAAACCCTTAAATCGCTCAACATCCATATTTATTTGAGGATGTTCATTTATATTTCTTGCCAGCTGGTCTATGGCATCATTTATCTGCTGAATATGAGCATTCTGTGCCTGTATTGATTCGTTCTGAATAGCGTTTTCAATAAAATCAGAGAATGCTCTGTGACTACCCACATCAGCACCAAGCATCTGAGCCATAAATTCCCAGCCTTGTTGTATTTCAGTCTTTACTTGCATGGGCAATTACCTCACCGATTCATAAACTTTTCAAGACCATTGTTATAAAGATGTATCACACCATAGAAGAGCATCTGCCTTTTCATAAGACTTTTGTTACGGAATAATTCCTCAGATCTCATTGCCACATGGTTTCCAACCTTTCCTATGACCTCTGTGCCAGATTCTATAGCCCTCTGCACTGCCTTAAAGAGCTTCGGAGTTTTCGGCTTGACCACCTTACCATCCTCTGCCAGAACTTCAACTTCTGGATTCTCCGCATCTTCTAATTCCGGATCTGTTCCTGTAGAAACCACATTTTCTTTCATCGTTTTTAAGAATGACGGGACAGGAAGCTCCGACAATTTATTCAGAAAATCATCATACGCTTTCCGATCAGTAAGAGATTTTGGATCAGCAAACAAAACAGCCTGATTGCCAGCCCATCCATACTTCACTCCGCAATCATCAAACTTCTCATCGATGACAGGAATCAGCTTATCAGTTCCTTTTATATCACCAAGGAACAGAATCTTCCCCTGGATATTTCCGGCTTTTTTGTTTCCCAGCCAAACCTTCTCCGTCCAGGAAACAATATTGATGGAATCATCTCGTGTTCCGACAACGCTCTCATCGTTATCATCGTGAGTTTCCACCATTTTCTTTAATTGGTTCATCAGCAACTCATCCTTATAAACGACGATGAGCGTTTTCTTCGTCTCAAACATTGCCATTATCCCCCTTCAGTTGTTTTAGTGGAATCTTGAGAAATCTGCTGCAAGATATTTCTCAAATTGCTTTTTGCAGTATTCCTTCTTAACGCCGGTCTTTTTATCCGTTCGATTACCATTGAACCAGATGCCGCGCTTACCTTTGTTCTTACCCGTCCTGTTCGTGACACATTCATTCAGGAACTCTTCCGATGACATGATCCACATCATGTCCAGCCGCTCTGAATAAAACACAAAATAAAAATTCTCTGTCAGCTCATGCGTGATTGCAGAAAACAGAGCGGCAGCTCCATCCGTCACCTCATTGGATCTCGCTTTTATCTGAACCTCAATAAACGTGCCGTCTGCCTTCTTTATGACGCAGTCAACGCCATGATCATCCACAAGCGGCATATAGACATCAAGGCCTTCCATAAGCATCTTCCCAATCAAATTATATTCCATTCGTTTGCCAAAACCGGCTGAATGTCTGAATGATATCCCCATATCTTTCATCCCTATCAAATAATGCCATATTCATCTAAGCAAGCATCAATATCCTCCCGAATGCTTATTGTCCTATCAAAAATATTTAACACTCGAATGACGTGCTGGATATCGTTTTCCGACAATTTCATTCCGTTTCGGTCCTTAAACCACTTTTGCAGGCCATGATAACCTCCATAGCAGAAATCCCACATTGCTTCAGTAACATTGGTAAAAAGCTGTGTTCGGTTAATGAATAATCCTTCTGGCTTTAGTTTTCTTGAGGAAATGATGCCATCTCCATTTCCATCAAACTTGATATCCAAAGGATTTCCTATATCTTCTTCTAACAAATGTAATTTTCTCAACTGCCTTCCATAAGAAATAATCCTCAGAAACATCTCATTTCCGTTAGGAATTGGAACTTTAGGAAATTCAATTTTTAATAAATCCTTATATTTCTCAATGTATAATTTACTATTTAATATGCCGTATGAATAATCAAATAAATCCATCATATCGAATTTCGTCTCATTTTCTACCAACACTTCAGAAAATGAAAGTTCCGTTTTCTCTGAAATTATATTCACCAATTCAGAATTAACATTGGGTTTTGCAATATTATCATCATACAAGAACATCGGACACAAAACAGGTATACCTCTGTTGCTATAATGAAGCCGATTGTCAATCATATGCTTTACAATCTGAATATGCGACCAATTATCTGTTACAACTTGACGATCCATAACTAATCCATAGTTTTCATGCTCTATCATATGACGCATTATGTCATATCTATCTCGGCTGACTTTTCTCCGGTCATAATTAATATGGCGTATGTCAAAGGGTCTATAGTCGTACAAATAATCGTATCCCGTATCAAACGGAGTAAACGAAATAAGATTGGCATCATCATGGGTTTTTACGCCACCTAGATAAGCAGGGAATAAATCTGCTAGGGAAATACCAGTGTTATACTCATCAGCATGTGAAAGATCAACAGGCTTGAAGAAATAATATGGTTCTACTGGATTAACAGTTGTCCATTGTATATCTTCAAACTTAGCATTTAATAGAAACCGATACTTTCTTTCCCTTGAACCTCTGAAATCAGAATAGAAAACCTTTGCAAAGCCAGAGTTTTCATCTTTCTTCTTAACAAAAAATGATACGCATACACCCAACTGTATATCCAATATGTTTTCATCTCTTTCAATAGAATCAGCAGCATCTCTTCCCATGACATTTCCATGCATATCCAAAATATAGATTTCACTGAACTGCTTCAAAAGATTCCATCGCATTCCCCTAAACGTAAGATTTGATGCATAACTAAAGGGAATAATATAGGCTATAATCGCGTTATCCTGATTTTTAACAATATATTCTGCCAAGCGGATAAACTTTACATAGTCATCGTTTATTAATTTAGGATTCTTTTCTCGCAGTCTTTCTGTACTGCCTGGCTCTTTCTTATAATCCTCCATCAAAGCCATAATCCACTCGTTTTGATTTTTACTATCTGCGTGGAATGGCGGGCTTCCAATTACAACGTTAATCTTGTTGTCCTTTCTCACAGACTCAGCAAGAGCATTTTCTATTTCTAAAGGATCACCTTCATTCTCAATACTATGTTTTCCTTCAATTAATGAATTTGCCAAAAAGATCTGCACTCTACTATTAGCTGGGAATTCATACCCTGTCTCTTTAAGCTTCATAGCAATTTTCATATGAGCCATTGCATATGGTGCCGCCATAAACTCATACCCATAAAGCCTTGGCAATAACTTTTCTTCAAGATATTTAGTCCATTCCTCATTAAAAGCTTCACCAGTCAATCTCTTCTCTTTCTTAAAGTCCTCATAAACTGTGTTTATAACTTTATAAAGAAATGTGCCAGTTCCTACTGCTGGATCAAGAACCGAAACCCTGTTATCAGAAAAGCATTTTTGACATTGAAATCTAGTCTTTAATAATTCAGAAACTGATCGGATAATAAATTCAACAACAGCTGCTGGGGTGTAATAAACACCACACCGCTTCTTTTTTTCCTTCTCAAACAGATCCAAAAACTTCTCATAAAACAAAACCAACGGATCCTCTTTTCCGTACCCTGTCTGTCGGTTAAAATCCTCCAAAATTGACTCAATATCTGTATCTTTTAACGAATCAATCAATTCAGTAATATTTAATTCATCAAAATTTACGGCACCATCATTTCCAAGCAATTCTTTCATTAACAGCTTAAGAAGTGGATTTGTAGAAGGTATGCATTTAACAGCTTCCACCATGTCAAATGATGTGACTTGAGGATTCATGCATCGAGCGGAAAACAATCCGTATACAATTGTTTGAGCGTACATTCGTACGAATTCCGCTTCATTTAATTCAATATTTAATGCGTTGTTAAACCGATGATACAATTTATGAATTCGACCATCTTCATTTTCTATCGCAAGCTGGTCAGATAACGTGTCAGAAATCTCAATAGCCTTACTTGCAAGCGTTTCCGTCAGTTGTTGAGCAGAATGAATATTCTGGTTTCTTCGTTTCAATGCTTGATTCCAGAATTGCAATCTATCTATGAAGCTTTCGTTCCTGTTGCATTCCAGGAAAGCTATTTTATTCTCAAAATTACGAATCCCCTCTGTACTTTCAATGGCAGGTGTACAATAAATGATTTTCATCACTGGCAGAGACTTCTCATATTCCTCAAAAGCAGAAAAACCAATCGATCTAACAGAGTATTCCCCCCACAAACACATAAAGAAAATGTGGTCACATGTCCATGTCATTCTATCCCTATTTGTCCTTTTAGGGATTATTGCATTAAGAACTCTCCGAAGTGCAGTAACATCAATACGTTTACCCTCAAATTCAACCAGAAAAACAGCCCAATCTTGATTATCTGATAATGGTCTCATTTGCTTAAGTGTATTTATTCTTGCAAATTCTTCATCCTTAATGCCAAGATCCGAAGCGGTAAAATCATAAGTTAATTCATCAATATCGTCAAAGTACTCTTCATCGATATTCCATTTTAAAGAATCATTACAGTATCTCAGCATCGACTCAATACTATTCACATTTCTAAGCGTGTATCCCATAATAGCCTCCGGAAATACTATTTTTCAAAATGAACCAACAAGTTCTGTAGAATATCTCTTGCCACTTTTGATGGAATGCCTTCCCCGATAACAGATCGAAGAAAAGAGTCTTCAACCCAGTCTGGAACGGGCCAATTCAAAGGGATTGACATTACAATAAACAACTCATATACAGACAAAACTCTCGCATCACTGTAGAGCAATTCGCCATCTTTTGTATATGGTCTGCCTGGATGTACTGTAGCCAATGTTGACATATAGCCATTAAACATCGTAACTGTTCGTGCTGGTTTATCCCAACTCATTCTCCGATAATGATTATGATGGGCTCTGATTTCTGTACCATCTTTCTTTTTGGGAAAGAATTTGTCATTAAAAATAGCCGATGTTCCTGTGGGGGTATGCATCATCCACTCAACTTGCCTCCAAGGATGCACAGGAGGATGATGCCATTTTGAGACTTTTTCTCCCTCAATCCTTTTCTTTTCATAGTCAGGAAATTTCTCCAAGGTCATTTCCATTCCTTCATGAAGTAGTGGGTCAAGTGAAGGTAAATCACCTATAGCCTCTTTTAATGAAACAACTGGAATGGCTTCTGGAAATTCCCATCTAAATCCCCATTTCTTTTTTACCAATAAATTAATATTTCTTTCTCTCAGCTGCGGAACACCAAAGTCTTTTGCTTTTGCCAATGTATTATTATTGAATAAATATTCCCCTTCCAGTTCCTTCTTTATATAATCTGGTATTTTTATGATCTCTCCGTTTATTCGTATTTTCGTAGTTAATTGACGTGGAACATTTTCAAGCATGACAAAATCAGGAGATACCCGCTTAATCACATCTATAGCATACGATATCAATTGATTTCTAGGATCTTCTGGATCTCTATTTCCTGCAACACTCATGCCTTGACATGGCGGAGTAGCAATAATGAAATTCACACCTTTTTCTATTGCCACTTTAATTATATGATCCCTAATAGAATCATCCGTAATATCTCCACAAATCATCTCTGTATTTGGGTATACTTCTGAATAGAAGCGGGCTCTTCTTTCATCTATTTCATTTGCTAAAAGTATTCTTACTCCTATTTCATCAAACATCGCTTCAGCGATACCCACATTTGCAAAAAGTGAAAGTCCTTTAATCTCACACATCTCCATCACCTGCTATAATAATTTTCTCAAATACCTTCTTAACAAATAGCGGAGGTATCCCTTCACCAATAACAGATCTAACGAAAGCAACATTCGCGCTTGAAGGTAGTGGCCAATCATCTGGCAAGGACATAACACGCATAAGCTCAAACAGTGACAAAACACGCGGATCTGAATAAACTACATCTCCATTTTCGTCTTCTCCAAGATAATGGCCTGGATGAACATTATTCTGAGAAGATATCTTTCTGTTATCCATAGTTACAGTACTTGCAGGATCAATCCATCGAAGTCTACGGTATGTACTTTTATACCCTTTTACAGCAGTTCCGTCCTCTTTTCTTGGTATATATTTTTTATTGTCGAATGCCGTTTTCCCGGTAGGCGTATGAATCATAGTAACAACCTGTCTCTTGATATGGATTGGAGGTTGGTGCCATATTGAAACCTTTTTAGCTACATTTTTCTTTTTCTCATATTCAGGAAACATTTCCTTGAACTCTTTCTCATCAACGTCCTTAATAAAAGGATCCAAAGGCGGCAAGTCGCCTATTGCATCTTCCAAAGTGACTCTATTCTCGTTTTCTTCCGGCAATTCCCATATAATCTTCTGGTCTTTTCGAGTAAGGAGAATAATAGTCCTTCGTCTGCTTTGTGGCACCCCATAATTTTCTGTATTAATTTGATGAAAAAAGATACTATATTTGTCTCCCAATTCACCAATCATATAATCCTGTATTAGAGTCTTTCTTCCATCAATAGTAATTTCCGTTTCAAGAAGTTGCGGAACATTTTCTATAAACACATACCTAGGATTAACGTCTTTCACTAAAGATATAACTGGCATAATCAAAAGATTTCTGGAATCATTTTCATCCCGATTTCTGCATGCTCTACTAAATCCCTGACAAGGAGGTGTGGCAATTATCACATCAATACCCTCATCTCTGGACTTTTTCTTTATCGTTTCGTACGTATTTTCCTCTGTAATATCCCCACATACCATATCTGTATTTGGATATATTTTCGAATACAAATCCGCTCTTCTCTTTATTAATTCATTTGCAACTACAACTTTAACACCTATCTTATCAAGATAAGCTTCAGCAACACCTATATTTGCAAACAAAGACAACGCTTTCATTTATTAGTACCTCTTTCCGTCGGTTACACACAATTCACTAGCAGATTTGCATCCATGTAACCAATCTTATTTTCACCCCCAAAGGTGCTTGAATTGCCCTCATATATGTTCTTTTGATATGAGACTCAACCAGTTTCCTTCTTTCGGAAAATGCACCTTCTGTGGTAACAAGCACTCTATTCGTATCCGGAGTGCATTGAATCAACTTCCATATATCGTAAGCCTGCTCTGATATCTGATTGGATCCATCTTTAACAAAATACCACCTATATAGACCATCACCATCTGTCCATTGTCCATCTGCCCGCTTTGTTGGCAATTCATAGCAGAAAAAGAATCCTGTATCAATAGGTAACCCCTTTCCGCTATGCATCTTTTTCGGTAGAGAGCTAACTATATCCTCATACCCAGGATTATCTGCCATCAAATCCTGATAAGCCAATGCCATTTCTTCATCAGAAGAAGTCTCACCTTCATATTGAGAATTGAATTCTTTAAGCGCCTCATAATCATCATCTGGTGTGAGCAGCTTTTTCCCTTCAATACCAAATGTTTTCGAAATTCTTAGTGTCTTCTTAGAAACCGTCTCATACAACGATAGCAATTTTTCTAATTCTACTGGTGGCAAGAAATTCCAATAAAAAGCCTTTTCTCTGTCAACAGAATATTCTGGGTGATCTGCCAACAACTTTTTTTCTATCTCAAGATTTCTACGCCGATCTACACGACCGATTCTTTGCATCAATCGTACCGGATTCCAATGTAATTCATAATTAATCAGGCATGACGCATCCTGAAGATTTAATCCTTCTGCAAGCACATCCGTGGCAACTAAAATATTTATCTCATTTTCAACATCTGCTGATGTTTTGTCATTATAATAAGGAGCGAATCTTTGAACCAATTCATGACGGTTTCCTTTACTTTGACCATCCGTTTCTTCAATTCTATCAAAACCATCCTTAACTAATTCTCTAAAGATATATTTAGCAGTCGCCCTATATTCAGAGAAAATAATAACCTTTTTTCCATTCGCGCGGGGATCTTCTCTAAGTATCCTCTTCAGTTCACGAATCTTGTCATCATTCGAGGAATCAAACCCCATAATATCTTCGATAAATTCAGCCAAAACCTCCATGTCAAGAATTGTATCGTCGATCATTGCTCTGATATCAAAGTCCTCGACATTGATATACTCTTCTGTTTCCCACACATATTCTGGAAGATCATCTTCCAAATCCTCAACAGATGTGTCGATATTATCTACAATAAACTGATCTACATACCCACTTATATCTGCCTGAATATTCATCAATCGCTCAATTTGCTTCTTGTTACCGTAATCTTGATAATCATTCAAGAATTTCCTAAGACGTGCATAAATCCGAATACAGGTCTCAGCAAATGCTTCAACAGAGCTTTCAAAACGCTTTAACAACAACTGTCTTATAAGGTTCACAATTTGCTGTTGCCGACCCGAAACCATATCATCAATTTTTGACGGATCTCCAATGTAATATGTTTCTTCAAATGGCGAGTATACCGCAAGAGCCAAAATCGGGAGGCTCTTTCCTGTTCGTTTATCTTTTCTATAGAACGAATCAACAAAATGATTTATAAGTTTTCCATAGGATTTTCTCAATGAGTAATTAGCGACAATCGGAGCCTGTCGTTGGGAAAATAAAACTTTAACTCCTTCTTCATTTGACAAGCTACGCTTAACATATGCTCTACTTCTTTGTACAACAAGTTCATTAACAAGCATATCAGCCCGGAATATATCTTCTGATACATCCACCGAATCAGATACATTAGTTCCTGTCATCGCTGAGAGTTTTGATTCCATTCTCTTAAAATGACCTGATAAGCTGTGTATTCCAAGTGGAGCTGATGCAAAATAATCATCCTTCCTATGAGTAAACAATTCAATAAGATGCTGAAAATCCAAAAAACTATTGTTTATTGGGGTCGCCGTCAGCATAAACATTTGCTTCTGTCTGCCCGTGTCCATCATCTCAAAGAGTTTGCGATACCTATTCGACGAACGATTACGGAAATGGTGTGCCTCATCTATAATACAGATTTCAGCCTGCTCGGCTATTTGCCTCATAAGGTTTTCATTCTTTTCAAGTAAGATATCGGTATGATTTATTATCTTAAATGGAAAGAAACCTTCAAGAATTTCAGGAATATATTTTTTAATAGTTGTTTCCCATACGGATACTCTCGCTGAAGCTGGAACTATAAGCACTACATTTTTTCTTTCTTTTTTTACAAACCTTTCTATCAACATCAATCCAACAAAGGTTTTTCCAAGGCCAACACCATCACAAAGAAATGCACCTGAGTAGTGATTGGCAATTTGAACAAGGCTGTTATATCCATCTTTCTGATACTGGGATAATATTCTATATACAATAGATTCATGATTTTCCCACTCTGAAATTGTTTCCTCCCTACTTTTGAACAGTTCAAACATGGAACGTAAGTATACGTCATATGGGCTATACTCTTTACTGTGTGCTTCAATCACTTTAAGCACCGCTTCTGTAATATCAGTCCCCTCATTCCATCTTTCCTCATACCAATTCTGAAGTTCTGTTACCTCACTATCAACCTGAACATTAAGCTCAATATTTCGTGTTAAACCAGCATGTGTAAAATTACTGGATCCTACAAGTGCATATCCGTCTGGTAAATTCATAGAAGAAATGAACTGACTCTTGTAATCATCTCTGAAATAAGTAATGTAGGCCTTTGCATGGAACTTATGAGCATCATATACTCTACATTCAATTTTCCCAGTTTTCATGGCTTCAACTATCGCCGGGACACCTATAAGGAACTCATTGTGTTCCTGTTCTTCGTCCACGCTATCCTTTAATCGTGACAACATAACATTTACTACAGACTCAATTACATTCTTTGTTCGTTTTGTCATCTCATTTCCTAAGATGATTCTAATTTTATCAAGTTTCTGCCAGCTTTGATCCAAATCCAACAGACCACCAATTTCAAGATAACCGGTGGCTATATCCATTTGTTTTGAAACTTGACACCATTCTGTGAGATATTTTTTTACTGTCTGATCGTCAGACGAATTATCAACTACATATAAACTTTGATGTTCCATTCTCATAACCTCAGCATTATTCTTTTTTGCAACATAAATTAAACCCAAGCTATGCTTGTCTGATCAATTATGCAATACAAAAAAATGAACTTATTTCTCTGGTTCTTCATCCTTAACAAATTCCATAATGTCTTCGACCTGACAGTCAAGGGCATTACAGATATTGAGCAGAACATTTGTGGTTACATTCTGCCCTTTCCTGAGCTTAGCTACAGAAGCAGAACTGATGCCACTAAGTTCCTTTAATTTCTGTTTATTGATATTCTTATCAATCAATAACTTCCAAAGTCGATTGTAGCTGAAGCGCATCCTCGTACCTCCATTATTTCTTATCTTCTTTACTGTTTTCTTTGTTCCACGGTCTGCCGTACAACTCATGACCTGCAGACAATTCCAACACGGTGGTTCTCTTCAAAATCTCAGGAATCGTCTGATCTTCTGAATAGGACTCACCCTTATCAATAGTTACAAATACCTGTTTCTTTGATTCATTGAAGAGCCCAAATATGTTTAAAATAACTTGGTCTTCAACTTGCTTCAAACTCATGGAATCCTCTATAACTGCCGGCAGATTTGTATTCTCCAACGACAAGAGATCAAACAAAAGCATACCTCTTGTCTGAGATCCAGTGCCGGTATCGTTTTTTATCGAATACGTGTATGTCTTAGCACCATTTATAGTAAGCCTCGGAGCCGATATTCCTGGCTCACATACCTTTTTATTCAGATCTCTTAAGGCTATGTTAATATCCGTCTGTAATTCTGCGGTCGTTTCATTCACAAGCTTATCAAGTCTTGCCTGCAGATCCGCTGTTGTCTGATGTAGCACCTTATGGCTCTCATAATATTCATTTGCATCACGAAGATTCTTCATCTCCCTGTCAAGACTGGCATAATCATCCAGTACTGCCTTTGTAAGATGCGGTTCATCGCTAATTTCAGAAACCTCTCTTTCAAGAACGGTAATCTGCATATCTAAAAGTTCCAAAGCATCATTCAGCTTTTTCTGATTATCCCTGTACTGAGATTTCAGGACACTCTTAAGCTGACGGTGAAACGCATCTATTTCCTCTATGTGTCTGATGTCGGCTTCAGGAAAAAATTCCCTCAATTCCCCATAATCCCGTTTGAAGCTGGATTCATCCATCTCCATATCGGATTCCATCGCACGTATCTGTGAGCGCAATTTGCCACGTTGCCTGCGAAGACCGGCAAGCATTTTCTTTATTTCTGACAGTCTGGATGCCTGCACTGAATCCATATCAAGCAATCCTTCAGCACTGTCACTTGCCAATTTTTCCTTACGTTCCTGTAATTCTGCAATCTTCTTTTTGTTTGCTTCGTAATCGAGAGCATTAGTAACACCACGAATATACTGATGCTTCAGTGCATTTTTATGAGTCGTTTCCTTTTCAAGAGCGGCTTCATACAGAGCAGCAAGATCACCGATAGCGCCATATTTTCCATACAGTTGCAGCAATCTTCTAATTCCTGCCTCCATCGTATCGTTGCCGTGAGCCCTTAACGGATGCCGTTCATCATAATTATTTCTGCCATAAATACGGAAATAACCGCTAACCAACTCTCTGAAAGTAGCTGTCAGATTATCCATTTGATACTGTTTAGCCAGAAATTCACAGTATGTGTCTATGTACATTCTGGAATTTGGCTTCCGTTGAAAATTCTCATCACACTCATAAACATAGTTCAGATCATTTGTAGATCTGGAAAAATGATAAATATCATCTCCAAACTGAAAAGCGAACTCAATGGAATGTTCCCCGACATTTTTGGTCACATCATTGTTAAGCATCACATAGTCTCTTCCGCCAAATGCAAAATCGATAACCAAAAGAAAGGTCGTTTTTCCTATAGAGTTGGAAGCTCTGGAAGCACCCATTATGGTATTCAACCCTGGATGAAAAATGATGGGATCACGTACCTTGCCTTCATCTTTAAATTCATCGCATCGAATCTCAAGCAACATAACGAATCACCCCCTTCTTTACATCCAACTCAATTTTTCCAAGAGCATATAGGCAATCCATGATCTCCATGAACTCTCCTATATCATCAACCTTTGATTTCATTTTTTTATACAGAAGATCCACCGCTATTTCCTGATCCTTCAGAATTGCAAGGACTATTGGAAATTTTGCTAAAAGGCTCTCCTTGTATGTAATAACTTTATTCGGAAGTTTCATCTCTAAACACCTCGCAATTTTGAACGAAGAAGGATACCATCGCAACACAAGCCACATCGTCATCGCAGTGCGTCTTCTCCTTAAGCCATACTACCAGCCGATTAAAGATATCTTTTTGTGCAAGTTCTGCCTCATCATACAGTTCAAAACACTGGCTTATTTCATTCTTGACTTTCCTGAATCTCAGTTTTCCTTCTCTTTCCCGCTGCTTATATTGCTTTTCGATATATCTGTAATACTTTAATACGAAGTCCGTTACCGTGTCCTGAAGCATAATATTATCCGGGATTTTCTTATCAACCCTAAATGCTTCCCATTTCGTCTTGTCTTCCTTCTCAGGAACAGACTTCAGTCCAGAAAGGGCATCCAGAATCTTGTCTATTCCTTGCTCGACATTTATGTCATAAACCTCTGCATCTAGTTTTGCTATATAAGCCAGATTCCGCTTCAGTTGCATAAGATTTGCGTATTCAGATGGTGTTGTGTCTATCTGATATAACTCCGCACATTTCTTACAAAGCAGCGTCTGATTATCAATACTTTGAAGATCTGCAGGTGCTTCCTCCAGCTCTTCAAATTCCGCACGCTCTGCAGTATCCAGATTCAGTGGAAATATAAATATCCTTTCGAACTTACGAATTGGTACACCTTTCTTAGTCTCCGACAACTTCGACTTGCAAAGCGGACACTTATTTCCACATTCATTGAGTAAAACAAAATCTGCCTCGATAATCGGCTCTTCCTTTGAGGGTGGCTTCTTAGCCGGTCTCTTTTTCTTAACTGGACACGCATCAGCAATTATTTTCTTAAAAAGCTCCGCCATTTTCTCCGAAACATTTCTGTCTGTCATCCCCGGACAGTCTGCAGCAAATTCCTTAAAAATATCGTGTTGAGCTTCCTCACCCTGACTATCTATGTACGAATAGAAAAGTTCGGGCTCCACATACTTTCGAATCTTAGGTGCAAAACCGGTAATATCCCTATCGCCACGAAAATAAGCTCGATACGATGACGAGGCCACGTCCATATCTAAATCCAGCTTTCCGTCTTTAATATCGAGAATATTCTTAAACAGTTCCTTGGCAAAGGCTCCTCCACTCACGGAATCTGAGTCAGAGATGATTCTTTTTAATCTCCGCGCAAATTCAGCAAACTTCACAATTTCACACCTTCTTCCCCCGGCGTCACATTGAAACGTAGCAGTACGTAGCACAACGTGCGACGTATTTTTTCGACTTCAAGTATACTGAACATAATCAAAGGCAAGCCGCATATTTGATGAATACCGCATCGGCGGCCATACAACGAAAACCGTTTCACGACCCAAGACACAGTAATACATCAAATAGTGTAGCACAATCGTTCGCAAAAATCAACTTTTTGTTCGCGAACAGAGAAATAAATCAGCGAAACACGGCGACTTGTCTGCGATACATATCCATCAGGATAGTGAGCTGACCATGATCAAGTCAGTGCCCGAAAACTTCCTGAGGGGCAACAAGATAACCGGACCAGTCTATAGGGCAACTGGCCATTCAAGCAAACTAGGAGGAACTCCTATGAATGGCCTTTTGAAGACACAACTTAACAGATGCCATGCGGATTTCCTCCGTGTCAATCCAAGGAGGAAATTAGCATGGCACGTAAAGCAAATTATTCAAACACCCACAAGTATGATAATCGCCGATCCTTTGACGGACGGCTCATTCCTGCCGGAAAGGTGTTAGTACCTTTCCGTAAAGAACTCTATGAATTTCTCGAGGAAGAATGTGTTGATACAAACTTCACGACTATGCATCTTGGCGATTTTGAATATAAAATCGGATTCATGGCCATCAGTGAAGATCAGTATGCTTCCTACATGAAAGATTTTTGGACTGATCTCAACAAAGATATGGAGATGCACCGTGAAGGCCGCTGCGTCGTCGGCATGAACCCGGACGGTACGAAAAAACTCTGTCCTTCCACCAGGCGCTGCACAGGATGCCCGAACAAGGGGCTTCTGGAGCGCTACAATCCGAAGCGCGTGGAGATTCTGTCTCTCGATTACGAATATGACGGCGAAACCTTTGAAATCGAAGATACATCTCAGCCCTCCGTTGAGGATCAGGTATTGAACGAATTCTGCCCAGAACCTACTGAAAAGGAACTGCAGATCCAGCTTCTGGCACACTTCGATCGGGAGAACCCCCGCTATGCCAGGATCATTCGTCTGAGCCTGCAGGGGCTGTCCACTGATGATATCTGCATCGAAATCGGTCTGAAGTCCAGCCGTGGCCGTCAGGAAATCAACAATGCTCACGATGCCGTTTGTGAGTATCTGAGACTTCGCCATCACAAGAAAAACAGAAAATAATATAAGCCAACAAGAGCGGAAGCACCCATCACCGGATGCTTCCGCTCCCTCTTTTATCCTCTATAAACTGGCTTCCTTCCATTCATCTGAAACAGATCATGCTTCTTAATATCCCGTATGGCTTGCTTCATCGTCCGGCTCCTTCCGTGTGCATGATAAGGATCCGAAACCTGATGTTTATGAAGAATTACCGTTACCTCTCCATCTGGCAGCTCCACATTCCGAAGATAGCAGACGTGCCGAGTATTTCGTGACATTAAAATCACATCATATTCATCCGCTATGATCACTTCGAAATATCTCCGATCTATTTCCTCCAGTTCCTGCCGTGTGTACATATCTCACTCTCCCTTCGCCTTAAAGTAAAGCCCAAGTGCTTCTACCAGAATTTTCTGAACCTCTCTGTCATCCACCTCTGAGAAATATCTATGATAGACATCCGCCGGAACCTTCACATTGATAGAGCTTTTTTTCTTGACCTCTGTAACGCTTTTATCCAACGCCAGTATTGATCGTACCGTTTTTTCTGTAATGGTTCCCGCTGCCGCTTTAAGCTTCTTTGCAATATTTCCTTTGACTCTGATCCCATTCTGCTCCAATGCCTTGTTGACAAGCTCCTGTTCTTCCTCAGATAAGAACGAAAGCTCCACCCCTGACACCAGTGTGAGAGATCCATCATCCAGCATTTCCTTGAATGCCGGGATCAGCTGATTGCAGCGAACATACCTTGCAATATTCCGGCCGGTCATACCATATTCCTGCCCAATCAGCTCTCTGGACTTTGCCTGCTGGTGGACATCATGTCCACCAGCACCAGTCAGTCTGTGAAGTTCTTCTATAATCTCTTCCCGTTTCTTTGTACCACAGACCTTATCATATCTGGCAGCCAGTACTGCAATTCGCTCCGTAACGGTTAGATCGCTGAAGGATCTCTGGATCACATTAGTCTCCAGCACATAAACCCAGGCTTCCTCATCCGTCAGATCTTCTTTCACGATTGCCGGGATCTCTTTAAGTCCTGCAATTCTTGCCGCATTCTGCCTGTTATGTCCCGCCAGCATCTCATATCCAGAGCTGAGCTTCCGAACGATCACTGGAGTCAGGATGCCGTGCTCCCGAATACTCTCCACCATATCATCCAGCCTCTCACCCCGATATAGCTTAAATGGATGCTCATGGAAAGGCTTTATCTGATCTACCGGGATCATCTGAATCCCGCTGTCAGGAGCATCACCGGTCAGCAGATCAACAGCGTCATTGAACAATTTTCTCTTAGGCTGATTAGCCTTCATATCCTGTCAGCTCCTTTCCAAAGTCCAGATACGCCCTGCTCACCTTTGTCTGCGGTGCATATTCCAGAAGAGGCTCACTGTAATAAATACTCTCGCCTACCTTTACAGTACTCGGAATCCTGCTCTCAAAGATCCGGATCTTTCCTTCAAATGCCTCTGCCACCTGCTCTGAAATCACCTTGCAAAGATTCGTTCTCGTATCACACATGGTAAGCAGGATTCCTTCCACCTCCAGCTTCGAATTGATTCGCTTTTTGATCTTCTTAATGGTTTTCAGAAAATCCTGCAACCCCTTCATTGCCAGCAATTGGGGATTTACCGTAATCACAACTCCATCAGCCGCTGCCAGGGCATTGATGGTAAGTGCTCCCAGCGCCGGACAGGTGTCAACGATCAGATAATCATACCTGCCTCTTAACGGCTCCAGGATGTTTGCCAGCATCCTCTCAGCGCCCATCTCCATCCGAAGCTTCGCATCAGCCGCAGACAGAACCATTGATGAAGGAATAAAATCCACTCCATTCCGACTCATAATGTACTCATTCAGATCCGGAAGCTCTTCATCATCAAGCTGTAGCATCATCAAATGCCCGATTGTTGTCAAAAGCGCCGCCGTATCTTCAACGCCAAAACATGTGGTCAGGTTGGCCTGGCTGTCGAAATCAACAGCCAGAACCTTTTTCCCCATGCTTGCAAGAGAATATGCCAGATTGTACGTACTCACCGTCTTGCCCACTCCGCCTTTCGTAGCTCCAATCAAAATGATTTTTCCCATATTTGCCTCCTATTCTTCTGTACGGGTACCGTACTCAATCTGACTCTCAGCCACCCGCCGCTCAAGCAGCTCTCTTCTTCTTTCTTTTACCCTCTTCTTCATTGCCTTTTTCTCATTCTCCATGATTTCGGCTTCAGCCTTCTCTAGCTCTGCTTTTTCTGTATCCGGAATAATGATCAGTTTCCCGTCCTCACAGACAACGGAGATGTAATCTCCAATTTCAAACCCCAGCTCTTTCAGCCACATTCCCTTCAGCATGATCGTCGGCGTCTCCTGATATTTATAGCCGCTCTGCCCATAAACCTTAATACTTCTTCTCTTTGCCATAGATTGCCTCCATTTCGTGATTGTCATTGATTATCCATTGATACTTCGCTTCACTTCTACAGGTCAAATCACCGGCTCCACCTCCCTTCAGCGATTTCAGGCAAGAAAAAAAGCTGCCAATGCTTTTACGCATCAGCAGCTCATCGCTTTCTGTTCGGTGTTCTATTTTTAGTTCTGATTCTTCTTAGCATCCTTGATACGATAGTAATCTTCCAGATCCACATCGATCCTGACTTTCGTATCCGGTTTTCGGTTGCTCAAGAGGCACACAGTCTCCACGTTCCCCGTCCACGGAAACTGGTCCACTGCCACAGCCCGCTCCACCCGGTAGCCATTGTCCAAAAACACAGCCAGGTCCCTTATCAGGCTGGTGGGCTTGCAGGATATATAGACGATATGCTCCACTCCATAGGCAATGATCTTAGGCAGCGCCTTGGGATGGATGCCGTCCCTGGGAGGATCAAGAATGATCAAATCCGGCTTTTCCTCCACCTGATCCAAAACCTTCAGCACATCCCCCGCTATGAACCGACAGTTGTCCAAACCATTTTCCAAAGCGTTTCGTCTGGCAGCCTCTACGGCCTCCTCCACGATCTCAACGCCGATCACCTGCTTTGCCGCAGGCGCCATCAGCTGTGCAATGGTTCCCGTCCCGCTGTACAGATCAAACACCGTCTGAGCAGCTTTTCCGCTCAGGCC
Source organism: Candidatus Acetatifactor stercoripullorum (assembly GCA_019114005.1). Taxonomy (GTDB): domain Bacteria; phylum Bacillota; class Clostridia; order Lachnospirales; family Lachnospiraceae; genus Acetatifactor; species Acetatifactor stercoripullorum. The sequence continues at coordinate 20,118 of DXGH01000007.1, forward strand.
GCGTCCAAGATCACCGATATACTCCCGGACCGTCTCATAAAGAACCTCCGCTCCATAAGAATTGGTCTGGAAGAAAGAAAATACGGAAATCTTAAAACGAAGCCCCAAAAGCTCCTCATAAAAATAATCTCTGCCGTAAAGAATGTCCGTCCTGTCGCTCTTTACCACGTCAGCCTGGGAGTCATTGGTAATGTGCAAAATACCCGCAAGAGAGCCTTGCAGTCTGCCCTCCTTTTCAAGTCCCAGAAGCATCTGGGCAAATTCCTCCGGCAGATTCACATCAGTGCTCCCCTTTTGGAATGTCTCCTGAAGATTCACATCAGCGGCTTCCTTTGTGAATGCCTCTCCGTTTTCACCCCATGGCTCCTGGGAGGTAGTCACCAGCGCCGCCAAAATTTCCCCCGTCTTTGAAGCCTTGCGCACCAATAGATGCCGTAGGTATCCCTTGTGGGTCAATCTGTGGAAAAAGGTGACACCCCTTTTTGCAAAAAAGTCCCTCGTCTCCTGCAGTATCAGCCTGTAATCCGCATCCACAAGCTTGCAGTCCTCCACGGTAACCACATCGTAAAAGCTGCTTCGCTTGTGCATACCAAGAGAAAGAGGCCCCTCCTTATACTCATCCCCAAAGGAAAATTCCATCTTATTGCGGTACTCATACACCTTCGGACTGCCCTTAATGCCCTCCCATTTCCAAGACCCATCCTGTCTGGAAAGCACACTATCCAAAAGCCTTTTCACCTGGCCTTCCTTCACCCGAAGCTGCTCTTCATAGGGGAGGGAAAGGTATGTACACCCTCCGCACACGCCAAAATGGGAACACGGATGGCCTGTCTCAAGAGGTGATTTTTCCATCACCTCCAGCAGACGGCCTTCCGCCTTCCCTTTTCTTACCTTATTTACGCCAAGCTTCACTTTTTGTCCGGGCAGGCTCATCTTTACGACGACGGTTTCCTCCCCCACCTTCACGATTCCTTTGTTGGGGAAATCCACCCTCTCTACAATCCCTTCGTATACCTGTCCTTTTTTCATGCCGCTTCCTTCAATCCGTTATTTTTCGCTCTCGTCCTCGAAGAAATCATCATCGTCCTCTTCATCCTCGAAGTCGTCCTCAAAATCATCCTCAAAATCTTCCAGATAATCCGGCGTAAAATAACGATACACCGCGTACGCGATGGCCGCAACAGCTGCTACCGCTCCTACGATAGCCAGCACCCACAGCAAAACGTTGCAGCTTTTCTTCTCCTCCTTTTTTCCCAAAAGATCATTGAGTTTAACCATATCCATCATATTTTCCAGCTTGCTCATAACCCTACCTGCCTTTCTCAGAAATTAATTATAGGATACCACATTCCATCAAAAATTACTACAATCTTTTCAATTTTGCAAAAGAAGCATACATAATTTTCTGCCCGGCTTTTTCAAAATTTACCGTCACCTTATAGTCCCTGGGCTCTTTTTCGATCTTAAGCACAGTGCCCTGTCCGTATTTTACATGTCTCACACTGTCTCCCACGCCATACTCCAGCTCTTCCAAAGACTGAGCCGGCGCGCCCTTGGAAATACCTGCCAGCTGGTTCAAGCTGCCGATTCCCCTGGCTATGTAGGGCTTGTCCGCCTTGGCCGTCACCTTTGGCCGCAGCGTTGCCTTGGGCCTGAAGTCAAACACCTCCGGAATGGTCTCACGGAATGTTTTGGAAGCAGGCACTGAATTGTCCAAAAGCTTCGTGGGAATTTCTCTCACAAAACGGCTGATGGGATTATACTGGGTTTCCCCTCTTATCATGCGCATTTTGGCACAGGTCAGCGTCAGCTCCTCCTTGGCTCTGGTGATTCCCACATAGGCCAGTCTCCTCTCCTCCTCAAGATCGGAAGGATCCTCGGACATAATAGTCATATAGCTGGGGAACAAGCCGTCCTCCATCCCCGCAATGTACACAAAGGGAAACTCCAGGCCCTTGGCGCTGTGAAGGGTCATCAGCAGCACCCGCTCGTCGCTTCCGTCCACATTGTCGATATCCGCCACCAGGGCAATCTCCTCCAAAAATTCTGACAGGCTGGGCGTCTCATGGCTTTCCTCATAGGCCACCGCCTTGGTGATCAATTCATCTATGTTGAAAAGGCGGTCCTCAGCGGATTCATCATCCTCGCTCCTTAAATATTCCGGATACTGCGTCTGCTCCACAATTTCTCCGATCAGCTCCGCAATGGTGCAGTCCTTGGACTTTTCCCGGAAGTCCCGGATCATCCTTACAAAAGGCGCAAGCTTGCCCGCCCCTCTTCCCAGACTCATGATCTGATCCGCCTGGGTCATGGCATCAAAGAGGCTGATTCCCCGCATCTGCGCATAATCCGCCACCCTTTCTACCGTGGTGGCTCCAATGCTGCGCTTGGGCACATTGATGATACGTCTGAGAGCCAGATCGTCCTGACCGTTGTCGATAGTCTTTAAATAGGACAGAATATCCTTAACCTCTCTCCTGGAATAAAAGTTTACGCCACCCACCACATTGTAGGGAATTCCCTCCAGAATCATCCGCTCCTCTAAAAGGCGGGACTGGGCATTGGTTCGATAGAGCACCGCGCAGTCCTTGTATCCGGCATTTCCCTTTTTTACTCTGCGGGCCACATCCTCCGCAATAAACTCCGCCTCCTCAAAGGCGTTGTCAAACTGGCGGAAATGAACAAGGCTCCCGGCTCCCTTATCCGTCCAAAGCGCCTTCTCCTTCCGGCCCGTATTATTGCTGATCACTGCGTTAGCCGCATCCAGAATGCTCTGGGTGGAACGGTAATTCTGCTCCAGCTTGATCACACAGGCCTCCGGATAAACCTTTTCATAATCCAGAATATTGCGGATGTTTGCTCCTCTGAATTTATAGATGGACTGGTCATCATCTCCCACCACACAGAGATTCCGGTACTTGTCCGCCAGAAGCCGTACCAGCTCAAACTGTGCCGTATTGGTATCCTGATACTCGTCCACCATAATATAGCGGAATCTCTCCTGATAGGAGTTAAGCACCTCGGGACAGCTTTTGAACAGCTCCACCGTCTTTCCAATAATATCGTCAAAATCCAGGGCGTTATTCTTTTTTAAGGTTTCCTGATACTCTCTGTAAACCCTTGCAGTCACAGTCATAACATAATCGCCGAAGGCCTTTATCTCGTATTCCCTCACATCCACCAGCTCATCCTTGGCGGAGGAGATAGCCCCGAGAAGGGTCCTCTCCTTATAGGTTTTGGTATCTATATTGAGCCGCTTGCAGATTTCCTTCATCACCGCCTTTTGGTCGTCCGTATCGTAAATGGCAAAGTGATTGTCATAGCCCAGCCTGTCGATGTGCCTGCGCAGTATTCGCATACAGGCTGCATGAAAGGTGCTGACCCATATCTGGTCTGCGCCAAAACCCACCAGAGCGTCCACCCGCTCCCGCATCTCCTTAGCCGCCTTATTGGTAAAGGTAATGGCCAGAATATTCCACGGGTTCACTCCCATTTCGTCAATCAGATATGCGATCCGGTGGGTCAGCACTCTGGTCTTTCCGCTTCCCGCTCCCGCCAGCAGAAGAAGGGGGCCGTCCGTCTTTAGCACAGCCTCCTTCTGCTCCCGGTTTAATGTATCATATATGCTCATAATCTCTCCTTCATCACACTTCCCTTACCGAGGAAAAATTCCAGGTTTTGATATTAAATTCCACAATAAGGCTGTCACAGTAGGCGCATCTTTTGGCTCCCACTCCCGAAATAGGGGCTCCGCAGTTTGGACAGTTTAAGCCGATTCCGTCTCCGCCCAGATCATCTATCACACTTCTGTCCTGGATATAGATCATTTCTATATTGTATCTGCTCTGTTTCAATCTGTCTCTCTGGCCTTCCGTGATGCTGCCGTCTTTCTCCACATAGTGAATATACCCTATAGCCGCTTGAAAAACAATACTGCAGCGTTCCCGCTGCCTGCGGTACTGGTAAATTTCCATCCGGTGCAGCTGCATCTCCTCAAAATGCTCTCGAAGCCCTGCTTTTTGCAGCGCGCCAATCCGCAGCCTGAGATTTTCTCGAAGCTGGCTGGTTCCCTCTGTGAGAAGTCCTTCATTCATGGCGTCTATGCTTCTCAAATAGGAAAGCAGCACATTCTCGGCCCTGCTCTTCATCTCCTCATAATGAAACCCTGGAAAATCCTGCAGAATAGAGGGCAGATACAAGCCCGTGGCTGAGGACACAGACTTGGGCGTAAGCTCCTCCTCCCGTTCCATGCTCTTTACGCCGTCCACCAGGGACTCTGTTCCAAACAGCATCCGGGAGTAGTATCGCACCTTTCTGCGTATCCTGATAAAAACATAAAACAAAATCCCTATGACAGCTAAAATCAAGAGAAGAATCACTATTACACCAATCTGCTTACCGTCCACTTGTCCGTCTCCCAAAAAAAGTCGCAGCAGACGCCCCGCAGAAATCCCACAGGGCATACTGCTGCGATATACTTACATCAACTTACATCAACGCTTGTCGCTGTCGTCAAAGATATCGCCGCATTCCGGGCAAAATTTAGGGGGATGCGCCGGATCCTCCGGCTCCCAGCCGCATTTGTCACACTTAAAAATCGGAGCGCCTTCCGGCCTCTTTGCACCGCAGTTCATACAGAATTTTCCCTGGTTTACGGTGCCGCAGGAACAGGTCCATCCCGCCTGGGAGGGCTTTGGCTGTCCGCAGTTGGTACAGAATTTCCCCTGGTTTACAGTGCCGCAGGAACAGGTCCATCCCGGCACCGCAGCAGCACCCTGATTCTGCGCCATCTGAGTGCCTGCGCCTGCCGCCTGCATACCCAGTCCGGCTCCCACTGCATTCATGGCACCCATCATGCCTCCTGCTCCTCCAGCCATGGCCGGAGCGCCTGGATCCTGCATTCCCATCCGGTTCATCATGGTGCTTCCCATGGCATCCGCCATGTTCAATCCCATGAATCCTACGAGAGCGCCGCCTGCATTCTGGGAAGCGCCCACCAGGGATTCCGCTCTGGCCGTGTTCATCTTCGCCCTGGCAATTCTGTCGCTGGCTCCCGTAGCCTCTCTCTGAAGCTCCTTGATGTACTCCTGATCCTCCTCAGACAAGGTGGCCGAATTGATGCTTACCGTGACAATCTCAATGCCCCGCAGATCCCTCCACTGTACGGAAAGCGTCTCCCGCAGCGCATTGGAAATTTCCATGCTGTGGGCGGGCAGCATACTATAACGGATACCCATAGCCGAAATCTTTGCAAAGGCCGGCTGCAAAGCGTTTAAAAATTCCGACTTCATCTGCGTCATCAGCTCTGTTCTGGTATAGCTTTCAGACACATTGCTGCATATTTTCTTATAAAATACCAGCGGATCCGCAATCTTAAAGGAATACTGTCCATTACAGCGGATGGAAGCATCCATATCCAGCATAATATTTTCGTCCACCACCCGGAACGGAATAGGACTTGCCGTTCCAAAGAGATTATTCATAATTTCCTTGGTATTGATAAAATAAACCCTCTGGTCCCTGGGCGCGTTTCCGCCGAAGGTAAAACGCTTGCCGATACTGCTGAAGGTATTCTTCAGCCCTTCCCCAAGCCCTCCGTAAAAAAGGCTGGGCTCCGCTGAGGAATCATAGACAAATTCACCTGCATCCGCGCAGAAATCCGTGATTTCACCCTGATCTACAAGAAGCATGCACTGCCCCTCGTTTACCGCGATGATGGAACCATTGGTAATGATATTGTCAACTCCCTTTGTGTTGCTGTTTCTTCCAGCTGTAACCCTCTTTTGTCCTTTTACAACCAGTGTGTCATTATTCAGAGAGTCACAGTAAAAATACTCCCGCCACTGATCCGCCATCATTGAGCCGATGGCATCCTTTGCCGCTTTAATTAATCCCATTTGCACATCCTCCGCTTTTTTATTCTGGAGTAAATACCCCTCCTTATCATTTTAGCAAATTTCAGTACGCCGCTCAACCATTTTCATAAATATTCTTTACAAACGCATCTTTTTCAACTAAACTGATAGAGTACGATTTTTACATCCGACTCATTAATTTTACCACGAAGGAATGATATCACTATGGGAAAAAAAGCTACAAAGGCTGCAGATAACATGTATTATCTTGCACGTTCCGAGGCCGCAAAGGAAAATGAGGCTCTTACCAGCCGGGAAAAGGCCGCTGAGCTTTTAGGCATCGACAGAACACGTCTTGCCCGGATTGAGCTGGACACCATCGCCCCTTACCCTGAAGAGGTCAAGGCCATGTCTAAGGTGTACAATACACCGGAGCTGTCCAACTCTTACTGTGCAAGGGAATGTCCCCTGGGACGCAACAGCGTAAAGGAAGTGGCCATCGATGACTTTGACAGACTGGCGCTTAAGGTGCTTGGTTCCCTTAAGGACATCGACAGTCTCAGGGCCTCCCTGATTGCCATCTCCGAGGACGGCGTGATTGAGGCCAGTGAGCAGAAGGCCTTTCAGGCCATCCTAGATTCCCTTGAAAAAATCAGCACCAACGCCAAGGCCCTGCGGCTTTGGGCTATAAAAAACATCCGGCTGAACGATACCTGAAACGTCCGCCGGATGTTTTTTTATGAAAATCTCTTACTGACTGGCTGCTTTTTTGGCAAATTCCGTAGTCACAAGGTCCTCGTAAGGAACCGTCTCCTCTAACACCTTGGAATCCTTCAGAATATTCTGCAGAAGCATAAAGGACTCCTCCTCAAAAATAAGGTCTGTCTTCCAGGTATCCTGATTGTGATACCGTTCCACAATGGTGGTGATGGTTGCAAGCTCTGTCTCAGGAAACTGAGGCGCGATCACCTCCGCAATCTCTGCCGGGGTGTGGGAAGCCACATAGTCCATTCCCTTCTGCAGTGCGTTTGTAAATGCCTGCACAATCTCCGGATGATCCTCCAGATAACTTTTCTTCGCAGAAAAGGAGGTATAGGGCACATAACCCGAATCCTCCCCCAGAGAGGCTGCCACATAGCCGTCCCCCTTTTCCTCCAGCGCCGTGGCATGAGGCTCAAACTCCACCGTGTAGTCCCCCTGGCCGCCGGAAAAGGCCGCTGCCGTGGACCCAAAATCGATGCTTTGGTCGATGGTCAGATCCGCTTTTGGATCAATACCGTTTTTGTTTAAAATGTACTCAAATACCATTTCCGGCATGCCGCCTGCCCTGCCGCCCAGCACCGTTTTGCCTTTCAGCATATCCCAGGTGAAATTTTCCACCGGTTCCCTGGATACCAGAAAATTACCGGCCCGCTGTGTCAGCTGGGCAAAATTCACCACATAGTCCTGAGTGCCTCCCGCATAAGTATAAATAGTGCTCTCGCTGCCCATGAACCCGATATCCGCCTGATCTGTGAGCACCGCCGTCATGGTTTTGTCGGCGCCAAACCCGGTGACCAGAGTCAGCTCAATCCCTTCCTCCGCAAAATATCCTTCTTCGATGGCAACATACATGGGCGCATAAAAGATAGAATGCGCCACCTCGTTTAAAACAACCTCCGTCCCGCCGTCCGTCTGCTTTTCTTCCTTCCCGCTGCAGGCGGTAAATCCTGCCGCGGCAATAAGTACGGCCAGCGCCGCCGCACCGGCCCTTTTTAAACATTTCTTTTTCATAGGAACTCCCTTTATGGTGTTGCTTTATCCTATGAAAATCCTCCAAAAAAGTGCCTGGCACAGCTTCTGTTTTATAGATTCGCCTTTATCTTCTCTATCATCTGCTGGTATTCTTCATCGGAAAGAAAGGTTTTTCCAGGATTCATCTGGAAGGTTCCTCCCCACTCATCCCCGTCCTTATACTTGGGCACCAGGTGCATATGCAGATGGCAGCCTGTATCTCCGTAAGCGCCGTAATTAAGCTTGTCTGGATGAAATGCCGCGTGGATGGCTCTTGCCGCATGAGCTACGTCCTCCATAAACGCATTTCTCTCCTGCTCGGAAATATCCACGATCTCACTAACATGGTCTTTATAGGCAACAATGCACCGACCAGGTTTGCTCTGCTCCTTAAACAAAATCAGACTGCTTACCTTAAGCTCGCAGATAAAAATCCCAAACTTTTCCAGCAGCTCTCCTCTCATGCAGTAACCGCAATTTACATCTTTCATATCCTGTCCTCCCTTATCACCCTGGCGATATTCTCAGGGTTCCTGTTTAAGATCAGCTCTGGCGGAAAATCCACCTGATCAATCAGCGCAAGCGCCGCGTCAAAACGTCCCACGTCACAGCAAATATGGCTGTCCGAGCCCAGAAGAATAGAAACCCCATGCTTTTTGCAGGCCTTCAAAAGCTCCGTAATGTTCTCCCTTCCGCCCTTTCTCGCAGACAGGGGGTGCAGAGAGGAATTATTCACCTCCAGGGCCTTTTTCTCCTTTGCCGCCGCCTGGGCCAGCATTTCATAATCCAATGGATATCTGGAATCATCCGGGTGTCCCAGGATTTTTACAAAAGGATTTTTTAAGGCCATGATGCAGGCTTTTGTATTCTCCTCTACGCTTCCGGGCTTCACACAGGGCAAATGGAGGCTGGCAATGATATAATCCATTTTCTCCTGGAGAGCGTCGTCGATGTCCAAATGTCCCTCATAATCCATAATATTGGCCTCAATGCCGCATAAAAGCCGCAGGTCTCCATACTGTCTGGGAATCACTTTATAGTTGGAAAAGAAAAAAACGTGGGGGCCGCCGGGCATTGCCGGTCCGTGCTCGCTCAACCCCAGAAACAAAAGTCCCGCTTCCTTTGCCGCCTCTATGTTTTCCCTTAAAGTACTGTACCCATGGCCGCTTGCCATAGTATGCGTATGCAGGTCCATCACCATTTTCATTTTTGTTCCATCCTGTTTCCTTATTTCTTTTTCGTCTCGTGCTTGTCCCCACCGGTTCCAGCCTGAGATGCACTCAGGCCATCCACCATCTTTTCGATGATCAGCTTTTTTACATAGACATCAAATGCAAGCATACAGATAAAGGCAAATTTCCGCAGAAAATCCCCGCTTTCCTCAGGCGCATTCTGAAAGGTTTCCTCGGACTGCTTATATTTTTCAAGCACATCCGCCTTCAGCGCCTCCACCTGAGCCTTTTCCAGGGCAAATACCTCCCTGTAGACGCTTTCCAGATTGAATTCCTTTCCGTTCTGGAAAAACTGCCGGGATATGGGAGACAGCAGTGCCTGTATGTCGTTGATGGACAAAATGTTTTTGTAGTAATAAATAAAGATGAGCAGAAGAACATGCTCTCTGGAATATTTCTTTTTTACAGGAGGCGGAAGCAGATCGTTTTTGGCATAGTTATTGATCATTGTCTTTGTAAGAATCTTATCCTCCTCCGGATATCTTGCAGAGGAACGCAGCTTCCCATCCATAAAGGTAGTGACCTGATCCATATAAAGGTCAATATTGGGAATGTCCTCCGGCTTGATCACTTCAATTCTGTCCAGGCTTGACATTATGCTGTTTAATAAATCGTCAGAATCAATCGTCATGTAACCCTAAGCCCCTTCCTTCTTTGCGGCTGTCCTCTTTCGCACCGCATCAATTATATTATATAGTATTCAATACTACATGACAACACTTTATTTTACAATCTTTTCTCGATAATTTAAGGAATTCTTTCCCGGCCTCACTTTACTTTACAACTTTAATATGATAAAATGACCATGAAAAAGGCAAACGGTGAGGTGCTTTATTTATGAACAAAAAAATCAAGACAGAAGCGGTAGATTCCTTGTTTGATGCCATCCTGAGCCTTGAGAGCCGCGAGGAATGCTACAGTTTTTTTGAGGATCTGTGTACGGTCAATGAGCTGCTTTCCCTTTCCCAGCGGTTCGAGGTTGCCGCCATGCTTAAGTGTGGCAGAACCTATCTGGAGATAGCCGAAAAAACAGGAGCCTCCACGGCCACCATCAGCCGTGTCAACCGATCCTTAAATTATGGAAATGACGGCTACGAGCTTGTATTTGACAGAATCGGAAAGTAAAAAACAGACGCCCGCATTACAGCATGGCGTCTGTTTTTTACTCTTCATCGTTCAAAGAAGCCTCATTCCCCGGCTCGTCTGCATTCTCCTGTAAGGATGCAGCTGCCGTTTCTTCTCTCTTAGCTTCCTCCTCTACCTCTTTTAATGCCTCCTCTATGGCAGCCTTGGCGGATTTTTTCCCCGCGCGCACAGCCTTCGAACTGGGCTTTTGCCTTTTTTCGGAAGCCTCCTGATTCATATTCACCCCACCCTGGAATACCGCATTTTCATCGATCACAATAACCTTGGTGGAGATGTCTCCGAATACTCTGGCTGTGGAGGTCAGCTCTGTTTTTTCAGGGGCGTTCACATCTCCCTGGACCTCCCCGCCAATCATAACAGAGGCAGCCGTAATATTGCCATATACAGAACCTGTGGCGCCAATAATCAGCTTTCCTGTCACGGTCACGTCTCCGCTCACCTTCCCGTCCAGCCTCACTGACCCCTTCGCACTGAAATTGCCGGTACACTCCGCGTCGCTTCCAAGTATGGTGCTGATTTTTACTTCCGTATCCTTTTGTCCCAACATAATCTTCCTCCTTATGCAGCCTTGCTTTTCCTGAAACCGTTCCTTAACCGCTGATGGCAAGCATATCCATTGGATTAATATACGCGCCATCCTTCATCATCTGATAGCCAAGCGTTGTATTTTCCTCTCCGATTAGAAACAGCGTTGTCCCCTGTACCACAGAATCCCCTTGGTTTACCATCACGTCCCCCTGGTTTCTGTAAATGGTCACATATCCGTTTCCATGGTCGATCCAGACATTATGCCCGTATTCCCCATCATCGTTGACAGCCGTCACCGTGCCGCTGGCGGCAGCTACCACCATAGTGCCTGCCGAGGCTGTGAAAACACAGATGGGATCGCCCTCCTGGGCCTCCTCCATGGATGCTGAGCCTGTCAGCGGAAACTCCGTGGGAAGGCTCTGTTCTTCCAGCTGCCTGGCCAGCTCACTCTCGCTCTGGGTTTTTTGATTCACCGTTTCACTCAGAATTTGAATTTTTTCATTCTGACTTTCCACCTGTGCCTCCAACTCCTGCTTTTCTTCCTCCAGCAGAGTAATCTGATCCGTCAGCTCCGTATTTTTCTGATTTACTGTTTTCCAGGTGTCTACCCAAATCCTCTCCTCATAAATAAAATAACCGATGAAGGCTCCCAGGACAACGCAGAGAATTACGATAATGGTCTGCAGCAGCCATGGTTTAATCCGAAACTGCCTTACATTTGCGTCAACTGCATCGGATGTAACAATTACCACATGGTTTGTCTTTCGTTTATGCTTTTTGGATTCCATATAAAAGTCACCTCCGGTAAACTACCTCATTTTACCACAGGTGACTCTTTACATCAACGTTTAGTTAACATTTTTGTAACATTTTTCCAAAGAAATTTCCCGTTTTACATTATTTCTCCTTAAAAAAGGGTCCTTTTTTTGTATGTATTGCACAATTTCAAATTTGCTTTAAAGCTGCAAAGCCATGTCCCCTTGTGCAATAACCCCTTTCCTTCTCATCCATTCTGACACAGCAAAAGCAATCAGAGCCGGAAGAATAAAGTGCATGACCGCGATCAGAAAAAGCGCCCAGGGGCCGCTCATTCCCCCGGCCGTCATAGACTCATAAGCTGCAAACTGTCCCACAAAGCCGGCAGAGCCCATCCCCGAGCCCACTGGTGTGCTGGTCATTCCAAGAACCGCCGACGCTATGGGGCCCAAAATTGCACTGGAGACAATGGCCGGAAGCCAGATTGCCGGCTTTTTTACAATATTGGGCACCTGCAGCATGGAAGTCCCCACCCCCTGAGCGATGAGTCCTCCCGTTTTATTTTCCCGAAAGCTGGCCACCGCAAAGCCCACCATGTTACAGCAGCAGCCAACGGTTGCCGCTCCCGCGGCAAGACCACTTATATTCATGGAAACACCGATGGCCGCAGAGCTGATGGGAAGGGTCAGTATCATGCCCATCAACACGGATACGATCATTCCGCCGATCACCGGATGTCTTTCTACGTTGAAGTTCACCAGGGCTCCCAGCCAGCCCATAAAGGCCGTTATCGGAGGACCCGCCACAAAGCCCAGCACTGCGCCTGCCAATATGGCGCAAAGGGGCGTCACGAGAATATCCACTTTCGTTTTTCCCGCTATGAGATGTCCTGCTTTGATGGCCGCAAGGGCAGCGATAAACGCTCCAAGGGGTTCTCCCGGAGCGCCTAAAGCAAAGGCCTCCATGGAGGTTACGCCGGGGAATGCGCCAATCATTCCCGCCGCAGCGGCGGACACCGTAACCAGAGGCCCCTCCTTAAACTTACAGGCCACGCCCACGCCGATTCCGGCGCCTGTCAGAGTTTTTGCCACATTGCTGATGACAATAAGCCGCTCTCCCAGCCCGCCTCCCATGAGACTGCCTGCCTGTGCAAGGATTGTGCCGATGATCAGCGTGGAAAATAATCCCAGGGCCATGCCGCTTAAGCCGTCAATGAAGATTTCATTCAGACATTTCTGCACTTTTTGCAAGACCTCCTTTTTGTCAAAGGCCTGCCTTTCTTCCAAAACTTCTTTTTCCATAATATTTGCTCCTTTTTTCTGTATAGCTTTCTGTAAAGTTATCTGTCTTGTCAGTCAAGTGACATCCTATCACACATCCACACAGAAATCAAGAGCCAGAAACAGCTGTTTAATCCTTGCACATGGCAAGCACCTGCTTCCACGAAAGCTCTCCCCCAAAAAGGTCAAGGGCGCTGCCCGCCGTCACATTCACCCGGTTTTGCCCCAGCTTTTTGATCAGCCCAATATCCTCATAGCTGTGTACGCCGCCCGCATAGGTAACAGGCCTCCCCTCATATTTTCCCAAAAGCGTTACCACTTCTTTTTCAATGCCCTTTGATTTTCCCTCCACGTCCACGGCATGTACCAAAAATTCACTGCAGTATTCTTCCAGCCGCTCAAGAAGGGCCGTTTCCAGCTTTTCCTTAGTAAGCTTCTGCCAGCGGTCCGTCACCACCAGATACCCCTCTCTTGTCTTACGGCAGCTCACGTCCAGCACAAGGTGCTCCCTTCCCACCGCTGAGCACATCTCCTTTAGTCTGTCATAGCGGATTTCGCCGTTTTGAAAAACGTAGGAGGTTACAATCACAGCAGAGGCGCCCGCCTTTAAAAATTCCTCCGCATTTTGCGGGGTAATGCCCCCGCCTGCCTGCAGCCCCCCAGGGTATGCTCCAAGGGCCAGCAGCGCCTGCTTTTTTGTTTTCTCATAATATTCGCTGTCCACGCCGTTTAGCAGAATCACATGTCCGCCCTTTATGCCGGCTTTTTGATACAGCTGTGCAAAATAGCCTGCGTCCTTGGAGGAAACAAAATTTTCCCGGGCCTGATCGCCCTCGTCTCTTAAGCTTCCCCCAACGATCTGCTTTACCTGCCCGTTATGTATGTCAATACAGGGTCTGAATTCCATTTTTCCTTCACTCCTTTTGTTTCCATTTTACACGAAAAAAAATTTGTTGACTACTGTTTGTATATATTTTCGTATGATACACATACTATTCACAAGCCAGCCAAAGCGCATTTTGCACAGACTCATATTCAACTGGTTAGAAACTGAAATGGAGGACAATATGAAAAAAGGAAAAAAGCTTCTTGTACTGGGCTTGGTGCTTGCCTACATGTGTATGGCCACAGCCTGCACCAACAATAACAAAAACAGTGACAATTCCGGCAGCCTGGCCGGAAGCGGCACTCAGAATGAAACAGGCAGTTCTGCTGCCGATACAAATACAAATGACGCAGGCGACAATACCATGAACAACAATACTGCAGGCACTGCCAACGGGACGGATAACGCGGTAAACGATGGTAATGAGACAAACGCCGGTAACGGAAACGGCTCTGTGCTGGATGATGCCGGAAATGCCGTAGGCGATATGGTTGAAGATGCGGCAGACGGCGTTTCCGATATCACCAACGATCTGGTGGGTGATGGGGACAACAACACCACAACTGCCACCACCGCCGCTCCTTAATCACTTGATCTCACAAAACAGGGAAAAGGCCCTTTGTCAGCCTTCTCCCTGTTTTTTAGCTGTTTTTTCCGAGGCCTTTTCTGAAATCAAAAAATAGTGTCAGGAAGCCAGATTTTGTGCTATGATAAGGAAAGAGCATAACAGGAGGACAACAACATGGAAATCAGAAGAGCACAGGAAAAAGACATGGAGGATATCAACCGTCTGCTGCTGCAGGTGTGTCTGGTACATCACAAGGGCCGTCCGGACCTTTTTAAATACGGTGCAAAAAAATACACGGATCAGCAGTTAAAGGATCTGATTGCGGACGATGGCCGTCCCATTTTCGTAGCCGCAGACGAAAACGGACGTGTACTTGGCTACGCCTTCTGCGTCTTTCAGCAATATCCGGACAACAACATTCTCACGGATATCAAAACGCTCTACATCGACGATTTATGTGTGGATGAAACCCTCCGCGGGCGCCACATCGGACGCAGTCTTTACGATTATGTGCTGAATTACGCCAAAGAAAGCGGCTGCTATAATGTGACCCTAAACGTCTGGAGCTGCAATCAGGGAGCCATGAAATTCTATGAATCCTGCGGGCTGAAGCCCCAAAAAACAGGCATGGAGGTCATTTTAAACTGACCTCCATGCCTGCAGCCAGACAGTCCTGCTTTACGCCTCTTCTATGATCGTGCCCTCTCTGTAGGCTTCCAGAAGCTCCTCCAGATAAAAGATACTCTCCTTTATCTCCCTTCCCGTATCCGTATCCGCCACCATTTTCCGGGTGTGAAAGCTTTCCACCACAATAGAATCCGAAAAAATATCCGACTCCTTCTTTATGGCAGCCTCCGCCGACTCAAAGGGCTCGTGGGCCACAAGCCGCATTCCTCTGGAATTACATACCAGCGTATACCCGGCTATGCCTGTTTTCTTCTGGTATGCCTTGGAAAATCCCCCGTCGATGATCAAAAGCTTGCCCCCGCATTTGATGGGTGACTCGCCGTGTATCTGCTCCACCGGCACATGGCCGTTTACGATATGGGCGTCCTGTGTCTTAAGCCCAAACTCTGCAAGAATGCGGTTTATTACCTCCTCCTGCTCTAAAAGGCTGTAGTAACTGTTCTTCTTCTCCTCATGGGCTTCCTTGTCCGCCACAAAATAACGTTCAAAGGTAGCCATCTTCTCCTTTCCAAATACAGGAGAGCCCGGCCCCGCCCAGATATACCAGAACATATCCTGGCTTGAGATTCTCTCGTTTCCTTCCTTTGCGTAATATCCCCTTCTTGCGTAGTACTCCAAAATGTCGTACAGCGCCTTTCCGCTGTACTCCTTTCCGCCGATTTCCACCTTCATAAAACTTCCGTCCGGGTTTAAGGGCACGCAGCCGTGATAGAGAAGATTTCCGTTGTAAATCTTGTACATGCCCCCCTTGGCAAACAAAAAGCGCACATGTCTCTGCAGCTTTTCGCACTTCATGAAGGCCTGCTGTAAGCGTACCATGACCTTTGCCTCCTCTTCGGTCAGGTCATAGGGATGGGCCGGGTCCACCGTTGGCAGGTCCGTATCCAGCATAGCATACTCTCTGCCGTTTACCGTAACTGTTTTTTTCTCATAGTCGATTCGGTGCAGAAGCATCCGCTCCTCCATATGAAATTCCGGATGGCGCATGATCAGCTGTCCCTCCAGCTTAAACTGTATCAAGGCTATGGCCTTGTGCATTTTGGTGTCCAGGCTCAAATCCTTTGTGTTGTAGTCCGTATTATATTTTATGGCAAAAATACTGCAGTCCGTATCCCCATAGGTCTCCAGCGAAAAGGCAGCAAGCGGCAGAAGATTGATGCCGTAGCCGTCCTCTAAGGTTGCCAGATTTCCATAGCGGGCCGCCATCCTCACCACATTGGCAATGCAGGCCATATGACCGCTGGCTGCTCCCATCCACACAATGTCATGATTCCCCCACTGCACATCCACGGAGTGATACTCACAGAGGGTATCCATGATAATGTGGGGGCCGGGCCCCCTGTCATAAATGTCCCCTACAATATGAAGATGATCGATGACAAGACGCTGGATCAGATGACTTAAGGCTGTGATAAACTGGGGCGCCCGGCCAATGCGTATAATCGTGTGAAGAATTTCGTTGTAGTAGGCCTCCTTGTCCTGAACCTCCTCCTTTTCTGTAATCAATTCCTCGATCACATAGGCAAAATCCTTCGGCAGCGCCTTTCTGACCTTGGAGCGGGTGTATTTGGAGGAAACCCGCTTAATGACCTGAACCAGACGATGAAGGGAAATTTTATACCAATCCTCTAAATTTTCCTCCTCCTTCTGTACAATCTCAAGCTTCTCCTCCGGATAATAAATCAGGGTGGCAAGGCTTTTTTTGTCCCGGCTGCTGATGGTGTTTCCAAACTCCTCGTCAATTTTTCTGCGCACGGAACCGGAGCCGTTTTTCAGCACATGGTTAAACTGCTCATATTCCCCGTGAATATCCGTCAGGAAATGCTCCGTCCCCTTCGGCAGATTCATAATCGACTGCAGATTGATAATCTCCGTGGCGGCCGCCGCCGTATTTTTATACTGGTGCGATAAAAGCCTGAGCACCTTCAATTCCTTTTCGTCCATCTGCCCCAATCCATTCCTTTCCCTGATCCTCCTATTTCACCCTGGCGTCGATCACATCGCTCATCTGATAGAGACCGGCGCTTTTCCCTGCCAGAAACTTTGCAGCCTCCACCGCGCCCTTTCCAAACACAGCCTTGGAAAATGCCTGATGGGAAAAGGTGATCACCTCGTCCTCTCCCGCAAAAATCACATCGTGCTCTCCCACAATGGTGCCCCCTCTGACCGCGCTGATGCCGATCTCCTTGTCAGGCCGCTTCTGGCGCCTTGGACTTCTGTCATATACATATTCGTACTCGTTGCCAAATTCTTCGTTGATGGCGTCCGCCAGGGCAAGGGCAGTACCGCTGGGAGCGTCCAGCTTCAGCCTGTGGTGCTTTTCCACGATCTCCATGTCAAAGCCCGCCTCAGCCAGTGTCCTTGCGGCCGTCTTTAACAGCTTAAACAGCAGATTGATTCCCAAAGACATATTGGCGGAGCGCAAAATCGCGGTTCTTGCAGATGCTTCCTCCACCCCCTTAATCTGCTCTTCACTCAGTCCCGTGGTACACAGCACACAGGGAAGCTTTTTTTCCACACAGTATTTTAAAACACTGTCCACCGCCGAAGCCGTGGAAAAGTCGATCAGGCAGTCCGCCTCCACATTGCAGTCCCACAGATCGGAATACACGGGATAGGGATTGCGTCCGCTGTCTCTGATATCGATTCCCGCCGCCATGCAGGTCTCCTTATCCTCCTCCACCAGAGCGCTGATTACCTGTCCCATTTTTCCGTTGCATCCATTCATAATAATTCTTATCATTTTTCTTACCATGCCTTCCTGTTTCTTATTTCTGCCCTTAAACAGCAGACTTTCCGCTATTATGAAGAATCCCGCCCGTAAATTTCACAGGCGGGACCACACAGCCAGGCCAAAAGCCCAGCTGTCATTTACTTATAAAATGCCGTATGCCTTCATGGCCCTTTCAAGCCTCTGTGCATTAGGCTCCTCCATCTGTGTCAAAGGCATCCGGAGGGCACCGGAGCACATACCTATCAGGCTTAACGCCTTCTTCACCGGGATGGGATTTACCTCACAAAACAGCGCGCTGCACAGCTCCATGGCCTCCAGCTGCATTTTCCTGCTTCCCTCCACGTCCCCGTCAAAAAATTTCTGGCAGATGTCATGGGTCTGCCTGGGCGCAATGTTGGACAAAACAGAAATCACGCCGATTCCTCCCAGAGCCAGAATGGGTACGATCTGGTCGTCATTTCCTGAATAAATGTCCACACAGCCGTCTGCAATGGCCGCAAGATGTGCTATCTGGCTGATATTTCCGCTGGCTTCCTTGACTCCTGCGATATTTTCCACATCCCTGCAGAGCCTGACAATCGTCTCCGGCAGAATGTTGCATCCCGTACGGCTGGGCACATTGTAAAGGATCACCGGCACATCCACCGCCTGGGCCACCGTCTTAAAATGCGCATACAGACCGTTCTGTGTGGCCTTGTTATAATAAGGGCTCACCAGCAGAACGCCGTCCGCACCAAGCTTCTGTGCCTCGGTGGAGAGATAAACCGCCGTCTCCGTACAGTTGGAGCCAGTGCCTGCAATCACAGGAAGCCTGCCTGCAACTGTCTTTACACAATGTCCGATCACATCCAGATGCTCCTCGTGGGTCAGCGTAGAGGCCTCCCCTGTGGTGCCGCACACGATAATGGCATCCGTTCCATTTTCAATCTGAAATTCCAGCAGCCTGTCAAACTGCCCGTAATCCACTTCCCCGTTTTCCTTCATAGGCGTCGCAATGGCCACGCCTGCTCCTTTAAAAACCGCCATACACATCCTCCATTCTTATGCCGTTCTGCGGCATCGGTCCATGATTCAAAAATGATACCCCTGTGAACAGAAACGCCAGCGTGTTAAGCGCTGGCGGATGATATACCAATGGAATATCCACTTGATAGCGCCCCATCTGCCGCCCTTACAGCAGATGACAGTCATACGGCTCTTAACCGTATGCCCAAGATTTGATTTGCAGGCAATCTCCTCTTTCGGCGCATTTCCCTTTCTTCCTTCTTCAGCTGTGCCTGCCACATCAGAAAAAATACTCTTGAAACACGCAACCTCTATCTTCCTTATTTTCTTGTATCATATCATTTTCCCTATCTGCTGTCAACGGTTTTCTGACGGCAGGACTGCAGTCTGCCGTCATCTATTCCCACACCTTAAATTTCAATGTCTCTATCTTGGAAACCTGATCGGCCAGCATACAGATTTGGTCGTTTAAGGAAATACCCGTAAGGATTACGCTGGTCTCCCCCCTGCATTCCAGCAGGTTCTTTAAGTCCTCCACCGTGATGATCCCCTTCTCCACAAGGCCCAATACCTCGTCCAATATCAAAAGATCACACTCTCCCGTAGACAATACCTTCTTGGCAAAGTTAATGCCGTTTCTGATATTCATAATCTCTTCCCGCTTTTTTTCATCGGAAAGCTCTGCGAAGTTTTCGTCGGATTTCTCAAACCGAAATAATTTGATCTCAGGCTCCATTCTGCGCAGAAAGTCAGAATCGCCAAGTCCCCTTCCCTTCAGGAATTGAATCATGACAACACTTTTGCCCTCCACCGCCGCCATAACGGCTCTCCCGATTGCTGCAGGTGATTTTCCCCGTCCGTCTCCGGCATAAATATGAACCAATCCTTTACCCATCTTGCACCTCACAGTATTTTTCAGAAAACATGATATTTATCATATCATATTTTTCCAGGGTTGGCAACTTCTGCCGCATTCCTTCCCAAAGTATCCCTATGCTTCCTCCGTCAAAAGCTCCAGCTTGCTCACAGACACTTCAAAGGCAACTCTTCTCTCCACATTTTCCTCATCCAGCTTTTTCATATATTCACGGCTCTGAATCCTGCCCCAGATGGCGCACCGCTCTCCCACCTTAAAGTGGTTGGCATAACGGGCATTTCTTCCCCAGCAGATACAGGGTATGTAGTCCGACTTTCCATAAGGGCGGTTCACTGCCAGCAAAAGATCCGCAATCTCCCGTCCCAAAGGTGTTTTCCGATAAACAGGCTCCTTACAGATATACCCGTCCAGATAAATCTGATTGCTCTTAGAGCTCTCCTCCAGCTCATCCACAAAAGAAACCTCTCTCGCAAACACAGAAAGCACCAGTCTGTTCTTTCTCTCCTCGTGCCGGTTGTAGGAACGAAATTGCCCGTTGACACAGATCAGCATTCCTATATAGTCAGCAGTCACGTCCAACAGCCGTTCGGAAACCATTACCGGTATGATATCATAGCTCTCACTGAGACGCTTGCATTTTACATCCACCATATAAAATCCTTCTCCGAAAATCTCATGGCTATAGGTAAACTGGCTGATAATTTCCCCCATAACCGTTACCTGATTGTTTTCCATTACCTTATCTGTCATTTTCAGTTCTCCCTTCTTACACTTTAAGAATTTTTCCGGTAACAAAACCTGTAATGCAATACTATTTATACTCTATTTCATTTCAAAATAGTACCCTAAAATATCGCGCAATCCGCCAATCTACGCGAAAAACCGATTTATTTTTCATTAAAATAAATATGAAAAACCAATAAAACCCGAAATGAACCCTTATTCTCCTTGCATCCGGCAAAAATTGGTGCTATACTGTAACAGTTTGAAAATTCGACAGAATAATTGGTTGACAATAGGGAACAAACACTGTGGCATTTCTGTAAGGTTCGACAGATATCGACAAGAATCCGCAGAAAGCGTTCCGGAACGGAGTTTGAGATGAGACAAAAAAGAGAAGATGTTAGAAACGTTGCCATCATAGCCCATGTAGACCACGGAAAAACCACCCTGGTGGACGAGCTTTTAAAGCAAAGCGGCGTATTCAGGGCCGGTCAGGAGATCGCCGAGCGCGTGATGGATTCCAATGACCTGGAGCGGGAACGGGGCATCACTATTCTTTCCAAAAATACAGCCGTTATGTACAAGGGCACCAAAATCAATATCATTGACACTCCCGGCCATGCCGATTTCGGCGGCGAGGTGGAACGGGTTCTGAAGATGGTAAACGGCGTTATTCTGGTAGTAGACGCCTTTGAGGGAGCCATGCCTCAGACAAAATTTGTATTGAGAAAGGCTTTGGAGCTGAAGCTTCCTGTGATTGTGTGCATCAACAAGATTGACCGCCCGGAGGCAAGGCCGGAGGAGGTGGTGGACGAGGTGCTGGAGCTGTTTTTGGAGCTCGATGCCGACGATTCCCAGCTGGACTGCCCCTTTGTCTATGCCTCGGCCAAGGCCGGAGTGGCCTCCATGGAGCCGGAAAAGCCTGGCACCAGCATGGAGCCGCTGTTTGAAACCATTTTAAACTATATTCCTGCCCCCGAAGGGGATCCCGACGCCGGCACCCAGGTGCTCATCAGCACCATCGACTATAATGAATATGTAGGCCGCATCGGCGTGGGCAAGGTGGACAACGGCACCATACGGGTCAATCAGGATGTGGTGATCTGCAACCATCATGAGCCTGACAAGCAGATCAAGGTAAAGGTCAGCAAGCTCTATGAATTTGACGGACTTAACAAGGCTGAGGTAAAGGAGGCTTCCATCGGTTCCATTGTGGCAATCTCCGGCATCGCCGACATCCACATCGGAGATACCCTCTGCTCTCCGGAAAATATCGCGCCCATTCCCTTCCAGAAAATCAGCGAGCCCACCATCGCCATGCAGTTTATGGTAAACGATTCTCCACTGGCCGGCAAGGAAGGAAAGTATGTTACCAGCCGCCATCTGCGGGACAGGCTGTTCCGGGAGCTGAATACGGACGTATCTCTGCGTGTGGAGGAGACGGACTCTCCCGACTGCTTTAAGGTATCCGGCAGGGGCGAGCTTCATCTCTCCGTCCTCATCGAAAATATGCGGCGGGAGGGCTTTGAATTTGCCGTCAGCAAGGCGGAGGTTCTCTACCACAAGGACGAAAACGGAAAGCTTTTGGAGCCTATGGAGCTTGCCTACATTGACGTACCCAATGAATACTCCGGCGCCGTCATTGAAAAGCTGGGACAGCGAAAGGGTGAGCTCCGCAATATGGGTACGCTCTCCGGAAGTTCCTATACCCGCCTGGAGTTTTCCATTCCCGCCAGAGGACTCATCGGCTATCGGGGCGAGTTTATGACCGATACCAAGGGAAATGGTATTTTAAACACTGTTTTTGACGGCTACGGCCCCTACAAAGGAGATATCCAGTACCGCAAGTTAGGGTCTCTGATCGCTTTCGAGGCCGGGGAGGCCATCACCTACGGTCTTTACAACGCCCAGGAGCGGGGTACCCTCTTTATCGGACCGGGCGAAAAGGTTTACGCAGGCATGGTAGTGGGACAGACCGGCCGCAGTGAGGACATCGAGCTGAATGTATGTAAGAAAAAGCAGCTGACCAATACCCGCTCCTCCAGTGCAGACGAAGCCTTGCGCCTGACGCCCCCTAAAATTTTGTCCCTGGAGCAGGCCCTTGATTTTATCGATACGGATGAGCTTTTGGAGGTAACCCCCGAAAGCCTGCGCATCCGCAAAAAAATCCTGGATCCCACCCTTAGAAAACGGGCGGCCATGAGCAAAAAATAAACACTTAAATATCCCTGTAATTTCCAGTCCAGAACATACGTTTTGATGCTATACTATAAAAGGAACGTATGTTTGACTGGAATGGCAGGTGATTTTTTTGGTAAAAAAACGCGTCTATTTATGTATCGATTTCAAATCCTTTTATGCTTCCGTAGAATGTGTGGAACGGGGGCTGGACCCTCTCTCCGCGCTTCTTGTGGTGGCGGACCCAGAGCGTGGCCGGGGAACCATTTGTCTTGCAGTGTCCTGTGCCTTAAAAGGGCTGGGAGTCAAAAACCGCTGCCGGGTATTTCAGATTCCCTCCCACATCCCGTATGTTACAGCAGTCCCCAGAATGAAGCGCTACATTGATTATTCCGCAGAAATTTACGGTCTCTATCTAAAATATATGGCCAAAGAGGACATTCATGTATACTCCGTGGACGAGGCCTTTTTGGACATTACAGATTATCTTTCCCTCTATCAAGCCTCTCCCGAGGACCTGGCACGCCAAATCATGCAGGATATCCTTAGGCACACCGGCATTCCCTCCGCCGCAGGCATCGGCACAAACCTCTATCTGGCCAAAACCGCACTGGACCTTCTGGCCAAGCATTCCCCAGAGAACCTGGCCAGCCTGGATGAGGAGAGCTACCAAAAAAGCCTCTGGCGCCACCGGCCCCTTTCAGACTTCTGGCGGATTGGAAAGAGTATGGAGGCAAGGCTGAACCAAATAGGGCTTTTCACCATGGAGGATATCGCAAAGTCCCAGGAGGCCCCTCTATACCACGCCTTCGGACGGGATGCGGAGCTTTTGATCGACCACGCCTTCGGACGGGAGCCCGTGACCATTGCCCACATAAAAAACTATCTTCCCAAAAGCCGCTCTCTAAGCAGCAGCCAAATGCTTCCCCGAAACTACACCTATGAGGAGGGGATGCTGATTTTAAAGGAAATGGTGGACAGCCTGTGTCTTGAGCTGGCAGCACAGGGGCTCTGCGCCGGGTCTTTGTCCCTTACGGTGGACTATTCCTGGCACTGGGGACCAAAGCCCTCCACAGCTGCCGTCCCTCTCCCCGTTTCCGCCAATTCCTACCGCTGCATACTGCCCCACGCGCTACGCTGTTATGAGCGGATTACAGATAAAAACGCCCCCATCCGAAAGCTCAGCCTCTCCTTCGGCAGTGTTTCCCGGGAGACCTTCCGGCAGTATGAGCTGTTTACCTCTCCCAGGGAGCAGGACAGAGACCGCAGACTGCAGCAGGCTGTTTGGGACATCAGACGGCGCTTTGGTCCAAACGCCCTGCTGCGGGGAATGGATCTTATGGAGGCGGCCACCACAAGAGAACGCAATCTGCAGATCGGAGGACACAAAAGTGGCCAATAAACCCAAAAGCAAAATGCCTCTTTCAGAAAGAGCCAAGCAATTCCTTCCTTTTGCCGCGCTAAAGGGTCTGCCGGAAGCCCTTGCGGAAAAGGAGCGGCAGGCACAAGAGGAAAACATCAATATTCCCTGGAGACCTCCTTTAGACCGTACCGCTCCTGAAACTCCTTTAAATCCTTCTGGTCTTTGATCAGCATGACCTCCTGGAATTTTCCGGTGCGGATATCCCGAAAGCCTGCAACCTGTTCTCCCGTACAGATACTGCATTTGATCACAGGCTTCTGTGTCTGGGCGTCATAGGATGGCAGGCTTTTCTTTTTACCAAACATAAACTTATCCTCCTTTGCTATGATACTTATCTAAATTATTCAGCACTTTGTCACCGCTGTTTACAATTCAGGTCACATACGGAGCAGAAGTCCCGATTTCTTCTGCAATCTTAGACTGTGGCTTGTTCTGCATGCAAATTTATCGCTGAATGTATTATAACATAGCAATCTGCGAATGAAAATCCGGGAATCTCGCTTACAAAACGGGACTTTTGGATTACAAACGGGATTCTCCTTTTACTATTTACCATAAATTCATACTTTTCTGCTTTTGATTTGCGTTTTGATTGACATTGTAAATCAAAATATATATAATATAATTGAAAGGCGGTGATTATATGGCTACAGCACCTACACAAATCAGAATTGATGCAGATATCAAAAAACAGGCTACAGATTTATTTAATGAACTTGGCCTTGACATGTCCGGCGCAGTGAATCTGTTCCTCCATCAGTGTGTCTTAAGAGGCGGTCTCCCTTTCAGTGTTGAAATACCACGCTACAATCAGCGCACACTTGATGCGATGGATGAGGCCAGACGCATTTCCCGTGATCCTGACGTCAAGGGATATACCAGTATGGATGAACTTCGGAAGGCGCTTGAAGAATAAGTGTATACAGTAAAATTTACCACCGCTTATAAAAAGAGCTACAAGCTCATGAAGAAACGCGGCCTGGATCTTTCGCTTTTGGATGATGTTGTTGACACGCTTCGTCAGGGCAAACAACTCGATGCCAAATACCGAGATCACGAATTAAGCGGCAAATTTAAAGGTTTCCGGGAATGTCATATCAAACCGGATTGGCTTTTGGTCTATCTGATTGAAAATGACATCCTGACGCTTACGCTTGTGGATACCGGAACACATTCTGATATTTTTAAGCTTTAACAATAAGGCGGGATATCCAACTAAGGATGTTCCGTCTTGTTTGTACGCCATCTATCGCCACGCTGTATATGAATCTTTGATTATTCTGCTGCTTCCAACATATTCTCTATAAAAATACCATAGCCTCTGGTGCTGTCCTGTACCAGCACATGGGTCACTGCTCCGATAAACTTCCCATTCTGGATAATAGGCGCACCGCTCATGCCCTGTACAATGCCTCCGGTGATCTGGATCAATTCAGGATCAGTGACCTTTAGCTCAATTCCCCGATTGATGTTGTCGTGGTCTAAATGAACCGCCGTAATTTCAATGTCATAATATCTGGTGGTGCCGTCCACCGTACAGAGAATCTGGGCATAGCCCTCTTCAATTTCCTGCTTTAATCCAATGGGCAGGGGCTCCTGGGACGCAAGTGCAAGGGCCCGTTCATTGCAGTTCCCGAAAATTCCCTGCTTGCTGTTTGAAGTGATGTCCCCCAGCACTCTGTCATCGGCATAGACGATCATTCCGGTCATTTCCCCCGGATTTCCATTGGTCCCCTTTCGTATGGACACAATTTCCGTCTGGTAGAGAGTGCCGTCGTCCATGTCCATCAGCGTGCTGGTGTCAACGTCATTGATGCCATGTCCCAGCGCGCCGAAATTTCCCTGACTGTCAATGTAAGTCATGGTGCCCACGCCCTGTGCATTGTCCCGCACCCAGACCCCAATCTTATAATCTCCGCTCTGGCTGCGCACCGGCTTTACCTTTACCTCCATGACCTCCCCGTCTCTCTCCACGGCAAGAATCACCTCTTTTCCCCCACTGTCCTCAATACGCTTGATAAAATCATCCTTTTCCGTCACCGTCTCCCCATTTACCTTTTGAATATAATCACCGGATTTCAAAATATATTTGCATGGGGAATAATTTACACCGTCCTCGCCCACAAATTCTCCGGCGCCCACCACCAAAATCCCGTCTGTCTTTACGTAAATCCCGATGGGAACCCCCACCGGAATCAGCTCCTGTGCCTCTATGACCTGTATGCCCACCTGCTTAAAGGGCAGAAAGCCAAAGAGCTTCACCTGCATCAAATATTCTTGTATGCCTCCCGTCTTTACAGTGACGGATTGATTCAGGTCTATGGTCACCGCACCCTGGGGAATATTGCTCTCCCCCTGGCCGCTGACGCTTACGATATCCCCCTTGGCCGGAATGCCAAGGTCTAAGGTTTCCTCCTGTCCGGCCCTGATATGCAGAACAGAGGGAATACTGCTGTCCACGTAATAATAGCAAAGCCCGAAAAGAGCCATACAGCTAAGTGTCAATGCCGCGCACAGGCATCGCCTGTAGATGCGGTAACGCCTTATCTTGCGTTTCCAGTCCTGCAGCAGCACAACCATATCCTCTCCCGCCCCTTTTTTGACTCTTTCGCTTTCACTGACCCAAAATTTCATTTATCGTATACTCCCATCTGCTGTTTGCACGTATTCAAACATATTATGTGATTGTTTTAAAATTTTACTTACAAAAGAAAGGGGTATTTTTTTGAAAATATTGGATGTGGCAAAAAGACATGTTATAATAAATCAGTCTGTGAAGGCAAAGTAAAGGTGCATTGATTGAAAAAAAGCGCAGAAATGAGGTACCTATGAAAAAATTTTTATATACAAACAGCATCCGCTTTTTGTACACATTGGTTCTCTTTGCCGGAGCCAATCTGTATCTTCTTTCAGAGCTTATTTCTTCTCCCTTTATGAAGGCTGTGCCCTTTTTATTTGTTTTTATCCTTGTATTCCCTGTTTTTTATCAGAATCTGCCAAAGACCCGCAGGCTGCGGTTCTGCGCAAAGGGAAGCGAGCTTTTGATTCTCTTTCTCACCTCCACAGTGCTTTCTATTGTGTTTTTTGTGACAGGCGCACTGGGAAGGCTCCCCCTTCCCCCCATCTGGGAGGCTCCAAGGTCGTGGCTTATCAACTCTCTTGTGGCTGTTTTGGCCGAGGCGCTGATTTTCTGGGTTGGCATGATCGAGGTATATCTGTCCTCCACACAGCTCGGCATCCGCCTCCGGGTCATCGGCCTTATCTGCGGACTGATTCCCATTGTCAATCTTGTCGTACTGGGCTTTATCATCGACGCAGCCTCCAGAGAGGCTGATTTTGAAAACAAAAAAATACTGTGCAACAGAGGGCGGAAAGAAAAGGCCGTCTGTGCCACCAAATATCCTATTTTGATGGTGCATGGAGTGTTTTTCCGGGATTTCCGCTACTTAAACTATTGGGGACGTATTCCGAAGGAACTTCAGGAAAACGGCGCAGTGATTTTCTATGGACAGCATCAGTCTGCAGCCTCC
Source organism: Candidatus Acetatifactor stercoripullorum (assembly GCA_019114005.1). Classification (GTDB taxonomy): domain Bacteria; phylum Bacillota; class Clostridia; order Lachnospirales; family Lachnospiraceae; genus Acetatifactor; species Acetatifactor stercoripullorum. Next base: position 47,299 of record DXGH01000007.1, read on the forward strand.
GTAGCAGACAGCGGCAGAGAAATTGCGGACAGGATTTTGGAGATCGTATCGCAGACTGGCTGTGAAAAGGTGAATCTCATCGCCCATTCCAAGGGCGGCTTAGACTGCAGGCAGGCCCTTACGCTGCCCGGCATCGCCTCCCTGGTGGCCTCTCTGACCACCATAAACACCCCTCACAGAGGCTGTGAATTCGCAGATTATCTCCTTGGAAAGATTCCGGAAAAGCAAAAAAACATGGTGGCGGCAGCCTACAATGCAGCTTTAAAAAAGCTGGGTGATCCCAGACCGGATTTTCTGGCCGCTGTAAATAATCTCACCAGCGCCTTTTGTGCCGATTTCAATCAAAAAACGCCTGATGCTCCAGGCGTTTTCTACCAAAGTGTGGGCTCTAAGCTGAATGTGGCCCGAGGCGGGCGGTTCCCTCTAAACTTCACCTATCACCTCTGCCGCTATTTCGAGGGAAGCAACGATGGACTTGTCAGCGAAAAATCCTTCGTATGGGGCCAGTCCTACCAATGTCTGACCGTAAAGGGAACCCGCGGCATTTCCCACGGAGACATGATTGACCTCAACCGGGAAAATCTCCCGGAATTCGACGTACGGGAATTTTATGTGCAGCTTGTAAGCGCACTAAAGCAGAAAGGCTTTTAATTTTTGTGGGCAAGGGCCTGGGCCCGCATTTCCCTTGCATTGGAGAGCGCCGCTTCGGTCAGCGTATCTCCCCCTAAAAGCCTGGCAAGCTCTGAAAGCCCTTCCTCCTCGTCCAATTTGCGGATGTCCGTAATGGTATTGTCCTCCACGCTGCTTTTCTCAATCACAAAATGAGTATCCGCCATGGCTGCAATCTGGGGAAGGTGGGTGATGCAGATCACCTGATGTCCGTGGGCTACAGTGTCTAACTGCTCCGAAACCCTCCATGCGGTCTTTCCGCTGATGCCCGCGTCAATCTCGTCAAAGATCAGGGTATCAATGTCATCCTTTCCCGCCAGCACCGTTTTTATGGCCAGCATAATCCGGGACAGCTCACCCCCGCTTGCCACCTGATTTAAGGGCTTCAGGCTCTCTCCCGGGTTTGTGGAGATCAAAAAGGACACCTCGTCCCCTCCCTGTGGAGTAAGCTGCTTTGCAGACTCCACCAATATCTCAAACTGAACCGTCAAAAAATTCAGGTTTACCAAAGCCTCCCTTAACTGCTCCTGCAGAAGAAGGGCATTTTTTTTGCGAAGCTTTGTCAGCCGCCCGCAGGCCTTTTGCAAAACTTCCCGGGCCTGTGCAAGCTCTTTTTCAAGCTGCGCCTTATATGCGTCATAATCAGAAAGCTTTTCCAAAAGCTCTTTTCTGGAGTCCCCATAGGAAAGCACCTCCTCTATGGAAGCCCCATATTTTCCCTTTAAACGGTTTAAAGTATTTAACCTCTCCTCCGTCCTCTGGAAATCCTCCTGATCAAATTCACTGTCATCTATATACTCCGATACATCCCGGTTATAATCCGCCAAAAGACTGTCAATCTCCTCCAGCTGCCGCTCCAGCTCCTCCAGCCTGGGATCATAGGAGGATACGCTCCTTAAAGCCCGGAGAGCCCGGCTTAAGCTGCTGCCCGCCCCGCTCTCGGACTCATTGCAGGTATACTGATAGCTTTCCGCAAGATTTTCCGCAATCTTTTTACTGTTTATCATGCGGCGGTACTCCTGCTCCAAAGCTTCGTCCTCGCCGGGAACCAGCCTTGCCTCCTCTATCTCCTTAAGCTCAAATTCCGCAAGGGTCTGCTCCCTCCTTCTGGTCTCCTCGTCCATGGATTCCTCATCCAGCCTTTTTTGCAGCGTATGACACAGGCTGTAGGCTTCTTTCGTCTCTTTTGCCAGGGCATCAAATTCCGCTCCGCAGAAGGCATCCAGAATTTCCATATGCTTTTTTTTGTTCAGCAGTGACTGATGCTCATGCTGTCCGTGAATGTCGATCAAAAGCTCTGCAAGCTCCTTGACCTGCCTGGCCGTCACCGTTTCCCCGTTGATCCTGCAGACGCTTTTTCCCACCTGCATCCTGCGGCTGATCACCACGCTCCCATCCTCCGAAGGCTCCAAATCCATTTCCCGCAGTTTCTCCTGCACCCTTTCATCCCCCGAAAAAATAAGCTCCACCAGAGCGCTCTGGGCACCCTTCCTGAGCATTTCCTTCTCAAACTTGCCTCCCAGGGCCAAATTTACAGAACCCATCAAAAGGGATTTTCCCGCGCCGGTCTCTCCCGTCAGGATATTCAGGCCCCGGCCGAATTCCACTTCCGTTTCCTCCATCAGCGCAAGATTTTTCACGTGTAAACTCTGCAGCATACTAATCTCTCCTTATGTACCTTCTCCGATGATACATAACACCCTGTTTATGATGCTGGGGCAAAGAGGATTTCGACCATAAATAGTTGGAATCGTTTGCGACTTTGGAGTCAAGCTGCACTAGGAATTGGCAAATTTGCTAATTTCGTTCAAAAAAATCCGAACTCGCTTCGCTCAAACATGCGGATTTTTTCTCACAACGCAAATTTGCCAACACCAAGAACAGCTAAGACTCCTGCAGAGAGCAAACGCTTCCAACCACTTATGGTCGAACCCCCTTTTACCCCCCAGCATCATTTTACCTATCTATCATAGCATGTATTTTGTCCATCAGCGTTCTGGTCTCCTCCACCGTGCGCACAGCCACCATTATGGTGTCGTCCCCCGCGATGCACCCCACAATCTCAGGGAATTTCATGGCGTCAACCGCTGCAGCCACCGCCATTGCCATGCCTGATACGGTCTTTACCACAAGAATATTCTGGGCCATGTCCATGGACACAAAGCCGTCCTTGAGCACTCTGATATACTTATCTCCAAGATGGCTGTCCTCCTGCTTTAAAACCACATATTTCTGCTTCCCGTTCCCGGAGGGAACCTTAGACAGCTTCAATTCTCTGATATCCCTGGAAACAGTGGCCTGTGTCACGGAAAAGCCCGCCTCCTTTAAATAGCCCGCAAGCTCCTCCTGAGTCTCAATATCGTGTTTTTCAATCAGCTCTATAATTTTTCGGTGACGAATTTTCTTCATTTGTCCGGCCCCTCCTATCCTAGTTTTCGCTCATTTTTTTATGTAACACCTCAAGAAAGCTCACCTGATTTAACTGAATAAACTCTGTTATCTTCTCGGATTTTACAATGCGGATATGATCCCCCGTGCACAGCGGTATCACATGGCTTCCGTCAAAGTTTGCCTCCACTGTCTGCATACGCCCGTCTCTTCCCTTTGGTATCTCAATCTCAATCACATCATCCGGGGACAGGATAATACTTCTCTGGTTCAAAGTATGGGGACAGATAGGCGTCAGCATAATCAGCTTTGCCCTGGGCTCTACTAAGGGCCCCCCGGCAGAGAGATTATAGCCCGTGGAGCCTGTGGGCGTGGTCACAATCATGCCGTCCGCGTTATAATTGTTCAAAAACTGGCCGTTTACATAAATGTTGAATTTTATGATCTGCAGGGAGCCGCTTCTGGATATGACAATGTCATTTAACGCCCAGCCCTCGTCCTCTCTTTTGTCCTGAAAGCAGACCTTGCCGTTTAACATCATACGGCTTTCCTGCTCATAATCCCCCCGGATAAGCCTCTCTAAGGCCTCCTCCAGATTTCCAGGCTCAATTTCCGTCATGTAGCCCAGAGTCCCCAGATTTACGCCGATAATAGGGATGAGCAGCTTTTTGGTCTCTCGGGCCGCCTGCAGCACGGTGCCGTCTCCTCCCAGCACGATCATGCAGTCCACTCCCGGCGGAATGTCCGGCGCTTCCTCACAATCCTTTTCATAACGGTTTTTATATTCCGGCTCCCGTATCAGCACAGTAACCCTCTGGCCCTTCTGCTGAAGATAGGACCGGATGCGCTCCGTGGCCGCCAGATTTTTGTCCTTGTGTCTATTGGTGTAAATCAGAAAATGCTTCATATGGACCCCCTACAGCTGATGTGAATTTTTAACCGTTTCCTGAATGATTTTCTGCCATTCCTCCCTCTGGGACAATCCGGTCTTTGATGCCTGAATCTGCTCCAGGCGCATCTGCGCCTCTTTCTCGCCAAGCTCTCTTATCTCCTCCGGGGGCTCCTTTTCCTTGCACAAAAGCAGCAGATATTCGATGTTTCCCTCCGGTCCCTTGATAGGGGAATAATCAAGCCCCCTTACAGCAAAGCCAATACTGTCCGCAAAATCCACGATTTTCTCAATAACCTCCCTGTGGACCTTCGGCTCCCTGACCACGCCGTTTTTGCCTACCTTCTCCCTGCCTGCCTCAAACTGAGGCTTGATCAGACACACCATCTGCCCTCCCGCCTTCAGCAGATTTCTGGCAGGAATCAAAATTTTGGTCAGGGAAATAAAGGACACATCCACACTGGCAAAGTCCAGCTCATCCATGATATCCTTTGGCAGAACATAACGGAAATTGGTCTGCTCCATGCAGACCACCCTTTCGTCATTGCGCAGCTTCCAGTCAAGCTGTCCACGTCCCACATCCACT
>DXGH01000054.1 GCA_019114005.1 Candidatus Acetatifactor stercoripullorum
GGTCTGCATTACTGTTTATTTGTCAAAGTGCATCTGCCGTTTCCTCCGCGGCAGCCTGATCATAATACCACGCTTCCTCCGCTTTGTCAACTGCTTTTTTTGATTTTTTTCTTCCGGCTCCGCCGGCTTCCGCCCCGGGTGCTTCCGCGCCTGCTTCCGCAGCACTCTCCCCTTTTGGCGGTGGAATTTTATGATATCACATTGCTTCGCTTCTTGTCAACAATAATTTACAAATATTTTGACTTTTCTTTACAAAGCATACCAAAAGGAAAAATTTACGTCAATTCTCGCAGAAAAGCGCAAAAAAAGAAATCTCAATCTCTTAAGATTCTCTTGTTTCCACTTGGTAGTGAAACGGAGAAAGAGGGATTTGAACCCTCGCGCCGCGTGAGCGACCTACACCCTTAGCAGGGGCGCCTCTTCAGCCTCTTGAGTATTTCTCCTTAATCTGAACCACGTCTCTACCAATTATAAATAATATCACTGCACCGTTTTGTAGCGCAAGTGTTATTATACATAAGCTTTACCTGTTTGTCAATTGCTTTTTTCATTTTATCATATCCCATGCAGCAATTCAGCCCGCGTCCATTCTCAAAGCTGCGCCTGGGATTCAGCCATTGCAATAGCCTCTTCTATCCTTCTTTTCACCTCAGCCCCGATTTCTGTTGTTTTCATGCCTGCATATTCTTCATAATACAGGGGCGACAGATAGATCAGCTTCACTGTCACCGGCCGGATGGAATTCTCGTCAAAGGGCTTGAAAGAATCAATTAAAGCGCACGGCACAATAGGACATTTTGCTTTTACCGCGCTCTTAAAGGTTCCTCCTTTGAATGGAAGAAGCCTGTTTCCCATTTTGCTTCTGGTTCCCTCTGCAAAAATCAGAAAATTTCTTCCTTTTTTCACCTCTTGTGTTACCTGGTTAATCACCTGCATGGACTGTCTTATATCTTCTCTGTCAATAGGGATTGCCCTTAACGCAGCCACCACCTGTTTTAGCAAAATCACATTGCTTGCTTCCTTCTTTATCACAAAGGAAAAAGGCACCGGGCAGGAATCCAAAAACACCAGCACATCAAACAGACCCTGATGGTTGGGAAAAAATATAAACCCGTTCTCCCTGGGAATATTTTCCAATCCATATGCCTCAATTTTTACCCTTCCCGCATGATTTGCTGCTTTTGTAACCTTTTTTACCCGTGCATAGGCTTCATCCAGGGTAATGCTCTCATCCTTTCCGCATTTCCAGATCAGGTAAAAATAATAGGGCACTTTCCAAAGAAGCCGCAGTACCATCAAAATAATACGTTTCATCTATGCTCTCCTGCTTTCAAGCAAATTATTCTCTGCAATACTCCTCTATTGCGGCCTCGTATAAATCATTTCCCTGAGAGTCAATCACTACAATCGCAGGAAAATCTTTGATCTCCAGCCGACGGATGGCCTCCGTACCCAAATCATCATACGCTACCACCTCTGATTTGGTGACAGCACGGGACAGCAGCGCTCCAGCCCCTCCCACAGCGGCAAAGTAAACGGCGCCATTTCTCACAATAGCCTCTTTCACCTCCGGCGTCCTCTTCCCCTTTCCTATCATTCCCTTTAGACCAAGGTCCAAAAGTGAGGGTGTATATCTATCCATCCTGCCTGCCGTCGTTGGACCTGCAGACCCTATAGGACGCCCCTCTCTCGCAGGCGAAGGCCCCATATAATAGATCACACTGTTCTTCAATTCTATGGGAAGCGCTTCTCCTCTCTGCAGCGCCTCATACATTCTTTTATGAGCTGCATCTCTTGCCGTATAAATGATCCCCGTTAAATACACATAGTCTCCAGCACGCAGCTTAGCCGCATCCGCATCACTTAACGGTACACTAATGTACTTGTTCATACTTTCCATTCCTTCCGTCCCCGTTCCCTCGTCAAAGTGCTCTTGTTACATGACGGTTTACATGACAGCAAATATTCACTGCCACAGGCAGCCCCGCAATATGAGTAGCATAGGTTTCCACGTTAACCGCCAATGCCGTTATGCTTCCTCCAAGTCCTCCAGGGCCGATTCCCAGGCTATTGATCTTCTCAAGTATTTCCTCCTCCAGCTCACGAACATAAGGGATCTCGGAACGCTTTTTTACGGAACGGGTAAGCGCCTTTTTTGCCAGCAGTGCACACTTCTCAAAGGTGCCTCCAATTCCCACTCCCACCACCATGGGCGGGCAGGCATTGGGCCCCGCTTCCTTCACCGCCGTCAGAACAGCCTGCTTGATTCCTTCTATCCCATCCGCCGGCTTCAGCATAAACACCCTGCTCATGTTTTCACTGCCGAATCCTTTTGGGGCCACTGTAATCTTTACACCATCTCCCCGCACGATTTCATAGTAGACCACCGCCGGTGTGTTATCCTTTGTATTTTCCCGCAGAACAGGATCACGCACCACAGATTTGCGCAGAAATCCTTCTGTGTAGCCCTGGCGCACTCCTTCATTGACGGCATCTTCCAGAAATCCTCCTTCAAAATGCACATCCTGACCAATTTCCATAAAAATCACTGCCATTCCCGTATCCTGGCAGATGGGAATCCAATCTTTCCCCGCAATGTCCATGTTTTCCTGCAGCTGCCCTAATATTTTTCTTCCAAGAGGCGCTTTCTCGGTATCCGCCGCTCTTTTCATAGCTTCCTTCATGTCCTCTGAAAGGAAATAATTGGCCTCAATACACATTTCTTTGATATTGCGGGTCACTTCACTTACGTCCACTGTTCTCATGGTATTCCATTACTCCAAAATCTGCTTTCTAACCGCTTCCAGTTCCTCCTGAGAAGGTTTCCCGGGCACCCAGTTAATATTCTGTCCGTCCCCTTTATACCGGGGAATTAAATGAATATGAAAATGTTCTACCGTCTGTCCTGCAGCCTCCCCATTGTTCTGTACCAGATTGATGCCGTCACAGTTTAACTTCTCAGTCAAAAGACTCGCCATCTTCTTTGCAAGGATCATCGCATCCCCCGCCAGCTTTTCGGGAAGTTCATATAAATTTGCAGCATGATCTTTGGGCAGAATGAGGGAATGCCCCTTGGCTGCCGGTCCAAGATCAAGAATCACTCGAAACTTTTCGTCCTCATACAAAGACTTTGATGGAATCTCCCCATTTGCAATTTTACAAAAAATACAATCTTCTTTTCTCATCTTTTCCTCCTTTTCCAGGAAACGTCCTTACACCGTCTGTCTATACACTTTTTCTCTCCTCAAAGGGAAACAGCACATCCAGCATCCGAAGGGTTCTGAAATCGCCCTTTACCTTCATCGCCCCTGACATAAATGCCCTCTGAAAGGTCATTCTTCCGTTCACAATATCCTCCAACGTGATTTTGTCGGTCTGAATTTCCACCTCCGGCTGCTTAGGTGCTCCGTAAACACACTCCATATGAGGCCCCTTTACAGTCAGAATCAATTTGTCCTTTTTATCGTCTATGCCGATGGCATATTCCGCTTCAAAGCCAGCCTGAGGCCGAAAGCATTTTTCAAAGTTCTGCCGGTATTCCTCCTCCTTTTCCGTTCCTTCATTAAAGAGCATATCCCGAAACAAACTCGTCAGTTCCTGAATATCCTCCTTTTGTTTTTGTACATAACCATCATCAGAGACATATCGGGACAGCTGCTCCGTCTCCTGAGGCGTCAGGTCAATGGCCTGGGAAATGGATACCTTCTGCCGTACGGCCTGATTGCTCGCCGGGAAACTGGCCATTTTCTGGTTGATTGTCCGGTACATATTCTCTGCCTTTTTTTCTATAATGCGAACATACTCCTGATTCATTTCCAGTGTTACCGTATTATCAATATAACCACAGATACCGCTGCAGGGAAGACCTCCCAGGATTTCCCATGCAGTGGAAAGATTCAGCTTGGCTTCTCTTTCTCCGTATGTAGTTGACATCACAATAGGGCACATATATATTTGAGAAATTTTCTCTTTGTCCCCAAACAGCCAGCAGGCATCCAGAAACTGCTGCATATATCCGCCAATCCCATACCATTCCACCGTAGTCGCAAGGATAATGCCGTCAGCATCTTTTAATGTCTGCGGCAGGGTAGGTATGGTATTTTTGCATTCATACAGATTGTAGCGTGTTACATTCACACGCAGTTCCTCTAAAATTTCCTGCATCTTATTGATTACAAACAGGGTAGGATCATCAATAATGCCTCTCCCCCCATAGTAAATATTAATGTTCAAAGCTGCACCTCTCTAACCACGCGTTCTTTTTGTTCTCCGTTCAATCAGGCACATAAGCGTTCCTCCCAAAAAGCCGGTCAAAAGGCCACCTATATGCGCGGCATTGTCAACGTTATACCCGGTAAACCCACTGTACAGGGAATAAGCAATCATAAGTATCACTCTTGCGGGCGTCACATTTTTCATAGGCCTTGGCGAAAACAAAACCATCGCCAGCAGCACTCCATCCAATCCGAATACCGCCCCGCTTGCACCGATAGACCCGGAAAAATCATTTGTCCTTAGTTTGCCAAACAGCGACAGCAGATTTCCTCCGATCCCTGAGAGAAAATAGAGAATGCCATAGCGCACATGTCCTGTTTCTCTTTCGATCATTGCTCCTAGGAAGAAAAGAATAAACATATTATTGAAAATATGGCTCACTGAGCTGTGCAGAAACATTGACCAGATAATCCTGCCGTATTCTCTCTCCACCATCACACCCCATATGTTCAGGCTCCCTCTTTCATATAACAGGCTGCCCGTAAAAGTACATATCACATATACAATTACATTCACCGCCACCAACGCCCCGCTGACAATGGGCCAGTTTCTCCATCTCTGTAACACAGCATACTTCCTCTCAAAGATATCTCTTTACAATGTACCACTGTTTGCCCTTGTCCGTCAACCAAAGCATTTTCTGATTTCTTTTTTCTATCGATATATCATTACGGTTCTCCCAATTTTTATTTCATCCTCTTCCTCCAGCTTCTTCTTTTCATAAGGCTGCATTCTCAGTCCATTTTTAAAGGTACCGTTGGTGGAATTCATGTCCTCCAGATACATCCCCTCCTTTTCTTTACATATTCTGGCATGAACCCTGCTGACGGCCACATCCTCCAGCACCAGGTCGGACTCGCTTTTCTTTTTGCCAATTGAAAACACGGTTTTGTCAAGCCTTGCCAAGAGCCGCCCTTCCCGCGTGTAAAGTCCATGCGTTCTCTCCCGCTCCTCCTGTTTCGTCTCTATATAAATGGTTTTTCCCAGCTCCGGTTCCTCATAAGCCGTATCCTCCGCAACTGCGTAACCGCTCATAGCCTGCCGCATTTCCTGTTCATACAGATTCCGCATTTCTCTGTTTTTTCTTTTTTTCCCGTCCCAAAAATGCAAAAATCCCTTTTTATCCTTTATTTCCTCCTGCAGTATGCTTTCCATTTTCTGCATTGTCTCCGGCTCTTTGTCTTTTTTCAGCTCTTCCTCCTGAGGTTGATTTTCTTCCCAGACGTTTTTATCCTCCCGTTGTTCCAGCGCCTTTGCATCTTCAAATATTTGAGCCTGCAGATACGCCTCGCCGCTGTGTGTAAATCGATCATACATTTTATAGACGCATTCCACGAGTGCCTCGTCCTCGTAATCAATGCGCTCCACCCAAAAGTCCAAAAGTTCCAGAAACCCGCCTTCCCCTTCATAGTATGGAACATAGACAAAAGAAAACATATTATTTTCCAAATCCTGAAAAATCTGACCGGGCTGCCAGAGAATATTGCGGTAATCCAGCAGAAACCTTTCCAGCTCCCCCATGATCTGCCCAAGCCCCCACATAAAATCCTTCATCCACTGCCTTGTCAGGAAACGGCTGCTGTAAAGCTGCGCAATGCTCTGGCGCGAGGTAATATCATAATATAAATAGGCCGATCCGTTGATATAGCGCAGGCTGCAGGAAAGTAGTCCCCTGATTCCCCCTCTGCTTAAAATGCAGTACTGATATTTTCTTTCTTCCGGCTTTTGGTCCAGCAATATTCTCTCGTAATTGTGATTTAGGCTCCGTACAAATTCTGTCTCCAACATTTATTCTCCCTCCACTATCCTGCGGTAATTTCTCACAAACAAAGCAGGGTCAATCCTATGATTTTCATACCGGGCCTGAGCCCTCCAAACTGCATTCCCCCAAAAATCCATGCCTGCAAAGGGAAATTCCAGCTCTCCGCTTCCTCTTACGGCAATGGTATCCTTTTCCAGCTTGATTTCCACCTCTTTTTGATTCCACAAAACAAATTTGTCCCTGGAAATGCGGCTCTGCCAGTCTTTCACCTGCTCTGCCGCCTCTGTCTTGTCCTCAGCATTCACAGCGCTCCCCTTAAGCGCCAGGGCCCCCATATCCTGTTCTAACAGGCAGCGGTCATATTGAAAAAACCAAAGGCCGATTATAAACAGAATAACGCTGATAACCACCGGGATGATCATAGCGGCTTCCACGGTAAAATATGCCTGTACTTTTCTTTTCATATTTCCTCTCATTCTGCCGCGTGAGCGGCTTTGTAATCAGAAGGAACTTTGTGCGGCAGCACAAATTCCGGATTGAAAATTTTAATTTTCAATCTTTTCTCCTCTTGCTTGTTTCATAATATAAAGCAAGAAACCAGCAAAAAGGGCAGATACGGTACTCTTCTGTTTTTATGTACTCTGCGGGACAAAAACATGACCACGCAAAATGCAAACACAAGCAGTATACTCACCCAAAATAAGAGTACGCACGCCGGATACTCCATAAGCATACTCAGCTGCAGTAAAACCATTCCATCCGCGCTTCCCACCTTTCCGGTTATCTTTGCTGCTATCAGCAGAATGAATCCGGGCAAAAGTGCAGGCAGCAGCCGGAATGCTTCTCCGGGCCAGCTCCATGTATTCCATGGTGTTTTTGTGACCACACTATAAAGCACAATTCCCCAGCCCGCTAAAAGAATCAACAAGGGTACCTTTTTTTCTTTGATGTCCCATACGCTTAAGACACCCAGATAGGACAATAGAAAAATCTTCCGTATCATAGCACTCTCCATTCCGACACTAATCCGCTTCTTTATTTTGTGCAACGGCTGCAGGGGGCAAATTCCTTTTGCGCCTCCGTCTTAATCAAGGAAAATATGGTTCTTTTAAGTCCCGGGCAGTCCTGCCTGCAATGATAGCGGCTGCCCTCACTTGTAATAAACACCGCATCACCTCCTTTGTCCGTGCCACACCTTTCGCAGAGGCTGTATCTGCCGCCATTTTCGTTTCTTAATTTCAGCACCTCTGCCGGCGAAGTCTCTGTCACTGACAGGGTCAGATGACTGCATCCAATGCTTTCATGATACACTCTGCCGTTTTCCGCTACATATACCGTCTGCGCTTTTTCTTCTCCGGAAGCACCCGGTATTTCATACCCCGTCCAAAAATGCCCGTAATATCTATTTCCCATCCGAAATGGGAGAAATCCCGCCAAGTCCGACCACGGCGATACCAAATAAGTGACATTGATTTCGAATTCCCCATCGTCATCAAGCGCTTTGCTCTCCCAAAACTGCAGTCCCTCTGCACCATATGCCAGGGGAGACGCATCCAGATAATCCTCTCCTGCATACTTTGTCATTTCTTCCTTTACATATCCATAGGACAGCACAATCCCCGCCACGTTTTCCTGCAAGTCTGCCTCCTTAAAAGCATATCCGTACACAGAAAGCCTGTTTCCAACGTCCTGCAGCGCAAGCTGCAGGTTGCCATGCAGGCGGATCATTTCCATCGCGCAGCTCAAGTTTAAAAAGAATAACAGAAAAAGGGGCAAGACCACTGCTGCCTCCACTGTCATGCCGGCCTGTCTTTTTCTTTCAAAAAAGGTGGACAGCGATATCCCCTTTATGGAGTGCTTTATCAGTAAAAAGGGGGTTAAGGAGTATAAGCCTCGGGCAAGGCTTTGAAATTTTGTTGTCTGCTTCGGAGAAGGTCTCTTGAAAATTAGTTTACTTTGTTCTGTTTTTTCTTTTCTCCATAAAGGGGACATCGCCATTCACCTTCCTTCTCTTTAGTAGCTTTTTTGTCTTGTCAATTCAAATTGATAGCCATAAGCGCTTTCCACACAAATATACGCTTCTATTCTGTCAAAGCATCCGTCCAGACGAAAATCCGCGTTTCCGGCGGTCAGCCGGATATCTGCCTCCACCAGGTTCATTGCCCGGCCTGTAAGCTTGTCTGTGTCCGTAAGCATTAAAAAAATTCTCAGATAATCCTCGTAGCTAAGTCCTGTCTCTTCCCTAAAATTTTCATTGGAAATATTTGCCTCAAGGGCCCCCTGCAGGCCAAAATGCCATGTGGCATCATCCTTGATCAGCGGGATTTTTCCTCCTTCCAGCAACGTCTTTACATCATAAAGACTTTCTGCGTATGCCCAGCCAAGCAATAAGGATACCTTCAAAAGCTCTGTGATTTCCGGTACTGCCAGCAATGTGGCAATCACCCCGGCCACCAGCTCCGCCTCCATGCTTTTTTCACTGTCAGAAAAAAGATACAGTGCATTTGCGGCCTCACGCAGCGCCAAAAGGCGATTGGCCACACCTCTTAGATTTTCCGTGTCATTCTCCTTTCCTGCAATCAAATATTCCAGCTGGTACAATAAAGCGCCTTCCGCATTCTCAGCCCCATAGTTTCCCATATAACGCATCAGATATTCTCGAAAAAGAAATTGATCCGCCAGGGATTCCTCCTCGGGAATATGGATATCCATATTCCCACTGTTGGCCTCTCCCTTCTTAATCCTGTCCATTATCAACGCTTCCTGCGCAATGCTTCTTTGGGATATTTGTTCCTGATCCTCTATTACCAGCTTTAAAATACCCTTTCTTTTGTTCTCTTCCAATTTCCAGGTGGGATTTTCAATCTCCACAACCTTCCATTGCCCATCCGGAAGCTGAATCTCTTTCCCGTTGTATTCCTGTATCTGCCTGTCGATCTCTGCTTTTTTCTGCTCCACACTTCCGTCCTCAAGACTGTTGATTTCCACTGTTTTCAACCATTCCGAAAGCTCTTTCAGCACAGTCAGTCCCACATCAGCCTCTATAGCCTCCACAGCCCGCCTTCGAAACACACCTCCTTCCTGATCCGTGAGGATGGAAATCCCAGTCAGGGAAGCCTCTTTCAAAGTCAGGGCAAAGAAGTCCCTGTACCAGTAATCGGAAAGAAACAGGTCCTCTAAAGAAAAATTTCGCTGCAGATAGTGACACAAATGCCTTTCCGTATTTGCAGGAGACGGATAATTGGTACCATAAGAGGCATCCAGCGCAAAAAGATTATACTGCTCGAAGAGCTCTTTGTGGTATTCTGCCAGAATGCTGTTTAAGCTCACCTCCGCGATGCACTCCGCCTCCAGGGCCGCCCCATTTCTCCTGGCACCCTCCAGCAGCACAAGGCACAGGGCTAGAAGCACTGCCATGGACAGCGCCAGATAGACCGTCAGATACGCGTCCTTTTTTCCCCTTATGGTTTCCATTTTCCGCCTCCTCTCCAATCCAGGCTTTCTCAAATCTTGTTTGTCTGTTTTGTAATTTTGGAAAAAATAGAATTCACAATATCCGTAATTTGTTCCTTAAATATTATGACCAGACCCACAAGTACAACGATAATCAGAATGACCTCCACCGTTCCCATGCCATCCTCCTCCGTTATCAGCTGCTTTAAATTTTTTAATTTCTGCATTCTTGCTCCCTTCTGCATGCTATTCCATCAGATAGCTGCCAATTTACAATTTTTGTTTTTATACCACACCCATGGAAGAAAACGCCGGCAGCATTACCATAATCATTACCACAAAAAGCAGCATCACCATGGGCAGCAGCAGCTTTGTCCCCGCCTCCTCCCCCAGCTGCCTTACACTCTGCAGCTGCTCCTCCCCAGCCTTATCCGCTTCTTCTGCCAGTCTCTCAAGAAGCGTGCTGTTTCCCTTTTTCAGGTTCTGCATCAGCAGCGTACTGAGCCGCATATACTCCTGAATGCCCGTTCTTTTTCCAAAATTGGCATAGGCAGCCCCTTCGGACACTCCCGCCTGCATTTCCCTGCAGGCATGGAGCATTTCCTCGTAAGCAGGTCCAACGGCTTCCTTTGCTCCCCTTCCCCTCTCCGCTTCCTTTGCCACTTTCTGAAAAGCGCCTCTCACAGTCATTCCTGCGCCCAGATATAATGCCAGCTTATGTACAATATCAGGATATTCTCTTTTCATCCGCCTCTTTCTTTTTTCAATTCTTTCGTGCAGATCTCTATCCTTTAAAAAGTAAACTGCGCCTGCTGCCGCCAACGCCATAATCCACAAAATAATTCCCTTATTCTCCGCAGCCTGTTCCCATTTCACCTCCTTTCCCTCAACAGCGGCGGGAAGGGCCCACTCCTTCTCCATACGGCTGTCCTGCTCTGCGGCCGACAAAAGTGCTTCCAGTTCCTCATAGATGCGCTCCTGTGCTGTAAGAACCGGCGGCGTCACACAAACTGTCACATTTTCCTGCCATTTCCTCTCCCCATATGAAATCTCCGCCGCAAGCAAAACCTCTCCTGTTTTCTGGTTGTCATAGATCCGGCCCGAAGCTCCCAATACTTCCGGCTTGTCCGTAGACCATTCCAGAGAAAAGGGAAAACCCTCATATTCCTGAAGCAATTCCAAGTCCCGCCACACCTGATCCAGAGAGGGATTGTCTCCCAGAATCAGCTCCGGCAGTTTTTCAACAAATTCCTCATAGCAGGAAGCAAGCTCCTCTTCCGTAAGCCTTTGGGGCGCCACCTGTAATGTAAAAGCATTTTTATAAGTCTCC
>DXGH01000055.1 GCA_019114005.1 Candidatus Acetatifactor stercoripullorum
TTGGCTGTTCAGGGAATTAACTACGAATAAGAGAATAAAGAGCATAACGCAAAAGCGCAGGACACCTTTACAGCTTTACGGAAACCCGGTATAATGGAATAAAACCAAAACAGGATTTCTGTGGGTGAAATGGAGAAGAAGAGCATGATGACGGAAATGAAAATGAAGGATTTTCTGGATCAGGTGTCCTCCTGCGCGCCGGTGCCGGGAGGCGGCGGTGTCTGCGCTTATGCGGCAGCTCTGGGGATGAGCCTGGGAAGCATGGTGGCGAATCTCACTGCCGGGAAGAAAAAGTACGCAGAATATGAGGAAGAAATTCAGCTGATATTGAAGAAGGCGGCCGGGGTTACCGGGCGCCTTGCTTCCGGTATGGAGAAGGATGCGGAAGCCTTTGAGCCATTGTCGAGGGCCTATGGGCTGCCGAAAAGCACTAAGGAGGAGGCAGAGCATAGGGAGCAGATTATGGAGGAAGCCCTTAAGAAGGCTGCCCAGGCACCCCTTGCCCTGATGGAAGAAATTATGGAGGCATTGGATATCCTTTCCAGATTGTCTGAGATTGGCAGCAGAATTGCCATCAGCGATGTGGGTGTGGGTGTACAGCTGTGCCGGGCGGCATTAAACGGAGCTTCTTTAAACGTGTATATTAACACGAAGCTGATGAAGAACCGTGAAACTGCGGCGGAAATGAATAAAAAGGCCAGAGAATTGTGCGAAGAGGGATGCAGAGAGGCTGACAGAATCTATGAACAGGTGGCCGGTTCTCTATGTGGGGCCGAGGGGTAATCCCATCCCTTTTTAGACAAACAAAAAGCATAGGAGGACAGCCGTGTGAATATTTTAAAGGGACTTCCCGTGGCAAATGCCATCAATGAACAGATTGCTCAGGAAATGAAGGACTGGAAAGGAGCGTCGCCTCATCTGGCCATTATCCGCGTGGGAGAAAAACAGGATGACATTGCCTATGAGAGGGGCGCTGTAAAGAAAATGGAGAAGGTGGGCTTTGCCTGCACTACCTATGTGCTTCCGGCAGATGTGGACAATGATACTTTTTTGCAGAAATTTGATGAGATCAATGAAAGCCGGGATATAGACGGCATTCTTCTGCTTCGTCCTCTGCCAAGGCATCTGGATGAAAAGGCTGTGGAAAGCCGTATTGCGCCTGGGAAGGATCTGGATGGGATGTCGCCAATAAACCAGGCTAAAGTGTATGCCGGGGATGAGAGTGGATTTGCTCCCTGTACGGCAGAAGCCGTAATAGAAATGCTGGATTATGCCGATGTGGACCTGAAGGGAAAAAGGGCCGTTGTAATCGGCCGAAGCCTTGTGATCGGCAAGCCTGTGGCCATGCTGCTTTTGAAAAAGAATGCAACGGTGACGGTGTGCCACACAAAAACAGAAGATCTGCCGGGGATCTGCAGAAATGCCCAAGTGCTTGTGGCGGCAGCAGGCGCTGCAAAAATGGTGGGCGCTGACTATGTGGGCAGGGATACGGTTGTGATCGATGTGGGAATCAACGTAGACGAAGAAGGAAATCTATGCGGAGATGTGAAGCTGGATGAGGTAGCGGAAACGGCAGCTTTGGCTACGCCGGTGCCGGGGGGCGTGGGAAGCGTCACCACCTCTGTGCTTGCAAAGCACCTGCTGCGGGCTGCAAAAATGTCTGGAAAATGTTAATTTTTTCTGTTTTTTGGCCGATAAATATGATAAGATAGAAATAGGAAACAAGGGAAATCATGAGGGGCATGGATGCCGGAATGATAAGTGTGGAATATGATACAAGGAGGTAGCGCGTATGAGCATTACGATTCAGGCAAAAACAGATTATTCTTTTTTATTTTCCAGTCTGGGAAGCGGAGCTGCCGGTGTGGCGGGCAGTACCTTTCTGCTCGATTATGCCAGCATTAAAAATGGCAGCTATCTCAAGCTGATGAAGGCCTATTATGCCGAGGATGCCAATGACACGGTGAAATCACTGGTAAACAGTGATGCGACGGGAAAGGCAGATTCCAAGACCCTGGCCAGGGTGCAGACTGCGGCCGATGCGCTGAAGGAATCAGCGGATGCCCTGCTGGAAAAGAGCAGCGATTCTGTGTTCACCAAAAAGGATATTACTACGGTGGATGAAAACGGTGTGGAAAGTACCCAGAAGGGATATGATACCGAAAGCATTTACAAGGCGGTAAACAGCCTTGTGACAAATTTTAACGCTGTCGTAGATGCAGTGAATGATTCTGGAAGCGAAAGCATTACCAAACGTGCTGAGAGCATGGTGAATGCCACCATCAGCAATCTGAAGCTGCTGAATAAGATAGGGATTACGTTAAACGATGACAGCACGCTGTCTCTTGATAAGGATACCTTTATGGAGGCGGATATGACTACGGTAAAAAGCCTTTTTGGTGAAAACGGGTCCTATGGATACAGGGTGTCGGCGCAGTCCTCCTTAATTGGTTATGCGGCGGACAGAGAGGCGAACCGGACGAATACCTATACCTTTACAGGAGGCTACAGCAGCCTCTATAATGCAGGAAGTTTGTTTAACGGCTACTTTTAACGGCGGCAGATTATGACTAAACTGTTACGAAAATAAAAAAAATAAAAAAAATAGCAAAAATTCTATTGACATTTGGCAGGAAAACATATAAAATATGACTTGTTCGCAGGAATGGCGGAATTGGCAGACGCGCACGGTTCAGGTCCGTGTGGTAGCAATACCATGAGAGTTCAAGTCTCTTTTCCTGCATGACAAGAGAGTGTTAAGTATATGCTTAGCACTCTTTTTTTCAATGTACCATTTGGGTATAATCATGGAGGAAGGTGTTGAATGGAAAAAGGGGTGCGCAGAGATTGGTACAAACTGGATTTGTCCGCTATTGTTTATCCTACCCTGCAGAGACGGGATTTCTCATCCGTATACCGTTTGTCCGTGCTTTTAAAGGAGGAGATTGATCCCAGGGTGCTGCAGCAGGCTGTGGATATGACCCTTCCCAGATTTCCCACCTATAAAGCCGCCATAAGAAAAGGTCTGTTCTGGCGGTACTTAGAGCCAAACAACAGGCCGGGGCCTTTTGTGCAGGAGGACGTAAAAAATCCTTGTCAGCCTATGTATTTTAAGGCCAATAATCGATATCTGGTGAAGGTTTATTATTATAGGAACCGGATTGCCCTGGAGGCCCATCACAGTCTGGGAGACGGAACCGGCGGCATGTGTGTGCTGCAGACGCTGGTGGCGGTATATTTAAGGCTTCTGGGACATGAAGAGATTGAAAATGGAGGCTTTGTGCTGGATATCGGCAGAGAACCCGATCCGGAGGAGCTGGAAGACGCTTATATGCGCTACGCCAACGCAAAGGTGCGACCTCCCAGGCCGGGAGAGAAAACGTACCGGGTGCGTGGCACGAAGGAGCCCTTCTATACGCTTAATATTATTGACGGTATCATGTCCGTGTCCCAGGTGATGGCAGTTGCAAAGAAATACAATGCCACCATAACGGAATATCTCAATGCAGTGCTGTTGTACGCGCTTTTGACAAAGCAGGAAAAAGACTGGCATCTTCGCCTGCGCCCGGTGAAGATAGCAATGCCGGTGAATCTCAGGCGCTTTTTCCCCTCAAAGACACTTCGGAATTTTATTACCATGATCTATCCGGGAGTGGACCCGAGGCTTGGGGACTATACCTTTGAGGAAATTGTAACCCAGGTGCACAATTACATGAGGTATTATCTGAATGAAAAATTTTTAAGGGGAGACATTACGACAAACGCCGCAACCCAGAAAAATCCTCTGATCAGAGTGGTGCCGCTGTTTATCAAGGATTTTGTGGTGCGGATGTTCTATACAAAGGTGCAGGACAAAAATTCCTCCGCAGGGCTGACCAATATGGGAGCCATAAAGGTGCCGGAGGGAATGAAGCCTTATATTGAGCGCTTTGATATCTATATGGGCCAGCCATTTTCCTCCAGGACAAATTGCGCCATAGTCAGCTTTGATGACATTCTGACCATCAACTTTGCAAGCAGTATTATTGAGGCGGATGTGGAGCGGTATTTTTTCCGCAAGCTGGTTTCGGACGGCATTCATGTAAAAATAGAGAGCAACCGTGAGATAACGGAGGAGTAGCGGGAAGCGTTATTGTAAGGAAACAGCGCATAAAAGGCGCGGAAAGGGATAGTATGTCATATTGTGTGAATTGTGGTGTGGAATTGGACCCTTCGGCAAAAAATTGTCCTCTTTGTAATACGCCGGTGATCAATCCGTCGGACCTTAAGACCAGGCAGCAGCCGACACCCTTTCCCAAGGAAAAGGGACAGGTGGAGACTGTGAAGAGAAAGGATTTGGGTATTCTGCTCTCCACGGTGGTTTTGGCTACGGCTGTCACCTGCGGCATTCTCAACGCCTTTGTATTTCAGGGAACCCTCTGGTCTCTGGCAGTGATCGGCGTATGTGTTATTCTGTGGGTGATCATGATACCGGTAGTGATTTATACCAAGCAGTCCATTTATGTTTCTTTGCTGTTTGACGGGGCGGCGGTGATGGTATATCTGTATATGATTGCCTATATGATACAGCGGGATGATTGGTTTTACGGGCTTGGAATGCCCATCGTTTTGTGGGTCATCTTTCTTTCTGAGTGCTTTGTGCTCTGTGTAAGGAAGCTTCCCCGTTCCTTTCTTACGGTGGCCCTTTATCTTTTTACGGCCCTTGCGCTGCTGTGTCTGGGACTGGAATTTTTGATTGATCTTTATCTGGATGGGCAGGCGGCGTTTCAATGGTCGGCCATTGTGGCTACGGTCTGCGTCATTGTGGATATTGCCATCATTACGCTGCTGTCCCGCAGAAGACTGCGCAATGAGGTGAGAAGAAGACTGCATTTTTAAGGAAGGCAATTTGGACTGCAGGTTTGGGAGAATAAGGATATATGAGCAAGGAAAGCAGAAGAAACCAGAATTTGATGCAGCTGATCAAACGGGTGCATGGCCTGGTGGAAAACAGTGATATTGAAAAGCATAGACAGTCCCAGGATTATATTGGAGCTATTTTAGGAAATACCAAGGATATCTGCTACAAAGAGGTAGATATTGACGGTATGTATGGCGAGTGGGTAAGCGTCAACAGACCCCATATGAAAAAATATGTGATTCTCCATTGTCATGGCGGCGGATATTCTACCGGAAGCAGTATGTATGCAAGAACGCTGACCGCAAAGCTTGCGTCGATCGTGTCCATGGACGTATTGTGCTTTGACTACCGTCTTGCGCCGGAGCACCCTTATCCTGCGGCCCTGGAGGACGCTATGAAGGCATGGAATTATCTTATGCTCCTGGGTTATGGGGCGAGAGATATTATTGTCACAGGGGATTCTGCGGGGGGAAATCTTGCCCTTTCCCTGACCCTTAAGCTGAAGCAGGAAAATAGGATGCTCCCAAGAGGCCTGGTGCTTCTCTCCCCCTGGACGGACCTCACCTCGTCGGGGGAATCCTTCGAATCCAGGGCGGAGCTTGATCCTGTGCTGGACAAGGCATATATTGACCGCATGGTTTTGGCTTACGCGGACAAGAGGAACCTGGAGGAACCTCTGATATCTCCTCTGTTCGGGGATTTTCAGAGCTTTCCGCCCACCTACATTCAAGTGGGGGAAAACGAAATCCTGTTAAGCGATGCCCTGCGGCTTTACGAGGCCATGGGGAAGGCGGGTGTATTTGTGAAGCTGGACCGCTTTCCGGGCATGTGGCATGTGTTCCAGATGTCCCCCTTTAAGACGGCCTATGAGGCCATGGAAAAAAATGCGGAGTTTATTTTCGAGATATGCAGGTAGAATAAAGGAATTTCCCACAGTGTGGAGAATATATAAATTAGGAGTATGTTGTAATGTGATTGGGTTTCTTGTAAAGAGAGGCGGACATGACAATTAGAGAAAGCTTGGAACAGTGGGAAAAGGATTATTTGAGTCCTTACGCATCCTTAAGTATGAATTCTAAAGGCAGGCTAAAGCCGGAGGAGCAGTGCGACATCCGGCCTGTTTTTCAGAGAGACAGGGACAGAATCATACACTGTAAGGCCTTTCGAAGGCTGAAGGATAAGACACAGGTATTTTTGACGCCGGAGGGAGATCACTATCGTACCAGACTGACCCATACTCTGGAGGTTTCTCAAAATGCCCGTACCATTGCAAAGGCGCTGAAGCTGAATGAGGAGCTTGTGGAAGCCATTGCCCTGGGACATGATTTGGGGCATACCCCCTTTGGACATGCGGGAGAGCGGGCGTTAAACCGGGTGTGTCCTTTCGGCTTTGAACACAGTGAGCAGAGCGTGCGCACGGTGGACAGGCTGGAGAAGGGAGGCCTGGGCTTAAATTTGACTTATGAGGTGCGGGACGGCATCCGAAACCACCAGACCATAGGAAAGCCTCATACGCTGGAGGGAAAAGTGGTGCGTCTTTCGGATAAGATCGCTTATATTCATCACGACATGGACGATGCCGTCAGAGCCGGAATCTTGAAGGAAAGCGATGTGCCTAAGGAGATTGCGGACGTTGTGGGAAAGACCACAGGAGAGCGTCTGGATCATTTTATACACGATATTGTCACAGCCAGCATGGGCAAAAATGACATATTGATGTCGGAGCCGGTTGGGGAGGCTATGCGAAAGATCAGACAGTTTATGTTTGAGAGAGTCTATCAGAATCCTGAGGCCAAAAGCGAGGAGGGAAAGGCCGAGATGCTGATGGAAACTTTATATTATCACTATTTGAAGCACATAGATGATCTGCCGGAGGAATTTCTTAATCTGATATCGGAGGGAGAGCCCAGAGAAAAGGTGGTATGCGACTATGTGGGAGCGATGAGCGACCGCTTCGCCATAGCGCAGTATGAAGAGATCTATATACCAAAGTCCTGGCATATATAAAACAAAAGCACGGCTTTAAGAAAGGATTTACATAAAGCGCGGCTTCATGGGAGTAATGAAATGTATTATTCTGAGGAGATTGTGGAAGAAGTCAGAATGAGAAACGACATCGTGGATGTGGTGTCGGGATATGTAAAGCTTCAAAAAAAGGGCAGCAGTTATTGGGGGCTGTGTCCCTTTCATAACGAGAAATCCCCCTCCTTTTCCGTATCGGATACCAGGCAGATGTATCACTGTTTTGGCTGTGGTGCAGGTGGAAATGTGTTTACCTTTCTCATGAAATATGAGAATTATTCCTTTCCGGAGGCAGTGAGGGCTCTGGCGGAGCGGGCCGGAGTGGCCTTGCCGGAGCCGGAATATTCGGAAGAGGCAAGAAGAAGAGAGAACAGGCGCGCCAGACTTTTGGAGGTGTGCAAAGAGGCAGCAACCTATTTTTATTTTATGCTTCGAAGCCCCCAGGGAACCACGGGCCTTCAATACCTGAAGAAGCGTGAGCTGACCGATGAGACCATGAAAAAATTCGGATTGGGCTATGCGGGCAAAAATGGAGCGCAGCTTGTGGAGTACCTGCGTAAGAAGGGCTTTGAGGATCAGCTGATCAAGGAGGCGGGTCTTGCTAATTTTTCGGAGAGGCACGGTCTTTTAAGCCAGTTTTGGAACAGGGTCATGTTTCCCATACAAGACATTAATCACCGGGTAATCGGCTTTGGGGGCCGTGTTATGGGGGAGGGAGAGCCTAAATATCTCAATTCTCCAGAGACTCCCATATTTGATAAGAGACGCAACCTGTATGGTTTAAATTTTGCCCGCAGGGCAGGAAGCGGCAACCTGATTCTTTGTGAGGGTTATATGGATGTAATCGCCATGCATCAGGCCGGGTTTACCCAGGCAGTGGCGTCCCTTGGCACAGCGTTCACTTCAGAACAGGCTTCCCTGCTGCGGCGCTATACAGACAATGTGCTGCTTGCCTATGACAGCGACGGCGCCGGAGTGAAAGCGGCCCTTCGCGGCATCGGCATTCTGCGGGAAGCGGGGCTTACAGCCAGAGTCATTGACATGCGGCCCTATAAGGACCCGGATGAGTTTATGAAAAATCTGGGGAAGGAGGCCTTTGGAGAACGCATTGCAAAGGCGGAAAACAGCTTTTTCTTTGAAATACGGATTATGGAAGCGGGTTATGATATGGAGGACCCGGAATCCAAGACACGGTTTCACCGGGAGATCGCAAGGAAGCTTTGTGAGTTTAAGGAGGAAGTGGAGAGAGAAAATTATCTGCAGGCGGTGGCAGAAAAGTATCATATCGGGACGGAGCAGCTGCGCAGACTGGTGCTGTCCGCCGCAGTGGCCACAGGAGGCGCAGAGCCTGCAAGGAGACCCAGGACCACCGCTTCCCGCAAAAGCAGCCCTGAAGAAGGAGCAAAGAAATCCCAGCGGCTTTTGATTACCTGGATTACGGACGAGCCTTCCCTTTATGAAAAAATCAAAGGGTATATTACGCCGGAGGATTTTACGGAGGAGCTGTACAGGAAGGTGGCCGAGAAGCTGTTTTTGGACCTGGAGAAGGGAGAGCTTCGGCCTGCCGGCATTATCAGCATGTTTGAGGAGGAAAATGACCAGCGGGAGGCGGCGGCTCTTTTTAACACCAGTCTGCCAAAGCTGGAGACAAAGCAGGAGAAGGAAAAGGCGTTTCATGACATTGTGTTTTCGGTAAAGAAAAACAGCTATGAATATTATACGGCCAGGCTGGGGGCGGATATGACAGCCCTGAATCAGGTAATTGCTGGAAAAAAAGCCCTGGAAGAGCTGGCAAAAACGCATATTTCCCTGGATTAAGGTTAAGAATAAAAAAAGCCACAGACAATTACAAAGGAAGTAAATTTCCCAGGAAGGAAGGAACGAACAACATGGATGAAAACACACAGGCAAAATTTGACGAGAAGGTAAAAGAGCTTCTGAATATGGCGAAGAAGAAAAAGAACGTTCTCGAATATCAGGAGATCAGTGATTTCTTTGCGGATATGCCGCTGGAAGAGGAGCAGTTTGAAAAAATTCTGGAGGTACTTGAGCAGAATAATGTGGATGTTCTGCGCATCACAGAAGAGGACGATGTGGACGATGAGGAGATCATACTCACGGAGGACGATGAGGTGGATGTGGAAAACATCGACCTTTCGGTTCCCGACGGCGTCAGCATCGAGGACCCTGTCCGCATGTATCTGAAGGAAATCGGCAAGGTGCCTCTTTTGAGCGCGGAGGAGGAAATAGAGCTGGCAAAGCGGATGGAGCTGGGGGACCAGGAGGCCAAAAAGCGTTTGGCAGAGGCAAACTTACGTCTGGTGGTGAGCATTGCCAAAAGGTATGTGGGCCGGGGGATGCTGTTTCTTGATTTGATTCAGGAGGGCAACCTGGGTCTGATTAAGGCTGTGGAAAAATTTGATTACCGCAAGGGCTATAAATTTTCCACCTATGCAACCTGGTGGATTCGCCAGGCCATTACCAGGGCCATCGCAGATCAGGCGCGGACCATACGAATCCCGGTTCACATGGTGGAGACCATAAATAAGCTGATCCGGGTCAGCAGACAGCTTCTGCAGGAGCTTGGAAGAGAGCCTTCCCCGGAGGAAATTGCCCAGGAAATGAATATGCCTGTGGAGCGGGTGAGGGAGATTTTAAAAATCAGCCAGGAGCCTGTTTCTCTGGAGACGCCTATTGGCGAGGAGGAGGACAGCCACCTGGGCGATTTCATACAGGACGATAATGTGCCGGTTCCCTCGGATGCAGCGGCCTTTACCTTATTAAAGGAGCAGCTGGTGGAGGTTTTGGGAACTCTCACAGAGAGAGAACAAAAGGTGCTGCGTCTGCGGTTTGGACTGGACGACGGGAGAGCCCGCACTCTTGAAGAGGTGGGAAAGGAATTTAACGTGACCCGTGAGCGTATCCGTCAGATAGAAGCCAAGGCCCTTCGAAAGCTGCGTCATCCCAGCCGCAGCCGGAAGCTGAAGGATTATCTGGATTGATGAAGGTTGTACTCTCCCGCAGGCTGCAGGCTCTGGCCGATATGGTGACTTTGGGGAACCGGGTGGCAGATGTGGGATGTGACCATGGCTTTTTGTCCATCTATCTTGTGCAGAATCAGATCAGTCCCCGGGTTTTGGCAATGGATGTGAGAGAAGGGCCCCTGGCCAGGGCAAAGGAACACATCGCCAGGTGCGGGCTGGGAAGCTACATAGAGACCCGTCTTTCCGATGGGCTTAGTGTATATGAAAAGGGAGAAGCCCAGACGCTTGTGTGCGCAGGCATGGGAGGACGGGTGATGACCAAAATTCTTGCCTCGCAGGAAGAGAAAGCAAAAAGTTTTTCGGAGCTGATTTTGCAGCCCCAGTCGGAGATTCCCCAGTTCCGCAGATTTTTACAGGACGGGGGATATAAAATCCAGGAAGAGAATATATTGTGTGAAGAGGGAAAATATTATTTTATGATGAAAGCCGTCTACACAGGACAGGAGATCGATAATCAAAGTGAGCTCTTTTTGGAATTTGGGGAAAAGCTTTTAGAGGACAGAAATCCGGTACTCAGGGAATATCTGGAATACCGGCTGAAAACCACCCTGGAGATAGAAAAGGAGCTGAATTTCGGGGAAAAGGACAGGGCAAAGGAGCGTTTGTGCCAGGTGAGGCAGGAGCGGAAGCGCCTTCTGGAGGCACTGTCATATTGGGAGTAAGTATGACTGAAAGGGCAGGAAGAAAAATGATTACGGTAACGATAAAGGGTGAGAAGAAACAATTTCCCCAGGGAACAACCTATGAGACTGTGGCAGCGCCTTATCAGGAGGCATATGACAATATGATTGCAGTGGTATCGGTGAATGGTAAAATTCGTGAGCTGTTTAAGAAGCTCACAAAAGACTGTACCATTGATTTCTTTACCCTGCGGGACGATGTGGGATACAAGACCTATGTGCGCACTGCCACCATGCTGTTTTTAAAAGGCATATACGATGTGTTTGGCAGTAAGGCGGCCCAGGGAAGCCGGGTGGAGTTTGCCATAGGACATGGCTCTTATATCAGAGCGGGAGAGGGCGTCTTGGTCTCAGCAAAAAGCGCCAGGCAGATCAAGGATAGAATGTGGCAGCTGGTGGAACAGAAAACACCGTTCTATAAGCGCCTGTACTCTCTTGATGACGCCATGGAGCTGTTTCGCACACAGGGCATGAGGGACAAGGAAAAGCTGTTTCGGTACAGAAGAAGCTCCTTTGTAA
The DNA here is from genome assembly GCA_019114005.1 of Candidatus Acetatifactor stercoripullorum. Lineage (GTDB taxonomy): Bacteria > Bacillota > Clostridia > Lachnospirales > Lachnospiraceae > Acetatifactor > Acetatifactor stercoripullorum. Next base: position 11,166 of record DXGH01000055.1, read on the forward strand.
ATATCTATGAAATAGAAGGCTATTATGATTATTATTATGGATATATGCTGCCCAATGCAGGCTATGTGAAGTGGTTTGATGTGATACCCTATGATGAAGGCTTTATGCTGCTTCTGCCTTCTAAAAAGAACCCCTCTGTAGTGGAGCCTTTTACGGAACGCAAAAAGCTGTTTGCAACTCTGAAGGAGTCTGAGGAATGGGGAAGAAAGGTGGGCATTGAGACAGTCGGGGATTTGAATGATCAGATCTGCAGCGGTTCTTTAAGCGAGCTGATTTTGGTGCAGGAGGCTAAACAGGAGCGCAAGATCGGCGAGATTGCCAAGGATATCGTAAGCAGAGGGAATGTGAAGTTTGTTATGATTGCAGGCCCTTCCTCCTCGGGCAAAACCAGTTTTTCCCACAGACTGTCCATACAGCTTCGTACGCTTGGGAAAGTGCCCCATCCCATCGCCCTGGACGACTACTTTGTGGACCGGGAATTTACGCCCAGAGACGAAAAGGGAGATTACAACTTTGAATGTCTTGAGGCCATTGACATTAAGAAATTTAATGAGGATATGTGCAGACTGCTGAAGGGAGAGGGGCTGGAGCTTCCCACCTTTAATTTTAAAACCGGAAAAAGAGAATATAACGGGAAATATAAGAAACTGGGCCCTGACGACATTTTGGTCATTGAGGGAATCCATGGGCTGAACGAAAAGACATCCTACGCCCTTCCTGAGGAAAGCAAATATAAAATTTATATCAGCGCGCTCACCAATATCAATATTGACGAGCACAACCGGATTCCCACTACGGACGGAAGGCTGCTGCGCCGTCTGGTGCGGGATGCCAGAACCAGAGGAGCGGATGCCAAAAGAACCATTTCCATGTGGCCGTCGGTGAGAAGAGGGGAGGAGGAAAATATTTTTCCCTATCAGGAGGATGCAGACGCCATGTTTAACTCGGTGCTAATCTATGAGCTGGCAGTTTTGAAGCAGTTTGCAGAACCCTTGCTTTTTCAGATATCCAAGGAGGATAAGGAGTATCATGAGGCGAAGAGGCTGCTTAAGTTTTTAGACTATTTTCTGGGTGTGACCAGCGAGAGCCTCCCCAACAATTCTATCTGCAGGGAGTTTGTAGGCGGCAGCTGCTTTCAGGTTTAGGACGAAAAAATCATAAGCACAGGGGGAAGGATACGAATGAAAGAGCACGGAGAACAAAAACAAAGGGAAGCCGGAGAAGGTCTGGCTGTTTTAGCCAATTGGATTGTGCGGATCTGTGGGACTGCCATATTTTTGTTTCTGACCTGGTATTCTTTTCGGTATACCCAGTACATGAATCCGGGAGGAGAGGAGATACCCTTAAACGTGTGGGATTCCATGAGCAGAAACCTGCTGGTTCTGCTGTTTGCGGGGGCGTTTCTTGTCTTTTTGGCACAGGTGGAAAAACGTTTTTCGCAGCAGGTGAAAAATAGGATCAAACAGGCCGCGCTTGCTTTAACCCTGCTCTGGATTGGAGGGTGGAGCTTTTGGTGGATTACCGGTGCGGACAGACTGCCAACGGGTGACCAGGCCTTTGTTTATGGAGGGGCTTCCTATTTTCTGGAGGGCAATTATGAATTTTTGGCCCAGGGCGGATACTTCGGCATGTATCCCCATCAACTGGCGCTGACTGCGCTGATGGAGCTGCTTTTTGTTTTTGTGGGGACATATAATTATTTTGCCTTTCAGGTGATCTGCGCTTTTCTTGCGGTGGGCATTGTCTTTTTAGGTTATCGGATTGTGGAAGAGATTGCGGATCAGATGAGCGTTTTGGTGTTTTACTGTGCCGCCATGCTGGGATGCCTGCCTCTGATTTTTTATACCAGCTGGGTGTACGGAGATATCCCCAGCATCTTTTTCTCCCTGCTGACGGCCTGGGCCCTTCTGCGGTATGGAAAAAAATCTCATTGGGGCTATCTGACGCTGTGTGTCTTTTCTCTGACCATGGGGATTTTGGTGCGAAAAAATTCTTTGATTCTTCTCATTGCTTTTTGCCTGGTGTCTCTTGTATGGGCCGTTTACCGCAAGGACAGGAAGATATTGATGGCGGCTGCTCTGTCAGTTTTGCTGCCCTGGCTGCTTTATATGGGAATTTACAAAATGTATGAGCTTCGTTCCGGTTATGAGCATTCTCAGGGTCTGCCTGTGCTTTCCTGGGTCTCCATGGGACTGCAGGAAAACAACGGCAGGTATGGCTGGTATTTTGATTATCCCAGAAGGATTTATTATGAGAATGATTGTGACAGGGATATCACGGAAGAAGTAGTAAAGCAGCATATTGAAGAAAGGCTTGGGGTGTTTCGGGCTGATGCTTCCTATGCGTGGACTTTCTTTCGGGAAAAGCTGCTGTCTCAGTGGAATGAACCCTTGTATCAGTCCCTGTATTTTAACACAGAATATGTGGAGGGGTTTGAACCTCCGGCGGATTCCCTGACGGCAAAGCTTGGGGGAGAGTATTTTGTGAAGGTGCTTTGGGTTTGTGACAGGCTGCAGTTTGTTGTGTATTTCGGCATGCTTTTATATTTTGTCCTTGCTGTCAGGCCAAAAAGCAATCCTTTGCAGCATCTGCTGGCGGTGATGATGATAGGAGGCTTTTTGTTCAGCATTTTCTGGGAGGCTAAGGCAAGATATGTGCTGCCCTATTATGTCACAATGTTTTCTTTTTCAGCAGTGGGATACTGGCAGCTTATGGAGCAGATCTTCGGCATGATAAGGGGCAGAGGGCGTAAGGATAAAGATAATATCATTAAATTCAGGAAGGCGGCATAATTCAGGTATCATTTTTTTCTTGCGAAATGTACCGTGGCAGGATATAATCATTGACAGGTAAGTAGGACAAATAATCGCGGCTGCATTTTGTGCAGGTGAGGAAAGTCCGGGCTTCACAGGGCAGGATGCCAGATAACGTCTGGTGGAGGCGACTCCAAGGCTAGTGCAACAGAAATATACCGCCGGAACCGTTTCTTTGAGGCGGCGTCCGGTGAGGGTGGAAAGGCAGTGTAAGAGACTACCGTCCGTCTGGCAACAGGCGGAGCCATGTAAACCCCATCCGAAGCAAGACCAAAAAGAAAGCGACAGGCTTGCCCGGCCTGCTTTCAGGTAGGTCGCTTGATGCGGCTGGCGACAGCCGTGCTAGATAGATGATTATTCGCGACATAACCCGGCTTATCGTCCTGCTTACCCCCAAAAAGCAGGGAGGTGCGCGTGATAAAAAAAGGCATGATTGTTTTGGCGGGGGCATTTCTTTTGGCCGCCGCAATATTTTTTTTCCAGAGATTTTATGTGGAAGAGGAAGGGAAGGCTTACGGGGAGAGCAATCCGGCTAAGGAGAGTGTGCTTCCCCAGGCTTCCCTGATTTTTTCGGAAAATCCCGAGGAAGAAAATCTGGCCGGAATGCTGCAGGAGGAGACTTCTGGCATGATGGTGCAGGTTCTGGCCAGGGGAAGCGGGGGCAGCGGTATTCTCTATAATGGAGATGAAAATGAACTGACGGTGTTGACGGCGGCTCATGTGCTTGGGCAGGAGAATGAGAGTGTATGGGTGGTATTTGCCGACGGATGGGCTGTGGAATGCCAGGTATATGAAAAGGCGGCGGATGCTGACCTGGCTTTTTTATCTGTACCGGTTTCAGATATTCCCAAGGAGCATCTGGAAACCTATTGCCGCGCGGCGGTGGATAAGGAAAGCTATGATTTCCTTGAGGCGGGAGACGGCGTGATTGTAATGGGTTCCTACGGGGGACCCGGCGAAAACGCCTATGAGGGAACGCTTCAGGAAACATGGGTCTATCTGGAGGATTTCTCTCAATATATGATGCTCATAAAAGCTCCCGCCGTACAGGGAATGTCCGGGGGAGGGGTGTTTGATCTAAACGGGCATTTCATCGGCCTTTTGTGCGGAGGGAATGAAAATGGAGAGCTGGCGGCGCTGCCTCTTGCTTTGATTGAGGCGGAATATGAAGAACAAAATTAGAGAACCTGCAGGGGGAGGAGGAAAGCTTCCCTCTGCAGGTTCTTTGCTGGGGCAGAATCGTTTTTTTATTTCGTAAAGCTGGAAAAATCCTGAATATGACACTCCGCCAGATTGGAACAGATATAATAGCCCTTGCGCCATTTTGCGGGGGAACATCCCACGTGGTTTTTGAAGGTGCGGATGAAGTTGGTGTAATCGTTGAAACCGCAGGCCTCGGCGGTTTCCGTGACGGAAAGGCCGTTTTCCAAAAACTGTTTCGCCAGTGTGAGCTTTTTGGTGAGGATATATTGCTTCAGGGTGATTCCCGTCTGGCGCACAAATTGAGAGCAGATGTAATTTTCCGTATAGGAATAGGCTTGGGCAAGCTTGGAAATTTTTAAATCTTCGTTGATGTGGGAGTCCACATAGGTGATGATATCACTGACCAGTCTGGTTTATGCGGCAAGCGGCGGCAGCAGCTGGATGATCACAAGCAACTGCAGCGATTATGAGACGGCTTTGGATCTTTTGACTACAGTGATGGGCGGAGAGCTGAGCGATGCGTTTTATCAGGACATCCTTTTGGATTCCAATTATATCTCAGGTTATCTTCCCACTGCGGGAAATGAAGAAATCTATAATACGCCGGATGATTTCTTCAACGGAGACACCATTTATGCAACCCTGGGACAGTTTGTGGACCAGCTTCCTGCAAGCAATACCAGCTCTGCTTATGATGAGACGATAAACGCCGTAGCCACGGCACTGACCAATGTGCTCAACGGCGCTGATATACAGTCGGAGCTGGATAATGCACAGTCCACTGTGGATTTTGCCATGGGAAATTGACGGACTTAAGCAACGGAAATTTTATGCAGAGGGCATCGAAAGGTGCCCTCAAAATATAGCATTCCTGCGCTGTGCTTTGCTTTGGAATGGAGATAAATATGAAGAAGATGACAAACACAAAGAGACATACAGTAGTCGGATGGCTTTTTTTGCTTCCGGCTGCGCTTTTAATCTGCTTTATGAGCTTCCGCCCCATTTTTCAGGCTTTTTTAACATCCCTGAAAACAGGGATCGGCAATCAGATGACCTTTACGGGGCTTTCAAATTATGCCAGATTGTTGGAGGATAAGACGCTTCTGACGGCTGTAACCAATACGCTGATTTATATGATCCAGATTCCCGTCATGCTGGGACTGGCCCTGTGGCTGGCAACGCTCCTAAACAGGAAGGGACTAAAATGCAAAGGGCTGTTTCGGGTTTTGCTGTTTCTGCCCTGCGCCACGGCGTCGGTTTCCTACTCTTTGATTTTCCGCATTATGTTTGCTTACAACGGAATGATTAATACCTTTTTGGTATCTGCCGGCATTCTGGATACGGGATACAATTTTTTCGGAAATCCCTGGTCGGCGCGGCTGATTATTCTGCTGGCGCTTGTCTGGCGGTGGACAGGCTATAACATGGTTTTTTTGTCCGCAGCATTGCAGAATATTGATGAGAGCATATATGAATCGGCGGTTTTGGACGGAGCCTCGGAGCTTCAGAAATTTTTTAAGATCACCATTCCCCTGATAAAGCCTACACTGATTCTGCTTTGCATTATGACGGTAAACGGAACCATTCAGCTGTATGACGAATCGGTGAACTTAACGGGAGGAGGACCTGCCAACTCCACTTTGTCCATATCCCATTATATTTATAATCTGTCCTTTGAGTATACTCCCAATTTCGGATATGCTACAGCCATCTCTTTTGTGATCTTTGTGGTGGTTGCGGTATTGTCCCTGATTCAGATGAAGGTAGGTGACAAACGTGAATAAAAGAAAGCTTGCGGGAACCTATGTGGTGCTGATGATTGCAGTCATCTTTTCTGTGTTTCCCATATACTGGATGTTTGTGTCCGCTACAAATACCCACGCCCAGATTATCACGGGAAGACTTTTGCCGGGAAGCAATCTGCTCACAAATTTGAAAAACCTGCTGGAGGCCAAGAATATTGGAACGGCAATGGCCAATTCCTTTAAATATTCCATTACCCAGACGCTTCTTGCGCTGCTTGTAAGCTCCATTGCGGGCTATGGTTTTGAAATTTACAACGACAGGGGAAAGGATTTTGTCATGAAAATCCTGATGCTGTCCATGATGGTGCCGTCCATTTCCACAGTGATACCGCTGTATACCATGTTTTCCAGAATGGGACTTTTAAATTCCACCCTGGCTTTTGTGCTGCCGGGTATTTCCTCCGTGTTTTTGATTATGCTGTTCAGACAGGGAGCCCGGGCTTTTCCTCATGAAATCATACAAGCGGCCAGAGTGGACGGGCTGAATGAACTTCAGATTTTTTCCGTATGTTCGTGCCTATTATGGCGCCTACCTATGTGGCAGCTTTGACCATAACCTTTATGAATTCCTGGAACAGCTATATGTGGCCCAGTATTATTATGCTGAATAATGATTCCGTCACTATGCCTCTTCTGATTGCGAACCTGATGTCCGGCTATACCCAGGACTATGGCTTGATTCTGCTGGCGGTTTCTATCTGTACAATACCTGCCATTATTATTTTTACGGTGCTGCAGAGATATTTTACTGCCGGGATTACCGGCTCCGTTAAAATGTAATTACATCTGGGAGGGAAGGAATCATGAAAACCTTAAAAAATGGCGAATTATGGTATGATACCCAGGGCAATGTGATCCATGCTCATGGGGGCTGTATGCTTAAGAAGGACGGTTATTATTATTGGTATGGTGAGAACCGAAACGATGATAATTATATCAGCTGCTACCGTTCTGCGGATTTGCGGGAGTGGGAATTTCGCAGACACATTCTGACGACCCATTCTCCCGTCAGCAAAAGCAGGGTGAAGGCATCCCTTACGCTTGTAAACGAAAAGGGAGGTAAGGTGAATCTGGAACGCCCCAAGGTGCTCTATAATGCTGCCACAAAAAAATATGTATTGTGGGTGCATTATGAAAACGGGGAAAATTACAGAGAGGCGGCCTGCGCCGTGGCCACCTGCGACGTGCCGGACGGAGATTTCGTTTACCACGGGCACTTTAACCCCTTTGGGTATATGTCACGCGATTGTACTTTGTTTCAAGAAGAGGACGGCACGGCTTATTTTATTTCTGCGGCCAGGGATAATGCGGATCTGCATATCTATCGGCTTCAGGAGGATTATCTGAACATAGATTCCCTGGTGAACAGGCTGTGGCAGGGAGAGTACAGGGAGGCCCCGGCTGTCTTTCAGAGAAATGGCACCTATTATATGCTGACCTCCTTCTGCACGGGCTGGAAGCCCAATCAGGGAAAATACGGAACCGCTGAAAGCATGGACGGAAAATGGTCCATATTGAAGGAATTCGGGGATGAAACTACCTTTCATACCCAGCCGGCCTTTGTGATGCCTATTGGAAGTCCGGACAACAGAGAATTTCTCTATATTTCGGACCGCTGGGACGAAGAAGATTATAATCATTCCAGCTATGTCTTTTTGAAGCTGACATTTGACGCTGAGGGCGGCCTGCATCTGGAATACGATGAGAATGTGCCCCTGGAGGGGAGGAAAGGCTGGAAAGAGAAAGGAATTGATGATGGAGAAGCAAGTGGAAATTCCTGATATCCTGACTGCCTGCTCCGGCAGGCGGATAGAGAACAGCCAGGACTGGGAGCGCTTTCGGCGTCCGGAGCTTTTAAATCTGTTTACAGGGTGCATTTATGGCTACTGTCCTTTTCCCGTGCCATGGGCGGTATCCTATGAAAGAATAGGAGTGATCCGTCAGGGGTCATGGGGAAGGCGGGAACAGCTTGTACTGCACCTGCCGGGATTTTCTTTCCCTCTCGCATTGTATCTGCCAGAGGGGAGAGGTCCCTTTAAAGTAGTGGTCTATTTGAGATTGACCAATGAGAGGGAAACGGTAATTCCGCTGGACCGGATTTTACAGCGGGGCTATGCGGTTTTGCTTCTCTGGGTGGAGGATGTGGCCCCGGATGTTCCGGACACTTTTGAGAAGGGGATTTTTAAGAGCCTTTCGGGGAAGAGAGGAAGAAAGGACTGCGGCGCTATGGGGGCATGGAGCTATGCTCTTAGCCGGGTCATGGATTATATAGAACAGGACGAAAGGCTTCTGGCGGCAAAAAGCGTATTGGCGGGCTTTTCCCGGGGAGGCAAATGCGCCCTGTGGACAGCGGCGGCGGATCAGCGTTTTGCGCTCTGCGCAGCCTTTCATTCCGGATGTACGGGAGCGGGCCTAAGCAGATGGGGCAGCAAAAACAAGGAAACGGTAAAAGAGATTACGCAGAAGTTTCCCTATTGGTTTTGTGAGGCTTATGGGGCATATGGGGAGAAAGAAGAGTACCTTCCCGTGGACCAGCATATGCTGCTTGCGCTGATTGCCCCCAGATTTCTGTACCTGGCAGGTTCCCTGGAGGACCCCTGGGCGAACCCGGAAAGCGAGCTGGAAAGCGCATGGCTGGCCTCCGAGGCCTATGCACTGTATGGTCTTTGGGGGCTTAAGCTGCCCAAAGAGCCAAAGGAAGGAAAGCTGTATAAGGAAGGCAGAATTGGGTGCTATATCCATAAGGGCGTACATGAAATGACGGAGATGGAGTGGGAGCTTCTGCTGGATTTTGCAGATGAAAAATTTTTGTTTCAGTAATTGTAAAACAGGTTATGGCAAGGGCGCAGAGAAAGCATCTCTGCGTCTTTTCCTATTGACAATCAAGTCATAATGGAGGAGAATAAAAGGCAGTGGCGGGCAGGTTCTGCCCGAAGGAAAGGAAGTAGAAAAATGACAAAGATTGACGTGGTGTCTGGATTTCTGGGAGCAGGAAAGACAACCTTGATAAAGAAGCTTTTGCAGGAGGCGCTTTCAGGAAGCAAAACAGTGCTGATTGAGAATGAGTTTGGTGAAATCGGCATTGACGGCGGGTTCTTGAAGGAGTCGGGAATTGAAATCAAGGAGATGAATTCCGGCTGCATCTGCTGTTCTCTGGTGGGAGACTTTGGCGCCTCCTTAAAGGAAGTCATAGAAACCTATGAGCCGGAGAGAATATTGATTGAGCCCTCCGGCGTGGGAAAGCTTTCCGACGTGTTAAAGGCAGTGGACAATGTGGCCTTAGACCTGGATGTACAGGTAAACAGCGCTGTTGCAGTGGTGGATGCCGCAAAGTGCAAAATGTATATTAAGAATTTCGGCGAGTTTTTTATCAATCAGATTGAATATGCGGGAACCGTTATTTTGAGCAGAACGGATAAGGTTTCCGAGGAAAAGATTCATGCCTGTGTGGAGCTGATCCGCCAGTATAACAAAAAGGCGGCCATTATTACCACGCCCCTTAAGCAGCTGGACGGAAAGGATGTACTGGAAACCATCGAAGGAGCGGATAGACTGGAGGATATGATGCAGGAACTGCTTAAGGAGGCCTGCGGCCATGAACACCATCACCATGAGGAAGCCTGTGGCCATGAGCACCACCATCACCATGAGGAAGCCTGCGACCATGAGCACCACCATCACCATGAGGAGGACTGTGACCATGAGCACCATCATCATCATGATGAGGACTGCGACTGCGGCTGCCATGATCATCATCATGAGCATGGACATCATCATGCGGACGAAGTGTTTACCAGCTGGGGGGTGGAGACGCCTAATGTATACAGTGCTGAGGAAATAGAGCAGATACTGACGGCCTTAGACAGCGGTGAATACGGCGCTGTGCTGCGTGCAAAAGGGATGGTTCCCGCCGCGGATGGTTCTTGGATTTATTATGATTATGTTCCGGGCGAGCATGATGTGAGAAGCGGCAGGCCTATGGTAACGGGAAAGATATGCGTTATCGGGTCAAAGCTTGACGAAGAAAAGCTTGGGGAGCTGTTTCGGCAGTAGTGTAAAGAGAAAGCTGAGTCTGTGATGATACTTCACGGATGTTGGAAAGGCAGGAGCGCGGCATGAAGCCAGTATATGTGATAAACGGTTTTTTAGAAAGCGGCAAGACGGAATTTATTACCTTTACGCTGGGGCAGCCCTATTTTCAGATCAGGGGAAAAACATTGCTTCTTTTATGCGAAGAGGGTGAAATCGAATACGAGGAGGAGCTTTTAAAAAAGAGCAGGACGGAAGTGGAGCTGATTGAACGGGAGGAGGATTTTAATCCCTCTCACCTGCTGGAGCTGGAAAAAAAGCACAAGCCGGAACGGATCATTATAGAATACAATGGCATGTGGAATTTTAAAAATATGAAGCTTCCGAGACAGTGGAGAATAGAGCAGCAGATCACCACCATTGACGGCTCTACGTTTCCCATGTATTATACAAATATGCGTTCCCTTTTGGCGGAAATGATCCGAAATTCTGAAATGATTATTTTTAACCGTTGTGACGGAATCGCCGATCTGAATAATTACAAGCGCAATATCAAGGCCGTAAATCCGTCGGCTGACGTAATCTTTGAGGATTCCAATGGTGAGATTGACGAAATCTTTGAGGATGATCTTCCCTATGACTTAAATCAGGATACCATTGTCCTGGACAATGAGGGTTATGGTATCTGGTACCTGGATTCCATGGATCATCTGGAGCGGTATTTCGGGAAAAAGCTGCAGTTTGTGGCAATGGTGTTAAAACCGGATCATTTTCCGCAGGATTATTTTGTGCCTGGAAGAATGGCTATGACCTGCTGTGCCGACGACATGGCCTTTTTGGGCTATGCCTGCCAGTTTGCCGGGGCAGGCGCCCTGAAGCAGAAGGAGTGGGTAAAGGTGACGGCGACTGTTTCCAGGGAGTATTGGGCAGACTACAAGGGAGAGGGCCCGATTCTCCATGCGCTCAGTGTGGAAAAGACAAAGGCACCTAAGGATGAAATTATCAGCTTTACTTAAAGGAATCAGGTGATATGAAGCAGATGCGAATCGGTGAAAAAATCGGCTGGAGCAAAGAGAGCAGAATCGGAAGGCTTGTATTTATTCTGCTGCTTTTTCTCTATACCGGAGTAATGCTGTATCTGTTTTTGATGCAATGCTATGAAGTGCCGGATTTCATATCAGATATGCCGGCTTATGTGGAAAAGACGGCTGGGATAGCGGGAGACTATGAGTTTCCCTATCCCTTGTTTTTTACTGTGGCAAAGCTTTTTGCTGTTTTTTTGGGAGCGCCTGCGGCAGTGGCTGTGACAACGGCGATTTTGAATTCCTTTGGCGTGTGTACGGCAAAATATTATATGAACCGTCAGGTAAGGTCTTTTGTCTGCTATGAGGAGATGAGCGAAAAAAAACGCTGCATGACAGATATTTGCGTGACTGGTGCGGTGTTCGCCCTATTTTTACTGGGGAATCTTTATTCTCCCAAAAATACGGCTTTTTTTGGATTTGATTATGCTTACAGGTGTATGGGAATTTATACTCCCAACCCGGTGTGGAACGCTACCTATATGGCAACCAGACCCTTTGCGGTCATCTGCTTTTTCGAGGCGGTAAATCTGCTCTCAGAGTACAGAGAAAATTTTCAGTGGAAGAAATGTGTGCCTTTTGCGCTCAGTCTGTTTCTTACAACCATAACAAAGCCAAGCTATACTTTGGTAGTGGTTCCGGTGTTTGGACTGGTTCTATTGTTTCATGCAATCAGGAGTAAGGGGAAAAGCTTAAAAAATGCCTTTTTCGTGTGTGTCACAATGATCCCTACCGGTATTGATCTTTTGTACCAGTATTCCGGGGTTTTTTCGGGAACTAACGTTTTGGGAGAGGAGACAGGAATCGGCTTTGCCTTTGCAAAGGTATGGGGCAATTTTTCCAGTAATATCCCCTTAAGTATTGTGATGGGCATGGCACTGCCTTTGGGCGTGCTTGTGCTGAATCTGGGAGAGCTTAAGAAAAACGGGGCATACCGCTTTGCATGGCTGAATTATCTTATGGGAGCCGGAATGTTTCTTGTACTGTATGAAAAAGGCTTTCGGATGTTGCACGCCAATTTTTCCTGGGGATATATGCACGGGATGTTTTTTGTGTTTTTGATGACATTGGCTTTGGTGATCAAGAATACCGTGCAGTGGAGGAAAAGCTGGAGAATTATATTCGCAGCGGCAGAGTGGGCAGTGCTTTTGGCGCATTTGGCATGCGGATTGAATTTTTTGTGGTATGCCTTGCAGGGAAATGACCTGGCAGGCTTTTGAGAACAGTGGAAATGAGGATGGCTATGCAGATATTGATCGGACTTTTGATACCGTTTCTGGGAACTACCCTGGGAGCGGCCTGTGTGTTTTTTCTGAAAAACCAAATTGGACCCAATGTCCAGAGAATGTTTACCGGGTTTGCCGCGGGGGTTATGGTGGCTGCTTCCGTGTGGTCCCTTTTGATTCCCGCCATGGACATGAGCGGGGAGATGGGGAAGCTTGCGTTTATACCGGCGGTTGCAGGCTTTCTTCTTGGAATTTTGTTCCTTCTTTTGCTGGACAGTCTGGTTCCCCATCTGCATATGGGCAGCAATGTGCCGGAGGGAAGAAAGAGCGGCTTTGGAAGGACCGCTATGCTCCTGTTTGCTGTGACCATTCATAATTTTCCGGAGGGAGCTGCCTGCGGCGCTATTTTTGCGGGGGTTTTAAGCGGTGAAGGTTCTGTTACCATGGCGGGGGCATTGGCCTTGTCCTTGGGAATTGCGCTGCAGAATTTTCCGGAGGGAGCCATTATCTCCCTGCCCCTTCGCAGTGAGGGAAACAGCAGAGCAAAATCCTTTCTGCTGGGAACCTTGTCAGGGGCGGTAGAGCCGCTTGGAGCCCTTTTGGCCATCGGCCTTGCGGGAGTGGTAACGCCCATTCTTCCCTATATGCTTTCCTTTGCAGCGGGAGCCATGATTTATGTGGTGGTGGAGGAGCTGATACCGGAGGCCAGCACGGGCAGCCATTCCAATATAGGCACCATAGCCTTTGCCATAGGCTTTTCTCTTATGATGGTGCTGGACATAGCGTTAGGGTGAAAAAGTAATGCAGGAAAATGAAAAAGACATACAAAAGCTGAATAATAGACTCAGGGAGCTGGCGGAGAAATCTTTTCAGCAGAATTTGTTTACCTTCACCGGCTTTTTGGGGCTTTCGGAGCAGGATGCTTTCTTTCGTCTGGAGAGGGAACTGTCTTATGCAGGCTGTACTCTTTTTGGGGGAAGAGAAAATGCGGAGAGAAGGATGCTTCGGTTTGGAAGCCCACAGGAGTTTGGGTATGATGTGCCTTTCCCCATTGTTTGTATCCATATCCGTCCGGTGGCTGCAAAATTTGCTGACAGTCTCTCCCACAGGGATTTTCTGGGGGCTTTGATGAATCTTGGAATCGAGAGAAGCACCCTGGGGGATATCATGGCAGGAGATAAGGAGGCGTATCTGTTTTGTGCGGATTCCATGGGAGACTATATCTGTGAGCAGCTTGCCCAGGTCAGGCACACCAGCGTGACCTGCACAATTACGGAGAATTTTGAGGAAATTCCAACGGAGGAGCCGGTGCGCCAGAGAATCCAGGTGTCCTCCCCGAGGGTGGACGCTTTGCTTGCGAAGGTATATAACAAATCAAGGAGCGACTGTCTGGAGCTGTTTCGGGCGGGGCGTGTCTTTGTGGACGGCAGGCTGTGCGAGAGTAACTCCAGGCTGCTTAAGGGCGGCGAGACGGTAAACGCCAGAGGCTTTGGAAAATTTGTTTATACGGGCCAGACGGGAGAGACGAGAAAAGGGAAGCTGAATGTGGAGGTAGCCGTGTTCAGATAGAAATGAGGGCGAGAATATGTATCATTACACAGTTGTGCAATGGCTGTTTTTCTTTTATTTTTATTGCTTTTTTGGCTGGTGCTTTGAATCGGCCTATGTGTCTATAAAGTCTAAAAGGCTGGTGAACAGGGGATTTATGCGGGGACCCTTTCTGCCGCTGTACGGCTGCGGGGCAATTATGATGCTGGTGGTTTCCAAGCCCTTTCAGGAGAATTTGGTTTTGGTATATATTGCCGGCTGTCTGGGAGCAACGGTTCTGGAATATGTGACCGGTGTGACAATGGAGGCGCTCTTTAAGGTCCGGTATTGGGATTATTCCAAAAATAAATTTAATTTTCAGGGACATATTTGTCTCGGCTCCTCACTGGCCTGGGGAGGGCTGACGATTCTTATGACAGAGGTGATCCATAAGCCCGTAGAGCGGCTGGTGCTGTCCATACCTGGCAGATATCTGGGAATTATAACGTTTTTGCTTTCGGTGTATATTTGTGTGGATTTTGCACTTTCCTTCAAGGCGGCTTTGGATCTGCGGGATATTCTGGTGCAGATGGAGCGGGCCAAGGAAGAAATGATGCGTATTCAGAAGCGTCTGGACGTGATTATTGCATTGACGGAAGAGGATTGGTCCAGCCGTAAGAGTGAATTTGCGGACGGTCTGGCTTTGCGCAAGGGCGAGATCAAAGAAGGAATCTCCATGCGGATGGAGGATGTGAAGGCCCAGATTGACGAGACATTGGAAAAATTGAAGAATCTGGCGCAGACAAAGCCCAATGCGTATCTGGACAGCGTGAAGGAGGAAATTTTCGACCTGAAGGTGAAATATAAAAGCAGTCTGGATTATCGCAGCCGTCTTGGAAAGCTTAAGGACTTTTTCCAAAGGGGCCTGATTCGTTCCAATCCGACCATGAGCTCCGAGAAATTTAGGGAAGCGCTGGAGGAATTAAAGAAAAATTCTCAGAAAAAGAGAAAATAAGGAGAGGGAAGCAAGCCAAGTTAAAGAAATCTTAAACACTTGGCTTGTTTTTTGTTAAGAAGCATTTTGGTAAAATCAAAAGCAGGAGGGTGAGAAATGTACAACATATTAATATGTGACGATGAGAAGGATATTGTAAATGCACTAAAAATTTATCTGCAGGATGAAAACTATCAGCTGTTCGAGGCCTTTGACGGAAAGCAGGCACTGCGGGTGATCGAGGAGAATGAGATTCATCTGGTGCTTTTGGATATCATGATGCCTGAGCTTGACGGGATATCCGCAATGGTAAAAATACGGGAAAGGAGCAATGTTCCCATTATTCTGCTCACTGCAAAAAGTGAGGATACGGACAAGGTTCTGGGACTTAATGTGGGGGCGGACGATTATGTAACAAAGCCCTTCAATCCCGTGGAGGTGGCTGCCAGAGTGAAATCCCAGCTGCGGCGCTATATGCAGCTGGGCAGCGGAAAAATAAAGACAGATATCCTCAAGGTCGGGGGCATTGAGCTGGATGATAAGGAAAAGCTGGTCACCTTGGACGGTGAGGAGGTTTCTCTTACGCCTACGGAGTATGAAATTTTAAAGCTTTTGATGGAGCATGCGGGACAGGTCTTTTCTCCCAGGGAGATTTACACGAAAATCTGGAATGATCTGCCTTATGGCAGTGAAAACACAGTGGCGGTACATATCAGACATCTGCGGGAGAAACTGGAGATTAACCCCGCAGAGCCCAGATATTTGAAGGTGGTCTGGGGCCAGGGCTACAAATGTGAAAAGAAAGAATAAAAGGAGAAAACGGAGGCAATATGAGCAAGAGGAAAGGTGACAGGAGATTAACGGGAAGCACGGGAGCCAGAGTTACGGCTTTTTTTCTGCTGGTGGTCAGCTTTGTTCTGGGACTGGCATCTGCAGCGGCAGCTCTGTGGATGTATGGGCCTAATTACGGCAGCAAAAAGGAGATGGTGGATGCACTGATCTGGTCAAGCGTGAGAGAGGATCTGGATGTGGCGGAGAGCTATTATCGCATGGCCCTTGAGCAGATTTCTCTTGGGCGGGAGACCGAGGCCCTCCGGGGAAACCTCAAAGAAAGCCTCTCTGGGATGCTGGAAGAAGATATGGGGGATTATTTCGCCGGCCGAAACAGCAGCGCAGAGCTGTATCTGGAAGGGGAACTGGTGTGGAGCTGCTATGACGGCACCAACACTCCCTATGTCTACAGCAGCCTGGATGTGATTCCGGCGGAATGGATCAGAGAAGATGTCCCGGAGACTGATGCAGACAGGGAAGCTGTGGAGGAGCCGGAATATGCGGAGTATGCCGTCTATCTCTATGTGGATCCGGAATTTCCCATAGGAGACGGTTATCAGGTCAGCGCACATAATGCAGATATACTCTATGAATTGCGGGGCGTCCTGCCGGGCATTGCGTTGCTTTGCATTGTAGTGTTCTGCCTCTGCTTTATCTTTCTGATGTGCAGCGCGGGACATAAAAACGGACGGGAAGGCGTGGGGCCTGGAGTGCTCACGGAGCTTCCCCTTGATCTTTTGACGGCGGCCTTTGGCTTTGTGGCTTTTCTGGGGCTTATACTTGTCTATTCCTTTATGAATTACTCCGTGGAAATGTTTGCGCTTTCCGTGCTGATTGTGGGAGCGCTGGAGGTAGTGTGGTGTACTATTTTCTGTATGGAATTTGCCCTGCGTTTAAAGCTTGGAAAATTTTGGAGAAACACCATTATCTACAGAGTGCTCAGGCTTCTTTTCCGTGGGGTCAAAAAGCTTGTGGAAACTTTAGTCTGGCTTGTGGAAAAGATTCCTCTTGTGATGAATGTGGTGCTGATATTTGGCGCAATTTGTGTTGTAGAGCTTTTTGGGATTTTGGGCTTTGGCTTACGATTACACCTGGGTATGCTGTGCTTTCTTTGGCTGCTGGAAAAAATTGTATTGTTTTTGGGAGTATTATATATTGCGCTGGTGTTTCAGAAGCTTTTGCAGGGAAGCAGAGCCATTGCCAGAGGGGATTTGTCCTATCATGTGGATACCTCCAGAATGATTTTGGATTTTAAGGAGCATGGGGAAAACCTGAACCGCATCGGAGAGGGGATCGGAAAAGCGGTGGAGGAACGCATGAAAAGCGAGCATTTGAAAACAGAGCTGATTACGAATGTTTCCCATGACCTGAAAACACCCTTGACCTCCATTATTAACTATGCGGACCTGATAGGCAGCGAGAGGCTGGAAAACGAGAAGGTGAAGGAGTACGCGGAGGTTTTGCTCCGTCAGTCCAGACGGCTGAAAAAGCTGCTGGAGGATCTTGTGGAGGCTTCCAAAGCCACCACAGGCAATCTTGAGGTGAATCTTACCCCCTGTGACATTGGCGTGATGCTTTCACAAGCGGTGGGAGAGTATGGTCAGCGTTTCGCGGAAAAGCAGCTGGAGCTGATTGTAAGACAGCCGGAGGAAGCGGTGCGCATTTTAGCCGACGGCAGACATCTTTGGAGAATCTTTGACAACCTGTTTAACAATATCTATAAGTATGCCCAGGAAAATTCCAGAGTGTATCTGAATGTGGAGTGTATGGGAGAAACCGCTGTCATTCTGTTCCGAAATATGTCCAAATATGCGCTGGAGCTTTCGCCCCAGGAGCTTGAAGAGAGATTTGTCAGGGGAGATAAATCGAGACATATGGAAGGAAACGGCCTTGGGCTTTCCATTGCCAAAAGTCTCACGGAGCTGCAGAAGGGTTCCATGGAGATTGTGACGGATGGTGATTTGTTTAAGGTGATTCTGCGGTTTCCGCTGCTGCAAAACGAAAGCTGAAAAAGAGACCTGGCGGTAAGCTGTTTACCGCCGAAGTCTCCTTCGGGAAATGGGAGAGCGTCTACTTTGCAGATTCTGTGTATTTTTCTTCACAGTATTTGCAGCGGTAGACCTCTTTTTCTTCATCTGCAAGAATAAAAATGTGGGGAAGCCCCTGTTCTATGGAGGTGATACATCTGGGATTGCGGCATTTGATCACATTTTTGATCTGCTTTGGAAGAGAAAGCTCTTCCTTGGAGACGATCTCACCGTTTTTGATAACGTTGACGGTGATATTATGGTCAATAAAAGCCAGTACATCCAGATTCAGCTGGTTCAAATCACATTCTACCTTCAGGATATCCTTTTTGCCCATTTTATTGCTGCGGGCATTTTTGATAATGGCCACAGTGCAGTCAAGCTTATCCAGCTGTAAGTGCTCGTAAAGGCTTAAGCTTTTGCCGGCCTTGATATGATCCAAAACAAATCCTTCTTCGATTTTTCCAACATTTAGCATGATGTGCCTCCTTCCGGCAGGGGTTGAATATTTAACAGGGTCAGGATGAGAGCCATTCTTACATACACTCCATACTGGGCCTGTTTAAAGTAAGCGGCTCTGGGGTCCTCATCTACCTCCACAGAGATTTCGTTGACCCGGGGAAGGGGATGAAGAATCAGCATGTCCTCTTTTGCCAGCTTCATTTTTTCCTCATTCAAGATATAAAAGTCTTTTAACCGCACATAATCCTCTTCATTAAAGAAACGCTCCTTCTGCACACGGGTCATATAGAGAAGATCAAGCCTGGGCATGACATCCTCCAGACGAATCACCTCCTCATAGGGGATACCCCTTTCCTTCAGCATATCAGTGATATAATCCGGCACCTTAAGCTCCTCCGGGGAGATAAAAAGAAAGCGTATGCCACTGTAGCGCACCAGGGCATTGATCAGAGAGTGCACCGTACGCCCGAATTTCAGGTCTCCGCACAATCCGATGGTAAAATCGTTTAAGCGTCCCTTCAGGCTTCGGATGGTCAGCAGATCGGTGAGGGTCTGGGTGGGGTGCTGGTGGCCGCCATCCCCGGCATTGATGACAGGGATAGTGGATTTCTCTGCGGCAACCATGGGAGCGCCTTCCTTTGGATGACGCATGGCGCAGATATCTGCATAGCAGGAAATGATGCGGATGGTGTCAGATACGCTCTCTCCCTTGGAAGCGGAGGAGGAAGCTGCATCGGAAAAACCAATGACCTGTCCGCCCAGCCTTGTCATAGCGGATTCGAAGCTTAAGCGCGTACGTGTACTGGGTTCATAGAAGCAGGTGGCCAGAATTTTTCCACTGCAGGCGTGGGCATATTTCTCTGGATGCCTTTCGATGTCGCCTGCCAGGTCGAATATCTTGTCCAGCTCCTCCTTTGTAAAATCAAGTGGACTCATCAGGTGTCTCATTTTAATCTCCATTCCTGCGCATTTTTCAGCGCATAATCAGTATTTGGGCTTTTTGCAGTCTGCCCAAGGGCGGTCTGCCGGACATGGAAAAGCCGAAGAGAAAATCTCTTCGACTGTTATTTGTTATTCTTGGAAGGATAACAGCTCCTCAACGCTTTTGCGTCTGGGAGCGGCAGGACTTTCTGCGGGATACCCGATGGGAATCAGAGCAATCAAATCCCTCTCCTCTGGAATATGTAAAAGAGCAGAGGCCTCCTCCTGATCGAAAATACCCATGATAACGGTTCCAAGGCCATGCTCATAGGCAGCCAGACAAAAAGCTTCGCTGGCAGCTCCGGCATCAAACATCTGCCAGGAATCACCGCGGTTTGTGGTATAAGAGCCGTCTCTCTCAAAGCCGCTGCGTCCTTTGATAATGGTAACTGCGATAACCATCGGCGCATTTTCCATGATCTCGCCATTTTTAGGATAACCGGAGGTGCATTTGGAAAGCTTCTGCTTCAGTTCTCCCTCCACGGCAATATAGCGTACAATCTGTGTATGCTTCCAGCTGGGTGCATAGGAGGCAGTCTCTACGATCTGTGAAAGTATTTCATGGGATACAGGCTGATCGGTAAACTGACGGATGCTTCTCCGTCCGGTAATACATTCTTTTGCAGTCATACGTTACCCTCCTTTACGTATTTTTATTATCATACCATTTCCAGCTTATACTTTCAATCGAAAGCGTAGAAAAAAATCGACAAATTTTTTGGCATTTTGAAAGAAAGGTTTTGCATAAAAAGATCATATCTACTATAATAAGTAGCATAAGAATTTTGCAGAGATTGTTGATGCGCGGGAAAGGAGCGGGAAGGGATAGGATATGATAGAATTTGTAGAAAGAAAGCGCTGGCTTTTCTTAGGTCTGCCCTTTACCTTTACGAAGTATATCGTAAAAGAGGACATGATTACCATAGAGGCAGGCTTTTTGAAAAAGGTTGAGAACGATTGTTATATGTATAAGGTACAGGATGTGGAGCATACGGCCAGCCTGATTGAGCGTATATTTGGCATGGGGACTGTGGTCTGCTACACAGGGGACACCACCCATCCCAGACTGGCCCTTGAGCATATCCGCAATTCCAGGACTTTGAAAGATTTTATTTTAAAGCAGTCTGAAGAGGCAAGAATGAAAAGGCGTACGGTGAATATGCTGGATATCGGCTCCGGAGACGGGGACGAAGGGGAAATGCTGTAGCCAAAGCAAAAGGATGTCACGATTTACAGGACATCCCGGGGATATAATTAATGAGAATTTGTCAAGACGGGACCGTTATCGGTCCTGTCTTTTGCGGCGGGGGAGGTAAGCCCTTCAAACAAAAGTCCCGCAAGGAACCAAAAGGGCGCATAGTCCAGACGGATCAGCCGTTTGATATTCCAGCGGCTGCGTCCGTAATCCCAGGGACACAAGGTGCGGCGGTTTAAGAGGCTGCCGGTGATATATTCGGTGGAGAAAATCAGGCTCATATAGGTAAGCCCCCGGATCCAGACGGACTTTTTGGAAAGGAGCCTGCCCAAAGGAGCCAGAAAGGCAGCACAGCCGTATATGGGAAACATCCAGACGGAGGTGTTGCCCCGAAGCTTCATGTCCCGGCGGCGGAAGGAGTCAAGAGAGGTAAAAAGGATTTCCATGCACCAGCCGGTGATGCCGCAGCGTATAAAGTTGTGTAAGAAGGTTTTGAATGCTTTTTTCATGAAATAAAGTGTTTCCTGTTTTTGGAGAAATATACAAAGAACAATGAAAAAAACAGCAAAAGACCCGAAGAGAGGCGGTGTGGAATTTGACTTATAAAGAAGCCCTTTCTTATATGGAAGCCATTGGAGGATATGGGATTGTGCCAGGGCTCGACAGCATCAGAGCGCTTTGCGGACGGATAGGAAATCCTCAGGATATGCTGAGATTTATTCATGTGGCCGGCACCAACGGCAAAGGTTCGGTAACAGCCTATCTATCCACTATATTAAGGTGTGCGGGATACCGGGTGGGAAGCTATGTTTCCCCCGTGCTTTTTTCCTATCGGGAGCGTATTGCGGTAAACGGAAGGCCCATTACTCAAAAGGCGCTCTGCCAGGGGGTGGAGCTTTTACGTAACGCATGTGATGAAATGACGAAGGAGGGAATGCCCCATCCTACCTCCTTTGAGGTGGAGACAGCTCTGGGATTTTGGTATTTTCAAAAGACGGAGTGCGATTTGGTAGTGCTGGAGACAGGAATGGGAGGGGGCATGGATGCCACCAATGTGATTCCGCCTCCTCTTGCGGCGGTTCTTACTCCCATCAGCATGGACCACATGAAATTTTTGGGGAGCACCTTGGGCGAGATAGCAGCACAGAAGGCCGGGATTATAAAAACCGGATGTTATGTAATTTCCGCAAGGCAGAAAGAGGAGGTTATGGAGGTCATTGCCCGTATTGCCCGGGAAAAGCACTGTCCTCTGCAGACTGCCGATGTTGACACTGCCAGCCAGATACGATATGGTATAGAGAGGCAGCGTTTTGACTATGGAGGATATAGGAGGCTTGAGATATCCCTTGCAGGCAAATGCCAGATTGAAAATGCAGTTCTTGCAGTGGAAACCACAAAGGCTCTGGAAAAACATGGCATCTGCGTGAAAGAAAAAGCGCTGCGCCAGGGACTTTTGCAGACCCTGTGGCCAGGGCGTTTTACTGTTGTAGCAAAAAAGCCCTGGTTTATTGTGGATGGGGCTCACAACAAGGCGGGGGCAGAGCAGCTGGCTCAGTCCTTAGCTCTTTATTTTCCTCAGAAAAGAATTATTTTTATTATGGGAGTGCTGAGGGATAAGGACTATACCGGGATGCTTGCGGTCACTTGTCAATATGCGGATCAGATTATCACAGTGACGCCGCCGGAAAACGCAAGGGCGTTGCCCGCCTATGATCTGGCTGTGGAAGCCTCTTTGGTGCACCCCAATGTGACTGCGGCGGACAGTCTGGAGGAGGCTGTGGAGATGAGCTATCTTCTGGCGGAGAGAGAGGATGTGATTCTTTCCTTCGGCTCTTTGTCTTATCTCGGCAGGATGATAAAGATTGTGGAAAAGCGTTCACAGAAAGGCAGTAAAAATGATAGATCATGAAAAAGTAAAAAAAGCAGTGGAGCTTCTTTTGGAGGGCATAGGCGAGGATGTGGAAAGAGAAGGGCTCCGCGAGACGCCGGAGAGAATTGCCCGTATGTATGAAGAGATATTTTCCGGAAGGGATGAGGATCCTGGCCAGCATTTATCCAAGGTCTTTTCTGTGGAACACAATGATATGGTTTTGGAAAAAGATATTGTGTTTTATTCCACCTGCGAGCATCATATGATGCCCTTTTTCGGAAAGGCTCATGTTGCCTATATCCCCAATAAAAAGGTGACGGGACTGAGCAAGCTTGCCAGGACTGTTGAGGTGTTCGCAAAGCGGCTGCAGATTCAGGAGCAGATGACGGCGCAGATTGCCGATGCAGTGATGGAACATCTAAGCCCCCAGGGAGTTATGGTGATGGTGGAGGCAGAGCATATGTGCATGACTATGCGGGGAGTAAAGAAGCCAGGCAGTAAAACGGTCAGCGTAGCGGTAAGAGGCATCTTTGAGCAGGATGATACACTGCAGAACCGGTTTTTCCAGATGGTAAAAGCATAGGCCGAAGGAAACGGCCAGCGCATGGAGCAGGTGAATCACATGGATAGAATCGATAAAATAATAGAGCACCCTTTATTTTTGTATCATCTGCGTCAGAATCAGGCGGCAGAAGCCGAAAGGCGATTCTGCCGCCATGATATGACGCATTTTTTGGATGTGGCCAGAATCGGAGTAATAATAAGCTTAGAGGAGGGTCTTAAGATTCCAAGAGACTGGATTTATGCGGCGGCACTTTTGCACGATATGGGGAAGCATATTCAATATGAGGATGGGACGCCCCATGAGCTTGCAAGTGGAAGGATTGCACCCCAAATACTGCAGGACTGCGGCTATGATCAAAAAGAAACAACTGTTATTACTGAAGCAATTTTGAAGCATAGAGAAAAAAGCACAGCCCAGGAAAAGAATTTGAGTGGAATTCTATATAGAGCAGACAAAGCCAGCAGACCTTGCTTTGCCTGTGAAGCGGAGCCGGACTGTAATTGGAAGTCAGATAAGAAAAACAGGAAAATAAAATATTGAGCAGGAAACAGATGCAGCAGGGAGGCTTCAAAAATAATATGAAGATTGGAAATAGAGAATTTGATACGAAGAATCACACCTATATTATGGGAATTTTAAATGTGACGCCGGATTCCTTTTCGGATGGAGGAAAATGGAATGATCGGGACAAGGCCCTCCACCGTGTGGAGGAAATGCTGTCTGAGGGAATGGATATTGTGGATATCGGAGGAGAATCCACCAGGCCGGGATATACTGTGATCACTGACCAGGAGGAGATTGAGAGAACAGCCCCTGTGATCGAGGCCATAAAGGCAAATTTTGACGTGCCTGTTTCCCTGGATACTTATAAAAGCCAGGTGGCTGCGGCAGGCATAGAGGTGGGGGCGGATTTGATCAATGATATCTGGGGACTGAAATTTGACGAAAAAATGGCAGGTGTTATTGCGAAGAGCGGACTCCCGTGCTGCCTCATGCACAATAGAAATAACACAAGTTATGAAAATTTCATGGCCCAGGTGGCTGAGGAGCTGACCCAGAGCATAGAGATTGCGCAGAAGGCCGGTATTGCAGATGAAAAAATTATTTTGGACCCGGGGGTAGGCTTTGGCAAGACCTATGAGCAGAATCTGGAGGTAATCCGCCGTCTGGAGGAGCTAAATGCCTTTGGCTACCCTCTTCTTTTGGGCTGCAGCAGGAAGTCTGTCATCGGCCTTGCGCTGGGGCTTCCTGTGGAGGAGAGAGTGGAGGGCACCTTGGTCACCACGGTGCTGGCTGTAAGCAAGGGCTGCAGCTTTGTACGGGTTCACGACGTCAAGGCAAATGACAGGGCAGTCCGCATGACGCAGGCTATTCTCAGGGGTGGAAATTTCTAAAGACCTTAAAAGCAAAAAGTAATACATAAACTGACAGAGAGGGGCAGGAACAGGAGAATGGACAGAATAAATGCGCAGGATAAAATTGAAATCCGGAATTTGGAAATTTATGCCTATCACGGCGTATTTCCAGAAGAGAATGAAAGGGGACAGATTTTTCTGGTAAATGCTGTGCTTTTTACCGATCTGAGGAAGGCGGGGCGGGAGGACAGGCTGGAGCTGTCCACCCATTATGGGGAGGTCTGCCATTTTATTGACAGGTGGATGCGGGAACACACCTACAAGCTGATTGAGGCGGCGGCAGAAAATGTAGTCCGCCAGCTGCTGTTAGCGTTTCCCCTTATTTGGGAGATTGAGCTGGAGATAAAAAAGCCCAACGCGCCGGTGGGGCTTCCCTTTGAAGCGGTGTCTGTGAAGATCAAAAGAGGCTGGCACAGGGTCTACCTTTCTGTGGGTTCCAATCTGGGGGACAGGAGGGCTTATATCCAGGGGGCAATCGACGCTTTAAGGGCAAATCCGCAGGTCAGGATGGGTAAGATATCGCCTTTGCTTGAGACAAAGCCTTATGGCGGAGTGGAGCAGGATGATTTTTTAAACGGAGCGCTGGAGATCGAAACGCTTCTTTCCCCGGGCGAGCTTTTAGAGGAGCTGCACCGCATTGAGTCGGCAGCGGGACGGGAGCGTCTGGTCCGCTGGGGCCCCAGAACATTGGATTTGGACATTCTCTTTTATGACAAGCTGGTGTATGAGGACGAGCAGCTGATCATTCCCCACATAGATTTGGAGAACAGGCGCTTTGTGCTGGAGCCCCTTTGCGCCATAGCGCCAAACCTCAGGCACCCCATCCTGCAAAAGACGGTCAGCGGTTTATTAAAGGAACTAGATATTTCTGAGAAAAATGGGCGCACAGACCGGTAAAAAGCCCGGTGACCAATCCGCCCAGCATAAGAAAAGGAAGATAGATGAATATCCCGGCCGTCTGTGTGATAAAAAAGGCGGTAAGAAGCTGTCCTGCATTGTGGGCCAGCGCGCCGGCGATGCTTGTGAGAAACAGGTAATGTCCGGAAAACAGCCGATTGATAAGGCACATGACAACAAGGCAGAGGAAACCTCCTGCAAGGCTGTAGAGCAGGCTCAGGGCCTGGCCGAAGAAAAAGGAAGATAAAAAAATCCGCATAAAGAGCACCACAGCTGCATCCTTTACGGTAAAATTTCGTAAAACAACAAGTGTTATGATATTTGCAAGACCAAGCTTAATGCCCGGCACCGGAACCAGAGGGGGGAGCATGCTCTCTGCGGCGAAGATGATCAGCGCCAAGGTGGTAAACAGAGCAAGCAGAGTTAATTTTTTGACTTTCATAAGCTTTTCTCCTGAAATTATTTCATTCCCGTCTAAGAGGCATCTTTTGTGATTAATAGGCTGTGATATCCGTCTGTGCCGAAGAGGACGGGGCGTCCACCTGTATCACCAGATGGTTTGGCAGACAGACAATGGGAACAAGTGAGCTGTCTGTGAAGCCCTGATGAACGCACAGCTGGTCAGGACAGTCGGCGGACAGCATGCCGATGCTGCCCGGGCGCACCTCTATTACATTGGTACAGCCGCCCTCCCCTGTGACGGTGAAGGTGTAGGGGGTATCCACCAAAGCCAGATTAATGCGTTCTAAAAGAACGCCGTCCTGATAGATAAGGGCCTCGCTTTCCTGAGACTGTCTGCTCTGCACCAGAATCCAGAGAATGCACAAAAGCGCAAGGAGCAGAAGAAATGCCAGAAAGCAGAAGGCATTTTTTTGATACTTGTTTTTGAAAGGAATTATTTTTTTCATGTCTATCAGTATAACAAAAAACGGATTGGAAATGAAGCAAAAAGTGGTATAATTTGTGTAGAAGCGGCAAATGGTTTTGAAATTCTGTTGAAATGGAGACTGCTATGGAAGAAAACACATACATTTATGCGGATGAGGACACGATAAGAAGAGTGGAGGAAAAAATGCCTCCTGAGGAAGAAATGCAGGATATTGCAGAGTTTTTTAAGGTGTTTGGGGATGCCACCCGCCTGAAGATTCTCTATGTGCTTTTGTGTTCGGAAATGTGCGTTTACGATATCGCTGCAGTTCTTGGAATGTCCCAGTCGGCAATTTCTCATCAGCTGAGAGTGCTCAAGCAGATGGATTTGGTGAAAAACCGAAGAGAGGGGAAAACCATTTTTTACGCCCTGGCAGATGCGCATATCGTCACCATTTTAAGCCAGGGCCAGGATCATATTGAGGAATAGCCCAAAGGGGCCTTATTGCGTTTCTGCAATGGCAGCGTCTCTGGCCCCGGAAAAGATTTCGTAGCCGGCAGAGCCCAAAGGGCTGTGGTAAAGGGCGGTGTCATTGCCGAATTCCTGAAAATATACATATTGAGATGTCATATGAAGCTTGGTGTAGTTTCCCTCTGCCAGCACAAAGGCGCCGGTGCCATCCTCACGCATGCAGATCAGCTGCGGGGTGTCACCGTTTTTTTGATAGTAAACATAGCCGCCGCCCACGTTAAAGCAGTCCACCCGGTCTGTGGTGAGTGTCTGGGCAGTGCCCTGGGACAGACTGTAACGGCAGAGGCAGTAATTGCTTTCCACATCCATATAATAGATAAAGTCCCCCTGGATAACAGGATATCCAACGCTGCCTTCCCACAAAAGGGATGCAGTGTCCGAGGAGGTATTCAGCTGGTATAAGCTGTGTCCGCTTTGAGGGTCGCTGTAATAGATCATCCCCGCCGCGGCGCAGGAAGGGTCGATCTCATAATCAGCAAGAACTGTCTGTTCGGATTCATCGATCTTAAGCTTGTAAAACTGGGGGTTTTCCTCCCCGGCAGCCAGTATATAGAGATAATTATCCACCAGCTGGGCTTTGGCAATGATATCCCGGTTTAAGCCGGTTGTGCGGCTGCCGTCTAAAGTGGTGCGGTTGAAGGAGCGTACGCTGAGCACATAGCCCATTCCGGCGTTCCCCGAAGCGCCCATCTGAAAATAGTACAGGTAATCCCCTCCGGCCAGGATATTCTGTGCGTTTACGCTGCTCAGCTTTCTGATATTTTCCTCAGAGCTGTCCATGGCGTAGAGGCTGCCTCCGTCATAGGAATTAGAGAAATAGACGGTGCCGTCAAGCTCGCAGAAGAGGCCGCCGTTGTGCAGATTTCCGGCGGTATTCCCGATGGTTCCCGGGGGATTCATGGTTATCCGGTTTGAAAGGATGAAAAAAAGAAGAACTGCAGTAAACAGTGCTGCTGCAAGTAATGCGATTGCAATGGTTCGAAATTTTCTGCTCATAACATTCCCTCATTTCAGATTTTGTAAAAAGCGTATGGAATATGTAAAAAATAAGTAAAACGGCTGAAAAATAGATGACGTACGCTGTAAATTGTGATAATTTAACAGGTAGATAATCTACTTTAAGTATACAATGCTTCCCGCTTGCGATCAAGTTTGATTTGGTATAAGATATCCTTAAATGTGCTGATAAGGAGTACAAAGAAAGAGACAAAAGGAGCATGGCGGACATGGATTTGCGAAAGCTGAGAGAACAGATAGACGGGATAGACGAACAGATCGTAGCGCTTTATGAGAAGCGTATGGATATCAGCAGACAGGTGGCTGAGTACAAGATCGAAACCGGGAAAAAGGTATTTGACAGGCAAAGGGAACAGGAGAAGCTTGCCAGGGTAAAGACTCTGACGCACAATGAGTTTAACAGCCATGGTGTGGAGGAGCTGTTTGAGCAGATCATGTCCATGAGCAGAAAGCTGCAGTATCAGCTTCTTGCGGAGAAAACAGGCATGGGGAGACTTCCCTTTATCGGTGTGGATGAGCTTGATACAAAAAAGGCGCGGGTGGTGTTCCAGGGAGCGGAGGGAGCCTATTCCCAGGCGGCTATGATGACCTATTTTGGAGATGCGGTGGACAGCTTTCATGTGGACAGCTTCCGGGACGCCATGAGCGCCATTGATGAGGGAAGCGCGGATTTTGCGGTACTGCCCATTGAAAATTCAACGGCGGGGATTGTCAGTGAAATCTATGACCTTTTGGTGGAGTTTGAAAATTATATTGTGGGGGAGCAGATTATAAAGATAGAGCACTGCCTTCTTGGGGTGCCGGGAGCGGAGCTTTCGGACATAAAAAGGGTGTATTCCCACCCCCAGTCCTTAATGCAGAGCGCCAGATATCTGGCGGATCATGACTGGCAGCAGATCAGTATGCAGAACAATGCCTTTGCGGCCGCGAAGGTGGCAAAGGAGGGGGACAAGACCCAGGCTGCCATAGCGGGAGAGCACGCGGGGAAAATTTACGGACTTAAGGTGCTGAAAAAAGGAATCAATCATTCGGGCAGCAATTCTACCCGCTTTATCATTGTTACAAACCAGAAAATTTTCAGGAAAGATGCCGGAAAGGTGAGCATCTGCTTTGAAGTGGCGCATGAGAGCGGTTCTCTTTACCACATGCTTTCCCACTTCATCTACAACAATCTGAATCTGACCAAGATTGAGAGCCGCCCTATAGAGGACAGAAATTGGGAATATCGGTTTTTTGTTGACTTTGAGGGAAATCTGGCGGACAGCTCTGTGAAAAACGCCCTCAGGGGTCTTAGGGAAGAGGCCAGAAATATGAAAATACTGGGCAATTATTAAAGGAAGAAAACGGCAGGAATAAAGGCATGAGAGAACAGGAATTGATTGTATATAGAGATTTTGAGGACGGCGGCCTGCTGCACGATATGGCGCGGCTGATGACGGCATGTGAAGAAAATAAGGGCCCTTTAGGGGACGGCGGCCGTGATTTGGAGGATAGTAAGGCTTTGTTTTACAGCTGTATCCACCGGCTGATAGAGCTGGCAGGCCATTATGGCTTTCATGGCAATCTGTGGCACTGTTATCTTGCCAACCTTTTGGTAAACAATGAAAACAGCTACAGCTGCGGGTGTGAAATCAAGGGAGCCATTGAGGGAACCATCAACCAGGCGGCGCTCCATGACATTGTAATCTTCAAGGAGTTTTATGACTATGATTTTGGCCCGCTTATGGAAATGCTTAAGGTTCCTGAGTTTGCACTGGTGGAAAATTACAAAGGCAGCAGCGGAGAGAGCAAGGTGTACAATGCCCGCATCTGTGCCCGTATCTGTGAGCTTGCGGAAAAATTCTGCCAGGATAATACGCCGGAGGAAATGAAGGATACGCTGACCCAGTTTTATCAGGAGTACGGCGTGGGGAAATTTGGCCTGCACAAATCCTTCCGGATTGCCCATGACGAGAAAGGGGTGCACATTCAGCCGATTTTAAACATTGCCCATGTGCATTTGGATGATCTTGTGGGCTATGAGATTCCCAAAAAGAAGCTCACCGATAACACTGAGGCCTTTGTGAGAGGCAAAAAGGCCAACAACTGCCTTTTGTTTGGTGACGCAGGCACCGGGAAATCCTCCTGCATCAAGGCCATAGCCAATGAATATTATGACAGAGGGCTTCGTATCATTGAGGTGTATAAGCATCAGTTCAGAGACCTGAATGAGGTAATCAGCCAGATCAAAAAGCGCAACTATAAGTTTATCATTTATATGGATGATCTGAGCTTTGAGGATTTTGAGATAGAGTACAAATATCTGAAGGCCGTCATTGAAGGCGGCCTGGAGAAAAAACCTGAAAATGTGCTGATTTATGCCACCTCTAACAGACGTCACCTGATTCGGGAAAATTATAGCGACAAGGAAGAGGTCAGACAGGACATGCACACCAGCGATACGGTGCAGGAGAAGCTGTCCTTGGTATATCGTTTCGGTGTCACCATTTATTTTGGCGCTCCGGACAAAAAGGAATTTCAGAACATTGTAAAGACGCTGGCAGAACGCTATGGCGTGTCCATGCCGCAGGAGGAGCTTCTTAAGGAGGCCAATAAGTGGGAGCTTTCCCACGGAGGGCTTTCCGGCAGAAGCGCACAGCAGTTTATAGACTACCTGTTAGGGAAAGAGTGAAAGGAGCCATATGAGTGTAAGGACCTTTGCCGCAATTGATGTGGGAAGCTTTGAGCTGTCCATGAAAATATTTGAGTTTACCGCAAAGAACAGTATGCGGGAAATCGACTGTATCCGTCAGAGACTGGATCTGGGAAGCGATACCTATGCCAATGGCAAAATCAGCAAGGAAAAGCTGGATGAGCTGTGCCGGGCGCTGCGGGAATTTTCCGGCATTATGCGGGCCTATAAGGTGGACGCATACAAGGCCTATGGAACCAGCGCGGTGCGGGAGACGGAGAATTTTACCATTGTGCAGGATCAGGTGGAGCAGCGCACCGGAATCAAGGTGGAGATTTTAAGCAATTCCGAGCAGCGTTTTTTAAATTATAAGGCCATTGCGTTAAAGGGGGAGATTTTCCGCCGGATTATCGAAGAAAAAACCGCCATTGTAGATATCGGCGGCGGCAGCATACAGCTGTCCCTCTTTGACAACGACACTTTGGTGTCCACCCAGAATCTCCGCCTGGGAGTGCTCAGGCTCCAGGAGCACTTAAATCATCTGAACGCAAAGCGGGCCCAGGTGGCGAATTTGATTGACGAGATGGCGTCGGCACAGCTTTCCACCTATAAAAAGCTGTATTTGAAGGACCGCGTGATTCAGAATATTATTATCGTGGACGATTACATTTCTCCCTGGGCGGTGAAAAAGCTGGGGAGGGACGGGCAGCCCATGACGGACACAAAGGAATTTGAGGGCCTGCTGGAGACACTGAAAAATAAAAGCAGCAGTGAGATTTCCATTGCTATGGACATACCGGAGGAGAAGGTTCCGCTGGTGCTGATCAGCGCTCTTTTGACCAAGCGGATTGCGGAGCTGATGGGAGCGGAGAAAATATGGGCGCCGGGAGTCACCTTGTGCGACGGCATCGCCTATGAGTACGCGGAGAAGATGAAGCTTTTCAAGGGAGAGCATGATTTTGAAAAGGATATCACAGCCTGCGCCGTCAACATCAGCAAACGGTATCAGGGCAGCAGAAAACGGGCGGAAACCCTTGAGAAAATTACCACAACCATATATGACAGCATGAAGCGGGTGCATGGACTGGGCAGGAGGGAACGGCTGTATCTACAGATTGCCGCTATCCTTCATGACTGCGGAAAGTATATCAGCATGGTGAACATCGGAGAAACCTCTTACAATATTATAATGTCCACGGAAATCATCGGTCTGTCCCACCTGGAGAGAGAAATTGTGGCCAATGTGGTCCGGTTCAACCACAGTCCTTTCTTATATTACGGGCAGATACAGGCCGGGAGGAGCACCCTGGATAAGGAGTCTTATCTGATTGTGGCGAAGCTTACCGCTATTTTGCGGCTGGCAAACAGCTTAGACCGCAGCCACAAGCAGAAGCTTGGCAGCATTAAGGCGGCCCTTCGGGAGAACCAGCTGATACTGACTGTGGATACCCTGGAGGATATCACCTTGGAAAAGGGCTTTTTTGAGTGGAGGGCGGACTTTTTCCAGGAGGTGTTCAGCGTAACGCCGGTATTAAAGCAGAGAAAGAATTTTTAGAAGAGGGAAATTATGGCAGAGAAAGAATTTACAAATCCGAAATATTATGTAAACAGGGAGTTAAGCTGGATTCTGTTTGACCACAGAGTTTTAAACGAGGCAAGGGACAAGAGCATTCCCCTTTTTGAGCGGCTGAAATTTTTGAGTATTACCGCTTCCAATCTGGACGAGTTTTTTATGATCCGGGTGGCCTCTTTAAAGGATATGGTCAATGCGGGATATCAGAAAAAGGATATCGCGGGCATGACGCCTGAAAAACAGCTTGCTGCCCTTAACACAGCCATACACGATCTGGTAGACCTGCAGTATTCCACCTTCAGCAGGTCGCTGCTTCCGCTGCTGGAGCAAAACGGGCTGCATCTGATCAGACACCATGAGCAGCTTACCAAAGAGGAGGCAGACTATATTGATCATTATTTTGAGGATAATGTGTACCCGGTGCTGACCCCTATGGCGGTGGATTCCTCCCGGCCTTTTCCCCTGATCCGCAACAAGACGCTGAATATTGGGGCTATGGTCAGAAAAAAAGGCACCAAGGAGGAGCTGGAGTTTGCAACCGTACAGGTTCCGGGCGTGTTAAACCGGGTGGTGGAGCTTCCTTCCCAGGGGTCTGCCAGGAAAATCATTCTCTTGGAGGAGATCATTGAGCGCAATATCCAGAGACTTTTCCTGAATTATGAAATTATCTGTTCCAACCCTTATCGGATCATGCGGAACGCGGACCTGACCATAGAGGAGGACGAGGCTGCGGACCTGTTAAAGGAAATCGAAAAGCAGTTAAAGAAACGCCAGTGGGGCCAGGCTATCCGGCTGGAGGTGGAGGCCGGGATGGATAAGCGCATGCTGAAGCTCTTGAAAAAGGAGCTTCACATGGAGGAAGAGAATATTTACGAGATTGACGGGCCCTTAGACCTGACTGTTTTGATGAAGATATACGGCCTGGAGGGCTACGGACATCTGAAGGCTCCCAAATATGAGCCTAAGCAGGTGCCCGAACTTCCGTCAGGCTGCGATATTTTTGAAAAGATCAGGGAGGGAGATATTCTGCTCCATCATCCTTATCAGACCTTCACCCCTGTGGTTGATTTTATCCGTCAGGCGGCAAAGGATCCTGAGGTGCTGGCGATCAAGCAGACTCTTTACCGTGTCAGCGGCCACTCCCCTATTATCGCAGCCTTGGCTCAGGCGGCGGAAAACGGCAAGCAGGTCACTGTGCTGGTGGAGCTGAAGGCCCGGTTTGATGAGGAAAACAACATTGTGTGGGCCAGAATGCTGGAGAAGGCTGGCTGCCATGTGATTTATGGTCTGGTGGGCTTAAAGACCCACAGCAAGATCACGCTGGTAGTGCGGCGCGAGGAGGACGGCATACGCCGTTATGTGCACCTTGGAACTGGAAATTATAACGACGCCACTGCAAAGCTCTATACGGACATTGGACTGTTTACCTGCGCTGAGATGGTGGGCGAGGATGCGACGGCGGTGTTTAATATGCTGTCCGGTTATTCCGAGCCCCTGTTGTGGAATAAGCTGTCTTTAGCGCCCCTGTGGCTGAAGGACAAATTTCTTTATCTGATTGAGCGGGAGAAGAAATACGCCCTTGAGGGACGCCCCGCTCGGATTATTGCAAAAATGAATTCTCTGTGTGACAGGGATATCATTGCCGCCCTTTATGAGGCCAGCGCCGCCGGGGTGAAAATCGATCTGATTGTCAGGGGAATCTGCTGCCTGAGGGTGGGCATACCCGGTGTCAGTGAAAATATTACGGTTCGTTCCATTGTGGGGAATTTCCTGGAGCACAGCCGGATTTTCTACTTTGAAAACAATGAGCATTATGAAATTTACTGCGGAAGTGCGGACTGGATGCCAAGAAATCTGGAAAGACGGGTGGAAATTCTCTTTCCTGTGGACAGAAGGGAGTGCAAGGAAGAGCTGCTTCACATCCTGGAGTGCCAGCTTAGGGACAACGTAAAGGCTTCCGTTCTGCAGGCGGACGGCTCCTATGAAAAGGTGGATAAGCGGGGCAAGCAGCGCTTTAACTCCCAGGAGGCTTTTTGTCTGGAGGCAGCGGGGAAGGAAGAGGCATGTAAGGAGGCTCCGGCCACCGTGACCAGAATTTTCACACCGGAGACAGCCCATGAATGATAAGAAACAAATCGTACAAAGTAAACTGATTCTAGCCTCTGCTTCTCCCAGAAGAAGGGATATTTTAAAACAGATGGGGTTGGAATTTTCGGTTTTGGCTGCCGATGTGGACGAAAAACTGACCACGGATATCCCATCCCTTGCGGTGGAGGAACTCTCCAGACGGAAGGCTTTGGCCTGTCTGGAGAAGGTGAAAGGAGAAGAAAGTATACAAAAGCCTGTCCTGATTCTGGGAGCAGATACGGTGGTGGCCTGCGAAGGCAGGATTTTGGGGAAACCCTCGGACAGTGAGGATGCCTGCAGGATGCTTTCTCTGCTCCAGGGACGTTCCCACCAGGTGTATACCGGCGTGACGTTTATGCGTCTTGGAGGGAAGGAAGGAGAAGTCCAGCGAAAAACCTTTTATGAGGTGACGGACGTGCATTTCTATCCCATGACACAGGAGGAAATCCGGCTATACGTGGATACCGGGGAGCCCATGGATAAGGCGGGAGCCTATGGTATCCAGGGACTTGGGGCCAGATTTATCCGGCGCATTGAGGGGGATTATAACAATGTGGTGGGACTGCCGGCGGCAAGACTATATCAGGAGGCAAAGGATTGGTTATGAAAAAAGCAGTGATTTTTGACCTGGACGGCACCTTGTCCGATTCCATACACAGTATAAAATATTGCACGGACAAGGCTTTGGAGCCTTTGGGCTATGGTCCTTTCTCGGTAGAGCAGTACTATTATTTTGTGGGAGACGGCGCGGCAAATCTGATCAAAAGAGCCCTGACGGCAGGAGGAGACACAGAGCTTACTCATTTCAAAGAGGCCTATGACCGTTATCTGGAAATCTTTGCGGAAAATTGTATGTATCAGGTAAAGCCCTATGAGGGAATTATACCTCTGTTAAATGCCCTTAAGGAAAAAGGGATCGCTATAGCGGTGCTGTCAAACAAGCCCCATCAGGAGACCATCCGGGTGATTGAAAGCTTGTTCGGAAAGAATTATTTTGACGTGATTATGGGGCAGCAGGAGAACGTGCCCATAAAACCCAGTCCTCAAGGGGTGTTTCTCATATTGGAAAAGCTGGGCCTTGGGGCGGAGGATATTCTGTATCTGGGGGATACCGCCACAGACATGAAGACCGGGAAGGGCGCGGGGGCTTTCACGGTGGGGGCTCTGTGGGGCTTTCGTGACAAAAAGGAGCTTTTGGAAAACCATGCGGATGCTGTGATAGAAAAACCGCTGCAGCTACTTGACTATATAGCATAATCTTTATATTATGATAGCAATAAAAGCTTTTTGGGCGATAAAGGAGGGTTGCGTATGCACGAGTATGACGATGCGGTACTAGAATGCTTTCTGAAAAACCAGCTGCAGCTGTTTCCGGAAACGGTGGCTGAAACTCTGGAGGAGGCAGAGAGCTTTTTGGAGGAGTGTATGGCCGTGGTGGTGGAATCCGCAAAAGAGGTGGCCGAATATTTTGAGGAAGCCGGAATCGACATGGATGGCGCCGTGGGGGATGAAATCCTGGAGGCGGATGAGGTATTCGACGTGGGAGACGGAAGATACCTTATCGTGGAGGGGTAGCCTTCAGCTATTGAAAGTATCGGTTCAGGATTTCCAACAGTCCATCATGATTATTGTCCGCCTGCGTGATTACGCGGGCGGCTTTTTTTGCCTGGGGGACGGCGTTTTTCATGGCGATGCCCGTCTGGGCGGCCAAAAGCATGGAAACGTCGTTTTCCTCATCCCCGGCGGCGAAGGTGTGGGAAAGGGGGGCGGGCAGATAAGCGCACACATGACGCAGTGCGTTTCCCTTGCCAGCCTGGGCGGGCAGAATCTCCAGATAGCGGGGATTGGAAAAAATCATTTGGAGACGGCCCTCAAAGCAAGGAAGCAGACTGTCCCGAAACTGCTTTAGGGCCTCATTGTCTGTCAGATGTATGACCTGAAGCTTCCAGGTGCCATAAGGAAGGGCCTGCGCCACATCAGGCACCCATTTTACGGGCATGGCAATCCGCCGTCTGTAATAGCGAAGCTCCGCGTTTTCCTGCCCATCCTCCTGAAAGCGGCAGAGGATTTCACTGTCCGTATAGCCGTGAATGTGAAGCCCGGCTTCCCCGGCTTTCTTTGTGATAAAAGCGATATCCTCCTGGGAGATGCGATGCTCTAAAACAGGCGTTTTTTTGCTGCAGTCGTAGACCAGGGCGCCGTTATAAGAAATTACCAAAAGATTGGGAATGAGAGGAACCCCGTCCTTTAAAAATCCCAGCTGGGAGCAGACAGAAAGGACGCTGGGAAGGGGTCTTCCCGTGGTGAGGATAAGACGGTGGCCCTTTTTGGTCATACCAAATAAGGCCTCCTTCATGGCCGGGGAGACCGTGCTGTCATCTAAAAGGAGCGTGCCGTCCAAATCTGTAAAGAGAAGATTTTTGCGGCATTCTTTTATGGCGCATAAAACGGTTTCGGGGATATAGAGACTGCCGTAGCCGCAGCCCAGATCAAGCCCCGGCTTATTGGCGCCGTGAAAGTCGGAGCCGCCGCTTATAAGGAGACGGTATTTGGACGCAAGAGCGCGTATTTTTCGCTCCATAGCCCCGTCATAGGTGCTGTAGATGGCCTCGATGCCCAAAAGCCCGGCCTCCTTAAGCTCTTTTATCAGCTTTTCCAGCCTGGAATCACTCATGGAATAAAGACCAGGATGGGCCAGAATGGGAATGCCGTCCGCCTTTAAGATCAGCTCCACCGCCTGAAAGGGCGTTACCTTTTCCCTGGGCACAAAATAAGGGCAGTCATCCCCCACATAGCGTTCAAAGGCCTCCTTTATGCTTTTTACATATCCGTGGCTTAACAGATATCGGGCATAATGGGCCCTTGTGATGACAGCCCCGGGAAATTCCAAAAGAAGCTTCTCGTAGGAAATCTGGATACCGGCCTGCTGTAAAAGAGAGCACATTTTCTGGTTTCTCAGGATTCTGGAATCCACAAAAGCCTGGAGCTTTTGCCCAAAGGCCTCATTCTTATAATCAATATACAGGCCTACCACATGGATGTCCTGGCCTTCATATTCCGTGGAAAATTCAATTCCGGGAATCACCTCGGGCACGCTGTCCGGACAGGCGTCTTTGGGGGCCAAAGAGCCGTCCTGGCAGCACGGACGCTCCCGCAGGCTTTGGGCGTAGGAGACTGCCTCATCCAGCCCCTCTGTGGTGTCGTGGTCTGTCAGGGCAAAGGCCTTAAGCCCCTTCTCCATGGCATAGTCCACCAGCTGTCTGGGGGAGAGGGTGCCGTCGGAACGGCTGGAATGTACATGCAGGTCTACCGGGGGTACGCCCCGGGATATAGAAGCCGTCATTTCTTATCAGTCCTCGTCATCTTCCTTGTTTGCAGTGAAAACGGTGCGCTTTCTTGCCATCTCATCGTTTGCCAGGTACTCGTCGTAGGTTGTGATCTTGTCTATCAGACCGCCTCCCGGAAGCAGCTCCATGATACGGTTTGCAGTAGTCTGCACAAACTGGTGGTCATGGCAGGCAAACAGCGCAACGCCGGGGAATTTGATAAGTCCGTTGTTCAATGCGGTGATGGACTCCATATCCAGATGGTTGGTGGGCTCGTCTAAAATCAGGCAGTTTGCCCCGCTGATCATCATTTTGGAAAGCAGGCAGCGCACCTTCTCCCCTCCAGAGAGCACACGCACCTTTTTTACGCCGTCCTCGCCCGCAAAAAGCATACGGCCCAGAAACCCTCTCACATAGGTCACATCCTTGATGGGAGAGTAGCCGGTAAGCCAGTCCACAATGGTCAGGTCGTTGTCAAATTCTTGTGTGCTGTCTTTGGGGAAGTATGCCTGGGAGGTAGTGACGCCCCATTTGTAGGTCCCCTCATCCGGCTCCAGCTCTCCTGCCAGAATCTGGAAAAGGGTGGTCTTTGCCAGCTCGTTGCTTCCCACAAAAGCAATTTTGTCGTCATGTCCCACCACAAAGGAGAGATCGTCTAACACCTTTTCTCCTCCGATGGTTTTGGAAAGATGCTCCACGGTGAGCACCTCGTTGCCGATCTCACGCTCCGGGCGGAAATCGATATAGGGATATTTTCTGCTGGAGGGCCGTATTTCATCCAGCTGGATTTTTTCAAGAGCTCTCTTTCTTGAGGTCGCCTGCTTGGATTTGGAAGCGTTTGCGGAGAAGCGGGAAATAAATTCCTGCAGCTCTTTGATTTTCTCTTCCTTTTTCTTGTTTGCTTCTTTCATCTGTCTGATCAGCAGCTGGCTGGACTCGTACCAGAAATCGTAATTTCCTGCGTAAAGCTGGATTTTTCCATAGTCGATATCCGCAATGTGGGTGCACACCTTGTTTAAGAAATAGCGGTCGTGGGACACTACGATCACGGTGTTTTCAAAATCAATCAAAAAGTCCTCCAGCCAGGCGATGGCGTCCAAATCCAGATGGTTGGTGGGCTCGTCTAAAAGCAGGATGTCGGGATTGCCAAAGAGCGCCTTTGCAAGCAGCACCTTGACCTTTAAGCTGCCGTCCAGATCCTGCATCAGGGAGGTGTGCAGTCCGCTGTCCACACCCAGACCGTTTAAGAGCATGGCAGCGTTTGATTCCGCCTCCCAGCCGTCCATCTCCGCAAACTCGGCCTCCAGCTCGCTGGCGCGGATGCCGTCCTCCTCGGTGAAATCCTCCTTGGCGTAAATGGCGTCCTTCTCCTTCATGATCTGGTAGAGACGCTCATTGCCCATAATAACGGTATCTAAAACCACATTGCTGTCATATTTAAAGTGATCCTGCTCCAGCACCGACAGACGCTGGCCGGGGGTGATGGTCACGTCTCCCTTTGTGGTCTCAAGCTGGCCGGAGAGAATCTTTAAAAAGGTGGACTTTCCGGCGCCGTTTGCGCCGATTAAGCCGTAGCAGTTTCCCTCTGTAAATTTAATATTCACGTCCTCAAATAACGCTTTTTTTCCGATACGTAACGTTACATTGTTTGCACTGATCATTTTTTTAAACCTTTCTTGCTGTTTCTTGACTTTAAATTACGGTAAAAGGGCAGAAAAAATCCACCGCTTCTTATTTTACAGGAAACGCCGGAAAATGCAAGCAAAATTGGTAACAGTTCAGCCATAAGCTGTATGACAAGCAAATCATGCTTGCATGAAGTTGCTTGTTGTGCAGCTTATGAGCGGAGCGCCCGATAATGAGCAAAGGTAGCTGCGCAGCAGCGAAAAAGCGCCTTGGCGCGGCTTTGCGAATGGCGCGGGCTGAACTGTTACCAAAATTGTTGTCTGCAGCTGCCTGCCGCGTTGACATCGGGGGTAAATTGCATTACAATTTTTATTTAAAGTGACGTAAGTTAAAAGATAGAAAAAGGAAGGAGAAGCCTATGAGCCGGTTGAAGATAGATACGCCAAATAAAGCGCAGATGACGGTGGAGCGTCTCTATAAGGATCTGGAGAGACGCATCGTGGCCTTTGTATCCAGGCAGATCTTTAAGTCCCAGGGCCCGCCAGCTGCTGCATATAGAGCCTGGGGAGAATGATTAAGATACGGAAGAAGAGGAAAGAATAATACTATGGCGATGCTGGGAGTGATAGGTGTTTTGCTGCTTGCAGCGGCACTGTATTTTTGGATGATTATGCCGCGGGTAAACCACAGGCCGGATATGACGTATTTCAAAGAATGGATGTACGCCCACAGGGGACTGCATGACAACGGCTCGGAGGCTCCTGAAAATTCTATGAAGGCCTTTCAAAAGGCGGTAGAAGCCGGGTTTGGGATAGAATTGGACATTCAACTGTCAAAGGATGGGGTTGTGGTGGTGTTCCATGATTTTACCCTGAAAAGGGCATGCGGCCGCCCAGGAAAGGTGGGGGACTATACCTGGAAGGAGCTTCAGGAATTTTCCCTGTTTGGCTCGGGGGAACGTATTCCCCGGCTTGAGGACGTGCTTAAAATGGTGGCTGGAAGGGTTCCGCTGATTGTGGAATTTAAGATTGAGCGGACGAATCTTTCCCTGTGTCCGGCGGCGGATCGGCTGCTTCGGGATTATGGGGGCAGCTACTGTATGGAATCCTTTAATCCGCTGGCAGTCTGGTGGTACCGCCGCAACCACAGAGATATTGTGAGAGGACAGCTTTCCGATGGATTTCTGCGGGAAAAAGAATACAGAGGACTTTTGGGATTTCTGCTGCAGAACCTATGCTTAAACTGGCTGGGCAGGCCTGATTTTATCGCATACAATCACAAATATCCGAATATCCTGTCCAGAAAGCTCTGCAGAGAGCTGTATAAATCTACTGCGGCGGCCTGGACCATTAAAAGCAGAGAGCAGTTAGCCCGGGCAAAGAAAAATTTTGATCTGTTTATTTTTGACAGCTTTGTTCCAAACGTTAAAATGTAAATGCTTACATTTGTGTGAAGTTACAAATGTAAGCATTTACATAGGTAATTAGTACTAGACACAATATATAAAACTATGTTTTAAAATTTGTGCAGGTTGAACGAAAATTTATAGTATGTCAAAAAATTATCAAATTTTTCTTGATATTCTATTGGTAGATTGTTACAATATCCAAGGTACTTAAATGTTAGTATAGGTCACTAATTAAAAAGGGAGACAAAAAGCATGAAGAAATGGGTCTACAAATTCAAAGAGGGAAATGCCGACATGAGGAATCTTCTCGGAGGCAAGGGAGCTAACCTTGCGGAGATGACCAATCTTGGGCTGCCTATCCCTCAGGGCTTTACTGTAACGACAGAGGCTTGTACGGATTATTACGAAAACGGAAAGCAGATTTCCGATGAAATTAAGGAGCAGATTTTTCAGAACCTGGCTGATCTGGAGGCGTTAATGGGGAAGAAATTCGGCGATACCGAAGATCCCCTGCTTGTTTCGGTTCGTTCCGGCGCAAGAGCTTCCATGCCCGGTATGATGGACACAATTTTGAATCTGGGACTGAATGATGTAGCTGTGGAGGGATTCGCCAAAAAGACGGGAAATCCCAGATTTGCATATGATTCCTACCGCCGTTTCATTCAGATGTATTCCGATGTGGTAATGGAGGTTCCCAAGTCCTTCTTTGAGAAGATCATCGATGAGATGAAGGAGGAGAAGGGCGTTCATTTTGACACAGAGCTGACGGCGGATGATCTGAAGGTTCTGGCTGATAAATTCAAGGCAGTGTATAAAGAGGCTATGAAGGGAGAGGAATTCCCTCAGGATCCCAGAGAACAGCTGATGGGCGCGGTAAAGGCCGTGTTCCGTTCCTGGGATAATCCCCGCGCCATTGTATACAGACGTATGAATGACATTCCCGGAGACTGGGGCACTGCTGTAAACGTACAGTGCATGGTATTCGGCAACAAGGGCGAAACCTCCGGAACAGGCGTGGCCTTTACCCGTAACCCTGCAACCGGCGCAAAGGGAATTTTCGGAGAATATCTGATCAACGCTCAGGGTGAGGATGTTGTAGCAGGTGTC
This sequence comes from Candidatus Acetatifactor stercoripullorum, assembly GCA_019114005.1. Classification (GTDB taxonomy): domain Bacteria; phylum Bacillota; class Clostridia; order Lachnospirales; family Lachnospiraceae; genus Acetatifactor; species Acetatifactor stercoripullorum. The sequence continues at coordinate 52,342 of DXGH01000055.1, forward strand.
CGTACACCTCAGCCTATCACCCAGCTGGAGAAGGATCTTCCTGAATGCTACAAGCAGTTTATGGAGCTGGCAAACAAGCTTGAAAATCATTATCGCGATATGCAGGATATGGAGTTTACCATTGAGGAGGGCAAGCTTTACTTCCTGCAGACCAGAAACGGCAAGAGAACCGCTGCAGCTGCAATCAACATTGCATGCGATCTGGTGGATGAGGGCATGATCACTCCTGAGGAGGCAGTATGCCGTATTGAGGCAAAATCCCTGGATCAGCTGCTGCACCCTACCTTTGACGCGGATGCGCTGAAGGCAGGCGAGGTGATCGGCAGCGCGCTTCCCGCTTCCCCCGGCGCAGCAGCAGGCAAGGTGTACTTTACCGCAGAGGATGCAAAGGCAGCAGGAAAGGGCGGCAGAGGCGAAAGAGTGATTCTTGTGCGTCTGGAGACCTCACCTGAGGACATTGAGGGTATGCACGCAGCTGAAGGCATTTTAACCGTGCGCGGCGGCATGACCTCCCATGCGGCAGTGGTTGCCCGCGGCATGGGAACCTGCTGTGTATCCGGATGTGGAGACATTAAAATTGATGAAGAAGCAAAGGTATTTTCACTTGGCGGATATGAATTCCACGAGGGAGATTATATCTCTCTGGACGGCAGCACCGGCAAGATTTACAAGGGAGATATCAAGACCGTTGAGGCGTCCGTAGGAGGCAACTTCGGCCGTATCATGGCTTGGGCGGATCAGTTCAGAACCCTTCAGGTACGCACCAATGCGGATACCCCGGCAGATACCGAAAATGCTGTGAAGCTGGGTGCGGAGGGCATCGGCCTTTGCCGTACGGAGCATATGTTCTTCGGCGAGGAAAGAATTCCCAAGATCCGCAAAATGATTCTGTCCGACACCGTTGAGCAGAGAGAGGCAGCTTTGAATGAGCTGATCGTATTCCAGAAGGCTGACTTTAAGGCTATGTATGAGGTGCTGGAAGGAAAGCCCATGACCGTCCGTTATCTGGACCCGCCTCTTCATGAGTTTGTTCCCACTGAAGATGCAGACATCGCTGCATTGGCGGAGGATATGGGCCTGACTGTGGCTGAGGTAAAGGCAAAATGTGATTCCCTCCATGAGTTTAACCCTATGATGGGACACAGAGGCTGCCGTCTTGCAGTTACCTATCCTGAAATTGCAAAGATGCAGACCAGAGCCGTTATGGAGGCGGCCATCGAGGTGAAGAATGAGAAGGGCTACGATATCGTTCCCGAGATCATGATCCCTCTGGTAGGAGAGAAAAAAGAGCTGAAATTTGTGAAGGATATTGTGGTGGAGACCGCTGAGCAGGTAAAGAAGGAGAAAAACTCCGACATACAGTACCATATCGGTACCATGATCGAAATTCCCCGCGCAGCCCTCACTGCAGATGCTATCGCAGAAGAGGCAGAATTCTTCTCCTTTGGTACAAACGACCTGACCCAGATGACCTTCGGCTTCTCCCGTGATGACGCAGGCAAGTTCCTGGATGCTTACTACCAGGCTAAGATTTATGAGTCTGATCCCTTCGCAAGACTGGATCAGACCGGCGTTGGACAGCTGGTGCAGATGGCAGTGGAGAAGGGACGCAAGACCCGCCCTGAATTAAAGTGCGGCATCTGCGGCGAGCACGGCGGCGATCCTTCTTCCGTGGAGTTCTGCCATAAGATTGGACTCAATTATGTGTCCTGTTCACCTTTCCGTGTGCCTATTGCGAGACTGGCAGCGGCACAGGCTGCTATCAAGAACCCCCGCAAGTAAGAGTTCTGTCATTCACCATTGGATTTGATGAAGCGCAAACCTTCTATAAATCCCATGGATACGGCATAAAACCGTCAAAATGGCATGATTTGACCGTGGAGGTTTATATCTAATCGCCAAAACCCCCGTACATTCCCAATTGGGCAATGTGCGGGGTTTTTTGTTGTTATTTTGGGCTGTTTGTACAAATCTAAACGGGAACGCAAAAATGTATTCTGATTTCAAAAATACATTTTGTCCATGCTCGCTGCTATTTTCACAGCAGCCAATTCCGTAATTTTGGACGAATTCAGCTTTCAGTAAAGGAGGCCATTATGAGACGAGACGATCAAAGGCAAGCAGTAAAAAACATTCCCTTGGAACAGTTGAAGCCATTTAAGAATCATCCCTTTCAGGTACGAGACGATGAGGAATTTCGGCGTCTTGTTGAGAGCATTGAAATTCACGGTGTAATTCATCCAGCGGTGGCTCGCCAGATTGGTGAAGATTGTTATGAACTAATTTCTGGTCATCGACGCAAAGCGGCTTGTGAAGTATTGGGTTACTCTGAGATGCCTGTTTTAGTCCGGTCCATGACGGATGATGAGGCAGTTGTAAACATGGTAGATGCAAACCTTCAGCGTGAGACGATTCTCCCAAGTGAAAGAGCCTTTGCATACAAAATGAAGTTGGTAGCTATGAGCCATCAGGGGCGTAAAGGACATACTTCCGCCCAACTTGGGCGGAAGTATGTCGGAAAAGAATCCAGAGAGTTAATTGCTGAACAAGTCGGTCAAAGTCGCAACCAAATTTCTCGCTATATCCGTCTTACTGAATTGATACCAGAAATTCTTGAAATGGTTGATAATCGAAAAATGGCATTGAATCCAGCAGTATCTATTTCCTACTTGGACAAGAAGCAACAGAAGCTACTATATAAGGTAATGGTAGCACTAAAAGCAACCCCATCTATTTCTCAGGCAAAAGCCATCCGAGAAAAGGCCAGTGAATCAGACTTTACAGAAGATTACTTGGTTTGTATCTTATCGGAAAAGAAACCAAACCAGAGAGAGCCGATGATTGTTGAAGAAGAAGAAATCAAGCAGTATTTCCCCTCGCATTACAATAGTGAACAGATGCACAACACGATTTTACTGTTGATTAGAAATTGGAGTAAAAAGCGTGGCTACACACAATA
>DXGH01000056.1 GCA_019114005.1 Candidatus Acetatifactor stercoripullorum
GGTCTGCATTACTGTTTATTTGTCAAAGTGCATCTGCCGTTTCCTCCGCGGCAGCCTGATCATAATACCACGCTTCCTCCGCTTTGTCAACTGCTTTTTTTGATTTTTTTCTTCCGGCTCCGCCGGCTTCCACCCCGGGAGCTTCCATGCCTGCTTCCGCAGCACTCTCCCCTTTTGGCGGTGGAATTTTATAATAGCACAAACTGGGATTCCTTGTCAATGCAATTTTTTGAATTTTTCAAACAAATAATAACTTTTCAGCCCGCGCCACTCGCAAAGCCGCGCCAAGGCGCTTTTTCGCTGCTGCGCATATTTACTCTTAAGAGGGCAGGAAGCTGATTTCCGAATTCAATCTTTCAAGCCATACGGCCAGATAATTATTCTCGTACAGCCATGTTAAAATCTGGTTTTCTCTTGTATAAACAAGTATCTGCTGTCCGATCATTCCCATATCCAGCATCATAATAAACGCATAGATTGTCCAAAGAATCAAAATAGTTTCAACAATTCCAAAAAGCATCCCCAGCAATTTGTCTATCCAGCTCACAACAGGCAGCCTGGAGATAACTTTTGCAGAAAAAAACACAACCCCCAGCAAATGATGTACAATGCCAACCAGGCAAAGCAGCAGCACCGCTATTATCACGTTTGCTATTTCTCCATCAAAATAGCTGTTGAGCCCGTTTCCGATCAGAGCTACTACAACACACATTACAATGAGAGAAATCAGGGAAATAATTTCCCTGACCATGCCTTTCTTGTAACCGCTGACTATATTAAAGAACATAACAATCAGCACTATCACAAATAATAAATTCATTTGTATACCTCCTTGTCCGCCTCAGCTGACAACAGCTTAATGGTCTTTCCTAATCTTTTCGCGTTTCCTTCACACTTATTTCAACTGTATGGTGTCAATGGAATTTTCCGTAACGATAGCGTATTTATACGTTCCTCCCGCAGGAATCATCAGTCGCACCGTCTTGTCAAAGGTTCCCTTGAATTTTTCTACGCCCCCAAGGGTTATAATCTCACATTCCGTTTCGTTGTACGCCACAAAATAATCCTGTGAAAAAAAGATATCCGTGTAATCAATATCAAAATAATAGCTTCCCACTTTTTGTGCATTTACGTCATAGACATCCATCTGATAGGCAGAAGCAGTATCGTCTGACAGAAAAACCAGTCCAACGTACCTGTCGCTGAAAAACACGGACTGTATTTCCTTTTCATATAAGTATTCCGCCGCAACCACCGGTTTTTGACTGCCGGTATACATCATCAGCCTCGTATCCCCTACGGCAAATGCCGTGCTGTCATTCATAAATTGTATGTACGGAACCAGCAGGTCCGAATAAGAATAAACGCTGACAATATGATCGCTTTGGTTTTCACCCACCGCTCCGAAATTATAAAACGCAATATTGGTTTTCAAAACTCCGGCGTCCACATAGATATAACTGACTCCCAAAAGCTCCGCGCTGGGTGAAAGGCTGACAGACACCGGATAGCCGCTGTCATACATATGTGCCTGTCCGGTGTACAGCATTTCTCCCGTGGGAGCATAGGTATTGATCCAGGTGACATCCGTGTCCGCCAAAACAGCAGTGACGCAGCCTGTAGCTGAGACAGCAAGATCACGGATCGGCATGGTAGTAGTGATTTCTCCCAGCTGTTCCTGGGTGTTCTGCACATAAATGCTTCTTCCATTATAGTTTCCAATTGCCGCCACATCATCACAGACAGCAATTCTGATATCCTGCATTTCATAAGTACGGTTCCAGGTAACTTCTCCCTTTAAATTCGTACAATGGGCTCCGTCCTGGCTGTAGGTCAGTATGGCATCCCCCAGCCGGATATCCGTTGCCGTTCCTGCCGTTTCTCTGGACAGGGCAGATACCGTATCATAGTCCGTATATATATGCCTCTGGTACTGCAGAATTACCAATGCCACCAGTGCTCCCACCGCTGCCAGCACCAGCAGCACCCTGTATAAGGCAGTCAGCTTATGCTTTCTGATTTTTTCTTTGTAATTCAGCTGATTTTGTTCCCTTTTTTCTTTTTCCTTCAGGTAACTTTTTATGTCCGCCATAGATTACCTCATTGTTTTATGTATCGCAGCCAAGCTCTGCCTGTATATTGTATCACACTCTCCACGTACTAGGGTAATAAAATTTTCTCCCCCACCTTAATATCATCCGGGTTTGCTATTTGATTCAGCTCACATATCTCCGAAACTTTAGCATCGGTGCCGTATTGGCGGATGCTGATTCCGATCAAAGTATCTCCCTTTTGTATCACGTATGCAACTGGTCCAGACGTTTCGACCGAGGTCTGTGCAGATACTGTTTCCTCCTGCGGGGTCTCCTGCTGCTGAGGCTCCTGCTGCTGGGTTTCCTCCGGCAGGGGCTCCTCCGGCAGGGGCTCCTGCTGCTCCTCCGTCGTGCCTGTTCCTGCAGACTGCTGAGAAGAAGCTGTATCCTGGGAAGGAGGAACGCTGTCCATGGAGCTGGTCTGATCAGAGGCAGCGCTGTCTGTGGAGGCAGTACCTTTCCCGGCGTCAGCGTTTTCCTTTTGTAATGCGTCTGACAGCTTGTCCTCCGCCACAATCACATCCACCTGCCCAGTAGCGCTCACCGCTTCCATGGAATCAGGAAGAGACTCTATGGAATCCGGCAGCTTCTGCTCCGTCATCTCCGCCATCAATTCTCTGGCTGCCTGCTGCATTTCTTCTACTCGTTCGCTGCCGCTCATGGCAGCCAGTCCAGCAACGCACAAAACCGCAAATACAGCTGCAGCCGAAAACCTGAATTTCCGCAGGCTTTTTTCAGCGTGCTTGTCCTTTTTTTCCTCAGCCGAAACCAAATTTCCGGAAAAGTCCTTTTTTGCCTTCTTCTTCTCTGTCCGAAAGGAAGCGCCGTTTTTTTCCTCCGCTTTTGCCCTGCGTTCCTCCTGGCGCTGCCTGACTATATTATATTTTTCCTGATCGACCTCCTCCGGTGAGGCGCCTTCCTGTCTGGTGTCCAGCATATAAGCCAGCATGCTGTCATTCTTCTCATAAAACTGTGCATACCCTGACACATACCTGCACACGCCCTGTTCGCAGATGTGAAAGCCCTCGATCATCTCTCCATTCAGGAGGCGGTAGCCCATAAACTGATAATCCGCAAAATATTTTTTCCGCAGACGTTCAATTTCCTGCTGCTGTGCCTGGGACAAATGTCTGCTCTCCCTCTGCAGAAAGTCCAGCTTGCATGCACCGTACAAAAAAAGATAGGAAACCTCATTTTCCTCTTTCCTCACACCATACAGGGCAACAGCCATATCCTTGTTTTGGGCCAAAAGATTCATCTGCTTCATATAAGAAATAACATAATCTTCCACATAAATTTTGCAGCTTCGGTCCGATTCTCCAATCTGTGTAATATTTTTTGGCAATTCCATAAAAACACCTCCCATACCGTTTCTATCAATATAGCATCGGCATGCGAGGTATTTTAGCATTCTTTGTCGTACCGGCAAAAAAAGCGTTCGACATTCTTTGCGGGCTCTTTCTGCAAGGCGGCACACTATTCAAAGCGGTACACTGTCACTGAATCATAATCCTGCCCGTTCTCTCCGCCAAAAATACAGGAGGGAAACTGGGAATGATGAACAGAATCCGGAAAATACTGGGTCTCAAGACACAGTCCGCTGCGTTTCCCATAGGAAGCGCCCTCTTTTCCCGTCTGAGGGTCTATAAAATTACCCGCATAAAACTGTACGCCGGGAAGGGTTGTGTATGCTTTCATAACCCTTCCGCTCTTGGGTCCCTTCACCACGGCAAAGAGCCGAAGGGTACCATCCCAGCCGTCAAGAACCCAGTTGTGGTCAAAGCCGCCTGTCAGCTTCAGCTGTTCAAAATCCTCATTGATATCCTGCCCCACTGTCTTTTCCGCTGTGAAGTCCATAGGGGTTCCCGCCACAGCCGCAATTTCTCCCGTGGGAATGCTTCCCTGAACCACCGGCGTATATCGGGAGGCATTCAGCCACAGCGTATGTGCTTCTATGCTGCCGCTGTCATGTCCGTCCAGATTAAAATAAGTATGATTCGTCAGATTGAGAATCGTCCTCTTGTCACTGCTGCCATGATAATGCAGCGTCAATGCGTTATCCTCATCCAGAGAATAGGTTACCTGCACCTTTTTTCTGCCCGGAAAGCCCATATTTCCGTCAGCATCCTCCAGGGAAAAGGTCACGCTGTTTTGAGAAACCTGGGCCGACCAAAGTTTTTTATGATATCCCTTTTCCTTGTGGCTGTGCAGATTATTCGGCCCGTCATTTACATCCAGAGCATAGTCCGCTCCATCCAGCGAGAAAGCAGCGCCTCCAATGCGGTTAGCGCTTGGTCCGATCACAGCGCCAAAAAAACTGGGATTTCCAAAATAGTCCTCCGCCCGGTCAAAGCCAAGAACCACATCCGCCCCGTTTCCCTGGCCATCCGGCACGATCAGCCGCACCAGAATGGCTCCCAGATTTGTCACACATGCCTGCATTCCCTTACTGTTTTTTAAGGTATACAGCATGATTTCTTCCCCGTTTAATCCCTTCCCAAATACACTTTTTTCCACTGCCATACACTAATGCTCCTTCCCTAAGATTTCCAGCGCAGCCAGCCGCTTCCAGAAGCATCACAGCTCTACCCGGCCCTCCAGTGCCCGAAGCAGCGTCACTTCGTCAATATATTCCAGATCGCCGCCCACAGGCACCCCGCTGGCAATTCTTGTAACCTTAATGCCTGTAGGCTTAATCAGCTTTGCAAGATACATGGCGGTAGTCTCTCCCTCAAGGCTTGAGTTGGTGGCAATAATCACTTCCTCCACATCATCCTGAAGGCGTGCCATCAGTTCCTTCAGCCTGATATCGCCCGGTCCGATTCCCAGCATGGGCGATATAGCCCCGTGGAGCACATGATAAACCCCGTCATATCTTCCCGTTTTCTCATAGGCCGCCAGGTCTCTGGTATTTTCCACCACCATAATCAGCTTATGATTTCGGTTTTCATTGGCGCAGACCGGGCACAGCTCCCGGTCCGTCAAGGTAAAGCACTCCTTACAGTAACGAACGTTCTCCCTGGCCTCAATCATAACCTCCGCCAGATGTTTCACCTTTTCCTGGGGCATGTTGATCAGATGAAAAGCCAGCCGCTGGGCCGATTTGCTGCCGATGCCCGGAAGCGCCGCAAGCTCATCAATCAATTTATTGATATGTCCGCTGTAAAGATCCATCAGAACGGAAATCCTCCTCCGAGTCCTCCGGTCATCTTGCTCATCAGCTCCGCATTTGCCTCATCCGCCTTGCGCAGCGCTTCATTTGCAGCCGCCACAATCAAATCCTGGAGCATCTCCACATCCTCCGGATCCACCACCTCTTCGGACAGCTTCACGCTAAGAATCTCCTTCTTGCCGTTTACCGTCACTTCAACGGCTCCGCCGCCGGAAGCAGCAGTAAACTCCTTGGTTTCCAGCTCCTTTTGTCCTTCTTCCATCTGACGCTGCATTCTCTGGGCCTGCTTCATCAGATTGGTCATATTTCCGGGCATACCGCCCCCGGGAAAGCCTCCCCGTTTCGCCATAATCTGTCCCTCCGTTTGTCTTTCATCATTTCTTCTTTTTCAACTATACACTAAGACCCCTTCCCGCGCAAGAAAAAAACGGGAAATCAGTCCTCTTCCTCAATTTCCATATGAATCAGCTGGGACAGATCGGGATAATTGTCCTCAAACTCTTTTCGCCCGCCCACAGTCTGTATGGCAACCTCCACCTCTTTGCCGCAGAAGTCTGCCAGTAAAAGCTCCAGCTGCTCTTTATTCTGGGGATGCCCGGTAAAATAATCCGATGCCGGTCCATCCTCCAGCACCACCAAAAGCCGGTTGTCGCCGCCCAGGCTTAAGCGGGCTGATTTCAGATACATCTTCATGGGATTATCCGCACTTCCCGCAATGGAAGGCCATTTTGCCACAATCTGACGGATATCCTCAGGAATCGCTTTCGGAGGTTTTGGTTTTTCCCGTACCGGGGCTTCCTTTCCCTGTCCCAGTCCTCCCTTTGACCCTTGGCCGGAAAAGACGATGCTTCCTCTCTCCTCAAAGGCAGCGATTCCCTGTTCCACCTTATCCTCCACCTGACGTATCCGGTCTAAAACCGCATCCTGGCTTGTCTCCATTTCAGGCTTGCACAGCTTGATCAGGGCAATCTCCACCAAAATACGCTTTTGAGAGGCATAGCGGATTTGTCCCGCCAGCTCCGAAAAAATACGGATATATCGTATGATCGTTTCTGCATCCGCTCTCTGAGCCTCTTCCTTTAGCCGGCTTAAATTTTCCGAGGACATATCTATCACATCCTCAAGCCCATCCGAGGAACGCACCAAAAGAAGATTCCGCAGATACCAGGTAAAATCCGTGACAAACTGTACCAGCTCTCTTCCCTGCATCACAATTTCCTCCAGCAGCCCGATGCAGCCTAGCACATCCCGGTCCAGCACATGGCAAAACAGTCTGCTAAACACCTCCGTGTCCACCGCTCCCAGCACATCCAGCACATTGTCGTAGGTAAGCTCCTTTCCCAGATGAAAGGCAATGCACTGATCCAGAAGGCTCAAAGCGTCCCGCATGGAGCCGTCCGCCGCCTTGGCAATATAGCGCAGGGCCTTTTCCTCCACCACTGTTTTCTCCACATCCACCAGCTCCCTCATCCGGGCCGTAATGGTATCTATGGAAATACGCTTGAAATCATATCTCTGGCACCTTGACAAAATGGTGATGGGAAGCTTATGCACCTCCGTTGTTGCCAGTATGAAAATAACATAGGAGGGAGGCTCCTCCAAGGTTTTTAACAGGGCGTTAAAGGCTCCTATGGAGAGCATATGCACCTCATCGATAATATAAACCTTATATTTCCCCTCCGCCGGAGAATAGGAAACCTCCTCCACAATCTCTCTGATATTATCCACACCGTTGTTGGAGGCCGCGTCTATCTCGATGACATTCATGCTGGCTCCTGCGGCAATCGCCCTGCAGCTGCGGCACTCTCCGCAGGGCCCGTCCTCGCTTGGATGCTCACAGTTTACCGTTTTGGCAAAAATCTTTGCAACGGTGGTCTTTCCCGTTCCCCGGGTTCCCGTGAACAGATAGGCATGGCCGATCCTGCCGGCCCTTAGCTGGTTGCGCAGTGTGGTCACGATGTGATCCTGGCCCTTGACGTCCGCAAAGGTATCTGGGCGAAACTTGCGGTATAGCGCTGTATATGACATGGTGTTACCAACCTCACTTTATTTTAGTCCCCGAAGGAGATGCCAAGAAGCTTTGCCTCCTGTACAATGGAAGCGTCAGGAGAAATGGTCTTAAGCTTTCCGGCAACCTCCTCCAAGGGCACCCGCACCATCTCCCGGTTTTTATAGCCCACCATAAAGCCATACTGATCATCCAAAATCAGCTTGCCCGCCTCAGAGCCAAGCCTGCTGGCAAACACACGGTCATAAGGGCAGGGGCTTCCTCCCCGCTGCATATGTCCCGGAACGGTAACCCGTACCTCCCTTCCGGTTTTTTCCTGAATGGCCGCCGCCACCTCGTAGGACACGGAAGGATAGGGGTATTTTTTCATCTTCTCCTTGTATTCTTTCTTGGAAAGCTTTGCGTCCGCCTTGGACATTGCGCCCTCCGCCACCGCAATGATGGTAAAGCGGCTGCCGTTTGCATCCCTTTCTTCTATTTTATCTATCACCTTATCAATGTCATAGGGGATTTCCGGAATCAGAATGATATCCGCACCGCCTGCCATGCCGGCGTTCAGCGTAAGCCAGCCCACCTTGTGTCCCATTACCTCCACAATGAAAACACGTCCATGGGAGGCAGCTGTAGTGTGAATACAGTCAATGGCGTCCGTTGCAATGTCCACGGCGCTCTGGAATCCAAAGGTCATATCCGTGCCCCAGAGATCATTGTCAATGGTCTTTGGCAGGGTGATCACATTCAGACCTTCCTCCCTGAGAAGATTGGCTGTCTTATGGGTGCCGTTCCCTCCCAAAATCACAAGGCAGTTTAACTGCAGCTTATAATAATTCTGCTTCATGGCCTCCACCTTGTCCAGTCCGTTTTCATCCGGCTCCCGGATGGTTTTAAAGGGTGTGCGGGAGGTTCCCAGGATTGTGCCGCCCTTCGTCAGAATGCCTGAAAAATCCTTGCCGGTGAGCATGCGGAAGTTACCGTAAATCAAACCCTTATAGCCGTCCAGAAATCCGTAGATTTCCACATCCTCCCTGCTGTTTACAAGGGTTTTCACAACGCCTCTCATGGCTGCATTTAACGCCTGACAGTCTCCGCCGCTGGTTAACATACCGATTCTTTTCATGTCTTTCCTCCATCCTGCCGCCTGGGCGGCCTTCTATTTCTTTTTATTATAGCCCATATTAAAAATCCGTACAACTTTTTTCGCAGAAGAAAGTCCTGAGTTTCATCTTGACGGCACAAGGGGATACCCCGGCTGCATTTATACCGAAAATTACAACAGTAAAAATTTTGACGACCGAAATACCGTCCTATACGGACATAATATGAAGGATGGCTCCATGTTTGCAGGACTGCACCAATTTGCAGATACACAGTATTTTGAGGAGCATCCTTATATTTTTATCTACACAGACAACTCTACCCTGATTTACAGGATTTTTGCCGCTTATGAGTTCAGCAACGTACATCTGCTGCTTGGGTATGACACAGCGTCGGAGGATGGCTTTTCAGAATATCTCGAAGAAGTCAAGGCTGCCTGCGCCCAGGGGGGCAGCATGGCAGAAGACATCCAGGTGACAGAAAAGGACAGGCTGTTGACCTTATCCACCTGCGTGGGAGGCAGGTCAGAAAGACGCTATCTGGTACAGGGCGTACTGCTCAATGACCGCGGTATCCTGCCGTAAGGCTTGATATAACCACATGATTATGAGGAAAGGAGGAGAAATCCAATGAAAAAATCTGCTAAAATAATCAGCTTTGCCCTGGCCATGGCGCTTGTATTTGGCATGACCTTAAATGTGTCTCAAAGCCCCGTAGCCAAAGCGGCAGAAACCGTTTCCGGAGGAGACGTCTCCGGAGGCGATGTGACGACCCCCGAGGATCCTTCTGAAGCGGAAGAAATGTATAATGTCCTTGCGGAGATTGGTGCTGATACCATAGACGGTGCAAGGCTTAGCATTACAGCCCTGCCGCTTTCCGATGAAGTCTACGCCGCAGGAAAAAATGCAGCAATGAACGCGCCGGTTACTGATTTGAAGTATGAGTCCGTTGTGTGTGCTGCCAGCGTGACCGTTTCCGATGTGACGGAGCAGCAGCTTTCCCAGGGAGTCTTTGTCACCTTCTTTTTGCCCTCTGCCAAAGAAAGTGAAAGCTATGCCATGTTTTATCAAAATTCCAACGGCGGCTGGAAGCAGCTGGCTGCAGCTGTCCCCGCGGAGGGATATGTATCCGCTGTGTTCACTTATCTTCCCGCAGATCTCCCGGTTCTTGTAGTGAAAATGACCTCTGCCACCACGCAGGAGGCGGAGGTATCCCAGATGTACAATGCAGTGGAGAGCATCACTGCTGTCGCAGCAGACGGCACCCCGTTAACCGTAACCTCTTCGGAGCTTTCCATTGAGAAATACACGGAAGCGAAAAATACAGTGAGCAATGCTTTCGCCAATGAGCAGTCAAGAACCATTCTGGCCGCAATGGATGTGGAGGTAGCGGGAGTAACCTCGGAACAGCTTGCCCAGGGAATCCGGGTCACGCTCCAGATTCCGTCCGTAAAAGCGGGCAACCGCTATGTGGTGCTTCACCTGCCTGACGGCAAGGAACCCACTGTTCCGGAAAATTGGGAGCATCTCACAGCAACAGTGACACAGGACGGCTATATGACCGTAACCTTCACTTCCTTCTCTCCCATTGTTGTAGTAGAGCTTTCAGACACGGACTCCGGTGAAACCGGCAGCGGCAGCAGTGATACAGGAAACAGCGGCGCAGAGGCTGCCGCAGTCTCCACCATCACAACAGCTGTTTCCCCTAAAACGGGAGAAATGCTTCCCATCGCCGGAATCATGGCTGTGATCTTCTTAGCGGGCGCACTCTTCTGTGCAAGAAAATTGAAAAGATAGGAAATAATCCCTCAACATATGGTTTGTCCCATACTCCTCCTAAAGGAAGGGGTATGGGACGTAAAATAAAAGGATTCCTTGATTGTTAATTCAGTCAAAACAGGTCTTGCCAAAAAACGCATTTTCCATTAGAATAAGGTGTGTTGAGAAATCAGCGGGGAGCCGTATCGAAGCGGTCATAACGGGGCGCACTCGAAATGCGTTAGCCCTCCGGGGCACGAGGGTTCGAATCCCTCCGGCTCCGCTATCGAAAATCCAGTAACCATGTGGGTTGCCGGATTTTTCTTTTTTTGCGCCCGATCCAAAAATTACCCGATTTTGGGTGATATGATCCCTCTTAAGCAGACAAGGCAAATAACCAAATTTACTTAAGGGGGATTTTTATGTCCAGAACAAAGGCATCAACATCCATACCGATGCGTATAACTTATTCAGCGTTGCAAGTTCACGCTCTCTGCCGATAAACATGGATTACATCCTCCCATTACAACAACACGCATTGCTTACAGTATAACATAAAATTAGTCAAGTATGATTCGGTAAAGTGCAATTGACTAATTTATTGGCATAAGATTAGACAACAAAACAGGTGCAAGAATCCTAACTCCTGCACCTGCTTGTCATTTCAATAGTTTTTGTTGCAAAATTCAATGGTTTCTATATGAAATCATTTCTGTATTCACAACTTCGTTAACACGCTGTCGAATATTATTCATCCTGTGCACCCACTCCATTAGATTCTCTGCCTTCAGCCGTTCAGTGACGCCCATTCGTTCCAATATTGTTTTTTTCATTGTGCGAATTTCAAAATTGCAGTTTAGTCCTCCAGGATACCCGCCCGTTCTTCGATCAGGCTTGCAAGGCGTTCTTTCAGGTGCTCCGGCAGCAAGGAGTTTTGGCACACGGCAAGAAGCTTCTCTTTTTTAGACACCAGCATTGCAATCATTTTTTCGGCAGAGCTTCGTGTCATGGCGCATTCCTCCGCAAAGACCAGGAAATCCTTCCTGTGGATATGTGTTTTTTTGCCGTTCATGGCAAGGGCGAATTGCTCTTTGTCCTCCGCCATAATGACATTGACCGGAAGCAGGTCATATGCGGGAGAAAGTACATATTTCCCGCTTCCTTCTTCTGTTTCAAGGAGGGAAAAATTCTTCAGATGCATATCCGAGTTGCCGACAAGGAATGAAAACACCAAGCGCAGATAGAGCTCGGTTATATCGAGCCCCTTGCGGGACGAATACCGCTCAATGATCTTTGCGCAGCGCTCATAAGAGCCCTTATACTTATCCTGCGTCAGGCGCAGATCAAGCTGGCAGAAATCCTCCATCGCAAGCATCTGCATTTTGTTTTTCATAAAGATACGATCCACTCTTTTTGTGATATATGCCGGACTGTCTTTTCCCATGATGAGCGCATGGGGCACGGTGGATATCCCTGCGGCATCCGCCATGCACATAACGAGATGCTCGGCCTGCGGAAGCGCTTCAAATTCCGAAACCTGCGGCTTCAGGATATAGCCCGTAGGATAATTCACCAGCGTGAGCCTTGGCGTGTTTCCTTCGGCAAACAGATGCAAAGACAGCTTTTTTTGAACGCCGGGAACGGTATAACCTTTGTTGGTGCTTTCGGTTGCAAGGGCTTCAAATGTGGCCTCATCGATGGCAATTTCAGGAAGTTCGATTGTTCCAAAGAACCGCCTGATACAGCTTTTGTGCCAGCCGAAATGCGTATCTTCAGTGCGAAGCGGTTTCCCACAGCATAAACAATTCATATGCGTTCCTCCCTGATGCTGACATTGCCGATTCCGTCCTTGCAGGCCGCCAGCAGCAATCCGAACCTGTCTTTGACGTCTATTTTCCAGTTCCGACTCACAACGCCGAGCAGCCATCCTTCGGGGATCAATCCATCAAAGAATGGGAACAGCGTTTTGGATGTATATGTTTTTTCAGAAAGCGGCAAAGTAAGGGATACGGCGCTTGCATCTTGCCGGCTTAAATACTGCTCATCATAGGAGAAGGAATACCCTTCATCCGTTTCACAAAGCATTCCGGCAAAAACGTTTCGGATATAAACATAGGCTGTTCTGAATGCGTCCATTATTTATCATCCTTTCTGCCGGGTACCGCTTCCATATCGAACATGGCAAGAGCGGCATTGACCTTATCCATTCTAACCGTTTCTTTTCCCTGCTCAAGTTCCCGGATAAAGCGAAGCCCCAGCCCACTGCGGGCGGCAAACTCCTCCTGTGTCAGTCCGGCGGCTTTCCTGTTTTCTTTGATAAACCTGGCAATTTTATTCACGGTACGATGGCCTCCCTTGCACAAATTTATGTATATTTTACACCCTAACGGGTATAAAGTCAATCTTCTATCGATAATATTATACCCGATAAGGTGCAAATATATGTATTACACGGCTTTTTGCACCCCATCGGGTATAAAACAAGGCTCCGACGGCACGTTCTGACGGAAGAAGGCTCATTTTAGCTCCAAGGTGGAGCAGAAAAACTCCACCAGATAGACCTTTGGAATGTGGTTGACATTGTTTTTCCGGAAAAGTAACAGACGGCGGGAAAACTTGAAATGCGTTAGCCCTCCGGGGCACGAGGGTTCGAATCCCTCCGGCCCCACCAAACGTGTATTGGACGAACACCTACTTCTTTAGCGGCGGCTTTGCCGTCAAGGTGATGCTCTGATACGAAACAGAAACCGCCATCTTAGATGAAAGTCTAAGGTGGCGGGTTTTGTTATGTCCGCA
>DXGH01000057.1 GCA_019114005.1 Candidatus Acetatifactor stercoripullorum
CAATCGACGGCATTGCAGTCTGCGTTGATCCTGCAAATACGGTAACCGGGCTCACCAAGCAGCAGCTGACTGATATTTATACCGGAACCATTACAAATTGGAGCGAGGTTGGCGGTTCAGATTCTCCTATCATCGTAGTGGGACGTGAGGCTGGCTCCGGCACTAGAGGCGCCTTTGAAGAGATTCTTGGCATTGAGGACGCATGTGCATATGCAAACGAGCTGGACAGCACCGGCGCGGTTATGGCGAAGGTAGCATCCACCCCTGGCGCGATCGGCTATGTGTCTTTGGACGTATTGGATGACAGTGTGGTTGCTCTTGCACTGGACGACGTAGAGCCTACAGTTGACAATATCAAGTCCGGCAGCTACTTCTTAAGCAGACCCTTCGTAATGGCGACCAATGGAGAAATCTCCGCACAGAGCGAGCTGGTACAGGCATGGTTCGATTTTGTGCTGGGCGCTGAGGGACAGGAAATTGCCACCAGTGTAGGATTGATTACGGTAGAATAATAAAAAGGATAATGCGATGAAAAGTCAAACACACGCTTTTGTAAAAGAGTCCACGATTGTTGGAAGCAGAAAAAACAAAGCGGTGGTGGAAACTGCGGCACAAATAATCTTCACTATTTGTGCCTTCTTCGCTGTTCTGGCGGTGGTTTCTATCACCCTATATATGATTATCAGCGGAACGCCCGCCATCTTTCAGGTGGGGCTTAAGGAAATATTGTTTGGCACCGTCTGGAAGCCTACGGCTGCGGAGCCTCAATATGGTATTCTTTATGTCATTCTGACCTCTATTGTGGGCACCGGCCTTGCCATACTGATCGGTGTGCCCATTGGAGTGCTCAGCGCGGTGTTCCTTGCGGAGGTTGCCCCGAAAAAGCTGGCCATGATCGTGAAGCCGGCAGTGGAGCTGCTTGCGGGAATTCCTTCCGTTGTGTACGGCCTGTTAGGTATCTATTTGTTGAATCCATTTATGTATAAAATTGAGCTTGCGTTATTTGAGGGTTCCAAAACCCATCAGTTTACGGGCGGGGCGAATCTGCTTTCGGCGGTGATTGTGCTTGCCATCATGATTCTTCCCACGGTGATCAATATTTCAGAGACCTCCATAAGGGCGGTGCATCCCAGCATAAAGGCGGCGTCTCTGGCACTGGGGGCTTCCCACATACAGACCATTTTCAAATCCATTCTCCCGGCGGCCAAGTCCGGCATTATCACAGCTGTTGTACTGGGCGTGGGAAGAGCCATCGGAGAGGCCATGGCAATCACTTTGGTGTCGGGAAGCAGCGTAAACCTGCCGCTGCCCTTCAATTCCGTGCGTTTTTTGACCACAGCTATCGTCAGCGAGATGGGATATTCCTCAGGAACCCACAGACAGGTGCTGTTCACCATCGGACTGGTGCTGTTTGTGTTTATTATGATTATCAACGTAGCGTTGAGCAAAATTTTAAAGAAGGGGGGAAGCGCAGATGAACGGCAGTAATACACTAATGAAAAAGAGAAAGCGCCCCCTTGATACGGTGCTGCTGGCGGCTGTTTACATATCGGCATCTCTTTCTGTCATCCTGCTGCTTGGAATTATCGGCTATGTGTTTGTAAAGGGTATCGGCACGGTAAACTGGAAGTTTTTGACCTCCGTCACAAGCGCCCTGAACCAGACGGCGGGTATCGCCGGAAATCTGGTAAACACCCTCTATATTATTGTGATTACCCTGTTAATTGCCACTCCGCTGGGGGTTGGATCGGCTATTTATCTGAATGAATATGCAAAGCCGGGCAGAATTGTTTCCATCATTGAGTTTACCACGGAAACTCTTTCGGGCATTCCCTCCATTATTTTCGGCTTGTTTGGCATGGTGTTTTTCGGAGAATCCCTGGGGCTTGGCTATTCCCTGCTTACCGGCTCCTTTACCTTGACGATTATGGTGCTTCCGCTGATCACCAGAAATACCCAGGAAGCCCTTCGGACGGTGCCGGACAGCTATAGAAGCGGCGCCCTGGGAATGGGTTCCACAAAATGGCATATGATCAGAACCATATTGCTTCCTTCTTCCATGTCCGGTATCGTTACAGGAATCATTCTTGCCCTGGGACGTATCGTTGGAGAGTCCGCAGCCCTTTTGTTTACTGCAGGAAGCGATTACAAGCTGCCCCGCTTTGGAAGCGATTTTGCAGCAAATGTGGAGAGACTTTTTACCAAAACCACAGAGTCGGGCGGAACGCTCACCATAGAGCTGTACCTGCAGATGCAGAAGGGGCAGTATGAGACCGCCTTCGGAATCGGCTGTGTGCTGGTTGTGATTGTGCTGATTTTAAATCTGCTTACCAAGCTGGCGGCAAAAAAGCTTCGGCCGGTATAAAAGCGAAAGATAGAAGCGGCTTTGCACAAACATTGATTATGCGCAAAGAAATGCGCGGGAATGAGGATAAACATGGAAAAGAGTAAAATATCGGTGAAAAATCTGAATCTCCACTACGGGGAGAATCATGCGCTGAAGGATGTAAGCATGGAGATCAAGGATCATGCGATCACAGCTTTTATCGGACCCAGCGGCTGCGGAAAATCCACCTTTTTAAAATGCTTAAACCGTATGAACGATCTTGTGGATAATGTGCGCATTGAAGGACAGGTGCTTTTGGACGGAGAGGATATTTATGACAAGCGGGTGGATACCACGCTGCTGCGCAAAAAGGTAGGCATGGTATTTCAGCAGCCCAATCCGTTTCCTATGTCCATTTACGACAATGTGGCTTACGGGCCCAGGCTTCATGGCATCAAGCAGAAATCAAAGCTGGATGATATTGTGGAAAATGCGCTTAGGGGAGCGGCTATTTTTGACGAGGTAAAGGATCGTCTGCGGAAATCTGCCCTGGGGCTTTCGGGCGGACAGCAGCAGAGACTGTGCATTGCCCGGGCGCTGGCAGTGGAGCCGGAGGTGCTTTTGATGGATGAGCCCACCTCAGCCCTGGACCCTATCTCTACCTTGAAAATAGAGGAGCTGATGGAATCTCTGAAGAAAAAGTATACGGTAGCCATTGTGACCCACAATATGCAGCAGGCTGCCCGTGTGTCCGATGACACGGCATTTTTCCTGGTGGGGGAGGTGGTGGAATTTAATTCCACTCAGAATATTTTTTCCCGTCCTAAGGACAAGAGGACTGAGGATTATATTACAGGCCGTTTTGGCTGAATAAAATATTTTGCCGCCTAAAGCGGATGATTGGAAAGAGAGGATAATCATGTCACCCAGAATCTATTTTGAACAGGAATTGGATTTGTTAAAAAATAAAGTAACGGAGATGGGCGAGCGGGCGGAGATCAGCTATGACCGCCTGGTATACGCTGTCAGAGGCAATGACAGAGAAACCCTGAAGCTGCTTTTGGACAATGACCGTCAGATGATTGATATGCAAAGGAGTATTGAGGCAAAATGTCTTACGCTGCTTACCAGACAGCAGCCGGTGGCCAGGGATCTGCGCCTTGTTTCGTCCGCTCTTAAGGTAGTAACGGACATTGAGCGGGTGGGAGACCATGTATCCGATATTGCAGAGCTTTGTCTGCGGACTCAGGAATTTAAGCTGGACGGGGTTTATGAGAGCAAGCTCCTTATCATGATGGAGGAAGCCAAGAATATGCTTCATGAAGCGGTGGAGGCTTTTGTGGAGGGAGATGAAAAGGCGGCGCGCCAGGTGATAGAGAGCGACGACGTGGTGGATGATCTGTTCAACCAGGTCAAGGAAGAGCTGATGGGCTCCATCCGTACCCAGAATCTGGATGCGGATAAGGTGGTTGATTACCTGATGATTGCAAAGTATCTTGAAAAAATAGGAGATCACGCCGTAAATATCGGGGAATGGGCGATCTTCCAGGTGACCGGAGATATGCAGGGCGTTCAGCTGTATTGAGTGAGCTGTTGCCTCGCGGAGATAAATTTTCAGAAGCCTCTTGATATTTTACATAGATTTTACGTATAATGATTATAAATTTTACATAGTTCGTTTACTCTGTAAAAGATAATGCTTTTATGTAAAATATGTAAAGAGAGAGGATAAAGTATGAGCTTTTTTGATTTTCTTACGATGGTGGGGGGACTGGCGCTCTTCCTGTATGGGATGAATCTGCTGGGCGAGGGACTTTCAAAGGCCTCTGGCGGCAGGCTGGAGCGTATTTTGGAGAAGCTGACCAACAATCCTATAAAGGCGGTTCTTGTAGGTGCGGGCGTTACGGCTGTAATCCAGTCCTCTTCCGCTACCACAGTTATGGTGGTGGGTTTTGTAAATTCCGGCATTATGAAGCTGGAACAGGCGGTAGGCATTATTATGGGAGCCAATGTGGGCACCACCGTTACCTCCTGGATTCTGGGTCTGACGGGGATTGACAGCTCTTCCTTCTTGATTCGGATGCTGAAGCCCTCCTCCTTTTCTCCCATTCTGGCGATTGTAGGCGTAGCCATCCTGATGTTTTCCCACAAAGAGAAATCTAAAAATATTGCCACCATACTGGTGGGCTTTGCCGTGCTGATGTTTGGAATGGATACCATGAGCGGGGCTGTGGAGCCCCTGGCTGATGTACCGGAATTTACCAGTATTCTTACCAGATTCTCCAATCCGGTTCTGGGAATGCTGGCTGGTCTTGTGCTGACGGCTGTGATCCAGTCGTCCTCTGCCTCCGTAGGCATTCTTCAGGCGTTGTGCATGACGGGAGCCGTAAGCTATGGCACGGCAATTCCCATAATCATGGGACAAAACATCGGCACCTGTGTGACAGCCATGATATCCAGCATCGGAGCAGCCAAAAATGCAAAGCGGGCGGCCCTGGTGCATTTGTACTTTAATGTGATCGGCACGATTGTGTTTATGATCCTGTTTTATTCTGTGAATGCTGTATCTCCTTTTGCCTTTTTGGCAGATGCAGCAACGCCCTTTGGCATTGCCGCCGTTCACAGCTTATTTAACATTGCGGCCACCATCTGTCTGCTTCCCTTCTCTAAGGGACTGGTCAAGCTTGCCTGCCTGACCATAAGGGACGAGGACAAGCGTCAAGAGACCAGTCCGGAGGAAAGAATTTTGAATCTTTTGGACGCCCGTTTTTTGGAGACGCCTTCCTATGCGGTGGAGCAAAGCCATAATGTGGCGGTCACCATGGGAGAGATGGCAGAGGAAGCTATGAATCTTTCCATGGGTCTTTTACAGACCTATGATGAAGAGAAGGCGGACAGAGTGCTGAAGCTTGAGAGCGATGTGGATCGGTTTGAGGATGAGCTTGGAAGCTATCTGGTGAAATTAAGCTCCAGAAATCTGTCGGAAAAAGACAGCCATACCTTGTCCAATATCCTCCATTGTATCGGGGATTTTGAACGAATCTCCGATCATGCCCGCAACATCAAGGAGGCTGCGCAGGAGATGTATCAAAAGAAGCTTAAGTTTTCGGAAAAGGCCCAGAAGGAGCTGGAGGTCTTTGAGCGGGCAATACACGACATTTTAAAGATTACCATGCTCAGCTTTACGGAGGATGATCTGAGTCTGGCAAAACAGGTGGAGCCTTTGGAGGAGGTAATCGATGGATTAAATCTTGAGATCAAGCAAAGGCACGTAAAACGCCTTCGGAAGGGAAAGTGCACCATTGAGCTGGGCTTTGTGCTGTCAGACATCACAACCAATTTTGAACGGGTGTCCGACCACTGCTCCAATATTGCCGTCTGCCTTTTACAGGTGAATGAGGATGAATTTGACATTCATGCTTATCTGGACGAGCTTAAAAAGGAGGATAACATGGACTTTGCCGGCAAGGTGATGGCGTACAGAGAGCGGTATCAGCTTCCCTAAGCAGAATGATAAGCAATAGGCGTTTGCGAAACTCACTGACAAAGTCACGAACCTGGTCATAATAACCAAAAACGGGTTCCGAAGCAGTGGCTAGTCACCCTTATTTTGGTTATTACGCCCAGTTTCTGATGCCAGGGAGCGAGTTTCGCAATTACCTAATGATAAGAAAGGATGTAGGTATGGCACTGATATATGTAGTGGAGGATGACAAAAGTATACAGGAGATCGAAACCTTTGCCCTGACCAATGTGGGGTACCGGGTGGAGGGATTTTTGTGTGCCGCAGATTTTTATGAGGCTCTTGACAGGGAGCTGCCGGACTTGGTTTTGCTGGACGTGATGCTGCCAGATGAGGACGGGCTGAGCATTGTAAAAAAGCTGCGTCTGCGTAAGGATACGGTTACAACACCCATAATCATGGTGACGGCAAAGACCACGGAGATCGACAAGGTAAAGGGACTTGACATCGGGGCTGACGATTATATGACGAAGCCCTTTGGGGTGATGGAGCTGATTTCCCGGGTGAAGGCCATGCTTAGAAGGAGTGCAAAGCCGGAGGAGAAGGAAAAAATTCTTCGTCTTGGAAACGTTGTGCTGGACCGGGAAAAGCATGCGGTTTTTGTAAATGACGTTCCCTGCGAGCTGACCTATAAGGAGTATGAGCTTTTGAAGCTTTTAATGACCAATGCGGGAATTGTCACCACCAGAGAGGTGATTCTGGACCGCATTTGGGGCATTGACTTTGAGGGGGAGTCCAGAACTCTGGATATGCACATTAAGACGCTGCGTCAGAAGCTGAAAGAGGAAGGCAGTCTGATCAAGACGGTGCGCAACGTGGGGTATATCATGAACGGGGATAAGGTGTAGGACAGGGCGGACATGAAGAAAAAAATCAATAGAAAATTGGTGCTGATTGCCACATTGGCTATCTTTTTTACCATGCTGCTGATCACGGTAGTCTATTATGATTTGTTTAGAGGCCAGGTGTTTGAGGATTTGAGAGCTTATACGATGATTTTGACGGAGTATGAGGACATGTCTCAAATCCGGGAGGTAAGCGATAAGCTGGAAGAGTATGAAATGCGCGTCACTTTGGTGGGAGAGGATGGCAAGGTGCTCTTTGACAGCGAGGCGGACAGTGCAAGCATGGAAAACCATGGGGAGAGACCGGAAATTGTGGAGGCCATGGAAACGGGAGAAGGCCAGGCGGTGAGAAATTCTGAAACCCTGTCCGAAAATACCTTTTATTATGCAGTGCGTTTGGAGAATGGCAGTGTGCTTCGCATTGCAAAGGACGCAGGGAGCATATACAGTATTTTCGGAAGGGCGCTTCCCAGCCTGTTCATGGTTCTTCTGGCGCTGATTGTCCTGTGTATGGTTTTGGCGCATTATCTTACATCGAAATTGATTGCTCCCATAGAGCGGCTGGCGGAGAATCTGGATGAAAGCAATGACGGGACGGATTATGAGGAGCTGACGCCCTTTATCAGCATGATCAAGGAGCAGCATGAGGATATCATGAAAAATGCAAGAATGCGTCAGGAGTTTACCGCCAATGTGTCCCATGAGCTGAAAACTCCTTTGACCTCCATCTCTGGATATGCGGAGCTGATTGAGACCGGCATGGCGTCGGAGGAGGATGTGGTGCGTTTTGCCCACGGAATCCACAGCAGCGCAAACCGTCTGCTGACGCTGATTAATGATATTATCCGGCTGTCGGAGCTGGACGGCACAGAGGAAGAGGTCTCCTTTGAACGCCTGAACCTTTATCAGCTTGCGGATACCTGTGTGGAAATGCTTGCCTTGAATGCGGAAAAGCATAAGGTGACCATACGGCTGAGCGGCACGGAGTGCTATATCACCGGAAATAAGCAGATGATAGAAGAGCTTTTGTACAACTTATGTGATAATGCCATCCGCTATAACAATGAAGGGGGCAGCGTTTCGGTGGAGGTTTACCCAAAGCACGGACAAACTGTGCTGACGGTGAAGGATACGGGAATCGGCATTCCCAAGGAGCATCAGGAGAGGATTTTCGAGCGCTTCTACAGAGTGGACAAAAGCAGGTCCAAGTCCACGGGAGGCACCGGGCTGGGGCTTGCCATCGTAAAGCATATTATAGCCAAGCATAATGCAAAGATGGAGCTTGCAAGCGAGGTGGGAAAGGGAACGACGATCACGGTTATCTTTATGGGATAAAGGGGCAGATAAAAGAGAAGAAGAAAAAACAGGGAGACAACACAAAGCATTCATAAATGCCAAAGCGTTGTCTCCCTGCTTTCTTATCGGGTTTTATTTGCTGCTTTTTTGCTTTTTGCTTGCAGGTATCACAAAGAAGCTGATAAACAGAGCCACAATATAGAGTACAAAGGTAAAGTATAAAACGTTCTGATAGCCAACGGGATTTACCAGGTTGCCCTGGGCGTCCTCTGCGAAGCTTCCCGTGTGGTTTACGATGTAGGTGGCGATCTGATTGCCTGTAAGTCCTGCGAAAGCCCAGGCGGATAAGCAGAGCCCGTGTATGCGGCTGATGGATTTCATGCCGAAGTGATCCGACAAAAGCGCGGGCACATTGCTGAAGCCGCCGCCGTAGCCTGCATTAATGACAAACAGAAGAGGAATCACTAAAAAGGCGTAGCCGTTGACAATGCCGTTTGTGAGGATGGTAAGACCCGTAAAAAGGATGGAAAGCACAAAAATCAATTTATATACGGTGTTTCTGTCCTTCATATGGTCTGCCCAGGCAGAAAAGCCCAGGCGTCCGCCTGCATTGAAAATTGCGGTGATAGAGCTGATCAGCCCGGCAATTCCCACAAGACCGATGGCCTTTACGATGCTTTTTTCCTGGGAGATCAGAGCCAGCCCGCAGGTGATATTAATGTAAAACATGAGCCAGATGCCGATAAAGGTTTTGTTTTTCAGGATGCTCAGCACACTTTCTCCCGACTTTTCATGAGGCTCCACCCATCCTTCCGGCTTTGCCAGCAGGAGATGACCGATAAACATCAATACAAAGTAGAATACTGCCAGAATGTAGAACATGCTTACAATTCCAAAACGGTTCTGGAGAAATTCCATGAGCGGACTTGCAATTACCTTGGCCAGACCGAAGCTTGCAATGGCAAGACCTGTGGCCAGCCCCTTTTGTTCGCTGAACCACAGCATAAGGGTTTTGACCGGGGACAAGTATCCGGTGCCGAGACCGATTCCCATAATGACGCCATAGCACAAAAAGATGCCTGCCAGGGATTTTTGCTGTATAAAAAAGCCGGTGCCGGCCATGCCCACGGAAAAGCAGATTGCGGCAACCAAAGAGGATCTGTGGATGTCCTTTTCCACAAAAGGCCCTAAAAAGGCGGCAGACATTCCCAAAAAGAAAATTGCCAGGCTGAAAGCCCACTCCACGCTTCCCTTTGTGACGCTGCCGTCAAAATATTCCACAATCGTATCGCTGACCAGAGACCAGCAGTACACTGTACCGATGCTGCAGTGAATCAGTAATGCCGGAATAGCGGCACGTACCCATTTGTTTTGCCATTTTTTCATCTTTAGACCTCGATTCCAGTATTTTTTAGTTTATTTTGTATGAAATACTGCCTCTATATTACTCCCAAACTAGGTAAAATGCAACATTTTAAGAAAGAAATCCAAAGGGTTTTTGTTTGAACGCAAAATGCTTGAAAAAGGACGGCTGATGTGATATTCTGAAAATAGAACAAATGTTTGTAAAGAGAGGGAAAACGGATGGAAAACGAAGAAAAAATGGTGGAAGAGATTTTGAAGCACCTGGACAGCGAGCTTGAGAAGGGCGCTATGCGTATGAGCGTGACCATGGATGAACGTTCTTCGGTGGAAAAAACGGTGTCCCATAAATGCTGTATCAGCTACGGGAGACCAGCAACGGAGACGGTTGGGCTCTTAGATATGTATACGGATATGAACGCGGGGGAGCCGGACCGGAGTCTGTGACCTGGGGGAGCGCAAAAATAAGAAGGCATAAGAGGCCGGAGAGGATGCACGGATGAAGATACTGGTGATAGGAGGCAGCTATTTTTACGGAAGGGTATTTGTGATGGAATATGCAAAGGAACACGAGATCACTGTGGTGAACCGGGGAACCTACTCCATGAAGGATTTCGGGGCGGCGCAGGTTACCGGGGACAGAAGGCAGAAGGCGCTGTGGCAGGGGCTGTGTGGGGATTACGATGTGATCGTAGATTTCTGCGCATACGAAAAGGGTGATGTTGAGACGGTTCTGTATCATCTGCAGGGAAGGGTTACGCAGTATATTCTGATCAGCACGGTGGACGTTTACCAAAGAGGCGGGGACGGACCAAAAAGAGAGGACGCCCCCTTTGAAAAGCGCCATTTTCCGGGGGAAGCGGGACGTTATATTGCGGGTAAGACGGCCCTTGAGGAAGAGGTTCGCAGAGTTTGTGCCGAGAGAGGGGTAAAGTGTACTGTGCTGCGCCCGGCAATTTTGTATGGGCCCTATAATTATGCTCCCAGGGAAGCCTGGTTTATCCGTCTTGCGGTTGAGAAGAGAATGCTTCCCTGTATCACGGATGCCGCCGGACGCTTTCAGTTTGTTTATGTGAAGGACGCCGCCCAGGCCGTATCCAGATGTATGCTCAATGAAAGAAGCTACGGACAGGCCTACAATCTCTGTCAGGATGAGATTGTGGATTATCCCCGGTTTTTTGACGCTCTGAGAAAGGCTGCGGGGGAAGGGCTTGCGGAGATTCCCCTTACAGTTTCCCAGGCGCAGGAGAAGGGGATTCTTCTGCCTTTTCCCGTGACAGAGGAGGAGACGCAGCTTTACTCCAATGAAAAGAGCAAAGAGGAGCTGGGCATGAAATATCTGGATTTTCAGGAGGGAATGAACAGAACCTATCGGGCTTTTCGCGGAGTTTACGGACAGCGGAAGTAAGGAAAAACAGATGTCAAGTTTTGAGGGAGAGCTGAATATAATTTAGTAACGGAGGCTTGTTATCTTATCAAAAAGACATGGGAGGATTCAATGGAAAGAGGTTCGACGGAAAAAAAGGCACCCGTTATCTTCCTGCTTAAATGCCTGCTTTTTTCTTACATAGTAACAGCGGCGCTCCTGCTTCTGCTGGCTTTTCTGCTTTTTAAGCTGGGGCTTACGGAAAAGATTGTGTCAATCGCCATTATTGCCATTTATGTGGCCGCTACCTTTCTGGCTGGTTTTTTAACGGGAAAAAGGATGGGAAGCAGGAGATTTTTATGGGGGCTGCTTATGGGAGGCGTCTACTTTCTTGTGCTGGTGGCGATATCTCTTGCGGTAAACCATTCTGTCAAAGAACTTACAGATTCTTTTCTCACAACGATGGTTTTGTGCGCGGGCGGCGGCATGCTGGGAGGCATGCTCAGTTAAGGGAATTGTACTGCTGTTGTATTATTTTGTAAAAAACCCTTTTACAAATCGAAGATTTATGATATACTACTAAAAGTTTATGAGTGCATTGACTTTAAAAGCAAAAGCATAAGGAGGCTGTTTTAAAAATGAAGCATATTAAAACCTTGACCACGAGAGATATGAAGGAATCCATGAAAAAAGGCGGATGCGGCGAGTGCCAGACTTCCTGCCAGTCAGCCTGCAAGACTTCCTGTACCGTAGGCAATCAGAGCTGTGAAAAGCTGAAATAACAGACAGGATGCCAAAAAAAGAGACTACGAGACTAACGTAAGCAGCGATTTTGGTCGCTGCTTATTTACTGAGTCTTGTATTTTTATTTTTGTGAAGATATCGGACATTTAGGTAATTGCGAAACTCGCTCTCTGGTATCAGAAGCTGGGCGTAATAACCAAAATAAGGGTGACTAGCCACTGCTTCGGAACCCGTTTTTGGTTATTATGACCAGATTTGTGACTTTGTCAGTGAGTTTCGCAAACGCCTAATCGGACATTGATAGAAAGGAATAAAATCTGTGATACACCAATACAAAAGCAATGGGTACAATATTGTCATGGACGTAAACAGCGGTTCTGTCCATGTGGTGGATGATATCGTGTATGATATGATTTCACTGGTTGAGCCCCTTGTGACGGAAGGCATCAAGGATGCGGATACCATTAAGGCCGCTGTTTTGAATCTTGCAAATATTCCCTATCCGGCAGAGGAGATTACCGAAGCGGTGGACGAGGTTCTCGCGCTGGAGAAGGCGGGACAGCTCTTTGCTCCCGATATTTATGAAAATTATGTGTTTGATTTTAAAAACAGACAGACTGTGGTGAAAGCCCTGTGCCTGCATATCGCCCATGACTGTAACCTTGCCTGCAGATATTGTTTTGCAGAGGAGGGAGAATATCATGGAAGAAGGGCGCTGATGAGCTTTGAAGTTGGGAAAAAAGCGCTGGACTTTCTGGTGGAAAATTCCGGAAACAGGGTGAACCTGGAGGTGGATTTTTTTGGCGGGGAGCCTCTTATGAACTGGCAGGTGGTAAAAGACCTGGTTGCATATGGGAGAAGCCTGGAAAAGCCCCATAATAAGAAATTCCGGTTTACGCTGACTACAAACGGCGTTCTTTTGAATGATGAAATTCTTGAGTTTCTTAATCAGGAGATGGCGAATGTTGTGCTCAGCATTGACGGACGGAAGGAAGTGCATGACGCTATGCGTCCTTTCAGAGGGGGACAGGGAAGCTATGATCTGATTGTCCCCAAGTTTCAGCGTGTGGCCGAAAGCAGAGGACAGATGAACTATTATGTGCGTGGAACCTTTACCCGCAATAACCTGGATTTTTCCAAAGATGTGCTTCATCTGGCAGATCTGGGATTTCAGCAGATATCTGTGGAGCCGGTGGTGGCAGAGCCCTCAAAGCCCTATGCCATCAGACAGGAGGACATCCCTGTGCTGAAGGAAGAGTATGATAAGCTGGCTGTGGAAATGCTGAAGCGGGAGAAGGAGGGCAGAGGCTTTCATTTCTTCCACTTTATGATCGATCTGGAAGGAGGCCCCTGTGTGGCAAAGCGCCTTTCGGGCTGCGGTTCAGGGACGGAATATCTGGCTGTGACGCCATGGGGAGACTTTTATCCTTGCCATCAGTTTGTGGGGAATGAGAAATTTCTCATGGGAAATGTGGATGAGGGAATCCTCAGAGAGGATATCCGGGACGAATTCAAATGCTGCAATGTATATGCCAAGGAAAAATGCAGGAAGTGTTTTGCAAAATTTTACTGCAGCGGCGGCTGTGCGGCTAACTCCTACAACTTTCACGGCAATATCAACGACGCTTATGACATTGGATGTGAGCTGCAGCGGAAGCGTATTGAGTGTGCCATTATGATGAAGGCGGCCCAGAGTGAAGAGAGCGCCGGACAGGAGGCGTCAGAATGAAGAAGAGTAAAGGGATTGTGATACTTCTTTGTGTACTTCTGCTTCTTGCAGGAATCACCTATGTGGATGTAAACGGCATAGACCCGGCGGGCACGGCAAGCGCTTCTGATATCAAGCTGGGTCTTGACCTGGCAGGCGGGGTGAGCATCACCTATCAGGTGGTGGGAGAAGAGGAGCCGGACAGCACAGATATGGCGGATACCATATCGAAGCTGCAGAAGCGTGTTGAAAATTACAGCACGGAGGCTATTGTCTACCAGGAGGGAAGCGATAGAATCAGCATTGAAATTCCCGGCGTCAGCGATGCCAACGCAATTTTAGAGGAGCTGGGGAAGCCGGGGTCTCTGTATTTCATTGCGGAAACTGACGAAGAGGGCAATGCCAACTATTCTCTGCAGGCGGTGACGGATGAGAATGGAGACATGGCT
Organism: Candidatus Acetatifactor stercoripullorum; assembly: GCA_019114005.1. Lineage (GTDB taxonomy): Bacteria > Bacillota > Clostridia > Lachnospirales > Lachnospiraceae > Acetatifactor > Acetatifactor stercoripullorum. Next base: position 13,620 of record DXGH01000057.1, read on the forward strand.
TATGAGTATGTGCTGAACAAGACCCTTGAGGAGCTGGAGGCGGAAGGCTCTATTGTGCTGGTGGGCACCGACGTGCAGGATGCCAGAGCGGGCGCTGCCACAGATTCCATGGGAAACACCACCTATGTGGTGAACCTGACCATGACCCAGGAGGGAACCCAGAAATTTGAGGACGCCACGAGAAACGCTTACAACAAGGGGGAAACCCTTGGCATTTATTACGATGGAAGCTTTGTGAGCGTTCCTGCGGTAAACGGTGTATTCACCGATGGAAATGCCCAGATTTCCCCCATGGAGTCTTATGAGGAGGCGGAGAATCTGGCGTCCACCATACGAATCGGCGGCTTAAAGCTTGAGCTGGAGGAGCTGCATTCCAAGGTGGTGGGGGCCCAGCTTGGCGTAGAGGCCATTGAAACCAGTCTGAAGGCGGGGGCCATCGGATTGCTGATTGTGATGGTCTTTATGATTGTTCTGTACTTTATCCCGGGTGTGGCCTCTGCCATTGGACTGGGAATGTACGTGGCCCTGATTGTGCTTTTACTTAACGGCTTTGACATGACGCTGACGCTGTCCGGTGTTGCGGGAATTATTCTTTCCATCGGTATGGCGGTGGACGCCAATGTGATTGTGTTTGCCCGTATCCGCGAGGAGCTTGCCACAGGCAAGACGGTGCGCAGCGCGTTAAAAATCGGTTTTGATAAAGCCTTGTCAGCCATTGTGGACGGCAATATCACCACGCTGATTGCGGCGGGAATTCTGCTGATTTTGGGACCGGGCACTATCCGGGGCTTTGCCCAGACCCTTGCCCTTGGAATCGTTTTATCCATGTTTACAGCCCTTGTGGTGACCAGATATGTGCTGCAGGCTCTGTATGCCATTGGATTTAAGAGTGAAAAATGGTATGGAGTGTCCAGGGAGAAGAAGCCTATTGACTTTTTGTCCAAGAAGGGTATTTTCTTTGGGGCTTCCCTGGCTGTGATTGCGGCGGGCCTCATCGTTATGGGCGTATATAAGGTAAACACGGGAGATGCCCTAAATTACAGCATGGAATTTCAGGGAGGCACTGCCACTACCGTTACCTTTCAGGAGAGCATGACGCTGGAGGAGGTAAATGATCAGGTGGTTCCTCTGATTGAGGAGGTTACGGGCAGCACCGTTCAGATTCAGACGGTGCAGGATTCCAACGAGGTGATTTTTAAGACCAACTCTCTGGACACCTCTCAGAGGGAGGCGTTAAATGAGATGTTCAGGGAGCAATTCCAGGTGGACGAGAATCAAATCACCTCTGAAACCATCAGCTCCACCATCAGCAGTGAGATGAAAACAGATACCCTGCTGGCAGTGGCTCTTGCCATTGTGTGTATGCTGATTTATATCCGTATCCGGTTCAGCGATATCCGGTTCGGTATCAGCTCTGTAGCGGCGCTGCTTCATGATGTGCTGGTAATGCTGGCGTTTTATGCGGTGGTGAGAATGCCGGTGGGAAATACCTTTATTGCCTGCATTCTGACCATAGTGGGGTATTCTATCAACGCTACGATTGTTATCTTTGACCGGGTAAGGGAAAATATGGCGGTGATGACGAAGAAAGAGGATTTGAAGGAAGTGGTAAACAAAAGCATTACACAGACTCTTTCCAGAAGTATTTTTACTTCCCTGACCACTTATATCATGGTAGGTGTGCTGTATGTGCTTGGTGTGACCAGTATCCGGGAGTTTGCCCTGCCTCTTATGGTGGGCATTGTGAGCGGAGCCTATTCCTCTGTATGTATTGCGGGAGCTCTGTGGTATGTGCTTCGCACAAAGTTTCCGCCCAAGGAGAAAAAGTAGGGAGTAGATGATTTTGTATGCTGCATATTTCAACACAGACGCGCTTTTGCTCCGAACTGACCGCAGCGGTACATAGGGCCGCAAAGGACGCAGCCCAAGTATCGGCGGTCAGTAAGGGTCTGCTTATGAAATACGCAGCGCGCAAAATCCAGCATCACAATAGAAAAGCTGTTTAAGTGGAGAATAGCCCCTGCAGCCTGTGGATGGAGGTCTGGAAGGACTGGAAGGCCCCATAGGCCTGCTGGAAGGCCGAAAGAGCTGCCTCCCGGTCGCCCTTGTCGTTGGCATACCAGGAATCACAGGCAAATTTGTGAAGCCTTTCGTGATCTGCGGCAGTCTGCTTAAATTCTGCGGAATTGCAGATGCGGGGGTCTGTCTGGCTCTCCAGCCAAAGTCCCAGCTTGCAGCCCTTGGGATTGTTCAGCTGGGTGATCTTAAGCTGCTCGAAGCCTGCCAGATTGTTGTATACCCGCCAGGTAAAGATCAGGTGGTCTATCTCGAAAATAGTCAGCCAGTCCAGGGTGGAGAGCCGGGAATTGTGCCTTGCCATGTCGCTTCTTACCTTGTCCACCTCTCTGCTGATCTGGTAGAGGTGGGAGCCTGTTCCCATACATTCCTGGGATAAGGTGTCATAGCTGTCTGCAATGGTTTCAATAGAGGCTACAAAGTTTTGGGTCAGTGCGGACTGATGGTTTGCTTCCCCGTAAATATTTTCCAGCTCCCGGATGATGGAATTCATCCGTTCGTTCATCACATTCATTTCATCCACCGACTGGTGGACGCTCTGATTGCCCTGCTTGAGCCGGTTTGCAGTATGATTGACGGATTCCACCAGATTTTCCATGCCGGAGCGAATCTGCTCCACATAGGTTACCACGTCTTTGGTGGATTCTGCGGTATTGGCGGAAAGCTCCTTGATCTGATTGGCCACCACCGCAAAGCCTCTGCCGGCTTCTCCTGCCCTTGCCGCTTCTATGGAGGCATTCAGTGCAAGAAGTCCGCTCTTGTCTGCAATCTTTTTTACCATGTCAATAATTTCATTGATCTTAACAGTCTTTTCCTGAAAATCCATCATTTGTTCATTGATTTTTTGAATTTCTTCGGAGGACGCATCCACGATCTGAATGCTTTGGGTCATGGAAGCAACACTCTCGGCGGAGGCGTCCATCACCTGATGGGAATTTTCCTGTATGGTCTGCATGGCAGTCACAATGTGTTCAATGGATTCTCCCAGATCCTTGCTTGCGTCCCGGATATTTGAGATGGCGGAGGTCTGAGAGTCGAGCTGCTCCAGCATTTCCTTTACGCAGGAGCTGTCTCCGATTTTAGACATGGATTTATTGAGCCGCATCACAAAGGTATTGTTTGAACAGAAAAAGGCTTCCAGCACTTGATTGTAGCGTCTGGGCAGCTGTGGGTCATGGAAAAGTGACTCGTCAAGGGAAGAAAAGTCTCCGTTCAGGGCCTGCTCCATGCACTGCATAAGAAGCTGGAGGTCCTGTTTTGCAAAATCTTTTTTTATTTTCATTGGTGTTACCTCCTGATGGGCAGCCTGACACGGGTGCCCGATTTTTTAAATCTATCATAACATAAAAGGGAAAATTATTCTACGGTAAGTCTAAAGAATATGAATCTGACAAGGACGGTTTGTGTTTGCTTCTGCATCCTTTTCGTGTTACAATGTCAGGTAATTGCGAAACTCGCTGACAAAGTCACGAACCTGGTCATAATAACCAAAAACGGGTTCCGAAGCAGTGGCTAGTCACCCTTATTTTGGTTATTACGCCCAGGTTCTGATACCATGGAGTGGGTCTCGCAATTACCTATTACAATGTCCGGGAAAATTAAATTTGTGACGCTTCGGAATGGAGATTAAGATGGAAAAATGGCTGGTGGCTGCCAAAAGGGCAGATTTTGACAAGTGGGCCAGGGATTTTCACATCAGTCCTGTAACGGCCAGAATTCTGCGAAACAGAGGCCTGACTGATGAGGAACAGATTGACATGTTTTTGCATGGAACCCTTAAGGACTGTCATTCTCCCTGGCTTTTAAAGGATATGGAAAAGGCGGTGCAGGCTCTCTTGGAAGCGGCTGCCGGGGGCACTGCCATACGTGTGATCGGTGATTATGATGTGGATGGAATCTGTTCCTCTTATATTCTCACCAAGGGGCTGCAGATACTGGGGGCAAAGGTAGATACCGCCATTCCCCACCGGGTTCATGATGGGTATGGTTTAAATGAGCATTTGATCCGGCTGGCAAAACAGGATGGCGTCCAAATGATTGTGACCTGTGACAATGGGATAGCGGCGGCGCCTCAGATTAAACTGGCGAAAGAGCTGGGAATCCAGGTAATCGTGACAGACCACCATGAGGTTCCCTTTCTTCAGGAGGATGGGCGCAAAAAGGAGCTTCTTCCTCAGGCCCTGGCGGTGGTGGACCCCAAGAGAGAGGAGTGCGTCTATCCCTTTTCTGGCATCTGCGGAGCTGTGGTGGCCTACAAGCTGATGAAAGCCTTATCTGAGAGGGTGGACAGTGAAGCGCTTTTAGATGCCATGGAGGAGTTTTTGGAATTTGCAGCGCTTGCCACGGTGTGCGATGTGATGGAGCTTAAGGATGAAAACCGGATTCTGGTAAAAGAGGGACTTAAGAGAATGCGCCAGACAAGGAATCCGGGCCTGAGAGCGCTGATAGAGGTAAACGGCATTCTGCCCCAAAAGCTGTCCGCATATCATCTGGGATTTGTGGTGGGGCCCTGCTTAAATGCTACCGGCAGGCTGGACACGGCAAAAAGAGCGCTGGAGCTTTTGCAGAGTAAAGAAAAGACGGAGGCTATGAGCGCCGCCAGGGAATTGAAGGAATTAAATGACAGCAGGAAAAATCTCACCCTCAAGGGGGTGGAGGAGGCTGAAAGATATATTGAAGAAAGAGGAATCCACAAGGACAAAGTGATGGTGATCTATCTGCCCAAGGTGCATGAAAGTCTGGCCGGAATCATTGCGGGACGGATTCGGGAAAAATATTACAGGCCGGTATTTCTACTCACCAGGGGGGAAGAGGGCGTGAAAGGCTCCGGCCGGTCCATAGAGGCTTATCACATGTATGATGCCATGACAGAGGTGAAGAAGCTTTTCACAAAATTTGGCGGACACAAGCTTGCGGCAGGATTTTCCATGCGGGAGGAGGATATTGAGCCGCTGCGCCAGGCGCTGAATGAAAAAAGCGGTCTGGGGGAGGAGGATTTGATTCCCCGGGTACATATTGATGTGCCCATGCCCTTAGCCTATGCAGATGAAGCCCTGGCAGAGCAGCTGGAGCTGTTAGAGCCCTTCGGGGTGGGAAATCCCAAGCCCTTATTTGCCCAAAAGGACCTGATCTTTTTGTCCGGCTATAAAATGGGAGAGAACAAAACCTGTGCCAGATACCGGGTGAAAACCCCGGAGGGGAAAAGCTTTCCGCTGGTATTTTTTGGAGATCTTCTGCAGTTTGACTCCTTTTTGGAGGAAAAATACGGCCCTGGCGCAAAGGAGGCTCTTTATTGTGGAAATGCTTCCTTAAGCGTGTCCGTGGCTTATCAGCTAGGCATAAATGTCTATCGAGGGAAAAAGGAAATGCAGTTTATTATGCAGCATTACTGCTGATCAGGAAAGGATAGAGAGATATGATACTGACTGTTACTTTAAATCCGGCCGTGGACAAAACCTGCCAGATCGCCAGGCTTCTGCCGGGGGAGGTGAACCGTCTGGAAAAAACCTTCAGCGTGGCGGGAGGGAAAGGAATCAACGTAACCAAGATACTCAGGCAGTTTCATCTTCCGGCGGCCGCCATGGGATTTCTGGGAGGCTACACCGGAAGAATGATAGAGGACGCCGTTATGGAGCTGGGAGCGGAATGTCATTTTACGAGAATTCAGGGAGAAACCAGGACCAATGTGAACCTTTTGGGGGCGGACGGCTATGTGACGGAGCTGCTCGAGCCGGGGCCTGAGATTTCCAAAGAGGAGCTTGCAAATTTTAAAAAGGAATTTGAATATTGCCTGGAGCAGTCCTCCCTTGTGGTGCTCTCCGGCAGTGTGCCGAAGGGAGTGCCCGCAGACATTTACGGAGAGCTGGCTGCACGCTGCAGAGCGGAGGGCAGAAGGGTGATATTGGACACCTCGGGGGAGCTTTTGCGGGAAGGTGTGAAGGAAAAGCCCTATATGATAAAGCCCAATAAGAGAGAGCTGGAATTTCTGGCGGGCTGCAGGCTGCCGGACCAAGAAGCGGTGGAAGAGGAGGCAAAAAGGCTGGCGGAGCAAGGCGTTTGCAAGGTGGTGGTGTCCATGGGAAGCAGGGGAATTCTCTATGTGGATCGGGAACAGACCATTTTTGAACCGGCAAAGGATGTGAAGGTTTTAAATACAGTGGGCTGCGGCGACAGTGTGGTGGCTTCTATGGCCATGAGCGAGCAGGCCGGGGAGGAGCCTTCCATGGCATTAAAAAAGGCGGCGGCGCTTTCTGCTGCCAATGCGGTGACCCGCGAAAGCGGGAAGATTCCTATGGACGTGTATTTGGAGCTGTTATAGGCTGTTTAGATTTATTTTATGGTTTTCTCACATTTTAAACACAGAATAGACACAATTTTCTTTTATTGTATATTACAGATAGTTGATGAACTCACTATCTCCCCCCCCTCATAAGAAAAGCGAAAGGGCTCCGGCTTGCCGGGGCCCTTTCACTTTGCGGGTGCGCTTTGCAGCGTGCCTTGTGACAGCGGACATTTTACAGGCGCCCGCTGTTTTTCAATTAATTTATATTTTTTTAGATTTTCATTATAGAATGGACACACTTTAGACACAATTATCTTTTATTCTGTATTACAGATAGTTGATGAACTCACTATCTCCCCCCCTCATAAGAAAATGTAAAGAAGCTCCGGCGGTGCCGGGGCTTCTTTACATTTTAGGGGTGGTAGAATCCGGCAAAATGGAGTAAAATATAAAAGTATATTTTGTGTGCAGAGATTGTGCGGAAAGGCTGGTAGGGAAAATGGAGCTGAAAAAGCTGCTTGAAGGAATCCAATACGAATGTGTGCAGGGAGACGTACAGAGGGAAGTGACAGAGGTGGTTTATGATTCCAGAAAAATAAGCGCCGGCTGTCTTTTTATCTGCATAGAGGGAGCAAATTTTGACGGACATGACTTCGGCGCAGAGGCCCTCTTACGGGGAGCGGCGGCTTTGGTGGTATCCAAGGATATTCCAGGTCTGGAAAATTCGGATGCGGTGGTAATTCGGGTGGAGGATACCCGGTATGCCATGGCATTTATTTCTGCGGCGTATTTTGGGCATCCGGCAGATCAGCTGAAGGTGATCGGCATTACTGGAACCAAGGGAAAGACCACCACCACATATCTGGTGAAATCTATTCTGGAGCACGCAGGCTACAAGGTGGGACTTGTGGGCACCATTGAGACTATTATAGGAGATACTCATATCCATGCGGAAAACACCACGCCGGAATCCTATCTGCTGCAGGAGTATTTTGCCAGAATGGTGAAAGAGGGACTGGACACCGTGGTCATGGAGGTGTCCTCTCAGGCGCTGATGCTTCACAGGACCCAGGGGTTTGTGTTTGATTATGGTATTTTTACCAACTTAGAGCCGGATCACATCGGACCTAACGAGCATGCAAGCTTTGAGGACTATCTGGCCTGCAAGAGGCTTTTGTTCAGACAGTGTAAAGTAGGGATTGTAAACGGGGACGACAGTCATTGGCAGCAGGTGGTGGAGGGGCATACCTGCGTTCTGGAAAGCTATGGAATGGGAGAGGAGTGTATGCTCCGGGCAGAGAATCTAAAGCTTTTGCATAAGCCGGGGGAGCTGGGAGTTACCTTTCAGGTCCGGGGGCTTATGGATTTTCAGGTGGAGGTTCCCACCCCCGGCCGGTTCAGCGTATACAATGCCCTGGCGGCTATTGCCATCTGCCGTCACTTTCAGGTGGAGAAGGAGGATATCAGGGAAGCCCTGCTGGCCGCAAGGGTCAAGGGCCGTATTGAGATGGTGAAGGTTTCGGATCAGTTCACCCTGTTAATTGATTATGCCCATAACGCTATGGCCCTGGAGAGCCTTTTAACCACGCTGCGGGAATATAATCCCCACCGTTTGATCTGTCTGTTTGGCTGCGGAGGGAACCGTTCCAGACAGCGGCGCTTTGAGATGGGGGAGGTCAGCGGCAGGCTGGCGGATCTGACCATTATTACTTCGGATAATCCCAGGTATGAGGAGCCCCAGGCTATCATAGAGGATATCAAGACGGGCATGGCTAAGACTAATGGGAAGTATGTGGAGATCTGCGACAGAAAGGAGGCCATTGCCTATGCCATAGCCCACGGTGAACCGGGGGATATTATCGTGCTGGCAGGAAAGGGGCATGAGGATTACCAGGAGATCAAGGGCGTAAAATATCCTATGGATGAGAGGGATCTGATTGCGGATATTTTGGCAGGCCGTTAAAGAACGGAGGAGAAATGACGAAAGAGCAGTATGCGGATGTGATTGTGGATATTTCCCATGAAAAGCTTGACAGACCCTTTCAGTACCGGGTTCCGGAAAAGCTTTTGGGAGCTCTTGCGCCGGGTATGTGTGTGGCGGTTCCCTTCGGAAAGGGAAACAGGCTGATCAACGGTTACGTGCTTTCCTTGAGCGGAGACTGTAGATTTGATCCCGGGAAAATCAAGGATATTGCGGGAATCGTAAAGGGCGGCGTGGCGGCCCAGGATAAGATGATTCTTCTGGCGGACTGGATGCGGCGAAACTACGGTTCTACCATGATACAGGCCCTTAAGACGGTGCTTCCGGCAAAGAAAACGGTGGGGCGTTTAGAGCATAAATATCTGGTGCGTCTCCTTGGCAGGGAAGAAATATTGTCTCTTCTGGGGGAGAGCATCCGTAAAAAGCAGACAGCTAAGGAAAGACTTTTGCGGGAGCTGGCAGAACGGGAGGAGATACCCTACGGGGAGGCTGTGGGAAGCCTGGGAGTATCGCCCTCCACCATAAGCAGTCTGGAAAAGGCGGGAGCAATCCGGGTGGAAAGCCAGAGACTGTTTCGCAATCCGGTAAAGCTCACCAGACCCAAAACGCAGCTTCCGGCCCTGAGCGCCGGGCAGCAGCAGATTGTGGATCAGGTGATCTCGGATTTTGACAAGGGAGAGAGGGGCACCTATCTGGTACATGGAATCACAGGAAGCGGAAAGACGGAAGTGTATATGCAGTTGATTGGGGAAATGCTTAAGAGAGGAAGGCAGGCCATTGTGCTGATTCCGGAAATCGCATTGACCTATCAGACACTGCTTCGTTTTTTTACCCGGTTTGGAGACCGGGTGAGCGTATTGAATTCCACCTTGTCCCTGGGGGAAAAATATGATCAGTGCGAGCGGGCTAAAAACGGGGAGATCGATGTGATCATCGGTCCCCGTTCCGCCCTGTTTACGCCTTTCCCTAACATTGGTCTGATTGTGATCGATGAGGAGCATGAAAGCAGCTACAAAAGCGAAAGCTCACCCAAATATCATGCCAGAGAGACCGCCATTGAGGTGGCCAGGCTTCACGGGGCCAGCGTGGTGCTTGGTTCGGCTACGCCCTCTTTAGAGGCATATTATCGTGCCAGGAAAGGGGAGTACGGGCTTTTTACCTTAAAGGAGAGACTGACGGGCGGGGCCCTTCCCCAGATTCATACAGTGGATTTGCGAAAGGAGCTTAAGGAGGGAAACCGCTCCATTTTCAGCAGAAAGCTCCAGACGCTTCTGGCCGGAGGCCTTGAGAGGGGTGAGCAGAGCATTCTCTTCTTAAACAGGAGAGGCTATGCGGGATTTGTGTCCTGCAGGGCCTGTGGATATGTGATGAAATGCCCTCACTGTGACGTGTCTTTGTCGGAGCATAAAAACGGTCTGCTGATCTGCCATTACTGCGGCTTTCAGAGACCGAAGCCTGCAGGCTGTCCCCAGTGCGGCTCTAAATATATCATGGGCTTTCGGGCGGGCACCCAGCAGATCGAAGAGAAACTAAAGGAGCTGTTTCCTGGGGTGCGGACGCTGCGCATGGATGGGGATACCACGAAAACAAAGGACAGCTATGAGAAAATTTTGTCGGCCTTTGCTGCCGGGGAGGCGGATGTGCTCATCGGAACCCAGATGATTGTAAAGGGCCATGATTTTCCAAGGGTGACGCTGGTGGGAATTCTGGCGGCGGATTTGTCCCTGGGCGCGGCGGATTACAGAGCCGGGGAGCGCACCTTTCAGCTGCTCACCCAGGCTGCCGGGAGAGCGGGCAGGGGGACGATTCCCGGACAGGTGGTAATCCAGACCTATCAGCCGGAGCATTACGCCATACAAAGGGCGGCGGCCCAGGACTATGAGGGCTTTTACCAGGAGGAAATTCTTTACAGGGAGCTGATGGGATATCCTCCTGTATGCCACATGCTGGCGGTGCAGATTTTTTCCAGAGAGGAAGAGGGAGGAAAGAAGCTGGCCGGGCAGCTGGCACAATGGGCCGGGGGGCTTGGATGGGAGCAGGATTCCAAAGAGAAGGGGATGGGGCTTCGCATCATTGGGCCTGCCCCTGGGGCAATCGGAAGAATTAATGATATTTTTAGATTTGTTTTCTATGTGAAACATGAAAATTATGATAAACTGGTACAGATAAAGGATTTGCTGGAAGAAAAGCTGGAAACATGCCGACCGCTGCGGGAGAGTGTGCAGTTTGACTTTGATCCGGTGAATGTGCTGTAGGCGGACTGCCAAAGCTTGGAAAGGGAGGATAAGATGGCCATCAGGAATATCAGAGAAATGGGAGATGAGGTTCTCTCAAAAAGATGCAAGGAAGTGACTCAGATGACGCCCCGTGTCAGGGAGCTCATTGAGGATATGCTGGAAACCATGTATGAGGCGAATGGCGTGGGGCTTGCGGCGCCCCAGGTGGGAATATTAAAACGAATCGTTGTGATCGACGTGACGGGGGAGGACCCGCATATTCTCATTAACCCCAGAATTGTGGAGTGCAGCGGAGAGCAGACTGGACATGAGGGATGCTTGAGCGTTCCCGGAAAATATGGCATTGTGACCAGGCCAAGCTATGTGAAGGCTGTGGCGCTGGATGTGAATATGAAGGAGTTTGAGCTGGAGGGAACGGAGCTTTTGGCCAGGGCTATCTGCCATGAGCTGGATCATCTGGACGGACATCTCTATGTGGAGAAGGCCCAGGGCGGCCTTCGGGATGTAGGGGATGAAGAGGAAGAAGAGGAAGAGATATAAGGAGCGGCACAATGAAGATTGTTTTTATGGGAACGCCGGATTTTGCGGCGCAGGCGCTGGAGGCGCTGATAGAGGCCGGACATGAGGTGGCGGCGGTTGTGACGCAGCCGGATAAGCCCAGGGGAAGAAGCGGAGAGCTTAAATTTTCGCCGGTAAAGGAGTGTGCGCTGCGCCATGGAATTTTTGTGTTTCAGCCGGAGCGGATCAAAAGACCGGAGGCGGTGGAAACCCTTAAAAGCTTTGCTGCAGATATTTTTATTGTGGCGGCCTATGGACAGATTCTTTCTCAGGAGATACTGGATATGCCGCAGTTTGGCTGTGTGAATATTCACGCTTCTCTGCTGCCTAAGTACAGAGGCGCTTCCCCCATACAGCATGCCATTATCCGGGGGGAAAAGACCACCGGAATTACAATCATGCAGATGGATGCAGGGGTGGACACGGGGGATATGCTCTATCAAAGGGAGCTTCCCATTTCCCATGAGGACACCTTTGAGACCCTTCATGACAAGCTGAAGGTGCTTGGGGGAGAGGCGGTTGTGCAGGCTCTCGACCTGCTTGAGAAGGGAGAGCTTTTTCCTAAAAAGCAGGCGGAGGAGGAAAGCTCCTACGCCCCGTTGATCGACAAAAAAATGGGCTGCATCGACTTTGGAAAATCTGCCTGTGAAATTGACAGACTGATCAGGGGTATGACGCCATGGCCCAGTGCATATACTTTTTACCATGGAAAGCAGCTGAAAATCTGGAAGGCGATTCCGAAGGGGCCGGATGGGGCGTTTCAGGGTTCAGACAGCGCGTCCCGGGAACCGGGCGGGGCGGCGTACGCTCCGGGAGAAATTGTAAAGGTGGAAAAGGATCATATCAGTGTGGCTACAGGCCAGGGATTTTTAGAGGTTTACGAGCTGCAGCTGGAAGGGAAAAAAAGAATGCAGGCCCGGGATTTTCTCCTGGGAGTGCGGATGAAGCCCGGCGAGAGGCTTGGGCAGGAATAAAGGAGTTGACGCTATGTATTACGGAATGGGATATTATGGTTTTATGTGGGACCCCACCTATTATCTTGTGATTATCGGCATGCTGCTTTGTCTGGGGGCCAGCGCCCTTGTGAACAGCACTATGCGCAAGTATGCCAGGGTGCGGAACATGAGCGGCATTACAGGGGCTGAGGCGGCCCGCCGTATTTTGAACAACGAAGGGCTGTACAATGTACAGATTGAGTGCCTGAGCAGAGGAAGCGGAGACCATTATGATCCACGCACCAACACGGTGCGCCTTTCCCAGCAGAATTATAACGGCGTGTCTGTCACCGCTGTGGGAGTGGCTGCCCACGAGTGCGGACATGCCATCCAGCACGCCAAGGGATATGCGCCCCTTTCCATCAGAAGCACTCTGGTTCCCGTGGTGAATATCAGCAGTACCCTGGGAATTCCCCTGATTCTGCTGGGGGTGCTTCTGAGCTGGAATCAGACCCTGATTCAGATTGGCATCTGGGCCTTTGCCCTTTCTGTGCTGTTTCAGCTGGTGACCCTTCCCGTGGAGTTTAACGCCTCAAGGAGAGCGGTGCAGAAGGTGGAGCAGTACGGTCTTTTGACCTCTGTGGAAAATGCAGGCTGCAAAAAGGTGCTTACAGCGGCGGCGCTGACCTATGTGGCGTCTGCTGCGTCCTCTATCCTGCAGCTGCTTCGACTGGTGCTTTTGTTTGGCGGAAACAGAAGAAGGGACGATTGACCATGGGAGAAAACACAAGGGAGATTGTGCTTGATACCCTGCTGGAGCTTGAGAAGGGAAGAGAGTATTCCCATCGGCTTATAAAGGCGGTTTTGGATAAATACGATTACCTTGCGGCACGGGATAAGGCCTTCATCAAGCGCCTGACAGAAGGAGTTTTGGAGAGGCGTCTGGAATTTGACTATTATCTGGATCATTTTTCCTCGGTTCCGGTCAGAAAAATGAAGCCTCTGATCCGCAATCTCTTGTATCTGAGCCTCTATCAGCTGCTTTATATGGATGGCATTCCGGACAGCGCCGTGTGCAATGAGGCCTGCAGGCTGGCGGCAAAGAGAGGCTTTCAAAATCTGAAGGGCTTTGTAAATGGGGTACTGCGAAGCATAGCCCGCCAAAAGGACAGCCTGCCTCTTCCGGATCAGGAAACCCAGAGGGATTTGTATGACTCCGTAAAATATTCCATGCCCCTTGAGATTACGAGGATGTGGTTTGAGGAATACGGAATTACCGTGACAGAAAGGCTGCTTGAGGGATTGCTTAACATTCATCCGGTATCCCTGCGCTTTCGCATGGGACTTTCAGCAGAGGAGAGAGAAGGCTGGGTGGAAAGGATCAGGGAGAGCGGCGCAAGGATAAAAGAAAGCCCCTATCTGCCCTATGTGTATACAGTGGAGAACACGGAGAGCATTGCCGCGCTGCCCGGATTTTCCCAGGGGGTGTTTACCGTCCAGGATGCAAGCTCCGCTCTGGCGGTGGAGGCGGCTGGCATCGGACCAAAGGATTTTGTGGTGGACGTGTGTGCGGCGCCCGGGGGAAAAACCCTTTTGGCCGCTGAGCGGGCCAAAAGGGTGCTTGCCCGGGATGTGTCGGAGGCCAAAGAAGCGCTTATTTTGGAAAACGCAGAGCGTATGGGGGCAGAAAATATTACGGTTCAGGTGTATGATGCCACTCATACGGACGAGGCGCTTTTGGAAAAAGCGGATGTACTTTTTTTGGACGTGCCTTGTTCGGGGCTTGGCGTTTTGGGAAAAAAGCGGGATATCAAATATCATGTAACTAAAGAGAGCATGGCAGAGCTTGAAAAGCTTCAGAAACTGATATTTGAGAAAAGCTGGGGGTATGTAAAGCCGGGGGGAACCCTGGTGTACAGCACCTGCACCATACATAGAGGGGAAAATGAGGATATGGTACGTTATATTACGGAGCATTTTCCCTTTGAGCCGGAAAGCATAGAGCCCTTTCTGCCCCAGGCGATTTTGCGTCAGAGAGAGGAAATCCGCCTTCAGGCAAAGGGAGGGGATTTAAAGCTGACCAAAAAGGAGGCTTTAGCCTGCATACAGCTTCTTCCCGGATACATGGAGACGGACGGATTTTTTATCGCCCGTTTCAGACGCACAAGATAAGAAAGGCATTCCCATGACAGAGAAAAAAGATATCAAATCGATGACGTTCACTGAGCTTACGAAAGAGCTGTCGGACTTTGGAGAGAAGCCATTTCGGGCCAGGCAGATGTATGACTGGATGCACAAAAAGCTTGCATCCTCTTTTGAAGAGATGACCAATCTCTCAAAGGACTTTCGGGAAAAATGCAGGGAGAGATATACCTACACCACCCTTGAGGCAGTGCGGGTGCAGGAGTCAAAGGCAGACGGCACGAAAAAATTTTTGTTCCGTCTCATGGACGGCAATCTGGTGGAAAGCGTGTGGATGCGGTACAGACACGGCAACAGCGTGTGTATTTCTTCCCAGGTGGGCTGCCGGATGGGATGCCGATTCTGCGCTTCCGCCTTAAACGGCCTAGAGCGCAGCCTGACGGCTTCGGAAATGCTGGAGCAGATTTATGCCATCACCAGGCTTACCGGGGAGCGGGTCTCCAATGTGGTGGTGATGGGCATGGGTGAGCCTCTTGACAACTATGACAATCTGGTGCGGTTTCTCAGGCTGCTGACCGATGAGAACGGCCTGAACATCGGCCAGCGCAGCGTCACGGTGTCCACCTGCGGCCTTGTGCCAGGGATGCGGCGGCTGGCCGGGGAGGGGTTACAGATTACCCTTGCCCTTTCCCTGCACGCGGCTACGGACGAAAAAAGGCGCAGTCTGATGCCTGTGGCAAATCAATATTCCATACAGGAGCTGATGGAGGCATGCAGCTATTATTTTGAAAAAACGGGACGAAGGATTACCTTTGAGTACAGTCTGGTGCGGGGCGAAAACGACAGCAAAGAGGACGCCCGCATGCTGGCTCTCCTGGCAAAGCCCTTGTGCTGCCATGTGAATCTGATTCCGGTCAATCCTATAAAGGAGAGAAAATATGTGCAGTCGGATAGGGCCAGTGTGGAGGCATTTAAAAATATCCTTGAAAAAAATAAAGTGAATGTCACGGTTCGAAGGGAAATGGGCAGAGACATTGACGGCGCCTGCGGCCAGCTTCGCCGCAGGTATCAGGAGGGGTGAAAGGGAAGCTCCATAGGAGGTAAAACCAAAGCCAGTCAATAGATTTTTATACCGCCTGCGTTTATTCTGAAAGTATACCGACATAATATATAAGGAAAGTAAATGGGGGCAAGTGGTTAAAACTTGTCCTTTTTTCCAGGTTGTGCTACAATAGGCGAGTATCAAGAAAAAAACGGCTTCCAAATATTACTATTTTAGAAGGGAAAATGGGGAGGAACATTGACGTGCCAAAAGCGTTTTCCATCACTGATATCGGCAGGAAGAGAAAAATGAATCAGGATTGTGTGTATACCTCGGAATATCCTCTGGGCAGTCTGCCAAATTTGTTTATTGTGGCGGACGGCATGGGAGGACATAATGCGGGGGATTTCGCATCTAAAACTACGGTGGAGACTATGGTTCGCAAGATCAGGGAATCATCACAGGAAAAACCGGTCCGTGCTTTGGAGAACGCCATTGAAGAGGCCAACAGCATGATACGAAAGAAAGCTTGTGAGCGACCGGAGCTTGAGGGTATGGGCACCACAGTGGTGGCGGCCTTTTGCGCAGACGGACGCCTGGAGGCAGCCAACGTGGGGGACAGCAGGCTTTACATTGTGAATGAAACCATTCGTCAGATCACCAGAGACCATTCTCTTGTAGAGGAGATGGTGCGCATGGGAGGAATTCCCAGAGAGCAGGCAAGGAACCATCCTGATAAAAATATTATTACCAGAGCGGTAGGGGCGGCGGATACTGTGGAGCCGGACTTTTTTTCGGAAGAAATTAAAAAGGGCGATCTTGTTTTACTGTGCTCGGACGGCCTGACCAACATGCTGGAGGATGAAGAAATCAGACAGATCATAAGCGGAGGACGGGATATTGCAGAAATGGCCAGGGAGCTTGTGAAGGCGGCCAATGCCAGGGGAGGAAGGGACAATATCAGTGTGATATTGATCGATCCCTGAGAGAATGCCGCTTACTGTGGGCGGACATGGAATGAGATTGGAGAGGAAGTATGATCAAGATTGGAATGATGATTGGCGACCGCTATGAGATATTGGAAAAAATCGGAACTGGCGGTATGTCAGATGTATATAAAGCGAAATGCCATAAGCTGAACCGCTATGTGGCAGTGAAGGTATTAAAGCAGGAATTCAGCGAAAATGCCAACTTTGTATCAAAATTCCGCATTGAAGCACAGGCTGCGGCAGGTCTGATGCACCCCAATATTGTGAATGTCTATGATGTGGGAGAGGAAAACGGCATCTATTATATCGTGATGGAGCTTGTGGAGGGGATTACTCTCAAAAAATATATTGAGAAGAAGGCCCGCCTGTCCTACAAGGAGGCAGTCAGCATCGCAATTCAGGTGAGCATGGGCATAGAGGCCGCTCACAACAATCATATTATTCACAGAGACATCAAACCCCAGAATATTATCATATCAAAGGACGGCAAGGTAAAGGTGACGGACTTTGGGATTGCCAAGGCGGCTACCAGCAATACCATAACCTCCAATGTTATGGGCTCCGTACACTATACCTCACCGGAACAGGCAAGGGGCGGCTACAGTGATGAAAAGAGCGACATTTATTCTCTTGGAATCACTATGTTTGAGATGCTCACAGGCCGGGTTCCCTTTAACGGGGAGACCACGGTGGCTATTGCCATTAAACATATCCAGGAGGAAATGCCCTCCCCCAAGGAGTTTGTACCGGAGATTCCTGCCAGTGTGGAAAGCATTGTGTTAAAATGCTGCCAGAAATCTCCGGACAGAAGATATCAAAATATGCAGGAGCTGATTGCGGATCTGAAGCAGTCCTTGATCAGCCCTGATGAGGATTTCGTGGTGATGCGGGACATGGATGAGTCGGCCCGCACCCGCATGATTTCGGATAACGATATGGCGCAGATTAAACGGCGCTCTGTATATCAGGAAAATGAGGAGCATCTTAAGCGGCAGGATTCCATGCGGCTGCGCACGGAGGCGGATCCTGACTATGACGAGGAAGAGGAGGAAGAGGACGAATACGACTATAATCCCAGGATGGAAAAGGTGACTACCGCTCTGGCAGTGATTGTGGGAGTGGTTATCTGCGCTGTAATCATCTTTCTTGCTGTGAGGATTTTCGGCGGTATGCAGGATGAAAACAGGCAGAGCCCTATTATCACCACGGAGGAGACCCAGACCTCCGCCGCCTATGTGCAGATGCCTGATGTGCGGGGAATGAATGTGGAGGATGCCAGGAACAGCCTGACGGAGCTTGGATTGAATCCCCAGGTGGAATATCAGGAGTCCGACACTTATGATGAAGGTGTTGTCATCAGCGCGGATGTAAGTGTGGGGGCCTCGCTGGAGGCAGGAAGCACGGTGACGCTGACTGTAAGCGCAGGCTCAGAGGGCGTTGAGGTGCCCGGGGTGACGGGCAAAACCTTTGACGAGGCAAACAGTGAGCTGATCGGTCTGGGATTTTTAGTGAACAAGACGGAAAGCTATTCCGATACCATTGAGGCAGGAATTGTGATTTCCCAGAATCCTGCAAACGGCAGCAAGGCGCCAAGGGGAAGCGTTATCACTGTTACGGTGAGCCTGGGCAAGGAGGAGACAAAGGTGAGAGTGCCCAATCTGATTGGACTTTCCGAGGAGGACGGCACCTTTGAAGCCATTGAGGCAGGACTTGAGATTGGCAGTGTAAGCTATGTGTACAACGCTGAGGTGCAGGAAGGGCATATCTGTTATCAGAGCTATTCCCACGGCTCTTATGTGGACCCGGGAACCTCTCTTGATATCAAAGTGAGCCAGGGGGCAGAGCCAGTCACCTACAAATGCAATATGAGTATCACCGCGCCTACGGTAGAGGAGGCTCCGGACTATGTGGCAGGAACAGAGGTAACCATCAGGCTGGAGACGGATGACGGACAGGTGCTTTTGGAAACCACCACATCCACCTTCCCCCAGTCGGCAAACTATTACGGCCTGACCTCTTCCGGAGGCACCATTACTATGACGTACACAGTGACTACTGAGGGCGGCACCACTACGGACCCTGAAACGGGAGAGACGGTAAGCACGCCGGGCGTCACAGAAAGCAGATCCTTTACCAGAAGAGTAGAATTTGTTGCGGAATAGACCAAAAGATGAGGTATGAATGCAGGGAAAGATAACGAAGGGAATTGCAGGGTTTTACTACGTGCATACGGAAGGGAACTGCGTTTACGAATGTAAGGCCAAGGGCGTATTCAGGCTGGATGGGAAAAAGCCCCTGGTGGGAGATAATGTGGAGCTGGACGTGCTGGATCAGGAAAAGCTTTTGGGCAACATTCGTGAAATTCTGCCCAGAAAAAGCCAGCTTATCCGCCCAGAGGTGGCAAATGTGGACCAGGCCCTGGTGATTTTTTCCATTGTAAAGCCAAGGCCCAATTTCAATTTGCTGGATCGTTTTTTGATTATGATGCAGCAGCAGGAGATACCCTGTATTGTCTGCTTTAACAAATCAGACATCGACGAGGAGGAAGCGGGCAGGGGTTATCTGGATATTTACGGCGCCTGCGGCTACCGGACTTTGATGGTGAGCGCCAGGCAAAATCTGGGAATTGAGCAGCTGAAAGAGCTTTTGTCTGGAAAAACCACTACTGTTGCCGGACCCAGCGGCGTGGGAAAATCTTCACTGATCAACTGTCTGCAGTCGGGAGTGGTCATGGAGACTGGAAACATCAGTGAAAAGATACAGCGGGGAAAGCATACCACCAGACATTCGGAGCTGATCGCCGTGGAGAAAAATACCTACATTCTGGATACGCCGGGTTTTAGCTCCCTTGGTTTGTTTGGTCTGGAGAAGGAGGAGCTTGGAGCCTATTATCCCGAGTTTGCATTCTATGAACAGGACTGCCGCTTCCGGGGCTGTTCCCATATAAGCGAGCCGGCCTGCGGCGTCAAAAAGGCAGTGGAGGCGGGCAGGATCAGCCGCCTGCGCTATGAAAATTACTGCTTATTATATGAAGAATTAAAAAATAAAAAGAGGGATTACCAGCATGCCGGGAGATAAACGTGGTATGCGCAGAATATAGAGGTCGCTGCCCTCCAGCTTGCGTGGGGGTGCGGCCTTTTGCTGGTTTTGCAAGGTACACAGGAAGAAAGGGAATTCTATATGCAGCATTTAGAGGCAATTAATGAAACCTCATATTTATCTGTTCCTAATGCAGGTACATATCGGAAAATCATGCGTTATTTCTATCGTGAATATGAAAAAATGCACTTTCAATTATATAAGGAAGATGTGTATACACTGCTGAAGGAAGAGAATGAATTTGCCGATTATACCATGAACCAGTTGGAAATGGATCTGGAAGCGCTGGTGAAATGGAAGAATCTGACACCCTTGCAGGATCCGGGAAGAGTCTATACCATAGCAGATTATAAAAATAAGCAATACCGTTATACGATGTCAGAATACGCGGTGGAAATAGAACGATTGACAGTTCGGTTAGAAAATATTTTTATGGAATCAGGGAATTTGTCTACAAACTTTTTTGTGCGATTGGAAAAGAGCCTGGAAGAAGCCGAAATAATGCAGGGCGCCGGTTTAAAAGAGGTGAACGAGTGGTGGAGTTTACTGCAGGAGGATTTTAAACGGCTGAATCAGAATTATCAGGATTATCTGAGAGATTTTTATTCGGGAAAAACAGAGCATCTTATGAAATCCGTAGAGTTTGTTTTACATAAGGACAAGTTCATAAAATATTTGACAGATTTTGTACAGGAGCTGCAGCATCATTCGAAAAGGATTGAACAGATTCTGATGCGGCAGATGCCTGTAATCGAAGGCGTCGTTTTGGAAAAAGTGATTGAAAGCGAACGAGATATTCCACATGCTTTTTTGGAATCACATGGAAACCTTGAACCGAATATCAGAGAAAATGTCATGGGAAAATGGGATTCCTTAAAAAGATGGTTTATTGATACCCAGGGAAAGGATTGTGAAAGCCGTAAGGTTTTAAAAATTACAAATGATGTCATCAGAAGTATTATACAGAATGCTGCATTGATTGTGCAGCTGCAGAATTGGGGAATCAGCCGCAAGGATGATTACCGGAAGTTTTTGGAGATGTTCCTGAAATGTGAAAATATGGAGGAGGCTCATTGTCTGTCTGCTCATGTTTTCGGTATTCAGAACATACAGCATTTTAAGACAAATTGCTTAAGAGAGGAGGAAGGAATCAATAATAGCATTTATGAAGAAAGTCCGGTGGAATTTTATATAAAACCGCATAGCCGTAACTATCGTGAGAAAAAGGACAAAAGGGGATTTTCTGATAAATCATTAGAAAAGATGATGCAGCGGGAAGCTTATTTACAGAGTGTGAAAAGACAGAAAGAGATCGTAATGCGTTATGTGAAAGATAACAAAATTGTATTTTCAGAGATTGAGGAACCGATTTCAGAAATGACAAAAAATATGTTTTTGCAATGGATTACCATGGCAAATATGAATTCACAGAAGCAAGGGCAGACAGAATTTGGACAGGAATATCGGCTGATACAGAAAGAGGGCACCTGTGTTTTAAAGTGTGAGGATGGAGATCTGACGATGCCGGCATATATAGTGGAGTTTAAATGATATGAATGAAGTACGGACGCTGTTCGAACAATTTTGGATATGCAAGGATAACAACAAGGAAGATTACTATAAGGTAAAGAGGGATATACCGGCGTTTCAGAGATTTATAAGGGAACAGATGGGCTGGAAACTGATCCATACGGAAAATCTGCTGAAACTGGAAAAAATACCCGCACATGCGGAAAGCTTTATGGGGATACAAGAATTTTCAGAAATTCTGGATTATTGCATTTTGTGTGTGGTACTTATGTATTTAGAGGACAAAGAGGAAGGAGAACAGTTTCTTCTTTCAGAATTGATTGACTATGTGGAGACGAAGTTAAAGGGAGAAATTCTAATTGACTGGACCTCTTTTTCCCAAAGAAAATCACTGGTACGTGCTTTGCAGTATATGGAAAAGATGCAGATGCTTCGGGTATATGAGGGTGCCAGCGAAGCGTTCGGATTGGAACCGAAACAGGAAGTGTTATATGAAAATACAGGGTATTCCAAGTATTTTGCCACAAGTTTTCCCATGGACATATCGGACTTTGAAACATGGAAGGATTTTGAAAAACAGAGATTTGAGGAAATTCAAGAGGATAGAGGCGCTGCAAGAATCAACCGTGTATATAGACAGCTTGCTGTATGTCCGGCTATGTATTGGGAAGGAAATGAGGATGTGGATTCTCTGTATCTAAAAAATCAAAGACAGTGGGTTGAAAAATATTTAGAGGAAAATCTGGGCGGGAGATTGGATATCCATAAAAATGCAGCATTTTTTGTGTTGGAAGAGGATGATTGTTATGGGAAGGTTCACCCAAGAGATGCTATGCTTCCGGAAATAGTGCTGTTAGTCTGTGCGCACATCCAGCAAATGTTCCGCGTCGGAGAAGTGGTAAAGCAGGAAAATGAAATGATTATTTTCACAGAGCGGCAATTTTCTGAATTGGTATTTTTATGCAGACAAAAATGGAGTATGGGCTGGAGCAAGGAGTATCGTGAAATGGATGAGGGGAAACTGGTGGATACAGTGAAGAATTATATGAAAGAATGGATGCTTATCCGGCAGAGTGGGGACATGGTAATAATTCTGCCTGCAGTGGGAAAGCAAGCAGGCTTTTATCCTGAAGATTTTGGGGAGGTAGAGTAAATTGGGCAATCGCTGGCAAATGAATCGAATCGGGTTTGTAAACTTTTGGCTGTATGATGAAGAATGCTTTGAGTTCTATGATGGAAAGCTTCTTTTGAGAGGACAGAATGGTTCAGGAAAATCAATTACGACACAGAGCTTTATCCCTTTTATTCTGGATGGAGACCGTACGCCAAGCCGCCTGGATCCCTTTGGCTCCAGTGACAGAAGAATGGAATATTATTTTCTGGGAGAAGAGGGAAAAGAGGAAGCGACGGGTTATCTTTTTCTGGAATTTAAAAAGGAACATATGGAAGAATACAGAACCATAGGGATTGGACAGCGCGCAAAAAGAGGAAAACCTATGGACTTCTGGGGATTTTTGATTTTGGATGGTCAAAGGATTGGTTATGATTTATGGCTGTATAAAGAGACGGGAAGTACGAAAATCCCTTATGACAAAAGAGAAATGAAAGCTCAACTGGGGGAAAATAATCTTTTTACTGACAGCCAAAGTGAATATAAGAAATTAGTCAATCAATATATCTTTGGCTTTCGGAAAGCAGAGCAGTATGAGCAGTTCATAAAGCTGCTTGTGAAAGTGCGGGCACCGAAGCTTTCCAAGGAATTTAAACCAACCAGGGTATACGACATATTGAATGAGTCTCTGCAGACTCTGTCAGATGAGGATTTGCGCACCATGGTAGACGCCATGGAGAAAATGGATGAGATTCAGGACAGTTTGGATATGCTGAATCGTGCTTTGGCAGATGTGAAAATTATTCGGAATGAATATACACGATATAATCAGTTTATGCTTGCGAAAAAGGCGCAATCTTATCTGAAGAAGAAAGAAGAGGTAGAAAACGCACAGCAGGAATATGATGAAAAGCAAAATGAGAAAAATAAACTCAGTCAGGAATTAGGGGATATAGCCATTTGTCTGCAAGAGCTTTCTGACAGGAAAACATTGGCGGAAACAGAAAAAAATGGTTTATTAGATACTGACTTGGAAGAAATTGACCAAAAATTGCAGTATGCAAAAAGGGAAAAGGAAGAGGCACAGGGAAAAGGCCAGAAGCAGTCAGATAAAATTGAAGAGTATAAAGAGAAAATTTATCGAAAAGAACAGGAATTAAAAAAAGTTAAGGACATGCTGGAGGCATATCAGGATATGCTGATGAGACAAAGGCAGGGACTGGAGGAACAGCAGGAAATACTACAGTGGGACGGGCATGAAACGGTTCTGCGCTTTGTTGGAATGGAGCAGACAAGAGGGGCGGAAGAAATTTCCAACAGCCTGTTCTTATACAAAAAATCGGTGGAAGAATGCAGCAGGCTGATTCGCGATTTCGAAGAAATATCGCGTAAATATGATGAAGCCGCTGAAGAGCTGGAATTGATCCGCAGGCATAAAATGGAAAAGGAACAAAATCTATCGGAGGCGGAGCATCAGATACTGTTAAGTCAGGATAATTGGATTATACAGTTATATTCTCATGCAGAAAATTCAGAATCCTGGAAACCGCAGAAAGCGGTGCTGAAAGAAGCAGAAAATCAGGTTCGTGAATATCAAAACATTGCAAATGCTGAAAAAATTCAGGCATTACTGCGGAATGATTACGAAAATCAAAGGTCAGCATGGCTTGAAAGGAAACAAGAGATTTTTCAGGAAATCCGTGTCAGCACTGAAAAGCTGAATGCGGCAAAACAGGAGCTGGAAGCGATACAAAGCAGGGAGGAAATCCAGCCTGACAGAAGTGAGAGTATCATATATTCCAGACAGTGCCTGGAAAAAGCAGGAATAGCTGCGGTTCCATTTTATAAGACGGTAGAATTTTCAGACGGACTGAGTGAAGCAGACTGCGCACAATTGGAAGCTCAGCTGGAGAGCATGGGACTGCTGGATGCCTTGGTTGTGTCAGAACAGAATTTTGCAAAAATGAAAGAATTGTGTCCGGAGTTTCTGGATACCGTGATTTATGTACCGGCGAAGGGAGCTTCGAATTTCTCCAAGCTGGTTTTGAATGAGGAGCTGACCTCGGAAATCAAAGAAAGTGTTCAGAAGATTTTAAGCAATATTTATGAAAATCCAGAAGCGGGAAATGGCATTTATCTTGGTAAAAATGGACAATTCATACAAGGGATATTAGCCGGCAGAGCCAAAAAGGCAGAAGCAGAGTTTCTGGGATACTTGACAAGACAAAAGAAGAAGGCGCAGAGAATAGAAGCTTTGCAAAAGGAAATTGAGAATGTCGGACAGGAAATGCAGCAGCTGCAGGAGAAGCTGACGTGTGCCCAGAAGGATATGGAGAAGCTGGAATATGAATATAAGAATATCCCAGATTTTGAAGAATTGAGTCTGTCGTTTGAACGCCAAAAAGACTGTAAAGCGGAATTAGAACGTATTTTGGCAGAGTACATAAAAAAAGAGCAGAAGGAAAAAGAATATGGGGACAGAAAGCAGGCGCAGTATCAGACGATGCTCCCCAAATGCAAATCCTTTCCCTATGGAAGGACCCAAAAAGAGTATGAGGAAGCCCTGGGCGCCCTTGAGGAATACCAGCATATATGGCAGAGCTGTAAGGAATTGCTTTTGAAGCTGGAGACAGAAAGAGGAAAATATATTTCAGGACAGGATTATTTGGAGCAGGATAAGCAGATAATGGATGAGGCCTGGGAGGAAAAACGTTCTTGTGATGTCAAGGTGAAAGAATGTGATATTAGGATTGGCCAGTACGAGGAATATTTAAGCCGTCCGGAGATAGCACAGAAGGCACAGCGTCTGAAGCTGCTGCGGCAGGAAATTGAAAACATTGAAAAACAGGAAAAGGATCTAGGGGAAAAAAGAATACGCAAGGATCAGATTTTGAAAAATCTGATGGAAGCGGAGCCACAGAAAAAGGCACGGTTACAGGAATTGATTGCAGAGGAGACAATTCTGCGCAAATTTTTTGAAGAGGAACTTGCATTAAAATTGGTTGTGGAAAGGCAAACGCGTAGCTTGGCGGAATGTGCCAGAGAAGCTGTCAGATTATTGAGAGACAGCGATAAGAACCGTGAGTATGGAGATATGCTGCAGTCGCTGATTCAGGTATATCAGAGACATAACGGCAGTCTTGCCAATTATGGGACCTCGCTGGAGGAATGCTTTGAAGCGGCAGGAGAATGGCCTGGCACGGGGGCAGAATTCCAGCCTCTGCGTAAGAGAGTCCGTGTGGTGTCTGCGTGGAATGGGAAAAGGGTATTTTTGGAAGAATTTTACCAGATTATAAAAGCTGCCATAGATGAGACAGAGCTTTTGATTCAACAAAAGGATCGGGAATTATTTGAAGATATTCTATCTCAAACCATCAGCCATCAGCTTACAGACCGGATTGCGGAAAGCCGAAACTGGGTAAAGGATATGTCAAACCTGATGAAGGAGCTTGATACCTCCATGGGGCTTAGTTTTTCGTTGGAGTGGAAGCCGCGCAGCGCGGAAAATGAGGTGGAGCTGGATACGGCGGAATTAGAACAGATATTATTAAGGGACCGTGATTTGCTGACGGTAGAAGATATTGAAAAGGTTGCAGGACATTTTAGAAGTAAAATCCGAATTGAAAAAATGAAACTGGAGGAAGAGGGTGGTTTGATCAATTATATGGAATTGGTCCGTGATGCCTTGGATTATCGCAAATGGTTTGAATTTAAAATGTTTTACAGGCGGGGAGAAGAAAACAAAAAGCCGCTTACAAATGCTGCTTTTAACCGGTTCAGCGGCGGTGAAAAGGCAATGGCAATGTATGTTCCGCTTTTTGCGGCAGTAAACGCTCAGTATAAAAAAACGGATTATGAAGAACATCCGCGTATGATTGCTTTGGATGAAGCCTTTGCCGGAGTGGATGACAAAAATATCAGCAGTATGTTTGAGCTGGTACATAAGATGGATTTTGATTATATCATGAATTCTCAATCTTTATGGGGATGCTATGAAACGGTAAAGGGAATCAGGATTGCGGAGCTTCATCGGCCAATGAACTCGCAGATTGTGACGGTGATTCGTTATATTTGGAATGGGCATGAAAGGATATTAGATGTGCAATAATGGAGAATGTGCTGCTTATTTGAAGAGAAACCCAGCCTACAGCAGATGTATGAAGGAGCTTCGGAAAAAATGGGAAAGCTATGGAAGAGCGGCGGGAAGCATTACGCTGAAAAAGGCTTCAGAGGAAGAAAGACGTGCGATCGGCGGGATTGTTGGGAGGGCTTTTGGGGACGAAACTGTAAAAATTACTTTTCAGGAATTTGAACGGGGATTGCAGAAAACGCGCTTTGCACCAATTGACATGAAGTGTGTTTTGGAAGATTATTTTGAAAGCCCGCTGTATACGAATCAGGAGCAAAAAGCTAAGGTTCAGGTGGAAAAGGATGTTTTTTTCAATGAACTTTTTGCTTACTTTGAAGGCTGCGCTGAAAAAACATCGGTTGTGCCTGCATGGATAAGGGAATTGCAATGTCATAAAAAGTTTGGTTATCAAATACTGATCAAAGAATTTGCACGAAATTCCAAGGAGGCAGAGCTTCTTGTACGAAATGTGGGAAAGGCATTGATTTGGCTGGAAAAAAGGGACGGTGAAGAGAATCTTTTGGCGGTATTTGCAGCAGAGGTTTCCGGAAATCCACACTATTTTGACAGAGGATCAACGGCGGCACAATTACTTACGCATGCTGTCTGCTTTTGGAAAAATTTCACTATGCCCCAAAATGCTTATGAATGGCGTGAATGTATGCAGGCGGTGGGACTTGTATCCGATAGTATTGCAAGCATGGTTCATGTTTTGGGGGTGCAGATAGAGACGGCAGATGGATTACACCCTGCCTACGAAGCTTTTTATCATCGAAGAGAGCCTTATGTGCTTACAGCAGAGAATTTGAAATCTATTACAAAAGTAAAGGCGGACGGCCATAAAGTATATGTGGTTGAAAATGAGATGGTGTTTTTGTATTTAGCAGAAAATACGAGGAAGTATAATGCAGCTATATTGTGTACCTCCGGACAGCTGCGTGTGGCCGCATTTCAGGTATTGGCACATTTGGCGAAAAGCGGTGCGGTTATCTATTATAGCGGTGATCTGGATCCGGAGGGAATGGATATCGCAGACCGATTGTGGCAGCGATATGGAGAGGCAGTTCATTTGTGGAGGATGAATGCAGAGGATTATGATAAATCAATTTCAGAAGAAAAGTTGAGCGACAGGCGGCTGGCTAAGCTAGACCGTTTAAAGAATCCCATATTATGTTCCACTGCAGAAAGTGTGCGGAGAGAGAGAAGGGCTGGGTATCAGGAGAATTTGTTAGAGGATTTGCTGGAGGATATAGCTGGCAGCATGGATATCCTTGAAGACTGACTACTCTTGTTTCCTGCCGGCTGAGCTCTAAAGATGTGGAAAAGTCCATTGGCATGAGACCAAAAAAGGGAAAGGAATTGCGACATAAAAAAGTGCAAATGTAATGTGAAAAAGAGATTGCAGCATACGCCAGCGATAATGCCGAGGGTAATACTGTCAAACAGGATAATATGCCCGACGAAAAGCCCCACCACCATAACGATAAAGCCGATTGCAAGTGCTATTATCATATATGCGCCCGTCGCTGGCAGATAGCCCATATAGCCCCCTTTTGCTTTTATGAAATACAGCTATCGCATAAAGCGCGGATAGCATTCATTACGGTTTTCCATGTGATACCCGCCGCAAGCGTCGTCCTGTTAATCTGCAGTTCTGTTTGCTGCAGGATATATAAATCATAAAAATCCCGCAGCCGCGTGTTTAATACGCCCCGCGACAACACCGTTTCTATTTTTTCCGCAAGCACCGTTTCGAGGGGATAAGCCCACAGGGAGATGGCGCACACCGCCGTACTCCGCTTCGTCCATAATGTTTAAGATATCCTTGATCTCAAAGCGGATATTGTCGTCGATTTTTACCGCAGCGATCTCCTCAACAATTTTCTTTGCGTGTTCCATATCAAGGGGGAGATTGCGGATTGAAGTATTAATGTCCATTGTAGCCCGGTTATCCAGCCCCACCATAGCGGCAACGAGCATACCGCCCTTTAAGATAAAATTATCCTTGTACTTCGAGAGGGTAACGCGCTCCAAAAAACGCTCCATACCATAGTTGCGGATAAGAAGCCCGGATTTATCGCTGTCACCCTTTGCCTTGTTTCGGATTAAGTCTTTTAGCTGCCTTGAAGTTTTTATCATCAGAACAGTACCCCCATTGTTTCCCGCATTTGTTTTTCGATATGAAGCGCAACGGCATAATGGCTCAAAACGGAAATGCGCTTGTCCTTGCGCTTCATATATTCCCTTATCGCATAATTCAATACGGCTATGTCCATATCCGCACGTTTGCGCAGGATATCGCAAATCGTGCGCTCCATGTCATACGCCTTTACGACGTGTCCCCCCGGCGTTTGGGTTTCACATATCCCCATGCCGTACCATTCCGGCTTGACGTAGTACACCTTGACCCCCTTTTTCACCAGCCCGCCGCTGTTATAGCTTGACGGAACGGTAACAGAGAAAGGAATTGGCTCCCTTTCCGCAAGGTCGTGCAGATACAACGCCGCTTCATGGGAATATACCGCTTTGGGGAATTGCGCTTGCAGCAGATACATTTCATCGGTTAAGCAATCCGGTGAGAGGTAGATACCATGTGCCGCCTTTTCCAGATTAGCGGATTTTACATATTTGTAAAAGGTTTCTTTGGAAATACCGATGGCGACAACATCAGCCGTCCTCAAAATACCGTTATTCTCTGCAAGCAGTTTTTCAATCGTGTTTTGCTTCAAAAAACTTCACCAACTTTCACGCTGAAATCATATCATAAAATCAGCGTGAAAGTCAACACCTGTTCAGATTTTTCACGTTTTGTTTTCAAACGTTTTGCCTTATCGCTCCTGCTCCCGCGCCTTGCTTTGGGACGGGTAAAGAATACTATCGACATTTTGACAATGCTGTTTTGCGAGAATGGTAGGTATTTCAAGGCATAACCGGTTTGTATTGACTGTATATAAAGAGCAGCTCTGAAAAAAGGCAATGTAAAGAGAAGAGGGGAAATTTGCGCTTTTTTTGCGTAAGAAGCTTAACAGAACCGACATAGGAACATGATTTCAGGCACAGTCCGGTCTGAGTTGTTCGTGAAACAACCTCGAAGATTTGTCGGTTACGATTGAAAAAATGGAGTCTTTGTGCTATACTTTGTAGTTGCGTTGGACTCTTTTTTGAGTGAGAAAGGAGTCCGTACATCATGGGGAAAAACCTAAAAGGCAAAGAATGCGGAAAGCCTATGCACTGTAAAGCGGTTCTAAATCGAATGGAAACAACCTATGCAGGTTCAACTATCTGACAGGCTTACATCACAATGGGAACCCTGTTTAAATCAGCAGTTATGAATGATATTAAATATTTAACGATTGATGAACAAGAGTTTAGAGTATCGGCATAAGCAAGGTTTCTGGCGAACAGGTGAACCTGCAAAGAACAGCTCCTATGACACACATCTTTACAAGTTGTGTGATGAAGCCGGGATAAAACGCTTCTGTATGCACGCGTTACGTCATACTTATGCCACCCGCGTGATTGAACGCGGTATGCAGCCAAAAGTCTTGCAGCAATTATTAGGTCATGCAAGTATTAAAACGACTATGGACAGATATGTTCATGTTACGGACGAATCACTGGTAAAAGCTGTTCAGCTTTTGGAAGCAGCTACGCCTGCCAGTTAAGAAAAAAGGGCGTAAAAAGGGTGTAAACAAAATAAAGAGAAAGGCAGAAAGCCCGTAAAATCAAGGCTTTCTGGATAGGTAAAGATAGATATGAAATTAGGAATCGTCGGTCTGCCCAACGTGGGAAAGAGCACGCTGTTTAATTCTCTGACGAAGGCGGGAGCGGAATCTGCAAATTATCCTTTCTGCACCATCGACCCCAACGTGGGTGTGGTGGCGGTGCCGGATGAACGGCTGAAGCTGCTGGGGGATATGTATCAGTCAAAGAAGGTGACTCCGGCAGTGATAGAGTTTGTGGATATTGCCGGTCTTGTAAAGGGAGCGTCCAAGGGAGAGGGGCTTGGCAACCAGTTTTTAAGCAACATCCGAGAGGTGGATGCCATTGTGCATGTGGTGCGCTGCTTTGAGGACAGCAATGTGATTCATGTGGATGGCAGCGTGGACCCTCTGCGTGACATCGAAACCATAAATCTTGAGCTGATTTTTTCGGATTTGGAGATTTTGGAGCGCAGATATGCCAAGGTATCCAAAACGGCCAGAATGGACAAAACCCTTGGGAAGGAGCTTGCTCTTTTGGAGCGCATAAAAGAGCACTTGGAGAGCGGCAGAATGGCAAAAAGCATGTCTGTGGAGGATGAGGATGAGCTTGCCCTGCTGCGTTCCTACAACCTGCTTACATATAAGCCGGTGATTTACGCGGCCAATGTGTCCGAGGAGGATTTGGCTGACGACGGGGCCTCCAACGAAATGGTAGAAAAGGTGCGGGAATTTGCTGCGGGAGAAAACAGTGAGGTGTTTGTGATCTGCGCACAGATTGAGCAGGAGATTGCGGAGCTGGATGAGGAAGAAAAGGTCATGTTTCTTGAGGATCTGGGACTGAAGCAGTCGGGATTGGAGAAGCTGATCCAGGCAAGCTATTCCCTCCTTGGCCTGATCAGCTACCTGACGGCGGGGGAGGATGAAACCAGAGCGTGGACCATCAAGGCCGGAACCAGGGCGCCCCAGGCGGCGGGCAAAATCCATTCCGACTTTGAGCGTGGCTTTATCAAGGCTGAGGTAGTAAATTATGAGGACCTGCTGGAACAAGGCTCCTTGTCTGCGGCCAGGGAAAAGGGCCTGGTGCGGATGGAGGGCAAGGATTATGTGGTGCAGGATGGGGATGTGATCCTGTTCCGCTTTAATGTATGACAGGCGTTTGCGAAACTCGCTGACAAAGTCACGAACCCGGTCGTAATAACCAAAAACGGGTTCCGAAGCAGTGGCTAGTCACCCTTATTTTGGTTATTACGCCCAGTTTCTGATACCAGGGAGCGAGTTTCGTAATTACCTATTTAACGTATGACACAGAAAAGAGGATTTGTCTATGAACGCAGGAGATATTGCCTTTCCCCATCTGGGGATATATTTGGAAAACGTGCCGAAATCATTCACCGTGTTTGGATTTTCCATTGCTTTTTACGGTGTGATTATAGGCATCGGGGTGCTGGCCGGCATACTGATGGCAGTCCACCAGGCCAAGATAACGGGACAAAACCCGGATATATATTGGGATTTTGCCATTTATGCCGTGATTTTTTCCGTGATTGGCGCGCGCCTTTATTACGTGATCTTTTCCTGGGATAACTATAAGAATGATCTGCTCAGTATATTCAATACCAGAAAGGGAGGCATGGCCATCTACGGGGGCGTCATTGCAGCCTTTCTTACGCTTTTTATTTATTGCAGGGTAAAGAAGCTAAATCCCTTTCAGATTGGTGATACCTGTATGCCGGGACTGATTTTGGGACAGGTGATCGGACGCTGGGGAAATTTCATGAACAGAGAGGCCTTCGGAGAGTATACGGACAGCCTCTTTGCCATGCGTCTGCCCATTGAAGCGGTGCGGAGCAGTGATATTTCGGAGAATATTGCAGCGCATATTGTGGAAGGGATCAATTACATTCAGGTGCATCCCACCTTTCTTTATGAGAGCGTCTGGAATCTGATGATCCTGATTCTGATGCTCTGTTATAGAAAGCACAAAAAATTTCAGGGGGAAATGTGTCTGTTTTATCTGGGGGGCTATGGACTGGGGAGATTTTTCATTGAAGGTCTGCGCACGGATCAGCTGCTGATACCGGGCACGGATTTGGCCGTTTCCCAGATTCTGGCATTGTGCATGTTTGTTTTTTCCGTGATTGCGGATGTAGTTATTCGGTTCAGGATAAATAAGAAAGAAAAACAAAAAAATTTTTAAGAAATCTTAAGAAAATAAAATGAGACAAAAAAGACATATCTGGTAGAATGGATTTTTTGAACATACAATATCTTGTATAAAAGCGCCTTGCAGGCATCTGCAAGGCGCTTTTTTGCGCGCTTTGTGTCAAAACTTTCTGGTTGATTTGGCTTGTAAAATACAGTATTTTATATTAAAATCAATAGTAAAAGTGGGTGAAAGTGGTACGAAGTGTCATAAAGTGGTAATATACACCTGCTTTTGACTGGTGGTGATGGTATGTTCATGAGTGAGTATAACCATACGGTAGACGCCAAGGGCCGCTTGATCATCCCCTCTAAGTTCCGTGAAGCTCTGGGAGAAGAGTTTGTGGTTTCAAAGGGAATGGACGGCTGTCTGTTTGTGTACGCAAATGACGATTGGAACGCTTTTGAACAAAAGCTGACCTCACTGCCATTGATTAATAAGGAAGCGAGACAGTTTGCACGATTCTTTCTGGCAGGAGCTGCCACGGTGGAATTGGACAAGCAGGGCAGAATACTATTGCCGGCAGCCTTAAGGGAGTTTGCCGGTTTGGATAAAGACGTAGTACTGGTTGGCGTGGGGAGCCGCATCGAAATCTGGAGCAGGGAAAAGTGGGAGGACATGAACGCAGATGCGGATATGGATGACATCGCCTCTGCCATGGAAGGACTGGGACTTACCATCTGATGACGGCAGATAAAAGGGAGGTGCCTATGGAATTTTCACATTATTCGGTGTTGCTTTCGGAAACGGTGGAAGGGCTGAACATAAACCCGGACGGCATCTATGTGGATGGCACTCTGGGAGGGGGCGGACATGCTCTGGAAATCTGCAGGCACCTTAAGAGGGGGCATCTGTATGGCATTGATCAGGACGATGCAGCCATTGCAGCCGCAGAACGCAGGCTTTCAGAGTTTCAGGACAAGGTTACCATTCTCAGAGACAACTACTGCAATGCCAGAGCGGCGCTTTCGGCCCTGGGAGTAAAAAAGGTGGATGGAATGGTGCTTGACTTAGGGGTTTCCTCCCATCAGTTTGACCAGGCGGAGCGAGGATTTTCCTATCGGTTTGACGCGCCCCTGGACATGCGTATGGACAGACGAAAGACCCTGACGGCCAGAGACATCGTAAACAATTATTCAGAGCAGGAGCTTTTCCATATTATCAGGGATTACGGAGAGGATCCCTTTGCGAAGAATATTGCCAAGCATATTGTGAAGGCAAGAGAACAGGGGCCTGTGGAGACCACCTATCAGCTCAACGAGATTATAAAGGCAGCCATCCCCGCGAAGATGCGGCAGAAGGGCCATCCCTCCAAGCAGACCTTTCAGGCCCTGCGCATTGAGTGCAACAGAGAGCTGGAGGTGCTTAAGAATTCTCTGGATGACTTTATTGATCTGTTGAATCCGGGAGGGCGGCTCTGCATTATTACCTTTCATTCCCTGGAGGACAGAATCGTCAAGACTGCATTTAAGAGAAATGAAAATCCCTGTACCTGCCCGCCGGAGTTTCCGGTGTGTGTGTGCGGAAAAAAATCCAGGGGAAAAGTAATCACGAGAAAACCCATTCTTCCCGGGGAGCAGGAGCTTTTGCAGAATGCGCGCTCTAAGAGTGCAAAGCTGAGAGTGTTTGAGAAGGGGAAGGAAGAAATATAGGCAAAAAGGCGGATAGTTGATATGGCGCAGACGGCAAGAAGAAACACAACCTATACAAACAGAAATAGAGGAACCGGACAGAAAACAGGAAGGGCACAGGGCTCTTATGTGTACGGAAATACTGCGCGTAAGCTTGATCTCCAGAGACAGCTTGAAGAGCAGCCTAAAAGACAGCTCAGCCATGAGGTCAGAAAGAACAGGGACAAGGCCAGACACATGAATTTTGGCTATGTGGTATTTCTGGTGGCAGCGCTGTGTGCGGCAGCCTTTGTTTTGGTGAATTACATACAGATGCAGGCGGAGCTTACAAACAAGGTAGAAAATATTGCATCCCTGGAGAGTGAGCTGAATTCCAAGAAACTTGCCAATGATGAGGAGTACAGCAGGATTACCAGCAGCGTGGACTTGGAGGAAATCAAGCGCGCGGCCATAGGGGAGCTGGGAATGACCTATGCGAAGGAGGGACAGATTATCATGTATACCGCAGAGGGAAATGACTCCATGCGCAAGGTGTCGGAAAGCGGTAATTAGAGGTGCACAGTGAAGGAACAAAAAGCAAAGAAACCGCAGAAATTTTCCATAAAAATGCAGAAGAAGCTGGTGGTACTTTTCCTGTTTGTACTGCTGGCTTTTGCAGGCTTAAGCGTAAGGCTGATCTGGATTACCAGAGAAAACGGAACCCAGTATCAAAAGCAGGTGCTTTCCCAGCAGCGCTATGATTCCACCACAATTCCCTTCAGACGGGGAGATATTGTGGATGCCAAGGGCACAAAGCTGGCTGTCAGCGAAAAGGTGTATAACCTGGTCATTGACGCAAAGGTGATGCTGGACAGAGAGGAATATTTGGAGCCCACCTTGCAGGCGCTGGGAGAAAATTTTGATCTGGACATGAGCGCTATCAGAGAGTATGTGACTACCCATGAGAATTCCTCCTGGTATGTGCCCCTTCGCCAGCTTTCCTATGAGGAGATCAGCGGATTTCAGGCGGCCGCTCTGGAAAATTCCAATATCAGGGGCGTGTGGTTTGAAGAGGAATACAAGAGAGTTTATCCCAATGGCTCCCTGGCGGCGGATGTGATTGGCTTTACCACCACGGACAACGTGGGAACCTACGGCCTGGAGGAGTATTATAACGATACGCTAAACGGCATCAACGGCAGAGAGTATGGCTATCTCAATGACGATTCCAATCTGGAGAGAACCATCAAGGCAGCAGTGGACGGAAATACCATACACAGCACGCTGGATGCGAATATTCAGAGCATTGTGGAAAAATATTTAAAGCAATTCAACGAAGAATACAAGGATGCGGTGCGGGAAGGAAACGGCGCAGAAAATCTTGGCTGCATTATCATGGAGGTGGACACGGGAAATATTCTGGCTATGGCAAGCTATCCCACCTATGATCTGAATGATGTGAGAAATACAGACAGTCTGCTGGGTTCCATCAAGGTGGAGCAGATCACCAACGCAAACGGATACTACGAGATTCACAAGACTGATACGGTGATTAATGAAGAGACCCTTGCCGCCATGAGTGAGGACGAAATTTACCTGAATCTGAATAATCTGTGGAAAAACTTCTGTATTACCACCACCTACGAGCCAGGCTCTACCGCAAAGCCCTTTACGGTGGCAGCGGCCCTTGAGGACGGCTCCATCACGGCAAACAGCACCTTTGAATGCAACGGCGCCTTAGAGGTAGGAGGACATAGGATCAAATGCCACAGCTACGCCAGGGGAGGGGACGGCATTGTAAGCGTCCAGGATTCCATAGCCTGGTCCTGCAATGTGGCCCTTATGAAAATCGGACAGGCAATGGGCGTGGAGGAATTCTGCAGATTCCAGCAGATATTTAATTTCGGGCTGAAAACCAATGTGGATTTGGCCGGAGAGGCCAGAACAGTCAGCCTGATTTATACGGCGGAGGATATGGGAAGCGCGGATCTGGCAACCAATTCCTTCGGGCAGAATTTTAACGTGACCATGATTCAAATGATCACAGGCTTTTGCTCCCTGATCAACGGCGGCTATTATTATGAGCCCCATATGGTGTACAAGGTTACCAATGCAAGCGGCGCTACCGTACAAAACATTGAGCCGCGGGTATTAAAGCAGGTGGTATCCGAATCCACCTCGGAGTTAATCAGGCAGTACTGCCGGGCCGTTGTCATGGAGGAGGGCGGAGACCTGCGGACGGGAAAAACCGCCAGACCTGCAGGCTATGCCATCGGGGGAAAGACGGGAACGGCGGAGACCATCGATGAAAACACGCACAAGCGCTCTGAGGACGAATATGTGGTTTCCTTTATCGGCTATGCTCCTGCGGATGACCCAGAGATTGCCATCTATGTAGTGGTGGACAGACCCAATGCAAAGCAGCAGGATGACGCCAAATTTGCAACGGGCATCGTGAGGGATATTTTGACAGAAGTGCTTCCCTACCTGAATATTTTCATGACGGAGGAGCTGAGCGAGGAGGAGATTGCAGAGTTGAATGAGAAGCAGCTGGAGATCACCACCCAGTATACCCAGACTCCCGAGGAGGACGCTCTGGAGGACGCCCAGGACGGGGAAAGCGGTGAGGAAAATCCCCAGGACGGTACGGCAGAAGGGGAAAACGGGGAGGAGCCTGTGTGGATGAGCTATCCCGTTGACCCTGAAACGGGATATCGGGTAAACCCTGAGACCGGACAGAAAATTGATGAAGAGACGGGAGAGGTAATCGACCCGGATGAGTCGGCGCTGGGGACGGACGGGCCGGTAAATGAAAATCTGATAAACCCGGACAGCAGCCAGGATACAGGAGAGCCTTAAAAAGCAATCCCGTGCCAAAAGGTCATACGAAAGATTGAATAACCTCATAAAATTGGGAATACAGTGTATTAAAGCCCTTTTTATGAGGTTTCGTATGCTTACGAACAATAACAAAATATTTCATAGAAAAAAAATCACAGTGGTATTTTTTATCTGTGCCGGGGTATTTCTTCTTTTGTTTGCCAGATTGGTATATCTGATGGTGTGGCGGGCCGACCATTATTCCCAGCTGGCGGATGAACTGCACGAAAGAGAGCGGAGCATCAAGGCGGCCAGAGGAAGGATATTGGACCGCAATCAGACGGTGTTAGCGGATAATAAGACGGTCTGTACCGTATCTGTGATACATAATCAGGTGGAGGAGCCGAAGGAGGTGATCGAAGTACTCAGCAGAGAGCTTGGGCTGTCGGAGGAATACGTCAGGAAAAGAGTGGAGAAATATTCTTCCATTGAGCGCATCAAAAGCAATGTGGACAAAGACGTAGGGGACAAAATCCGGGAATATGATCTGGCCGGGGTGAAGGTGGATGAGGATTATAAGCGCTATTACCCTTATGGAGAGCTTGCCAGCAAGGTGCTTGGCTTTACAGGGGGAGACAATCAGGGAATCATCGGACTGGAGGTGGTTTATGAGGAAATTCTGAAGGGAGAACCGGGCACTATACTGACGGTGACGGATGCAAAGGGTATAGAGGTGGAAACCTCGGGAGAGCGGCGCATTGAACCCATTAGCGGAAGTGATCTTGTGATCAGCATGGATGTAAACATTCAGTCCTATGCCACCCAGCTGGCAAGGCAGGCCATGGCCGCCAAGGAGGCGGACAGTGTATCCATCCTGGTCATGAATCCAAAGAACGGGGAAATGCTGGCTATGGTAAATGTGCCGGAGTTTGATTTGAATGCTCCCTATGAAATTTCAGATGCGGGAGAGAACCTGACTGATGAGGAAAAGCAGAATCTTTTGAATGCTGTCTGGAGAAACGGCTGTATCAACGATACCTATGAACCGGGCTCTACCTTCAAGATTGTGACGGCAGCCGCCGGGCTGGAGGAAGGGGTGGTGACGCCGGAGAGCACCTTCAGCTGTCCGGGATTTATCCTGGTGGACGACAGGAAAATCCGCTGCCATAAGGTGGCCGGACATGGAGCGGAGACCTTTGTTCAGGCCACCATGAATTCCTGCAATCCAGTTTTTATCACTGTGGGGCTCAGACTGGGGGTGGACAATTATTACAAGTACTTTGAACAGTTTGGCCTGATGCAGAAAACGGGAATCGACCTTCCCGGGGAGGCCGGAACCATCATGCACAAAAAGGAGGATATGGGAAATGTGGAGCTGGCAACAGTAGCCTTTGGCCAGTCCTTCCAGATCACTCCCATACAGCTGCTTACCACCGCTTCTTCTATTATAAATGGAGGAAACAGAGTGACGCCCCATTTTGGGGTAAAGACACTGAACGAGGAAGGAGAGGTGCTTTCGGTTTTGGAGTATCCTGTTACCGAAGGCATTGTGTCGGAGGAAACCAGCGCCATTATGAGGAATATGCTGGAAATGGTAGTATCGCAAGGGTCCGGTAAAAACGGCGGGATCGAAGGCTTCCGCATCGGAGGGAAAACGGCCACCAGTCAGACACTTCCCAGGGACAGCGGACGTTATATCGCTTCCTTTATCGGATTTGCACCTGCAGACGATCCACAGGTCATCGCCCTGGCCATTGTAAACAACCCTCAGGGCGTTTATTACGGAGGACAGGTGGCGGCGCCCATTGTACGCCAGCTTTTTGAAAATATTCTTCCGTATTTGGGGATAATGGGGTATAATCAATGAAAGGATCAGGCTATGAGCAATACCAGTGTTGTATCGGTAATCGTATCCTTTGCCATCAGCGCGGCGGCAGGACCGATTGTGATTCCTTTTTTACGGAAGCTTAAATGCGGCCAGACCGTCAGGGACGACGGGCCGAAAACACATCTGAAAAAAACAGGGACGCCCACCATGGGCGGCATACTGATCCTTTTGAGTGTGGTGGTGACCACTCTCTTTTCCATAGAGGAATATCCAGAGACGGCGCCGGTTTTGTTTCTCACGGTAGGCTTTGGGCTGGTAGGCTTTCTGGATGATTATATCAAGGTGGTGTGCAGGCGTTCCACAGGTCTTTATCCATGGCAGAAGCTGGCCGGGCAGGTGGCAGTGACGGGCGTTTTTGCTTATTATCTGCTGCATTATACGGATGTGAGTCTTGCCATGCGTCTGCCCTGGACCCAGGGCAGATACCTGGATTTAGGTATCTGGAATCTGCCCCTCTTATTTTTTGTGGTTCTGGGCACCGTTAACGGTGCAAATTTTACGGATGGCCTGGATGGCCTGGCCGGAAGCGTAACCTTAATTATCGCCGTGTTTTTTACGGTGGTGGCTGTGGGCAGCGGCAGCGGGATTGAACCTGTGACCTGCGCCGCGGTGGGGGCTCTGATGGGCTTTCTTTTGTTTAATGTATATCCGGCCTCTGTATTTATGGGGGATACGGGCTCCCTTGCCCTTGGAGGGTTTGTGGCCGCCTGTGGATATATGCTGCAGATGCCCTTATACATAGCCATTGTGGGCAGCGTTTATCTTATTGAGGTGGCTTCCGTGATCCTGCAGGTAGTGTATTACAAATGCAGCGGCGGAAAAAGGCTTTTCCGCATGGCGCCCCTGCACCATCATTTTGAGCTTTGCGGCTGGTCTGAGACCAGAATCGTGGCGCTGTTTACCATTTTTACGGCGATCATGTGTCTGGCCGCATTAAAGGGATTGTAATTTACAAAACGGGTGAGGAGGAAGGAAATGTTTGAAGGACAAAAGTGTCTTGTGATAGGCTCCGGTATCAGCGGAATGGGAGCAGTCAGCCTCTTAAAGCATTTTGGAGCGCAGATCATACTTTACGACAGCAAGGAAAACATGACGAAGGAGGAGCTTATAAAAAAGCTGGGGGAACTTTCCCCTGGCGTGACCTGTGTGACGGGAGAGCTTCCCCGTGAAATCGAGGAGAGTGTCCAGCATGTGGTGCTGAGTCCGGGTGTGCCGGTGGACCTTCCGCTGGTAGAGAGACTGCGAAACAGAGGAGCAGAAATTCTGGGAGAGATCGAGCTGGGATTTCTGGCGGAAAAGGGAAGAGTTGCAGCCATCACCGGAACCAATGGGAAAACCACTACCACTACCCTGGTGGGGGAGATTATGAAGGCGCATCTGGGAGAGGACAATGTGTTTGTGGTAGGGAATATCGGAAATCCCTACACCATGGAGGCTTTAAAAACCCGGCCTTCCTCCGTTACCGTTGGAGAGATCAGCTCCTTTCAGTTAGAGACCATACATACCTTCCATCCTGCCGTATCCGCAATCTTAAACATTACGCCGGATCACTTAAACCGTCATCATACCATGGAGGCGTATGTAGCGGCAAAGGAGGCTGTGGCTTCTAATCAGACAAAATCGGATATCTGCGTCCTGAATTATGAGGATGCCTATACCAGAAGCTTTGGAGAAAGATGTCCCGCCAGAGTTGTCTGGTTCTCCTCAAAAAGAGCGCTGGCCGATGGTTATTATCTGAAAGGGGACAGTATTGTAAAAAGCCAGGGGGGAAAGGAGACGGAGCTGCTTGATATCCACAAGGATATGAACCTTGTGGGAATCTGCAATGTGGAGAATGTGATGGCGGCCATAGCGGTGGCGGAAGGGATGGGAGCCCCAACGGAGGTTATTCTCTCGGTGATTAAAGCTTTCCGCGCGGTGGAGCACAGGATTGAATTTGTGGCGTCTAAGGGCGGCGTGGACTATTATAATGACTCCAAGGCAACCAATCCAGACGCGGCCATACAGGGGATACGGGCCATGAGCAGACATACGGTGCTCATTGGGGGAGGCTAC
The DNA here is from genome assembly GCA_019114005.1 of Candidatus Acetatifactor stercoripullorum. Lineage (GTDB taxonomy): Bacteria > Bacillota > Clostridia > Lachnospirales > Lachnospiraceae > Acetatifactor > Acetatifactor stercoripullorum. The sequence goes on from DXGH01000057.1 coordinate 54,011, forward strand.
GATAAGCAGAGCGAATATGACCAATGGATCGAAAGCTTTCAGGGCAGAGTGAAATGGCTGGTGCTTGTGGGCCAGACCAGGGAGAAAATTGCGGACTGCGCCAAACGCCACGGCTTTGACCGGATCAGATTTGCGGACACCTTTGAGGAATGTCTTAAGCTGTGCACTGAGCTGGCAGAAGAAGGAGACGCCGTGCTTTTGTCTCCCGCCTGTGCAAGCTGGGGGATGTTTCCCAACTATGAGGTCAGGGGCTGGAAATTTAAGGAATATGTAAACAGTCTTTAAGAGCAGGCTGTGAAAAGGAGTTGTGTATGGCGGCGAGAGGAACCAGGAAACGTAAACGAAAAGAACAATCTGAATATTTTTTTGATTACAGTCTGCTGTTTATTGTATTTTTCCTGCTGGGCTTCGGACTGATTATGATTTATTCTGCAAGCTCCTACGAGGCTTATGAAGAGTACGGGGACGCGGCCTATTATCTGAAGCGTCAGCTGATGGCTGCCATCCTGGGACTGGTGCTGATGACCATTGTGGCCAACATTCCCTATCATTTCTGGGAGCGCTTTGCAGTGCTGGGCTATCTTGTGTCAGCGGCGATGATTCCTGTAGTGCTCACGCCCCTGGGCGTGGAAAGCCACGGTGCAAGGCGCTGGATTCGGATTCCGGGCATTGGCTTTAATCTGCAGCCGGCGGAGGTGGCAAAGCTGTGTATGATTCTTTTCCTGGCCACACTGGTGTGCAGGATGGGAAAGAGCGTCCGGACCCTGAAGGGCTTTTTCCTCATGGTCTGTATTCCGCTGCCCATTGTGATCATGGTCTGGAAGATAACGGATAACTTAAGCTCCGCTATTATTATCATGGGAATCTCTCTGCTTATGGTGTTTGTGGCCAGCCCGGATTACAAAAAATTTGTGCTGATGGGCCTTGCGGGAGTGGCTGCAGTGGCGCTGATTGTTTTTATGATCGTGAATGCAGATTCTGTGGAAGGCTTTCGAAGCGAGCGCATTCTGGCCTGGCTGGATCCGGAAAGCTATTCCCAGGACAAGGGCTTTCAGACCATACAGGCTCTTTATGCCATCGGAAGCGGCGGCATCTGGGGAAAGGGACTGGGACAGAGCATGCAGAAGCTCAGCTTTCTGCCGGAGGCCCAGAACGATATGATCTTTTCCATTATCTGTGAGGAGCTTGGGCTTTTTGGCGCCATCTGTGTTATCCTGATGTTTATACTTCTTTTGTGGCGCATGATGATCATAGCCAACAATGCGCCGGATCTTTTCGGGTCTATGCTTGTGGTGGGGGTGATCGGACATATTGCCATTCAGGCCATACTGAATATTGCGGTGGTCACCAACACCATCCCCAATACGGGAATCTCCCTTCCCTTTATCAGCTACGGCGGCTCCTCGGTCATGTTCCTGCTGATAGAGATCGGGCTGGTGTTAAGCGTGGCAAAGAGAATCCAGCTGAAGGAATTATAGGGGAATCATGGTGTGTCCGCCCTTGGTACAAGGTACCGTGCCGGTTCCTGTTACATATGATGGAATAGGTCTTAAATTTTGGAACCGGATGGTGTTGCATGAATTCGATTCAGATTCAGGGTGGTGTTGCCCTTCAGGGAAAGGTTCGCATTCAAGGCTCTAAAAATGCGGCTCTGCCCATCTTAGCGGCAACCTTGCTTACGAAAGAGACCTCCTGCATACACAACTGTCCCAGGATTGCCGATGTGCACCGCATGGTCAGCCTGTTAAGAAGCCTGGGCTGCCAGGTGGTCTGGGGGGAGGACGGCCTTCGGGTCAACGCCCTTGAGGTATGCGGACGGGATATGCAGGGAGAAGCCATCACCGGCATGCGCTCCTCCTTATGTCTTTTGGGAGCGCTGATTGGCAGATGCGGTCAGGTGGAAATGGAGTACCCGGGAGGCTGCGTCATCGGCAAAAGACCCATAGACCTGCATCTTGGGGCGCTGGAGCAGATGGGGGTGTGCTTTATCTGCGAGGACGGAAAGCTGAAAGGACGGGCCGAGGCGCTGCACGGAGCGGATATCCGCCTGCCCTTTCCCAGCGTGGGGGCAACGGAAAATATTCTTCTGGCCGCTGTGGCTGCGGAGGGGGATACCCGGATTATGGGAGCTGCCATGGAGCCGGAGGTGACGGAGCTTGTCCGCTATCTGACAGGCTGCGGCGCCAGGATTGAAGGCGCAGGCACGGACACACTTAAGATACAGGGCGGCCAGACCTTGTATGGCACGGATTTTCGAATCTGCTCCGACAGGATTGTGGCGGGAACCTACCTGTTTGCCTGCATCGCCGCCGGAGGCAGCGTGCTTTTGGAGGATGCGCCTGTAAAACAGCTTGAGGCTGTACTGCAGACGGCACAGGAGATGGGCGCAGGACTGTGTGTGGCAAAGGAGGGCATTTATGTCCAGGCCCCAAGAAGGCCCAAATCCCTTTCCCATATCAAAACCGCTCCCTATCCGGGATTTCCCACGGATCTGCAGTCCATGGCATTGGCTGTCATGACCGTGGGCGACGGACAATCCAGGATTGAGGAAACTATTTTTGAGAATCGTTTCCGGGCAGCGAAGGAGCTGAAAGCCATGGGAGCGGATATCACCCTGCTGGATGAGAGGACGGTCCTGGTGCGCGGCGTGGAGAAACTGTCGGGGACTGCGGTGGAGGCAAGGGAGCTGAGGGGCGGCGCGGCCCTGGTCATTGCAGGGCTGATGGCGGAAGGAACCACCAGGGTAAACGGCTGTTCCTATATTTACCGGGGATATGAAAACATCTGCAAAGATTTAAGAGAGTTAGGAGCGCGTATTGTAAGTGCATAGCGGCAAAAGGAAAATCATAATCAAAATACTGGCGGCGGCAGCGGTTTTTACGGTCCTGGCTGCAGGCGCATTTTACGTGATACAGACCCATACCATTCAGACTGTGTATGTGGAGGGAAATGTGCACTATACGGAGGATGAGATAAAGAGCTTTGTCATGGAAGGCTTTCTGGGCAACAACTCTCTGTACCTGTCCCTGAAATACAAAAACAGGGGGGTGGAGGATATCCCCTTTGTAGATGTGATGGATGTAAGCATTCTTTCACCGGATACCATTAAAATAACAGTGTATGAAAAGGCTTTGGCCGGCTATGTGAAATATCTGGATACCTATATGTATTTTGACAAGGACGGCTATGTGGTGGAAAGCTCCAGCGTAAAGACCCAGGGGGTCCCCCAGATCACGGGACTTGATTTTGATCATGTGGTTTTGGGAGAGCCCCTGCCGGTGGAGGATGACGGGGTTTTTGCCAATATTCTTGAGATCACACAGCTTTTAAACAAATATGAGCTGAGTGCGGACAAAATTTATTTTCACAGCGCCGATGAGGTTACTATTTATTTCGGGGATGTGAAGGTGTCCGTGGGAAAAACGGGAGAGAGCCTGGAGGACAAGATTATGCTTCTTCCCAATTTTTTACAGCAGCTGGAAGGGAAAAGCGGCACCCTGCAGATGGAAAATTTTGACGGTGGAAACGGGCAGTTTACTTTCAAACCGGACTGAATTTTCTCAAAAAATGTATTGATTAATTTGTGAAATAATTATATGATAATCTATATGGAATTTAAAAATGAAATTTTGCGGTTTCATTTGGGAAGAGGAGGATTTACCCTTGCTGGAGATTAAGACAAACGATGCTGAATCTGCTGCGAAGATCATTGTAGTTGGCGTAGGCGGAGCAGGTAATAATGCTGTAAATAGAATGATTGATGAAAAAATTGACGGTGTAGAATTTATTGGAGTAAATACGGACAAGCAGGCCCTGCAGCTCTGCAAGGCTCCCAGGCTTCTGCAGATCGGCGAAAAGCTCACAAAGGGGCTTGGAGCAGGCGCAAAGCCGGAGATTGGCGAGAAGGCCGCCGAGGAGAGCACGGAGGAGATATCCGCCGCTTTGAAGGGGGCGGATATGGTTTTTGTTACCTGCGGCATGGGCGGCGGAACAGGCACCGGAGCTGCTCCGGTGGTAGCCAGGCTTGCCAAGGAAATGGGCATTCTGACCGTAGGAGTGGTGACAAAGCCCTTCCGTTTTGAGGCAAAGGCCCGTATGGTAAATGCCCTGAGTGGTATCGAGCGCATCAAGGAAAACGTGGATACCCTGATTGTGATTCCCAACGACAAGCTCCTTGAAATTGTGGACAGGCGTACCACCATGCCGGAGGCCTTGAAGAAGGCGGATGAGGTGCTCCAGCAGGCTGTGCAGGGAATTACGGATCTGATCAATGTGCCCTCTGTTATTAATCTGGATTTTGCGGACGTACAGACCGTTATGAAGGATAAGGGCATCGCTCATATCGGGATTGGAGAAGGAAAGGGAGATGATAAGGCCCTGGAGGCTGTTAAGATGGCGGTGGAGAGCCCTCTGCTTGAGACCACCATTTCCGGTGCTACCCATGTGATTATCAATGTTTCCGGCGATATCACTCTGGCGGATGCCTCGGATGCCGCAAGCTATGTACAGGAGCTGGCCGGTGATGAGGTAAACATCATTTTCGGCGCTATGTATGACGCGTCCAAATCTGACAGCTGCACCATCACTGTAATTGCCACCGGTCTGGAGGATGTGGCAAACAATACCCTGCAGAACAGGCTTGGCAGCGGAAATGCCTACAGACAGCCTGGATCGCACATGACCACGCCAAATTCCCTGAAGGGACTGAACCTGCAGTCTGGCCAGCAGGCAGGTGCATCCGGCGGAGGGCAGACGCCGTTAAAGCCTCTTGCAGGCATTCACAGGCCGACGGATATCAGGAGCTCTGTTGAAGAGAAATCTTTGAAGATACCTGACTTTTTGCAGCGCAAATAGAAGGGTGTTTTTTCGGACAGCAGTGATTTCGGATAGAAGTGAAACAATATGGCAAGAATAAGGCATATAAGGAGGAGAACCTCCCTGTATGCCTTTTTTAGAGAGGTGATATGCTGAATGAATCATGAGATAGAGGACGAGAGAGAAAGACGAGAGCGCAGAAGGCGCTTGATGGCAGAGAGAAAGCGCCGCAGCAGGCGGCTTAAGCTCATATATGCGTGTATTCGGAAATTCGGTCCCTATGCGGCGGGGCTTGTGGCTGCGATTGTGCTGGTCTGTGTGGGCGTGAGCCTTTCGGGAAACAAGGCCGGGAATGTGCAGGCCGGACAGGAGAGCGGGGCTTATGAGGAAACGGCCCAGGGTGGGACGGCTTCTATAGAGGAAGGAGCGCTCATGGAGGCGGATGCTGCCATGGAAGAAAGCCAGTCTGCGGAAGAGGGGGCGCCTATGGAGGGAAGCTCCTCAAAGACTGCCCAGACCCAGGAGGCGGAGGATACAAAAGAGGTTTACAGCGCAAACGTCACAGCCCAGACTGCGCAGCTTGGAGCGGATATCGACAGCAGCTATGCCATATTGATTGACCTGGACACAGGGAACGTGCTGGCGCAAAAGCAGGCGGAGGCAAGAATCAATCCCGCATCCATGACCAAGGTACTGACGGTTTTGGTTGCGGCGGAGCATGTGGAAAATTTGGATGATACCTTTACGATTACCTTAAATGAAACGGATTACAGCTATGTCAATGACTGCAGCAGCGTAGGCTTTGCGGAAAATGAGGTGGTTACCGTGCGGGATTTGTTTTACGGAACCATTCTGCCCTCGGGAGGAGACGCAGCTGCCGGTCTGGCTGCTTATGTGGCGGGGTCCAGAGAGGCCTTTGTGGAGCTGATGAATGAAAAGCTTGCACAGCTGGGATTGTCCGACACGGCCCATATGACCAACTGCGTGGGGCTTTATGATGAAGATCATTATTGTACGGTGTATGATATGGCTATGATTATGGAGGCGGCCCTGGATAATGAGCTGTGCAGGGAGGTTTTGTCGGCCCACACCTATACCACCTCCTCCACGCCCCAGCATCCCGAGGGAATTACCATTTCCAACTGGTTTCTGCGCCGTATTGAGGACAAGGACACCGGCGGCGAGGTGATCTGCGGAAAGACCGGCTATGTAGTGCAGTCGGGGAGCTGTGCGGCCAGCTATGGAAGGGACGTAAACGGCAGGGAGTATGTGTGTGTGACTGCTGATGCGGGCAGCTCCTGGAAATGTATTTATGATCATGTGGCGTTGTACAAGGAGGCGTCAGGCACGTAAAATGGGGCTTCGGACAGTTTGTCAGTATTGCTGGCGGACAAACTGTCCGGGAGTCATTCCCATGTATTTTCGGAAGATTTTAATAAAATAGCTCACATCGTTAAATCCGCAGTTGAAGGCGATTTCTGTGACGGTGCAGCTTGTGGTGGAGAGCTGCTCCCTGGCGCATTCTATTCTGTAATAATTTAAGTATTCTACAGGAGTTTTCTGAGTCATCTGCCGGAAAAAGCGGCAGAAGTACTTGGGATTCATTCCTGCAACGGAGGCCAGTGCCTCCAGGGTGATTTCTTCTTTGTAATGCTCTGCGATATACCGCAGCACCTGCTTTAACTGCTTTAGACGAAAAAGAGCATGCTTTTGAGGACTGGCGTCTGCGGTATAGAGACCGTCCCGCAGAATCAGGCCCACCAGCAGGTACAAAGAACCCTGTACCGCAAATTCATAGCCTGTAAATTTTTCCCGCATGGCCGCAAACAGCTCTTTTGTCACGGCCCCGATGGGAGAGCCCTCTCCTGGAAGCAGATTAAAAATCTGCAGGTCGTGGCTGATAATGGCTTCCACCTGCTTGCTGCAGATGTGATGATCCTTAAGCAGAAGCTTCATATCAAACACCAGACATTCATATACGCAGTTTTCGGGACTTCCACCGTGGAGCATCCCGTCCTGAATAAATACAATATCCCCTTCTTTTAGCTGGTAATTTTTTTCATCTATGGTCAAAGAAAAATTACCGCGGATAATTTGAATAATTTCGCATTCCGTATGCCAGTGATAGGGCATGTGGTAGCGGGGATGCGTCCTTTCCACATGATAGAATGCAATGGGGAAATTAAAGGTTCCCTGTTTTCTGTGTTCCTGATAATCCAGATACTTCATCTTTGCAGCCTCTTGTTGTAAAAAGTGAATTTTGTTTTATTACAAGTAATTATAACACAAGAAATAAAGTGTTTGCAAAGGTATAATACTTTATAGAAACAACTTGTCGATAAAAAAAGGAGGTAACAATGGCAGAGAACAGATTGATTGGTGATTATCCCGTAATCGGTATCCGTCCCACCATCGATGGGAGAAGAGGCTATCTGGACGTGAGATCCAGTCTGGAGGAGCAGACCATGGGAATGGCCGAAGCGGCAAAGGAGCTGTTTGAAAAAAATCTGAAGTATTCCAACGGTGAGCCGGTAAAGGTCATCATTGCGGACACTACCATCAGCCGTGTGGCCGAGGCGGCGGCCTGTGCAGATAAATTCAAAAAAGCGGGGGTGGAAATTACGCTTACGGTGACGCCCTGCTGGTGCTATGGCTCTGAGACCATGGATATGGATGAAAAGACAATCAAGGGAGTGTGGGGCTTCAATGGCACGGAACGTCCGGGAGCGGTTTATCTCGCTTCGGTGCTTGCCACCCATGCCCAGAAGGGACTTCCGGCTTTTGGCATTTACGGACATGACGTGCAGCCGGCAGATGCAAAGGAAATCCCAGAGGATGTGTCGGAAAAGCTGTTGAGATTCGGAAGAGCCGCAGTGGCAGTGGCCACTATGAGAGGGAAATCCTATCTTCAGATTGGTTCCATCTGTATGGGAATAGGAGGCTCCATTATTGATCCAAACTTTATACAGGAATATCTGGGAATGCGGGTGGAGTCCGTAGATGAGGTGGAAATTATCCGCAGGATGTCTGAAAATATTTATGATGAGGAAGATTTCCAGAAAGCTCTCTCATGGACCAAGGAAAACTGTAGGGAGGGCTTTGACAAGAATCCCAAGGAGGTGCAGAAATCACCGGAGCAAAAGGAAAAGGACTGGGAGTTTGTGGTGAAGATGATGTGCATCATCAAGGATCTGATGAACGGAAATCCCAATCTTCCTGCAGGCTGTGAGGAGGAGCGGCTTGGACATAACGCTCTGGCGGCAGGCTTCCAGGGCCAGAGACAGTGGACGGACTTTTATCCCAACTGCGATTTCCCGGAATCCCTTTTAAACACCACCTTTGACTGGAACGGCGCAAGGGAGCCTTACATACTGGCGACGGAAAACGATGTGCTCAATGGTCTTGGCATGCTGTTTATGAAGCTTTTGACACACCGCGCACAGATTTTCGCAGACGTGCGCACCTATTGGAGCCCTCAGGCGGTACGCCGGGTGACTGGCTATGAGCTGTCGGGAGCAGCCAAAGAAGCGGGAGGAATCATCCATTTGATTAATTCCGGCGCGGCATGCCTGGATGGAAGCGGAGCGGCTAAGGATGAGAAGGGCAATCCCGTTATGAAGCCCTGGTATGAGGTGACGAAAGAGGATCAGAAAGCCATTTTGGAAGCTACCCAGTGGTGCCCGGCAGATTTTGGATATTTTAGAGGAGGAGGATATTCCTCCAGGTTTGAAACCAAGTGTGAGATGCCTGTGACCATGATACGGCTGAACCTGGTAAAGGGTCTGGGGCCCATGCTTCAGATCTGCGAGGGCTGGACAGTGGAGCTTCCTCAGGAGGTGTCCGATCAGCTCTGGAAGGTTACAGACTATACCTGGCCTTGCACGTGGTTTGCACCCAGAGTGACAGGAGAGGGCGCCTTTGAGTCGGCATATCATGTGATGAACAACTGGGGGGCCAACCACGGCGCTATCAGCTATGGGCATATCGGGGCGGATCTGATTACCCTGTGTTCCATGCTCAGGATTCCTGTGGCAATGCACAATGTGCCTGAAAAAGATATCTTCCGTCCTGCGTCCTGGGCAGCCTTTGGAATGGATAAGGAAGGGCAGGATTATAGGGCGTGCGCGGCTTACGGCCCCTTGTACAAATAGGAGGTGCCGTTTATGCTGAAAGGTATTCCCCCCATATTATCTCCGGAGCTTTTAAAGGTGCTCTGTGAAATGGGCCATGGGGACAGAATTGTAATTGGGGATGGGAATTTTCCGGCGCAATCCATGGGAAAGGCTTCCATTGTGCTTCGGTGCGACGGGCATGGGGTTGCGGAACTGTTAGATGCGGTTCTGACAGTGTTTCCCCTGGATACTTATGTAGAAAAGCCTGTGCAGCTTATGGCAGTCATGGATGGAGACCCGGTTGAGACTCCTATCTGGGATGTCTATCATGAAATATTGATAAAACACGATGCCAGAGGGGCTGGCGCGGTGGAACATTTGGAACGCTTTGCCTTCTATGAGGAGGCCAGAAAGGCCTATGTCATCGCAGCCACATCGGAAAGCGCTCTTTACGCCAATATTATGCTGCAGAAAGGCGTAGTATAGCCTCTGGCGGATAAGAAGGTTACAAGTAAAATAAAGAAGAAATACGGCGGCTTGCTGTAAAGCCGTCGTATTTGACATACGGAAAACAGAAATTTGCGACGCTTTGAATGGAGGGAAAAATGGAGTATTATCTGGCGGTGGATATTGGAGCTTCCAGCGGAAGACACATACTGGGTTCTGTGGAGAACGGAAAGATTAAGCTGGAGGAGGTATATCGGTTTGAAAATGGGATGAAAGAGGAAAAGGGACATCTTTGCTGGGACACAAAACGGCTGTTTGAGGAGATCAAAAACGGTATGAAAAGGTGCAAGGCTCTGGGAAAGATTCCTGTAAGCATGGGAATTGACACCTGGGGGGTGGACTTTGTTCTGATAGACAGGGAAGGCAGCGCTGTGAGCCAGACGGTGGGGTATCGAGACCACCGCACGGATGGCATCCGGGAAAAGGTGGACTGCTTGATTGGACAGGAGGAGCTTTATTCCAGAACAGGAATTCAATTTCAGCCCTACAATACCCTGAATCAGCTTGCAGCCTTGAAGGAGGAGGCACCCTGGCAGCTTACACAGGCAGATGCCATGCTGATGACGCCTGACTATTTTAATTTTCTGCTGACAGGGGTCAGGAAACAGGAGTATACAATCGCCACCACCTCTCAGCTTGTGAACATGGAGTCGGGCCAATGGGATTTTGAAGTGATAAAAAGGCTTGGACTGCCGGAAAATATTTTTCTTCCCATAGAAAAGCCCGGTACAGAGGCGGGACCGCTTAAGGAGGAAATCCAACGGGAGGTGGGCTTTTCCTGCAAGGTGATCTTGACAGCCTCTCATGATACCGCATCGGCGGTTATGGCCGTCCCAAGCCTGGAGGAGGACACCTTATATATCAGCTCAGGAACATGGTCCCTTATGGGCTGCGAGAGCGAGAGGGGAAACAGCACCAGGGAAAGCAGAGAGGCAGGATTTACCAATGAAGGAGGCTACCAGAACAGATACCGCTATCTGAAAAATATCATGGGATTGTGGATGATTCAGTCTGTGCGCAGGGAAATGGCTCCTCAGCAGTCCTTTGATGAGATCTGCCGCAGGGCATCCAAAGAAAAGATCCTCTCGCTGGTGGACTGCAACGATGAACGTTTTCTAAGCCCCCAAAGCATGACGGCTGCAGTACAGGAATTTTGCAGGGAGACAGGGCAGCAGGAGCCGGTCACCATTTCCGAGCTGGCGTGCGTGATTTACAACAGTCTGGCCAGGTGCTATGGTGAGACAAAGGAGCAGATGGAGTCCCTTTTGAACCGGAAATTTCCCCGGATTTATATTATCGGAGGAGGCTCAAACGCGGAATACCTAAATGAGCTGACAGCCAGATATGCCGGCTGTCAGGTCAGCGCCGGACCTGCGGAGGCCACGGCCCTAGGAAATCTTTTGTGTCAGATGTTAAAGGAGAAATGCTTTCAGAATCTTTCTGAGGCAAGAAGGTGTGTGATTGACAGTTTTGAGGTAAAGATATATGTACAGGATTCTGTTTGTGGATGATGAAGCGCTGATTCGGGAAGGTATCAGTGAAAATATCAGATGGCAGGAGCTTGGCTATGAGCTGGCGGGAGTGTGTGAGAATGGAAGAGAGGCCAGGGAATTTCTGCAAAGGCAGGATGTGGATGTGGTTCTGACGGATATCTGTATGCCCTTTGTGGACGGAATTGCGCTGAGCAAATATATTCACGAAAAGCACGCAGACACAAAAGTATTGATTTTAAGCGGTTATGACGAATTTGAATATGCGCAGAGCGCAATTAAATACGGCATAGAGGAATACCTGTTAAAGCCCATCACATCCTTTGAGCTGGGAGCTGTCCTTACAAAGCTGAAAGGGAGGCTGGATGAGGAAAGAGACAGCAGGCGCAGACAGGAGGAGGTATACACGGCTTACAGAAGGGGCCGGATGCTTCTGCGCTCGGACGCTCTTTTGCATACTATCATCGGGACTAAGACAGAAAAAGAGTGTGAAAAGGAAAGAAGAGCTGCGGGAATAGAAATCGCCCAAAGCCATTATATGGTGGGTATTGCCCAGCTGAGCATTTATTCCGGCAGCCGGACGTTAAACGAAAAGTGTAGAAAAGAGAGTGCACTGATGTCTTTTATCGTATATAATCTGTGCCAGGAAATTGTAAAAGAACACAGCGTGGGGGAAGTGTGCCAGGGAAAGGATAACCGGGTTTTCCTGCTGTTTGCCGCAGATAACCCTATCAGGGAGGAGGATAAAATCCGGACTGTCTGCAGAGCAATCATAGAGCAGGTTAACAGGAGCATGGGGCTTGGTATAAGTATTGCCCTGGGATCCTGGGTGGAATCTCTGGGCAGCGCTTACAAATCCTATGAGAAGGCGGAGGATGCTCTTCTTGGGCAGTTTACGGCGGGAGATAATGTGGTGATGGACGAGAGAGGAAGGGTGTCTGCACAAGCCGTATCCGGAGAGCTGTATAGAATTCAGAAGAACTGTATCCGGCACATGAAGGAATATAACGCGTCCGGCCTGTCGGAGGATTTTTCGCAGCTGGAGGAAGGGCTGCGAAAAAGCGGATACCGACGGGAGCAGGCAATCGAAGAGCTGCTGGCAGCAAAGCAGGGCATGGATGGGCTGCTGAGGGCCTTTAAGCAGGACGAGCTTTCATCTAAGGAGACAGAAGGAAAAATCAAGCAGTCTGCGAATCTTAAGGAGGCCCTGGAAATTTTGCACGCCCATGCCAGGAGACAGATGGAATGTCTGGAGAGAGAAACGGGGGGAAATAAAGCCTCCTGTGCGTACAAAGCCTATGAATATATTGAGCAGCATTATTCTGAAAGCGGACTGAGCCTGCAGGAGATCTGTACTCATCTGGGGGTCAGCACGACAAGATTCAGCAGCGCCTTTAAGCAGACCTTCGGAGCTACCTTTATGGATGTTCTGATCGGTCTGCGCATGAAAAAGGCAAGGGAGCTTTTGGCCTCCACAGAATTAAAAAATTATGAGATTGCAGAAAAGGTCGGGTTCAGCGACCCCCATTATTTCAGCATTGCATTCAAAAAAATGACGGGAAAGACTCCCACTGAGTACGCTAGAGAATGGAGAAGTGAATGAAGGCAAATCCCTTTAAGACAATCAAAGCATCCCTCATGATGTGCTTTTCGGCGCTGATTCTTCTGGCATTGGTTATTTTTTATCAGATCTCTCTCCAGTATACGGAAAAGGCTGTTCTGGAAAATTCCATAGACTATTCGGTAAAGCTGGTAAATCAGGTAAACAGCGACATTGATTTTTATATCAACTATATGTTAAACATTTCTGCCATGATGATTCTGGATGATGACATTCAGGATTACCTGTCCGAAGGGGCTAAGCTGGAGGAGACAGAGGACAGAGAACGGATATTGACCCAGTTTAGAACCGTAATAGAAACCAGAGACGATATTGCCAATATCGCGGTGATTTCCAGGGATGGAAAGTCTGTCATCAATCGGGGAAACGACAGAATAAATCCCAATGTGGAGCTTGAAAATGTGGAATGGTTTCAGGATGCCCTGAATGCACAGGGCTATCTGCTTTCGTCTTCCCATGTGCAGTATGTAATTGACAATAATTATAAATGGGTGGTTACGCTCAGTCATCCTGTTTACCTGGATGGAAAAGCAGAACCGGCAGGAGTTTTTTTTATTGATTTGAATTACAGGCTTTTGAGAGATTTGTGTGAAAACAACAGCCTTGGGCAAAACAGCTATGTATTCATTGTTGACGATCAGGGAAGGATTATCTATCACCCCAAGCAGCAGCTGCTTTTGCGGAATCTGACCACGGAAAAAATAGATGAGGTGATGCGGCGGGGAGAGGGATATTTTATTGCGGGAGAAGGAAAAGAGAGACAGCTTTACACCATTTCCAAATCAGAGCAGACGGGCTGGAGCGTAGTGGGAGTTGTCTCCTTTTCCTCTCTGATGCCCTTGCAGAACGAGACGAAGCTGATGTATCTTCTGCTTGCCGCAGGATTGATTCTTTTCGGTATTTTGTTTGCCATGGTGCTGACGGGAGCGATCACAAAGCCAATCGGAGAATTGTGCGATGCCATGCGGCAGGTGGAGAGAGGAAATTTTGAAAAGGCAAGCATCAAAAATATCCCGGGAAATGAGATCGGAGTTCTTGGAAATTCCTTCAATATTATGATTTCCAGAATCCATCAGCTTATGGACGAGAACATCAGAGAGCAGCAGCAAAAGAGGAAAAGCGAGCTGAAAGCGCTGCGCAATCAGATCAATCCCCACTTTTTGTATAATACGCTGGATTCTATTATCTGGATGGCAGAGGGCGGGAAAAACAAAGAGGTGGTTATGATGACCTCATCTCTGGCAAAGCTTCTGCGCCAGAGCATCAGCAACGAAGAGGAGATGATTCCTCTCTGGAAGGAAATAGAGTATACAAAGAGCTATCTGACCATTCAGAAAATGCGGTATAAGAATAAGCTGGAGTTTTCCATGGAAATCAGCCCAGACATCAGGGAAGAGAGAATTTTAAATCTGATCCTGCAGCCCATTGTGGAGAACGCCATTTATCACGGAATAAAGAATAAAGCCGGGAAGGGCCTGATTCAGATTACAGGACGTATTCAGGAGGACGACATCCTTCTGGAGGTGGCTGACAACGGTGTGGGAATGACACAGGATATGGTGCAGCATATTTTTGACATGTCAAGAGAGTATGAAAAGAAGAAAAATGGAGGGGTTGGCATCTATAACGTACATCTGCGCATCAGGCTTTACTATGGGGAAAAATACGGGCTTACATTTTTAAGCAAGGAGGGAGAGGGCACCGTGGTAAAAATCAGGCTGGCCAGATATATGCAGGAGAGAACCGAGGGCAGGAGGTGGGAACATGAAGCTTCCGGGAAAAAATGAAAGTGTCAGAAGATTGCTTCCGATTGGGGCAGTTGTGCTGGCAGCCCTTTTTCTTGCTTTTTTATTTTATGTCCAATATGCCAGAGAAAAGGAGGAGCGGGGGCCAAAGCGGATTATCTGTGTGCTTAAGGTTTTGGATGAAACAAACGATTTCTGGGAACAGCTTTTGGAGGGAGCCCAGATGGCGGCTTTGGAGTACGGCATAGAGCTGGAGGTGGTGGCAGCCTCTCAGGAGACGGCCATAGAAGAGCAGAACCAGCTGATTTACTGGGCCATAGAGGAGAGACCGGATGCCATTCTTTTAATGCCGTCCAGCCAGGAGGGCACGGCCCAGGCGGTGGAAAAAGTCAGAGAAAGCGGCATCCCAATAGTGCTTGTGGATTCCTCAGTGAATGGCTCCCAGGGGCTTACGAGAGTGGCAACGGATAATGTGGAGGCCGGGAAAATCCAGGGAGAATTTATGAAGAAATTTCTCACAAAAGAATCTCAGATTGCCATAGTCAGCTATGTGAAGGGGGCGTCCACAGCCGCCGACAGAGAAAAGGGTCTCAGGGAAGGACTGGGGGAGTTTGAGGACAATATTGTGGAGGTGGTATTCTGCGATTCAGACTATGACAAGGCATACCGGCTTGTAAAGGAGCTTCTGGAAAAGTATCCCCAGATTGATAT
>DXGH01000058.1 GCA_019114005.1 Candidatus Acetatifactor stercoripullorum
ATAAAATCAGGCTTTTTTCTTTGTTAAAACAGAACAACTCCTCACAGGTTTGTGGTAAAATTGAGATGTCAAGTAACAATTCACCATATCCACCTGAAAGGAGTTGTACCTATATGATACCATACAATCAGCTTTCTTTGGCAGATATTTTTGCAGATTTCCAGGAAATTTATGAATCCGACAAACCTCAGTTCCTCTCCCTCTTACAACAACACATTGACCTTGATGAAATTGTTCCTGCCTCCTTCCGGAAGCATTTCTATGCATCCACAGGAAGATCCCGTAAATACCCTTTGAATGCTTTTTTATGGGCGCTCATCATCCAGCGGATCTTTTCCATCCCAACCGATTCCCTTCTCCTTGTCTTTCTCCGCTATTCCCGCCATCTCCGCGAATTCTGTGGCTTTGACAAGGTTCCGGACGCCTCTAAAATTACCCGTTTCAAACAGGACTTCCTTGATGACTTCCAAACTGTTTTTGACCGGCTTGTTGATCTTACTGAGCCAATCTGCCAGGAAATTGACTTTGCCAAAGCCGACATGGCAATCTTTGACTCCTCCGGCATTGAAGCATGGGTAGCGGAAAATAACCCCAAGTATGCAAACCGCATTATTAAGCAACTCAAAGCTTATGCGAAAGCCATGCATTTTGATGACAGCTATGATCCCTGCAAGGCCGCTTACGCTTCCATGCCCTCACATTCTTCCGCAAATCCTGACATTAAGCAGCTTTACATTGACGGGCATTTCTGTTATGCCTATAAATTCGGCATTGTAACCAACGGCTTGGGCATTATCCGCCATATCGACTTCTACAACAAGGATTTTTTTGAAAAACATCCTGAAATCGTTATAGAAAAGAAGTCGGATTCCCCTGATGAGGATAAATCTGTCCATGATGCCAGACTGCTTATTCCCACTTTAAAGGATTTCTTTGCCGCCCATCCGCTCATCAATCCCAAAGTATTCCTCGGTGATGCCGCTTTCGATTCTGTCAGGCTTTATAAGGAACTTCTTTCCGGCGATACCTTTGGCACAGATGCCGATGGCAATGGCATCCATTTTCAAAAAGCCTATATTCCGCTGAACTCCCGCGCTAGGCTGGAAAATAAGGATTATTCCCTGAACCAGAGCGGCATTCCCTGTTGCCCCAATGATGCTTCCCTTCCTATGAAACCGGAAGGCACCAGCAAACTCAAAAGCGGCGTTTCCCGTTATAAATTCAGCTGCCCAAACATCAAATGGGAAAAAGATGCTTCTGCCGGAAAATATCACCGTGTCTGTCATTGTGACAATCCCTGTACATCTTCTTCCTGTGGGAGAATGGTGTACATCTATCCGGAGAAAAACCTCCGGATGTACCCAGGCACCCTGCGTGGAACTGCTGAATGGGATGATACCTATAAAACCAGAACCACCGTGGAACGCTCCATCCATCACATCAAAGACAGCTTCGGGCTTGCCGGGCGCAAAACCCAGAACGAAAAAACGCTTCACGCCGACTTGCTCCTGACAGGAATCACACAGCTGATTGGTGTAATTCTTGCTGATAAGCTCCACCAGCACAAATACATTCGGAGCCTGAAGCCCCTGGTCGCATAGGGTTTACCTCTTTCATAAAGGTTTTCCACCTCTCCCTCTATAAGTGCGCTCATTTTTCACAAATCTTAACGTTCAACCATATATTGCAATACCTCTCCTGTCCTTTCAGCCGTAAAATCATAATCTGCCCAACCCAGGTATGCTTTAAGGGTGAAATCATAAACCCGTTTCGCAATTACCTAAAATACATAAGAATTATACCATAACTTGTCATTAGGATGCAATGAAATACTTGCGCCCTTTATCAGGGAGTCTTATAATATTTAAAAGACAGAGTCAGAAAAGGAGCGGAAAAAATGGATTGGATGGAAAAGCTTGGAGATACAATTTCGGCAAAGGGGAGAGAGGCAGCGGATAAGGCAAAGGAAATGGCGCAGATTGCCAGTCTGAAAAGCCAGATTTCCACCTGTGAAGAGGTTATAAAGAAAAACTATATGGAAATCGGAAGGCTGTATTATGAAAAATATGGGGCTGATGATACACCTGTGGCGGAGGAAGGGCAGGAGGCGCCCTTTGAGAAACAATGCAGGGCGATCAGAAACGCCAGAAACGGAGTAAATGAGCTCCAGGAAAAGATCAGAGAGCTGAAGGGGCTGTAGGGTGTCAGAGCATAGGAATCAAACCGGCAAAAAAGGCTGGCGTACCATATTGGGTACGTCAGCCTTTTGTTGATGCCTATTGGCCGCCTTCGCCCTCTGCCGCCTGCTGTTGCTGCTGGGCGGCGATGGCTGCAGCGTTTCTCTGGTCAATTTCCCAGCGCTGCTGGTTGATCACTGTCTCATAGTCAGGGTTTGCAAAAAAGGTTGCATCGTGCTGACAGTGAGTGGTGGTGGAATTGGTTGTGGTCTGGGTTCCGTCAGGGTTCGTAGTGATGGTGGAAGAACCGCTGACCAGGGAAGGATCCTCCTGCAAAGGAAGCTCCATCACTCCCGTATACTTAAACGGACAGTCAGGACTTGCGGGCACCTGGTCATAGTCACAGATGTCGCCCTGATAATGGATGTCGCAGCTTTCCGTAGGGACGGTTCCCTCTGCAAAGTACTCTGTCACAACACAGCCCTGAGCGTCGCACAGCCCGGGTATGGGCAGCTTGCCGGACTTGGAGCAGACCTGAGCCTGTACGATGCCGCTTGGGATACTGAACTGCTCGTTGGGCAGATTTTCATGCACCCGTTCCATCACGGCGCGCCAAAGGGTTCTGGCCACAGCAGACTCGTTATTGGAGCTGCTGGTGCTCATGCCGATATTATTGTCGTAGCCGGCCCAGGTGGTACAGGTATAATAGGGCGTAAAGCCAGTGAACCAAACATCGTGATAGTCGGTGGAGGTGCCGGTTTTCCCGGCGATAGCTACGCCGCCGAAATTACATCTGGTGCCTGTACCTGTGGTAACCACATCCACCATGGCGTCTGTCAGAAGGAAAGCGGTGGTTTCCTTGATTACCTGGCGGGTGGTGGGATTGGTGTTGTCCAGAATCACATTGCCGTCGGAATCTGTGACTCTGGTATAGAGCTTAGGCTCCACATAGAGGCCGTTGTTTGCAATAGCGGCGTAAGCGGCGTTCAGCTCATAGGGAGTGACGCCATAGGTTAAGCCGCCCAAGGCCAATGTCTGGTTTACGTCCGAAAAGACCTCACCGTTGATTTCCACACCGTCTGTGAGGGTGGTAAACCCGAAATTTAACAGATAATCGTATCCCAGCTGAGGGGTGATTACCGTCTGGGTTTTAACGGCAATTATGTTCAAGGACTGTTCAATGGCCTTTCGGATAGAGTTGATGCCACGATAGCCGGAATACCAGTTGCTCACGGGCCTTCCGTCCGCATAGTTAAAGGGTGCATCCAGATAGGGGGTGGCCAGGGTCTGTCCGGCGCTGTCTAAGGCCGGAGCAAAGGCGGCCAGAACCTTAAAGGTGGAACCGGGGGAGCGCACCGCGTTGGTAGCCCGGTTTAAGGTACGGCGTCCCTCCTTGGCGCCCCGTCCGCCTACAATGGCTACCACATAGCCTGTACTTTGATCCTCGATGGCCATGGCAGCCTGGGGCTGGGGGGTCATGGAGATGCTTTCCTCGTAATTGTCCTCGCTGTCCTCCACACCAAGATCCGCCAGCATGGCGCTGCGGTAGGTGGCAATGGCCTCGTTGGCCTCATCCTGAGAGGAGAAAATCAGATTAAATTTGGAATTCTGATTTTCCTTAAACCAGGACATCATATTTTCCTTGCTGAAATTATGCTTTTCCCCGTCCGGGGTGGTAATGGTCAGGGCGTAGGTCAAATACCACTTTACATTCTCCGGGTAATTGTCGGGATTTGTGAACTCTTCGTCGGCAATGGCCTGAATGGCGGGATCCATGGTGGATTCAATGCGCAGCCCCCCAGAGGTGAGCATGCTTTCCGCCAAAGTTTCGGAATAGCCCGCCATTACCAGATCCTCCTTTACCTGCTCGTATACTGCGTCGGAGAAATAAGAGCCGGAGGTGGTGCTGCTTTCCCGGTAATCCGTGTCATAAAGGCCGATGCGCTCATAGACTGCTTCCGTATCTGCCATAGCCTCGTCGTATTCCGCCTGGGTGATAAAGCCCAGCTCCAGCATTTTGTTCAGACACCGCTGCCGTCTTTGGGCGTTGTTTTCTGGGTGGCGGATAGGATTATACCAGGAAGGGTTCTGGGTGATGCTGGCGATCACGGCACATTCCGACAGGGTCAGATCGCTGCAGGATTTCCCGAAATACCGCAAGGAGGCCGCCTCCACGCCAAGGGTGTTCTGGCCCAGATTGATGGCGTTCATATAGCGGAGCAAAACCTCGTCCTTGGAAAGCTGCTTTGTAATCTCAAGAGCCAGATACTGCTCCTGGATTTTACGCTTTACCTTTTTAATGACATTGTCGCCCTCAGAGGTCCAGTCGGTGAAAATTGTGTTTTTCAAGAGCTGCTGGGTGATGGTGCTGGCGCCCTGGGTTTCCTCGCCGCCGGTTTTGACAAACTGATAGGCGGCCCGCAGGATACCCTTTACGTCGATACCATTGTGCTGGTAGAAGCGTTCATCCTCGATGGCCACAAAGGCCTGTCCCAGATGCTCCGGCACCTCATCCATGTCTACCTCGATTCGGTTGGAATTGGTGCTTACGTACTGGTCGATTTCATTTCCCTCGCAGTCGTAAACGATAGTTGCTTCACCGGAAGCGATGACGCCGCTTAAGCGGACAGTGGGCGTATCTGCCAGTATGCCCCGAAAGGCGCCGATTCCCGCAGAAACGCCAAAGATGCCCACAGCGGCGATTGCTATTAAAACTACCTTAAAACAGGTAAGTATGATTTTTCTCCCCCACTTTGCGGATTTGGAATTCAGAGCCTTCTGCTTGGCCCTGATGCCTTTTTTTCCATAATTCATAGAGATAATCACCTTTCTGCCTGTGGTAACAGACGACATCATTATAACAAAAAATAATATGTAAAGAAAGGCTTTCTTTGCCATATTAAGAATTGTTTCACATTTTTGGCAGTTTATGCTATCCTTGAAAGGGATTAGAATGCCGGGGAAACCCTGGCGGCGGAAAGGCGCGGAAAAAGATATGGATTCTTATCGGGTGCTGTTAGAGGGCGGAGAAGGAGAAATCGTAGAGAAGAAGTCAAGGTTTATTGCCACTGTCAGAAGCTGCGGGACGGAGGAGGAGGCAGTGCGTTTTATCGAAGAGATGAAGAAGAAGTATTGGGATGCGTCCCACAACTGTTCGGCCTTTGTCATTGGAAAAAGAGGGGAGCTCACCCGCTGCAGCGATGATGGAGAACCCTCGGGCACGGCCGGAAGGCCCATGCTGGAGGTGCTCCTGGGAGAAGAAATCCGTAACATCGTGGTGGTGGTGACCCGATATTTTGGCGGAACCCTTTTGGGAACCGGGGGGCTTGTGCGGGCCTACACCCAGGCGGTAAAGGAGGGACTGTGCCACTGTAAAATAGGAGTTATGCGGCATGGGTATGAGATACGCATTTCAACGGACTACAATGGGATTGGCAGGATACTTTATCTTCTGGGGCAGAGAGGCATAGAACCTGTGGAGAGCAGCTACGGTGAGGAGGCCACCCTGCTGCTGCACATACCTGCCGGTGAGGTGGAGCGCTTAAGCCGGGATGTGGCAGAGGCTGTCTGCGGCAGAGCACAATTTGAAAAAGGAAAAGAGATTTATTACATTGACAAAGAATCTGATGATAGATAAAATGGAATAGGCGTAAGGAAAAAAGGACATTTTGAAAGGTGGTGGTTTTTTTATGAGTAGTCACATATGCGGTACAGATAACCCTCTCCCCCGAAGTTACAGGGACATAAAAAAATCATCAAAGGAGAAATGTCATGGAAAGAATCAAGGAGCTGAAGGAGCTGCTTGTGCTTTTGCGCACAAAGCAGTATACGAAACTGCGCCAGTATCTTGCTGAGCTGAATGATGCGGATATTGCGGCTCTCATGGAGGAAATGGAAGAGGAGGATATGCTGAAAATCTTCCGCATTCTTCCAAAAGACCTGGCGGCGGATGTATTTTCTTATCTGGATGTGGATAATCAGCACATGATCATTACATCCTTAAGCGATAAGGAAGCGGCCAACATTATCAACAATCTGATGTCGGACGATGCGGTGGACCTTTTGGAGGAGATGCCTGCCAATGTGGTGAAAAAGCTGCTGGCAAACGCAAGTCCCGATACCCGCAGGGATATCAATCACCTGCTGCGTTATCCTGAGGATTCCGCAGGAAGCATCATGACCGTGGAGTACGTGGACCTGAAGGAGAACCTCACCGTAGATCAGGCCATTGAACGAATCCGGAAGGTTGGGCTGGACAGCGAGACCATAGATATCTGTTATGTGCTGGATGCACAGCGCAGGCTGGTGGGGACTGTGGCGCTGCGCTACCTGCTGCTAAGCGACGGAGATGAGATCATCGGCGATATTATGCACGAAAACGTGATTTCCGTAAACACGCTGATGGATCAGGAGGAAGTGGCAAAGCAGTTTAAAAAATATGATTTTACGGCCATGCCGGTGGTGGACAATGAGAACCGCCTGGTGGGAATTATCACCGTGGATGATATTGTGGATATCATGGAGGAAGAAACCACCGAGGACATGGAAAAAATGGCGGCGATCGTGCCCAGCGATAAGCCTTATATGAAAACCACAGTTTGGGAGACCTATAAAAAAAGGATTCCCTGGCTTTTGCTTTTGATGGTGTCCGCTACCTTTACCGGCGCCATTATCACCTCCTTTGAGGATGCGCTGAGTGTGTATGCGGTGCTTACGGCGTTTATTCCCATGCTGATGGATACCGGAGGCAATGCGGGAGGCCAGGCCAGCGTGACGGTGATCCGCGGTCTGTCTCTGGGAGAAATTGAGTACAGGGATGTGCCCAGAGTGCTGTGGAAGGAGGTCCGGGTGGCCATCTGCTGCGGCATAAGCCTTGCGGCCGCCAATTTTTTAAAGCTGATGCTGTTTGACAGAGTGGGCTTTTTGGTGGCCATGGTGGTGAGTGTTACCATTATCGCCGCTGTGCTGATGGCCATGCTGATTGGCTGTCTTTTGCCGGTAGGAGCCAAACGGCTGGGATTCGATCCTGCCGTAATGGCAAGCCCTTTTATTACAACCATTGTGGATGCCTTGTCGCTGCTGGTATATTTCCAGGTGGCAACGATGATTTTGGGAATATAAAATTAAGATGCGCCGGACCAAAAGGTCTGGCGCATCCTTGCAGAAAGGATGAATATATATGGAACAGAAGGAAGAAAACAAGCTTGGAGTCATGCCGGTGGGGAAGCTTTTGGTTTCTCTGGCGCTGCCTTCTATTGCGGCACAGATTGTAAATCTCCTTTATAATCTGGTGGACCGCATTTACATTGGGCATATTCCCGGAACCGGAGCGCTGGCCCTGACAGGACTTGGGGTGACTCTGCCGGTGATTACCTTGATTGCCGCCTTTGCGGCTCTGATCGGCTTCGGCGGTGCGCCCAGAGCTTCCATCGCCATGGGTAAGGGAGATTATAAGGAGGCTGAGAAAATCCTTGGAAACTGTGTATTCACCCTCTGTATCTTTGCTCTTGTGCTGACGGCGGTGTTTTATGTGTATGCAGAGCCGATTCTGTATGCCTTCGGAGCCAGCGGCGATACCATAGGGTATGCTGTGGATTATATGCGCATTTATGTGCTTGGCACGCTGTTTGTGCAGATTACCACAGGACTCAACGCATTTATCACAGGCCAGGGCTTTGCCTCCACTGGTATGAAAACCGTTTTAATCGGCGCTGGACTGAATCTGGTTTTGGACCCTGTATTTATCTTTGGGCTTGGAATGGGGGTACAGGGAGCCGCCCTGGCTACCATTCTGTCCCAGGCGGTGTCCGCAGTCTGGGTGCTGTGCTTTTTATCAGGCAAAAAGACGACCCTGCGCATCCGTGCCGTGAACCTGCGTTTTTCTTTGAAAATCATGGGACCGGTGCTGGCCCTTGGCGTATCGCCCTTTATCATGCAGGCCACGGAAAGCCTTTTGTCCGTGTGCTTTAACACCTCTTTGCAGAAATACGGCGGGGATGTGGCGGTGGGAGCCATGACCATCCTTTCCAGTGTGATGCAGGCCTCCATGCTGCCCTTGCAGGGAATGACCCAGGGAATGCAGCCCATAGCCAGCTTTAATTATGGGGCGGGCAAGCTGGACCGGGTAAGAAAGGTATTCCTTCTCACCCTGGGAAGCTGTCTTGCCTATTCCTTCCTTCTGTGGGCCATCGCAATGCTCTTCCCCCAGGGATTGGCAAGAATCTTTACCACGGATCAGGAAACCATACAGTACACCCAGTGGGCTATGCGTATTTACATGGCTGTGGCCTGCATTTTCGGGGCGCAGATTGCCTGCCAGCAGACCTTTGTGGCGCTGGGAAAGGCGGTGCACTCCCTGTTTTTGGCGGTGCTTAGAAAGGTAATCCTTCTCATTCCCATGATTTACATTCTGCCTAACTTTTTTGAGGACAAGGTGTTCGCCGTATTTCTGGCGGAGCCGGTGTCTGATCTGCTGGCCGTGTGCACAACTGTGACCCTGTTCTTTGCCACAGCCTGGAAGCTGATGAACCCAAAGAAACAATAGGTCTGTTTCCTTTTCAGGCAAGGAAGTCAAACTGGGACAGATATAAATGGTAGTATTCTCCTCTCTGGGCCAGGAGTTCCTCGTGGGTTCCCCTTTCTAAAATGCCGCCCCGGTCCACATACAGAATGCAGTCCGCATTTTTAATGGTGGAAAGTCTGTGGGCGATAATAAAAGAGGTACGCCCTTTTAACAGTTCATTTAGCCCCTTCTGCAAGAGCAGCTCCGTTTCGGTGTCAATGCTGGATGTGGCCTCATCCAAAATCAGGATTCTGGGGTCCGCCAGCAAAGCTCTTGCAAAGGAGATCAGCTGTCTTTGTCCTGCGGACAGACGGCTTCCCCTCTCGTTCACTTCCGTATAATATCCGTTTTCCATCTGAGAGATAAATTCATGGGCACAGACAGTTTTAGCAGCCTTGATTACCTGTTCGTCCGTGGCCTCTCTGTTGCCGTAGCGGATATTTTCCATAATTGTTCCCGCAAAGATAAAGCTGTCCTGCATCATAATGCCCATCTGGGTGCGCAGGGAGCGGATGGTCACACCGGAGATATCTATTCCGTCAATGAGGATGCGTCCACAGTCCACGTTGTAAAACCGGCTGATGAGATTTACAATGGTGGATTTTCCTGCGCCGGTAGGTCCTACAATGGCGTAGGTCTCGCCCTTCCCAGCCGTAAAATTGATATGATCTAAAATGCGGCAGCCTTTCTCATAGCTGAAGCACACATCCTGAAATTCCACGGTGCCCGCAATAGGCGGCATGGGCACCGCATCAGGAGCGTCCCGCACCAAAACGGGCTCGTCGATGGTCTCAAAAATCCGCTCCAGATAGGAAATGGCCGTCAGCAGAGAGTTGTAGAAGCTTGCCAGGGTGTTGATGGGCGTCCAGAATCTGCTGATGTAGGCGGTGAACAAGATTAAGGTGCCTACGGTCAGTGTTGCGTCCGGAGCCAAAATCCAGCGTATGCCAAGCACATAGATGAAAGAGGTGGTGATGGCGGAAATGATATCCACGCTTGGCCCCATGGTAAAGTTAAACATCACCGCCCGCATCCAGGCCTTGCGGTAGCCATAGCTGAGCCGGTTGAAAATATCGGTGTTCTCATGCTCCCGCACAAAGGACTGGGTGACGCGGATTCCGTTGATGCTCTCTGCAATATAGGCGTTTAAGTTGCTCTGCTTGTTGGACTGAATCTGCCACGCAAGGCGCTGCTTTCTCTTGATAAAAAGAATAATCAGAGTCAGCAGGGGCAGTCCGCACAGACACACAAGAGCCAGCCTTGCGTCGCACAAAAACATAAAAATCAGGATGAAAAAAAGGTTGCATAGATCCGTGATGGTATTTATGATACCGTTGCTCAAAAGATCGCTTAAGCTGTTTACATAGTTTACCACCCGGACCTGAATTTTGCCGTGGGGCCTGTCATCGTAGTAGGAAAAGGGAAGCTTTTGAAGATGACAGAAAATATCGCTGCGGAGGGCATGGATAATATTCTGGCCGATCGTGCTCATGGTTTTTATCTTAACGCGCAGGCTTACCGCAGAGTAGAGAGCCACAAAAAAAGTCAGCACACTCATCAAAACAATGCCGCGCATGTTTTTCTGGGGAATGTAAACATCCATGATCCTCTGAAAAAAGATAGGTATCACCATGGTGAGGGCCGAAGAGGTAAGCATCAGCGCAAGCACGCCGGCCATTTTTTTCCGATAGGGTGAAACATAGCCTGCCAGTCTTTTCAGCTGGCCCGCGTCAAAGCTGTCCTCTAAAATTTCGTCCATATCATATCTGTTTCTGGCCATAATCAGTTTCCTCCCTTTTGTGTGTTGTTTTTTTCTTCCTGGAGAAGATCATAAGGAATTTCCCCGTATTGATTGTGGAAGGCCTTGGCATAATAGCCGCCCCTTGCCACAAGCTGATCATGGGTTCCCTTTTCTATGATCCGGCCGTTGTCCATCACCAGAATCAGGTCGGCATCCTTAATGGAGGAGATGCGGTAAGCAATCACAAATACGGTGCAGTCGGAGTCCTCTTGAATGGTTTTGAGCTGTCTTTGTATGTAGCTTTCCGTCTCCATATCCACTGCGGAGGTAGTATCGTCCAAAATTAAAATAGAAGGGTTCTTAAGCAAGGCTCTTGCCAGGGAAATCCTCTGCTTTTGTCCGCCGGAAAGGCCCACGCCGCGCTCCCCTACAATGGTATCGTACCCCTGGGGCAGCGCTGAGATAAAGTGGTTGGCATCCGCCATAATGGCAGCTTTTTTTACCTCTGCAAAGCTGCAGTCCGGTCTGCCGTAAGCGATATTTCCTTCAATGGTGTCGGAGAAGAGGAACACATCCTGCATGGCCATGCCGATATTGTCCCTTAAATTGTAAAGATCCATCTGCCTTACATTCTTGCCGTCGATGAGCACTTCTCCCGAGGTGGTGTCGTAAAAACGGCAGAGCAGATTCATCAGGGTGGATTTGCCTGCCCCGGTGGAACCGATAATGCCTACCGTCTCTCCGGCCTTCACCTTGAAATTGATATCCATAACGATGTCCTCGTCGTCCGCCCGGTAGGAAACATTCCGAAACTCCACATCTCCCCGCAGCCTTTTGTGGATTCCGCCCCGGACGGGAGTGGTCACAGAGGGTTCCTCGCTGTAGGTGGCGTATATTTTCTCCACGGAGGTGATGAAATTTTGAATGTCGTTGATCCACCAGCCGGCCATACGCAGAGGCGTATTTAACATCCACAGATAACCATTTACCTTTACCAGGTCTCCCAGGGTGATCTCCTCCTGAATCACCATGTATCCTCCGTAAACCATCAAAATGATGGTGAGAAAATAGGAGAGAATTTCAAAAACAGGCACATATTTCATCCAGATCCGGGAAGCCTTAATCTGGGCGTCCCGAAATTTGTCATTTTCCTTTTCGAATTTTTGGATTTCGTAATCCTCCTTTGCAAAGGCCCGCACTACCCGGTTGCCGCTGATATTTTCCTGCACAAAGGCGTTTAAGGAGGAGAAGCAGGCGCGGTTTCTCTGGAAGGCAGGCTTCACCTCCTTTGACTGCTTAAAGGCGGCTGCTGCGGTAAAGGGAAGCACAAGCAGCATACACAGCGCGAGCTTTACGTTTACCGTAAACACCATCAAAAGAGCGAAGGCAAAAAGCAGGACATTTTGATATACCACATAGATCACATAGGCCACAAAATGCCGGATAGCGTCCATATCCCCGGTCTGGCGGCTCATGAGATCGCCGGTGCGCTTCTTATTATAGAAAGCAAAATCCTCCTGCAAAAGCTTGCGGTATACCTTATCCCGCATGTCATAGAGCGTTCCCTGGGAAGCCGTCTCAAACACCACCTGGTAAAAGAAGCGCAGCACGCCGTTTACAATAGTGACGCCTAAGAGACAGCAGATCAGTCCGGGCAGGAGGCTGTAATTTCCGGCCGAAACCACGTCGTCCACAATCACGCCGGACAGGTAAGGGTTTACAATGGACAGCGCCGCAATGACGGTGGTCATAAGGATGCCTAAAAGCATCAGCCCCCGGTATTTTTTGAGAAAGGAATAAAACCATTTCATGGGTGTCATAGGATGCACCTCCCTGTAATTGATACCTTCATTTTATGAAAGGCATTAAAAAAGAAAATGGAGTATCTTGCAACAAAGATGTATGATTTTGTAAAAATACGTTTTACTTTTTGGCTGCAAAAAGGTAGAATACAAATATACGGGGACAGAAGAAATACGGAGGCTGAAGGAGAAATGACAGCGCAGAAAAAAGACATCGTGATTGAAGAAATGAACCCCACCTTTTTGTTTACCTGGAAGGGAACCAGAAACAAGGGAGACGACCAATATCACAGCCATGATTTTCCTGAGCTGGCCTTTGTGCTGTCCGGCAGCGGAAAATACCGGATAGAGGGAAGGCTTTATTCTGTCGGGGAGGGGGATGTTTTGATTTTGAATCCGGGCGTCAGACATCAGGCCCTTTTGGATGGGGAAAGCGCGCTTCCCACCACGGAATTTTTCGTGGGCTTTTCCGACATTCAGATCAAGGATATGCCGCGGAATTACTTTCCTGCGCCGGAGGGGGAATATATCATTCACACCACTGGGGAGCTTCGCCAGAAGCTGTTTCGGATCTGCGCCTCCATGGAGGCGGAAAATGCGGTGTGCCGTCAGGGAAGATACTTTATGTTGAAATCCTATCTGGTGCAGATGCTGCTTTTGGTGATCAGGGAGCAGTGCACTCCCGTGGAGGCACCGGGGGGATATGCCTTTGAATCTGTGAATAAGAAATATGTGGTAGAGCAGATCATCAATTATTTTGATGATCACTACAATGAAAAAATTTCCCTGGATCACATTGCGGAAAATATGTATTTAAGTCCCTTTTATATTTCCAAGATTTTTAAAAGCGAGACAGGGGACACCCCCATCCGCCATTTGATCAATATCCGGCTGGAAAAGGCAAGGGAGCTTCTGGAGGCGGGAGAAAGCGCCAGCATTCAGGAGGTGGCCGCTTCCGTGGGCTATGAGGACGCTTACCACTTCAGCAAGCTGTTTAAAAAGCGTTACGGCATCTCTCCCTCCAAGGCGAAGAGAATAAGTAAGTAATTGCGGATATTGATACTTTTTTGACGGTATGTTTTTTTTTCAGTACTTGTACAAAAGAGGTTTTCAAGGATTGTAGAATTTGCTACAATGGAAAAACAAGGCGTGTGCAAGATGGCACGGGAAGGTAATGGATGCACAGGCATCGGATTGGAGGCAGCATGAGATATTTTTTTGAATCTAAAATTGAAAAAAAAGAAAAGGGATATATGATTCAGATTCCCTTTAATGTGTGGGAGGTATGCAAGCAGCGGGACGTGATCAAGGGAGATGTGGTTCTGGACAATAAAATCATTGACTGCGAACTGCTTCCCAAGGAAAAGGGTAATTATGAGATTCACATAGAGGATGAGGATGCGGTAAGCGTGGAGCTGGGCGTGCCCCACAAAATACTGCTTCATGTAAACGGCTCCCTGATCCGCATGGATCAGAACAGTCCCTACAGCTTTGACCATCCCATACGCAAGATTGACAGCATGCAGGTGATCATCCAGCCTGAGGACGGTCTTTGCGGTCAGGCCTGCGTAGCCATGCTGGCTGGCGTTACCATAGCCGAGGTAATCAGTGTAATGGACTGCAGAGAGTGGCAGGCAACCATGGGCCGCGTGATTTCTGCACTGAATTATTATGGAATTGATCACAATGACATCATTGTGTACACCGAGGGCAAGGATGCAGTGCTGCCTAAGTGCTGCATTATGATGGAAAAAATGGGACGCTTCTGCCATTACCTGGTACACTACGATGGCAAATTTTATGATTCCAACCTTGGGGTGCTTGAGGAATACGATATGAGCAAGCTGCTGGGATATTTGGAAATTAAGTGCTGATTTTGAAAGAGAATGCCGTCCGCGGGAAATTGCGGGCGGCCTTTTGGCTAAAAAGAGTAGAAACAAAAAAGAAAAAAAGTATTAAATCTGATTTACGGGGACAAAATAAGAAAACAAAAGAATAAGAGAGCATAATAAAGAAAAAAAGAGATAAATGATTTACAATCGGTCAGAATACGTTTGCAAAGACATACATATAAAATTAATATATGGTTTAGTGATTAGCACTCAAAACTAATGAGTGCTAACAAATGAAAATGGCAGTATCAAAAGGAGGCAATTATAATGAAGCTAGTACCTTTAGGTGACAGAGTGGTATTAAAACAATTAGAAGCAGAGGAGATGACCCAGTCCGGCATTGTGCTTCCCGGACAGAGCAAGGAAAAACCCCAGCAGGCTGAGGTGATTGCAGTAGGTCCCGGCGGCGTTGTAGACGGCAAGGAAGTAAAAATGGAAGTAAAGACAGGCGATCAGGTCATTTATTCCAAATATGCAGGAAATGAAGTTAAGCTTGGCGAAGAAGAATATATTATCGTCAGACAGAATGATATTCTGGCAATCGTAAATAATTGACCAAAATTGACGAAAGCCTGCGGTGCCGCAGGCGGTATGACGGGCACTTGAAAATAAAGAATAAAAACATGGAGGCGTATTGAAATGGCAAAGGAAATAAAATACGGTGCGGAAGCACGTAAGGCATTGGAGTCCGGCGTAAACCAGCTGGCTGACACTGTAAGGGTGACTCTTGGACCTAAGGGAAGAAATGTAGTTTTGGACAAATCCTTCGGCTCACCCCTGATTACCAATGACGGTGTTACCATCGCAAAGGAGATCGAGCTTTCTGACGCATTTGAGAATATGGGAGCGCAGCTTGTGAAGGAGGTTGCCACCAAGACCAATGATGTGGCAGGAGACGGTACCACAACGGCAACGGTTCTGGCACAGGCTATGGTAAACGCAGGCATGAAGAATCTGGCTGCAGGCGCAAATCCCATTATCTTAAGAAAAGGTATGAAGAAGGCTACCGAATGCGCGGTTGAGGCCATTGCCAAGATGAGCCAGAAGGTGGACGGCAAGAATCACATTGCAAGAGTAGCTGCAATCTCTGCAGGAGACGACGAGGTAGGACAGCTGGTGGCTGACGCAATGGAGAAGGTAAGCGGAGACGGCGTAATCACCATCGAGGAGTCCAAGACCATGCAGACCGAGCTGGATCTGGTGGAAGGTATGCAGTTTGACAGAGGCTATATTTCCGCATACATGGCTACGGATATGGATAAGATGGAGGCTGTTTTAGATAATCCTTATATCCTCATCACCGATAAGAAGATTTCCAATATTCAGGAGATTCTGCCTCTGCTTGAGCAGATCGTGCAGTCTGGCGCGAAGCTGCTTATCATTGCAGAGGATGTAGAGGGCGAGGCACTGACCACACTGATCGTCAACAAGCTGCGCGGAACCTTCAATGTAGTTGCAGTTAAGGCGCCTGGTTATGGCGACAGAAGAAAGGCAATGCTTGAGGATATTGCAATTTTGACTGGCGGCAAGGTGATCAGCTCCGAGCTTGGTTATGAGCTGAAGGACACCACCATGGATATGCTGGGCCGTGCAAAATCCGTAAAGGTTCAGAAGGAAAATACTGTGATCGTAGACGGCGAGGGTGAAAAATCTGCCATTCAGTCAAGAATTGCACAGATTAAGAATCAGATCGAGGAGACTACCTCTGACTTTGATAGAGAAAAGCTTCAGGAGAGACTGGCGAAGCTGGCAGGCGGCGTTGCAGTGATTCGTGTGGGCGCGGCTACGGAAACCGAGATGAAGGAGGCAAAGCTTCGTCTGGAGGATGCCCTGGCAGCAACCAGAGCAGCAGTGGAGGAAGGTATTATCTGCGGCGGCGGTTCTGCATATATTCACGCTTCCAAAGAGGTTGAGAAGCTTGCGGCTACCCTGGAAGGTGACGAAAAGACAGGCGCAGGTATTGTGCTGAAGGCCCTGGAGGCACCTCTGTATCATATCGTAGCAAACGCAGGCCTGGAAGGCAGCGTGATTATCAACAGAGTAAAGGAGTCCGAGGCAGGCGTAGGATTTGACGCCCTGAAGGAAGAGTATGTGGATATGGTGAAGGCAGGTATTCTGGATCCCGCAAAGGTTACCAGAAGCGCACTGCAGAATGCAACCAGTGTTGCGAGCACACTGCTGACCACAGAGAGCGTTGTAGCAAATATCAAGGAGGAAACTCCCGCAATGCCCGCCGGGGCAGGCGGAATGGGCGGCATGATGTAAGCCGTTTCCTCAAAAAATAGCGCGATGCGCCAAGAGCGTGCTGCAAGGGGAGAAAGCTCCCCGTGGGGCACGCTTTTTTGCTTGCGGAAAATGGGGACAATAATTGGCATAAAGATGCGCTGTTTTGACACGACAGGACAAAGACGGGAGGCTAAAATAAAACTGAAATATGCGGCATCGAAAAATGGTGCAGGAAAGAGGTCGAAATGAGCGAAAAAAGAAGGTATCACAATCCGGTGCAGAGGGGATTTTTCCCAGATCCTTCCGTAATCAGGGTGGGCGATGATTATTACATGGTAAATTCCAGTTTTCAGTATTTTCCCGCAATTCCCATCTCTCATTCCAGAGATATGGTGCACTGGCATATTATCGGCCATGCCATAACCAATCCGGAATGGCTGGATATCAGCGATATTAAGGATTCCCACGGAATTTGGGCGCCTGATATAGAATATGTGGACGGGAAATTTTATATTTACGCCACGCTGCGTCTCAATGCGGACGGAAAAAGAGAGAATAATGTAATGCGCAGACAGCTGGTGATGGTGTCTGACAGGCCGGAAGGGCCTTACAGCAAGCCGGTTTGTCTTGAGGTGGATGATATCGATCCCTCTTTGTTTGTGGACGATGACGGCAGCAAATATATGATTATAGCCAAAGCAGCCCAGGCGGTGCCTTTAAGTGAGGATGGCCTTAAGGTGACGGGACCGGCCCGCACTGCATGGGAGGGCACAGGGGAGCGCTGCTCGGAAGGCCCCCATATTATGAAAAAGGATGGCTGGTATTACGCCATTGTTGCGGAGGGAGGCACAGGCTATGGCCATGGCATCAATGTGGGAAGAAGCAGAGAACTGTTCGGCCCCTATGAATGCTCCCCGTATAATCCTGTGATGCGCCAGAAGGACCCTAAGGCGCCCATACAAAGGGCGGGACACGGCAAGCTTGTCCAGGATCAAAACGGGAAATGGTGGTGCTATTATCTTTGCGGGCGGCCAAACTCAGGCAACTATACCACTGTGGGAAGAGAGTCTGCAATGGATCCGGTACAGTGGACGAAAGATGGATGGTTTACCATAAATGAGGGGAAAGGCCCCAGCACAGAGCAGGAAGCGCCGGATCTGCCGGAGTGTGTGTTTGAGAGAAATCTGTTTGATGACTTTAACGATACAAAGCTGAATCTGGAATGGGAATTTGTGAGAAACCCTGACAACGGCTCATGGTCTTTGACAGAGAGGCCGGGATGGTTTCGGATTTGGACCAGGGACGGACAGCTCAACGAAATCCGGGCGAAAAACACGCTGCTGCGCAGAGAGCAGGAGCTTTCCTATGAGGCGGAAACCAAGGTGGAGTTTTATCCCGATAAAAACGGGGAGCAGGCGGGGCTGACCTGCTATTACAGCACGGCTACCTATGCAAGGTGTGCGGTCTGCTATGAGGAGGGACGAAAGATACAGCTTGTGATCAACCGAAATCACGGGGAAGAGCTTGTGGCTGAGATCGAGGATGTGCAGGAGGGCCCGGTGTTCTTAAAGGTAGTGGTGGAAAAGCTTACCAGAACCTTCTACTACAGCTATGACGGAAAGGAATGGATGCAGGTAGGAATGCTGGAAAACTGCATTTACCTGTGCGACGAGGGAGTGCCGGACGACCCTAAGCGCCATACCGGAACCCTGGTTGGAATTTATGCGAACAACGGCGGCTGCGGCAGCAGAAAGCCGGCGGATTTTGACTATTTCAGATATAACGACTGAGATCGATGATTGAGAATCGATGACTGCGCATTCTTTGGGGGCAGAGAGGAAGGTCCTATGGAAGAGCAAAAGCGAAAATGGAATTTTGTGACCTACGGAACCAGTGTGGACACAAGGCATAACGGGTACAGCGGCAGCATAGAGGAAGAAAATCTGTCCCTTTGGTGCTTGAGAGGCAAGGGCAAGCTGGTTCCCGCCTCCACGGACGGACTTGCCTTTTATTACACGGTGATTGACCCTGAAGAGGAAAACTTTACCCTTTGTGCCGATGTGCTTGTGGAAAGCTGGACCTTTTCCAATGGCCAGGATGGCTTCGGGCTGATGGCCTGTGACAGCATTGGGGAAAACGGGGATGAAAAGAGCTTTTGGAACAATTCCTATATGGCGGCGGTGACGAGAAATGCGTACTGCTATGACAGGGAGAAAAACAAGGTCTCTGACGGGGGAGAGCGCTACGTGATGAACCTGGGCGTCTGCGCTATAGAAAAGAAGGGCGTTACGCCGGACCTGCTTGCCTGTGGCCAGCCGCTTAAGGGCTTTGTCTCCCGCTCCTATCCCCTGGAAACTGCAGCGGCCCGAAGGGGCCTTCCTCCCGGAACCTATAACCTGGTGGGAGGCTATACCAATGAGGATGGCGTGCTGAATGATATGGAACAGCTTACGGCTTTTCACCTGGAAATAAAAAGAGACAACAATGGCTACAGACTAAGCTACAGGGATGCCCAGGGGACAGAGACGGCAAAGGTCTTTTACCGGGAGAATGACACCGACGAATTGACCAGACTGGACAATGGCAGGATTTACGTTGGCTTCTTTGCTGCCAGAAATGCTAAAATAGCGGTGCGGAAGGTGGAGCTTACAACCATTTCTCCCAAGGAGGATGAAAAACCCTGTCCGCCGCCTATCTCTTATATTTCGCCGGATTTTCGGGTTTTGTCTGCAGATGTGGCCAACAGGAAGGAGTATCGTTTGCTTTGCTGCAGCAGCGGGGACGGTCTTTTGGACGTGTGGGATGAGCAAAGCAAAGAAGCACTGGCGGGCAAAGTGGAGGTAAAGGCGAAGGTTAAGTGCAGTGTAACCATTTCTCTGAAAGAGGGGCAAAACTGCTTTGACCTGTGCTTTACGCCGGATCCGGAGTATAAGCCTTCTGCCTATGAGCGGTTTGACTCCTGTGAGCCCAGACACATTTCCTTTTCTGTGCACTGCCATACGGAGACGGGAGGGGCAAAAACAGTTTATGTGGGACCCTGTGGAGCCCCTGAGGGGGCGGGGACCCGGCTGGAACCGCTGGATATTTACAGCGCCGTGCGGCAGGCCCTGCCGGGACAGAAGCTTTTTTTGCTGGGAGGACGCTACCCTCTGGACGCGCCCCTTTTGATTCCCCTTGGCATGGACGGAGAGCCTGGAAATCCCATTGTGCTCCAAGCGGCTCCAGGAGAAAAGGAGCGGCCGGTGCTTGATTTTGGCGGCAGGGCGGAGGGCATGGCGGTGAGAGGCCATCACTGGCAGTTCAAGGGCTTTGACGTGACCCGCTCCAAGAATGGCGCAAACGGGATACGCCTGTGCGGAAGCTTCCATCTGGTGGAGGATGTGCGGGTTTATGAAAATGGCAATACGGGACTGCAGATCAGCCGTTATCAGGAGCAGGATACCAGGGAAGAGTGGCCTTGCTGCAATTATATCTTAAACTGTACCTCCTACCTGAATGCGGACGGAGGCTATACGGACTCGGACGGCTTTGCGGCTAAAATTACCACAGGGCCCGGCAATGTATTCGAGGGCTGTATTTCAGCCTACAATGCGGACGATGGCTTTGATTTGTTCGCCAAGGTGGAGACGGGCCCTATCGGTGCAGTGACCATAAAAAACTGCATCGCCTTTAAAAACGGCTATGTGGTGGATAAGAATGGCAGGGAGCGCCATGTGGGGCTGGGAAACGGGTTTAAGCTGGGAGGCTCCAGCCTTGCAGGAGGTCATGTGCTGAAGGACTGTATTGCCTTTGCCAATGGAGAAAAGGGAATCGACTCCAACAGCTGCCCGGATGTAAAGATTGAAAACTCCATTGCCTATAACAACGAATCCCATAACGTGGCGCTGTTTACCACAGATGCTTCGGACACGGATTTTTACGCCCGGAATATCCTTTCTTTTAAGGATAACAACACAGTGCCGGACAAGCTGGAGGGAAGAGGGAGCCAGAGACCGGAAAAGATTTTTGGAGCGTCCAATTTTTACTTTGACGGAGAAAAAAGCGTCAATGCCCAGGGAGAGACGGCCCAAACATCCGGGTTTGCTTCCCTGGATGTGGAGATGGCGATTCATGGCGGAATCCGCAGAAATGAGGACGGCAGCATTGACCGGGGCGGTTTTCTGGAATGGAGGGACAGATGACCTCAAGATAGAAAAGGGGAAAAAGAATACTGGAGATGTAAGTGCTTACGAAAGACCATATTTTTAAGAGAAAGGCTTTCTGCTGTATTTCACGGCAGAGAGCCTTTCTCTACAAAAAAATGTCGATAGAAATCGATGACATCGTGATATTAAATAAAAAATGCACAATTATTTTGTGAAAAACAGAAAATATTGTTCAATTTCACAACATGAAATTGAAAAAACAACAAAATAATGTTAGTATAATTTTATTATTGTTATGTAAGCATTTACATTAAAACTTGTGAGAGAAGGTATAAAGGAGGTAGTAAGTTGAAAAAGGCAACACGAGCAAGAAGGAGGAAACGAATTACGGCATGGCTGCTGGCTGCTGTCATGGCGTTATCGGCAGCGGGGGTGATGCCCGCGCCTCTTGCACAGGCCCAGACGGTTTCATCAGGTGACGCTGTGCCTATGACGGTATCGGATGGGAATGGGGGAAATCAGGAGGAAGGCGTTTATATTTTAAATGTGGAGGACTTGGCAAATGGGAAGATCAGCGCGGAATTGCAGGCTGGCACTTCCAATTACTTTGCCATTGGGAAAGAATTTACAGTGGAGGCAAATACAAAGACCTTCAACGACATGGGAATTACTGTGACAAAGAGGATGAAATCCAGCGGAGACGGAAACAGCTCTAAAAAGTATATCCGTTTTACAGTCTCCGGGGGGAAGCAGGCGGATATTGCCGTGTGCGCAACCAGCTCGGGCGGCGGTAAGGATGCACAGCTTGTGCTTTGTAATGCGGCGGATGATTCCATAGTGGCGGGCACGGAAGCCTTTTTGAAAGACGGAGAGTCGGTAACGGTTACCTATTCCGGGCTTTCCTCCGGTACCTACTATCTTATCAGTAAAAAGAGCACAGATCAGTATACTGTTGGAGGAAATGTTAATTTTTATTATGTAAAAGTGTCGGAAACGGCTACCGTGCAGGCACCTACGGTGAACACAGTTACTGCCCTGCAGGATGAGAAAAAGCCGGAAAGCGTCACTGTTACGTTCACGGGAACGGCGGGGGCGTCCGGCTCTGAATATGTGGTGGAAGCCAGCAATGACGGTGGAACCAGCTGGATCAAGGCGGGAACCTGCGATGGCAGCCAGTCTGGGGGATCTTTAACAGTGGATTTGTCAAAAGA
Organism: Candidatus Acetatifactor stercoripullorum; assembly: GCA_019114005.1. Taxonomy (GTDB): domain Bacteria; phylum Bacillota; class Clostridia; order Lachnospirales; family Lachnospiraceae; genus Acetatifactor; species Acetatifactor stercoripullorum. Next base: position 21,757 of record DXGH01000058.1, read on the forward strand.
CGACTTCGGCTATGGTCAGTGGAAATTCCGTGTAAAGGGGACGAATCAGGTGGAAGCGTCTGCAGTCATTACCTATCAGGCGCAGACCTATATCCTTTCCGGCAGTTATGAAACCGGGCTGGGAGAAACTGCGGCATCTGTAACGGGGATTGTTTTTACACCAAAAACGGACAGCCTTTATGAGGTGCCTGAGGTAGTTTTGGATACGGCGGCTTATACCTACCAGGCAGTATTAGAAAAGGGGACTACATATGAAATAGCAGTGGAAGGGGTGGATGAGTATGAGCTGGTCATACCCGAAGAAGCGTTTGTTTATTCGCAGGATACCACGTTAAATCTTGCATTTGAGAAAAAGGTAACCTATCCTGTCACCATTAGTCTTGGGGCAACGCCGGATTTGACGGGGATGAATATCAGCTACACATTTGTACATGAGGATGGGTCGGAGTATAAATTTGCAGACGATTCCGCTATTATGCTGAGAAACGGAGATTATACGGTTTCCCTGGGCGGTGATTTTGAGCAGCTGCCTTATGGGATTAACAAAGGAAGCACCCTGACTGTGGACGGGGCTGCGGTGAACCATGTAATTACTTTTAAAAGGCTTACATCCTGGTTCTTTACAGGCGAGGAATTTACAAAAACGATCCAAGGAGAGACCGGATACTACAAGGGGCTTCATGTGGATGCTACGGCAGGCAAATTTGGCCCCAACGGCACACCGGCAAATTCGGCGCAGTTTAATGCGGGAACCGTGATACAGGTACCTGTCACAGGAGCTTGTACAGTGGCGGTTACCGCATATCAGGGACAGTATGCGTTGTATACCATTAACGGACAGGCTGCGGATACATCTGAAGCCACTACCACTCTTGAATATGAAGGTGGGGAAGGAACGATAGAGATTGTATCTACCGGGAGTGCTTATATTGCGGGAATTACCTTAACATATCCCCAAGAAGAGGTTATATTTGTGCCGCAGACAGTTATGCCCTTTGTGCCGGAGGATGACGGGGACGAAAATACGGCTGCGGATACAGACGGCATACCAAGGCAGAATAAAAAGGACAGTATGGTGGTACAGCCTGTGGGTCAGAAGCTGAATTTGACTCAGACGGGCGGAAGCTTCGCGGATAAATTTGCGGACACGCAAGATGTGGCTTATTACTTGTTCCCTATGACCGGGGATGCCAACAGACTGGAGTTTGACCTGCTTGTGACAGAGTCCAAAGCTACCGGAAATACTGCCGGCTTTTTTGGCGGAGTATTTACAGATAACTATGTATATTCCTTGGGATTAAGAGGCGGCGGACAAAAAATCCGAGGAATCTATTCAAAGAACGGAGGTCTTGCAGGAGGCTCCTTTGCAGGCGCAGGTTCGCCTACAGAAGAAAATGTGGGACTCAATCGGCCAATTCATTATGTAATAGAAATGGATGGGGACAGGCATAAAACAACGATCACCTTTTTAGATGACGCAGGAGCAGAGCAGACCAGAAGCTTTTCCCAGAGTGCGCTCAGTGAACCAGACGGCAGCACGCCCACAGAGTTTTACTATGGCTTTGCACTGGCAAATGTAAGCGTGACCATCACCAATATGGTGTATACCTCGGCGGAGGGCGTTGTGCTTTATGACCAGAATAACTGCTATTACCCGAAGGGAACTGCACCTTCAGCTTCCGAAGTGACGGCAGCAGCGTCCGATACCCGGGAATATATTGATGTTACCTGGAAGGGAACTGTGCCAGAGGATGACGGTACCTATGTGGTGGAAATGCAGAAGGACGGTGGCCAGTGGACAGAGCTGACGGATGATGTGACGGGCTTTAGTTATCGCTATGAGATTCCGGCAGGAGAAGGCGGAAGTTATCTCTTTCGTGTCTGTGGCCAATTGGGTAAGGAATCCCTTGGAGGAAGCAGGACAAATTATGCAGAAATGACCTCTCCTGTGTCCGTATTGGGAGCTTTGGCAAAGCCTGTTGTAAGTATTACGGCTGGTGCGGCAGATATCACACTTAGCTGGGAGCCGGTTTCAGGTGCCGAATATTATCAGGTTTTCCGGTATTCCTATGATGAGGGAGAACAGGGAGCGGTATGCGTAGCCCAAAAGCTGACAGAAGCATCCTATTGTGATACAAACGTGACGGCGCAGATGCCCTATTATTATCAGGTAAAGGCGGTTTCGGATACTGCGGATAATGAAAGCCCCTTGTCTGACACAGTATGGCAGCTTGTGACAGGGGTAAGAACAGGCGACTATGCCTATGAGGATGAAGCAACAGAAATTTTCATTACAAGAAAATCCTATGATACGGTATTTACCAATCAGGTGATTTTAGAGGGTAATGTTTATGGAGCAGGACAGCTTTCTGCCACGGTAAACGGTATAGAGGCAAAAACACAGCAGATGGCTGCAGGCGATGGTTTTAGCTTTGCTTTGACGGTGGAGGAAGGAAGAAATGATGTTTCGCTTCTCTTTACGGACGGCAGTGGAAGAGTTACAAGAAAAACCTTTAATTTTGTATATCTGACTCATTATGACATAATAGTAGATGCTTCCTATAACGGCGTGGAAGGTGAAGAGGTAAATGGCATTCCGACCTATTCTACGGTACAGGCGGCTGTGGATTCCGTGCCGGCGGGTAATTCTGACAGGAAGGTAATTTTGGTGCTGGCAGGAAGCTATGAGGAAAGGCTGGTGGTAGATAAACCTAATGTCACTTTGATTGGTGAGGATCGGGAAAATACTCTGATTCATTTTTATCCCGGTGTTCTCGGTGAGAATTATGAGGCGGGAGGAGATATGGACAAAAGATGCGCTGTCTATATCCAGTCTCAGGCTGCAGGATTTGGAGCGGAGAATATCTCTTTTGCCAATGATTATGTTTATGCCACTGCAGATGGCAAGTCTAATAAGTCGGCGGATGCTGTCCGCGTGGAAGCAGACAATTCCAGCTTTGTAAATGTGAAATTCACAGGCGTGCAGGATACGCTGTATATGCACAGCGGAAAACAGTACTATTATAAGTGTCTGGTGGAAGGACTTATTGATTTCATTTATTCGGGAGATGCCGCAAGAGCCTTTTTTGAGGAATGTGAGCTTAGATTCGTATATGAATCCACAAAGAAATCCGGTTATGTATGTGCGCCTAAAACAGCGTCAGATGCAGCCTATGGGTTAACCTTTTATAATTGTGTGATTACCAGCGAGGAGGGCTGCTCCGGTACGGGATATCTTCTTGCAAGACCTTGGGGGCCGGATGCATATATTACATGGATTGACTGCTATATGGGAAAGGCGGTCAATGAGCTTGCACCTTATGGAGCTATGAGCGGGAATCAGCATCAGGATGCAAGATTCTTTGAATTTGGAAGCTATGGTCCCGGGTATGCGATCAATGCAGACAGAAGACAAATTTCGCCCACAAAAGCAGCGCAGATGGTTTCTGCTGATTATCTTGGCTGGAATCCGAAGAGTTATATCGGAGGTATCTCCACAGGGTATTATGTAGGTACGATGGTGACGGATAGGGAGCCTCAATTTGATACGGCTCAAAGAGCGGATGACAGATATTTGTGGACGGATGGTGAGGACACAGGTCTGAAGCTGTATGACATGGAGGGGTACGCTGCGGCATATGGCACAAGCGGCGGAGGCCTTTTGAAAGAAACAAATGATAACTATTATAAAACAGGATCAGCTGTGGAATTTTTGGATGCGCTTCTTAAGATACAGGAGACCGGGAAAAATTCTGTGATAGAGCTTACTGCAGATATTAATCTTGGGTGCAATGAGGTAGAAAACTTTGCTTTCTACAGTGACAGCAAGCTTTTGACTGCTTATTCTGCACAGCCTCTGACACATCCTGCGTTGATAGAAAGCGGTGTGTCCAAGCTTAATTTTGATGGTATGGCCAATCTGACGATTTTCTCTCGTAATGGTTCATCCATTAAGCATGCTAACATTACCATGAAGAATTCGGAAAACATCATTATCAGAAATATTAAGTTTGACGAGCTTTGGGAATGGGATGAGGCTACGGAAGGAGATTATGACAGAAACGACTGGGATTATATGACCATCGACCAGAGCTGCGATGGCATCTGGATTGACCACTGTACCTTCTATAAAGCGTACGATGGCGTTATAGATGTAAAAAATCCTTCTCCTGTGGCAAATGTGACCATTTCCTGGTGTGAATTTCTGCCGGGAAGTGAAGGAAACGTTTTCTTTGATGTAATGATGGATGATATTTTCGCACATCCGGAAAACTATCCTACCTATCAGCATATGCTGGATGAGGGAATGACAAAGGATCAGGTTTATATGTATGCTTATGGACAGAAAAAGACCCATTTGCTTGGGCAGTCCGATGACGCTGTGAATGCAGCCGGCATACGTGTGACGCTGGCGAACAATTACTATAAAGATTCCATGGACAGAATGCCGAGACTTCGTTACGGGTATTCTCATGTGTATAACTGTATCATGGATGCACAGGAGCTTTTGGATGTAAGAGAGTCCATTACAAATCAGGAAATCGCGGCGAAGATTGTAAGTAACGGTGCAGCCTCCACCTGTGGTGCGCAGGTACTGCTGGAAAATTGTTACATAAACGGCATTCAAAATGCGTTGAATTCTGGTAATGGCTCCAGCCCTTCTGGATACATCAATGCTATAAACAGTGTATATTACATGGACGGTGTGCTCACCGCACTGGAACCTAAGTGTAATACTACCGGAGACACCAGGGTGCTGGTGACTGACGCAGACAAATTTATTACAGAATTGCCTTATAGCGATTATAAGCTGTATGATGCACAACAGCTTGCAGGAATTATCATTCCAAGAGCAGGAGCGGGCAAACTGAATCTTACAGTGCTGCAATGGGAAAAAGTATCTTACAATGCCCAGTGGGAGAATCCGGATGTGATGGAGGAAACACACAGGACGGAAATAAGTGATATTCTTCCGGGAACAGTATTGACAGAAGAAATCAAGGAGGCAACCGGCTGTAATACAGTTGAGGAACTGACAAATTATCTGAAAACCCTCATAACGGAGAGTGCAGAGGCATGTGGTATACTTTCCGGAATCGATGGGAATCATACTTCCGTGCTGGACGTGGAGGTACAGATCAGCATGGACGGAGGAACAACATGGGAGAAAGCCACAGCTGCTAATTTCCCTGCTGCAGGTATAGATATTATTCTTCCCTATCCGGCAGGAACCTCCTCGGCGGCTCATGATTTTGTGGTGGGACACCTGATTACCATGGCATGCAACGGGGCAGTGCCGGGTACCATGGAATACTTCGCACCTGAGGAGACGGAGGCCGGACTGAAAATACATATTATGAGCGCATCGCCCTTTGTGATCGGCTGGAAGGAAGCGGCTGCAGATTCAGGAAATAATGGAAATCAGCAGGGCGGTGACAGCAATACATCAGGCGGTGAAGGGGACAATTCAGGCAATGCCCAATTTGAACAGGTGATTCTGAGCGCCGGGAGAAAATCCCCCAAAACCTTTGACGGTGGCTCGTCCTTGTATCAACAGCAGGACGGCAGGGCCGACATAGAGACTTCGGGCGAGACGGCTGGAGAAGAACAGGAGGAGCAGGAGAAGGTGGATGTGCCTGTCATCTCAGCCACACTGGCGCCTGTAGGCGCTGCAAAAATCCCTTGGCAGCTTGCGCTGGCAGCTGCAGCGCTATGTCTTATGGCAGCAGCCGCAGGGATTTGGAATTACCGCAAAAATAAAGAGGAGTAACAGCAAAAGCTCATACATAAAACTCATACAATTTTTCAGACAGGGCTGCCGCATACACGGCCGCCCTGTCTGACCGTTGCGGTACGTCCGGAGGCGCGCGTCTGCTGTTACAAGGAGTTTAGGGGAATCGCCATGGGAAGAAAGAAAATTGGCTTTGCCGCCCGGCTGACGGCTGCTTTGGCAGTACTTGCTGCGGTCAGCTGTCTGCTTGCCTGGGGCGCGGAGCGCATAAGGGTGCAAAGAGAATATGAAAGCAGGCAGGCAGAGATACTCAGGCAGGCCAGGGATGCGGAACGCCGGGAAAAGGAACGTACCCTTCAGCGGGCGGCAAAGGACGCTCTTGCCAGAGAAGCAGCACAAAACCCATTAGAAGGCAGGACGGAAAACGAAATGCCGGACTGGGATGCGCTACGGCAGAAAAATCCTGACATTTACGCATGGATATCCATTCCAGAGATCGGGCTGGAGTATCCGGTGCTGCAAAATGAGAGAGACGACTATTATTTGAATCACAATTCTGACGGCACGGAGGACGCTTCGGGGAGCATCTATTCCAACTCTTGTAACAGAAAGGATTTTTCCGATTTCAATACCATATTGTACGGACATAATATGAAAGACGGGTCCATGTTTGGCAGCCTTTCCAGCATTGGACAGAATCAGCCTGGGGAAAGCGCTATCTATATTTATATAGAAGAAAAAAAACTAAAATACATTGTTTATGCAGTGGTTGAGTTTTCCGATGTATACCTGCCGGATATGTACGGCGTCCGAAGCAGCCAGGGCCTGGAAAGCTTTTTGCATGCTGTGGAAAACAGTCCGTCTTTTTATGGGAGCAAAGAGGCACAAGCCGTGGAAGCAGACAGGATATTAACTCTGTCTACCTGTACTGGGAGGGATGGAAGCAGGCGCTGTCTGGTGGTTGCCGGTCTGGTACAGGAGTATCCCGCAGAAGCCCTTGCATCAGTGCGGCCTTAAAAAAGCATGAAAAAGCTTAAAAAAGCCGTCCAAAAGGTGTTGACATTTCCTGACAGCAGTACTATACTACACTTAAATACGATGATTACTAGAGTAAGAGTGGACGTGCGCCACTCTTTCTTCTTTGTGTAAGAACCAAAAAGGAGGAGGCAGATGTCCAGAAGGGAAACCTATGAAATGAAAACCCAGGAGCTGTTGGAGCCGATTGCACAGGAAAACGGTGTGGAGATTTACGATGTGGAATATGTAAAGGAAGGCAGCGATTATTATCTTCGGGCTTATATCGACAAGGAGGGCGGAGTGAATATTCTTGACTGTGAAAAGGTCAGCCGCGCATTGTCGGAGGCGCTGGATAAAGAGGATTTTATCCCTGACGCCTATATTCTGGAGGTCAGCAGTCCGGGGCTTGGCAGAACATTGAAAAAAGATAAGCACTTGGAAAAAAGCATAGGACAGACGGTAGAGGTGAAGCTGTTTTCGCCTGTTGACAAGTGTAAGGAATTTACAGGTATACTGCAGGGGTTTGATGAGGAGTGCGTCACGATTCTTGAGGGGGATGCGCCAAGAACCTTTGCGCGCCCGCAGATAGCTCTGATACGTCTGGCTCTTGATTTTTAAATAGTATGTTGGCGAATAGATAATGGCGGTAAGCCGGAATGGAGGAAATAATGAATAAGGAATTAATGGAAGCGTTGGATATCTTGGAGAAGGAGAAGGAGATCAGCAAGGATACCCTGTTTGAGGCCATTGAAAATTCTCTGATGACAGCCTGCAAGAATCATTTTGGCAAGGCGGACAATGTGAAGGTGGAAATTGACAGGGAGACCTGTGATTTTGTGGTTTATGCGGAAAAAGAGGTAGTTGACCAAAGAGAGGACGTGCTTGACGACTGCCTTCAGATCTGCCTGGAGGATGCAAGGGAGATTTCCCAGAAGGCCCAGGTGGGAGATATTCTGAACGTAGAGATACAATCCAAGGAATTTGGGCGGATTGCCACACAGAATGCAAAGAATGTAATTCTGCAGAAAATCCGGGAAGAAGAAAGAACCGTTATCTATAACCAGTACTATGAGAAGGAAAGGGATGTGGTGACCGGTGTGGTACAGCGCTACATTGGAAGAAACATCAGCGTTAATCTGGGCAAGGCGGACGCCATGCTCAGTGAAAATGAGCAGGTAAAGGGAGAGGTGTTCAAGCCCACGGAGAGAATCAAGGTATATATTCTTGAGGTTAAAAACACGCCAAAGGGGCCTCGCATTAATGTGAGCCGCACCCATCCGGAGCTGGTGAAGCGGCTGTTTGAGTCAGAGGTGACGGAAATCAAGGATGGAACGGTGGAGATCAAGAGCATTGCCAGAGAGGCGGGCAGCCGTACTAAAATTGCTGTCTGGAGCAACAACCCCAATGTGGATGCGGTGGGGGCCTGCGTCGGCATGAACGGAGCCAGAGTAAACGCCATAGTGGAGGAGCTGAGAGGTGAAAAGATCGATATTGTGAACTGGGATGAAAATCCGGGCAATCTGATTCAGAATGCGCTGTCTCCTGCGAAGATAGTGGCTGTGTTTGCGGATCCGGACGAAAAGACCGCCAAGGTAGTGGTTCCCGATTATCAGCTTTCCCTTGCAATCGGCAAGGAGGGACAAAATGCGAGACTGGCTGCAAGACTGACCGGCTACAAAATAGATATCAAATCCGAAACCCAGGCAAAGGATGCGCCCGGCTTCCGTTATGAGGATTACATGGACGATTACGAGGAAGAGGAGTATCTGGAGGACGGTGCGGAGTACGAATACGCGCAGGATGAGAATCCAGAGGAAACTGATGTGGAAGAAGTGGAAGCGGAGAGCGTTCCTGTAGAAGCTGGCGGCGACGGAGAGTTTGACGAGGAGTAAGATTTTTTATGGCGAAAAAGGTTCCTTTGAGGCGGTGTGTAGGCTGCGGTGAGATGAAGGGAAAAAAGGACATGATAAGAGTCCTGAAAACGGCTGAGGATCAGATATGTCTGGATACCACAGGCAAAAAAAACGGGCGGGGCGCATATCTTTGTAAGAGCGGGGAGTGCCTTCGCCTTGCCCGGGAGAACAAAGGATTGGAGCGTTCCTTCAAGATGCGCATTCCCGCCCAGGTATATGATATGTTGGAAAAGGAGTTTGAGGAGCTTGGCACAGAATAAAATTTTATCTCTGTTGGGACTTGCGATGAGAGGGCGCAACCTGGCCAGCGGTGAATTTCAGACGCTGGAATCAGTAAAGAATGGTTCAGCCATGCTGGTAATTATTGCCAGGGACGCATCAGCGAATACCAAAAAATTATTTACTGATAAATGTTCCTTTTATGGGGTCCCGGTTTATGAGTACAGCACGAAGGAAGAGCTGGGCCGGGCCATCGGAAAGGAAATGAGATCTTCTCTGGGAGTACGCAATGCGGGACTGGCAGACGCGATCATCAAACAGTTGGAAATGAAGGAATATGCCGGTGATGGCAGAAATGGAGGAAAGCATGGCGAAAATAAAGATACATGAACTCGCGAAAGAATTAGATAAGCAAAGCAAGGATATCATAAGTTTTTTACAGGAAAAAGGAATAGAGGCCAAGGCAGCGCAAAGCTCCATTGAGGAGGATGCGGCGCAGATGGTGAGAAAGGCATTTGGAAAGGCGCAGGCTCCCCAGGCGGAAGCTGCACAGCCCTCCAGGACAGAGACTCCCAAGGCAGAGCCTTCCAAAGGGGAGGCTTCTCAGACTGAGGCAGCGAAAGCACCGGATGCTCCAAAGGCAGCTGCTGCCCCGGCGAAGGCAGAGGGACAGTCTCAGCCGCCTAAGAAGAAAAAGAAAATTATTTTCGTCAGCAATCCTCAAAATTCCAAGATGCCTGGACAAAAACAGGGAGGACAGCCAAACCGGCCAGCAGGCCAGCAGGCCAGAACAGGCGGACAGCAAAACAGAAGCCAGAGCAGCTATAACAGCAGGCCAAGAGCTGAGGCTCCGGTGCGTCCCATAAAGCCTCTGACGCCCCCTTCTCCCACGCCCAGTGTGCAGATGGTTCCCAGCAATAAAAACCAGCCCTCCAGGCCTCGGGCAGATAAGCCTAAGAATCAGGAGCCTGCAAACAGCCAGGCACAGACACAAGCTCAGGCAAAGCCAGGCACACAGCCGCAGCAGGCTGTAAGACCGGACAGACCCGTGCGGGATGGACAGGGTCAGGACAATCGCAGCCGCGACGGCAGAGGACAGGGCAGCAGGCCCCAGAATCAGGAGGGACGCCAGCAGGGCCAGCCGGGAAGAGGAGGCGCTTCAAATGGAAGATATCAAAACGGCGAGAGACAAAGCGGGTTCCAGAGACCTGGCAGACCGGGTGCGGAAGGCGGTCAGAGCGGTCAGGGTGACCGCCGCAGCGGCGGCGGCAGTCAGGGCGGCGGCCGCGGCTTTAACAATTCGAACCGCGATAATAGAGGAATGCGCTCGTCAGGCACAAATGGGACGGGAAGCGGACCCAGAGATAATAAGCCGGGCAAGAGCTTTGCTTCTGAGGCTCCGTCCAAGGATATGGAGAAGAAGCGGGAGGAAGAAAAGAGACGCTTCAGCCAGGAGAGAGATAAGCGCTCCAGGAAAGATCATATCTATGAAGAAGAGGAGGCGTTGAAGAATAAGCCCGGAAGGTTCATTAAGCCGGAAAAGAAGAAGGAAGAGACGGCGGAAGAGGTGATCAAGGTGATCACACTGCCTGAGACCATCACCATAAAGGATTTGGCGGATAAGATGAAGCTTCAGCCCTCCGCCATTGTGAAAAAACTGTTCCTGGAAGGAAAAATCGTTACGGTAAACCAGGAGATTTCCTATGAGGACGCGGAGAATATCGCTATGGAATATGATATTCTGTGTGAGAAGGAAGTTAAGGTGGACGTGATCGAGGAGCTCTTAAAGGAAGAGGATGAGGACGAAGCCAATCTGGTGGAAAGACCGCCCGTTATCTGCGTTATGGGACATGTGGATCATGGAAAGACCTCTTTGCTTGACGCCATCCGCAAGACAAATGTAACGGACAAGGAGGCCGGCGGTATTACACAGCATATCGGTGCGTATACTGTAAATGTAGGCGAGCGGAAAATTACATTTTTGGATACGCCCGGCCACGAGGCGTTTACCGCAATGCGTATGCGGGGCGCTAATTCCACAGATATTGCAATTCTGGTGGTGGCGGCGGATGACGGTGTGATGCCTCAGACGGTGGAGGCAATCAATCATGCCAAGGCAGCCGGTATTGAGATCATTGTGGCAGTAAATAAAATAGATAAGCCCTCTGCAAATATTGATCGTGTGAAGCAGGAGCTGGCGGAGTATGAGCTGATTCCCGAGGACTGGGGCGGCAGCACTGTATTTGCGCCGGTGTCTGCAAAGACCGGAGAGGGCATAGAGCAGCTTCTGGAGATGATTCTGCTGACCGCAGACATTCTGGAGCTGAAGGCGAACCCCAACAGACGGGCCAGAGGCCTTGTCATCGAGGCAGAGCTGGACAAAGGCCGGGGACCTGTGGCTACCGTGCTGGTGCAGAAGGGAACCCTTCATGTGGGAGATTTTGTTTCGGCGGGAGCAAGCCATGGAAAAGTGAGAGCCATGGTGGACGACAAGGGAAGACGGGTAAAAGAGGCAGGACCTTCCACGCCCGTTGAAATTCTCGGCTTGTCCGATGTGCCCAGCGCAGGAGAGGTATTCCTGGCCCATGACAGCGACAAGACGGCTAAGTCTTACGCGGAGACCTACCTTGCTCAGAATAAAGAGAAGATGCTTGAGGAAACTAAGGGCAGAATGTCTCTGGATGATTTGTTCTCCCAGATCAAGGAGGGCAATTTAAAGGAACTGAATTTGATTGTGAAGGCGGATGTACAGGGAAGCGTGGAGGCTGTGAAGCAGTCTTTGATGAAGCTGTCCAACGAGGAAGTGGTAGTGAAGTGCATTCATGGCGGCGTGGGCGCCATCAACGAGTCCGACGTAACCCTGGCCAGCGCATCCAATGCTATCATTATCGGTTTTAACGTAAGACCTGATGCCACGGCAAAGGCCACTGCAGAACGGGAAGGCGTGGACGTAAGGCTTTACAAGGTGATTTATCAGGCCATCGAGGATATTGAGGCAGCTATGAAGGGAATGCTTGATCCTGTATTTGAGGAGAAGGTGATCGGCCATGCGGAGGTGCGTCAGATTTTCAAGGCTTCCGCTATCGGAAACATTGCAGGCGCCTATGTGCTTGACGGTGAATTCCTAAGAGGCTGCAAGATTCGTATCAGCAGAGAGGGCAAGCAGATTTACGAAGGCGCGCTGGCGTCATTAAAGAGATTTAAGGATGATGTAAAAGAAGTGAAGGCGGGATTCGAGTGCGGTCTTGTGTTTGAGGGCTTCGACCAGATGCAGGAGTTTGATATCGTAGAGGCCTATATTATGGTTGAAGTGCCGCGATAGAGGAATCCGTCCGCCGAAAACAGACAGGATTGAGAGTATGAGAAAGAATAGTGTAAAAAATACCCGTATCAACGGGGAGGTGCAGAGAGTTTTGGCGGAAACCATCCGCGGACAGATTAAGGACCCCCGTATCAGTCCGTGGACAAGCGTGGTGGCAGTGGAGGTTGCCCCTGATTTGAAAAGCTGCAAGGCGTGGATCAGTGTGCTTGGTGGAAAAGAAGAGCGGGAGGCTACTCTGGAGGGTCTAAAAAGCGCGGAAGGCTTTTTAAGGATGAAGCTGGCAAAGACCATCAATCTGCGCAATACGCCGGAAATCACCTTTGTGATGGACCAATCTATTGAATATGGGGTGAATATGTCCCGCAAAATTGATGAGGTGATGACCAGGGACGCCGCCGGTGAGACAAATGAGGATGGGAAAGAAACGCCCATCCCGTCCGAGCCGGAGAATTTCGGGGAGGAGGAAGCATGAACCTACTGGAAGAATGCAGGAGTGCAAAGAGAATCGGCATCGGTGGCCATATCCGCCCGGACGGGGATTGCGTGGGTGCCTGCCTGGCCCTTGGGCGATATCTGAAAAAAGAGCTTCCCGGTGCGTTTGTAAAGGTGTTTTTGGAAAAGCCTGCCGACGTGTTTCAGGAAATAGCAGGCTTTGAAGAGATCGACAGCGACTTTGGGGCCCAGGAGCCCTTCGACGTGTTTTTTGCCTTGGACTGCGGTGCGGACCGCCTGGGAGAGGCTGAGGACTACTTTGCAAATGCGGGAAAGAAAATCAATATTGACCATCATGTGAGCAACAGCGGAAGCGGGGATATCAATGTGATCAAGCCAAAGATCGGTTCCACCTGTGAGGTGCTTTATGATCTGTTTGAGGCAGATAAGCTTGACAGGGAGATCGCCATGGCCCTATATATTGGAATCATCCATGATACCGGGGTTTTTCAATATTCCAACACAACGCCGGATACGCTTAAAAAGGCTTCCGCACTGATTGCCTACGGCTTTGATTTCCCCAGGCTGATTCAGGAAACCTTTTATCAGAAAACCTACGTGCAGGCTCAGGTGATGGGCCGGGCCCTTATGGAGAGCATCCGCTTTTTGGATGGAAGATGTATTGTCAGCGCCCTGGATAAAAAGACCATGGAATTTTATAATGTGGAGCCCAAGGACCTGGATGGCATCGTGAGTCAGCTTAGGAATATTAAAGGCATCAGCTGCGCTATTTTCATGTATCAGACAGGCACGCTGGAATATAAGGTAAGTCTGCGCACCGATGAGAAGGTGGACGCGGCTAAGGTCGCCGCCTATTTTGGCGGAGGCGGCCATGTGCGGGCTGCGGGCTGCACCATGCGGGGAACCTTCCACGACTGTGTAAATAACCTGTCCTTACATATTGAAAAGCAGTTGAATGGAGAAAACAGTTGATATGTTAAGCGGCATCATAGTGATCGATAAGGAGCCTGGCTTTACGTCTCACGACGTGGTGGCAAAAATGCGCGGTATTTGCGGACAAAGAAAAATCGGACACACGGGCACCCTGGACCCTATGGCCACGGGTGTGCTGCCTGTGTGCCTGGGAAATGCTACAAAGCTGTGCGATCTGCTCACCGAAAAGGATAAGGAGTATGAAGCGCAGCTTTTGCTGGGAGTCACCACGGACACCCAGGATGTGACGGGCAGAGAGCTTTCGCGCAGGGAGGTTTCCCTGAACGAGGAACAGGTGAGGGAGGCCGTTTACTCCTTTCAGGGGGAGTACAGCCAGATACCGCCCATGTATTCGGCAATAAAAGTAAATGGAAAACGGCTCTATCAGCTTGCAAGACAGGGAAAGGAAGTGGAGAGGCAGGCGCGAAGGGTGACCATTGGGAAGATCGAAATATTGGATGTAAGCCTTCCTTTGGTTACCATCCGGGTTTTGTGCTCAAAGGGAACCTACATCAGAACCCTCTGTGCAGATATCGGAGAAAAGCTGGGCTGCGGAGGCGTCATGAAAAGTCTCACCAGAACCAGGTCGGGAAGCTTTTTTCTGAAGGATGCGGTTACGCTTTCCAAACTGGAAGCGCTCCGGGACCAAAACCGCCTGGAAGAGGTTTTGATACCGCCGGATCAGGTGTTTGCATCCAACCCGCTTTTGCATGTACTGGAAGCATATCAGAGCCTTGTGGAAAATGGGAACCCTGTCTATGTGGAGCAGACCAGGGAGAAGAAGGCTTTTGGACCGGGGGAATGGGTGAGAATCTATCGGTCGGATGAAAGCTTTGCAGGCATTTACGCCTATGACGAGCAGCGCAGGCAGTACAGACCGGTAAAAATGTTTCTGTAAAATACCAATCGCGTAACGGAAGGTGTGTTAAGTCAGTTGGAAATTATAACAGGTACAACAGATTTTTTTCTGGAGAAGGAGACAGCGGCTGCAATTGGGAAATTTGACGGGGTCCATATCGGGCATAGAAGGCTTTTGGAGGAGGTTTTAAGCTGTAAGGCGCAAGGACTTGCCGCCTGTGTATTTACCTTTGAGCCGGCGCCGGCCGTGCTGTTTGGGACAGGCGACGGAAAGGAGCTTACCACCAGAGAGGAAAAGCGGGCTCTCTTTGAACGGATGGGCGTGGACATTCTGGTGGAATTTCCCCTGACGAAGCAGACGGCTGCCATGCCTCCGGAGATTTTTGTGTCGGACGTTTTGGCGAGAAGGATGAACGTAAGGTTTATAGCTGCCGGAAGGGATTTGTCCTTCGGGGCCGGGGGACGGGGAAATGCTGCTCTTTTGCAGTCATTATCCCAAGATTTGGGGTATGAAGTGAAAATAATAGAGAAGGTGTGCTTTCAGGGAAAAGAGGTCAGCTCCACATACATCAAAAGCCAGGTAGAGGCGGGGAATATGAAGCTTGTGGAGCAGCTTCTGGGCATGCCTTATCCAATTATGGGAAAGGTAGTACACGGAAACCGTATTGGAAGAACCCTGGGGTTTCCCACGGTAAATCTGGTTCCCGGGGAGAGCAAGCTGCTTCCACCCAATGGTGTTTATTATTCCCAGGTCCGTTATGGAAGCAGAAAATACCGGGCCATCAGCAACGTGGGGTATAAGCCCACAGTGACAAACGAGAGAGTGCTGGGAGTGGAATCCTATCTATATGATTTTGATCAGGAAATCTACGAGGAATCTGTAGAGGTTTATCTTCTGGGCTTCCGGCGACCTGAAAAGCGGTTTGAGGGCTTGGAGGAATTGAAAAAACAACTGAAAGAGGATATAGAGGCGGGGCTGCGGTTTGCTTAAGGAGCAAAGCCGCAGCCTTTTTGTGGTTAAAATTGTTACAGCTCAGCTCATAAGAGGATAAGCTGTTGCCGGAAATTTTGGGAAAATGTAAGAAACTGTTGACAGGCTGTAATAGGAATTGTATAATCTGAAATGTAGCGTAATAATTTTGTAACAAAATTGTAATACTAAGAATACAAAAGCGCGGATGAGGCTGCGGACAGTGAATGAATTCGGGGAGCATCCGCATATTGGGAAAGGCAGTTACATGAATCAGAATAGAAAAATTTCCAGAAAGATTACGATGGTTTCCGCAGGTCTTATTTTCTCTATGGCCCTGAGTCCTCTTCAGGCCTTTGCAGCCACAAGCACCGATATCCTTCAGACTGCGGGTGTGGCTTCCATTTTGGAGACCAGCCTCTCTACGGAGGAATACTTAGCTATTGCCGAACAGGCCCAGGGAGCTTTATGGGGTTATACCAATCTGGGGATTGCCCATGTGGAAACAGGCAATCTCAACGTCCGGGAGCAGCCCTCCACGGACAGCAAGCTGGTGGGGAAGCTTCCCAAGAATGCAGCCTGTGAAATCCTTGGCACAGAGGGAGAATGGGCCCACATTCAGTCAGGAGAGGTGGAAGGCTATGTGAATCTGGAATTTTTACTCACCGGACCCGAGGCTAAGCTTGAGGCAAGCAGCCTGGTGAGGACGGTTGCCATCTCCAATGCGGACGGACTTAACATCAGGGCCCAGGCAAGCATGGACAGTGAGGTGGTTACACAGATTTCCAAAGGCGCAGAGCTGGAGTTTTTGGAGGATCAGGGAGAGTGGATCAAGGTATCCATTGATGGAGAGGAAGCCTTTGCCGCCGCTGAATATGTAACTGTGGAGGAAAAGCTGGATACGGCTATCACCATGACAGAGCTTTTATACGGTGAGGGCGTGTCAGATGTGAGAGTGGACCTGGTGGAATATGCAAAGCAGTTTCTGGGCAATCCTTATGTCTGGGGAGGCACCAGCCTGACCAATGGAGCGGACTGTTCAGGATTTGTATTAAGCGTATTCAAGAAATATGGCATTACTCTGAGCCATTCCTCAAGAGCCCAGGCAAATGAAGGCACAAAGATCAGTGTTTCAGAGTTGAAGCCCGGCGATCTGGTATTTTATGGAAACGGAAGCGGAACCATAAACCATGTAGCCATTTACATTGGCGGAGGCCAGGTAATCCATGCAAGCAGCCCTAAGACAGGAATTAAGATCAGCAGCTATAATTACCGTACACCGGTGAAGGCTGTGAGAGTCATCAATGATTGATAGAAATAAAAAGCCATCAAGGACGCGAAGCGAAGTTTATCCTTGATGGCTTTTTCCAGGTGCGCCTGGCAGCGCACGTTTCTTACTGATTAAGGTCAGTCCTTTACATCAACCTTGCTGTTGAAGTGATCCAGAACCAAAGCTGCCACGATACCAACAGCCAGGCAGATGAGATTTACGATACAGGAAGCGGCCGATACGGTAAAGCTCTCAAAAGGAATGATCACCAGGGTGGCGGCGACTACAATCCCCAGAATGGCGTGGAAGGCCAGGGAATAATGATGCTCAAAGAGAGAGTCGATCAATTTAGCCAGACAGATTACCGTAATCAGAGCGCCGATGCCGCCTGGAACCAAAACTCCGAAATCCAAATGTCCGATGCCATCCACAAAGGGGGTATACAGTCCCAGAGGCATAAGGAGTGTAGAAAAGCTCATGCCGGGTGCGATGATGCTTAAAGCCAGACAGAAGCCGCAGAAAAGGTACCATGCGAAATTAGGAGTGATCACAATGGAGGATAGATTCAGGCCGATTAACAAAGCCAATATTACAAGGAAAGCCACAATCATGGATACATAAGAGCCCTTGGAACGCCCCTTTTCCCCGGCCTCTCTCCAAAGGGAGGGAAGCATGCCCGTGATCAGGCCCACAAACAGGCACACGGAAGGATTGGGATATTTTTCCAGCAGAAAAGACAAAAGATTGGCAATTCCCATAAAACCGATAATGCCGCCGATGCCATAGGGGATCAGCTTTGGCACATGGGTTTTAAAGTTGCGGAAGGGATTGGCCAGAAGCTCCATGACCGTCTTGTAGATGCCGAATACTACGCTCAAAACGCCTCCGGAAATACCGGGAAGCACTGCGCCAAGGCCGATGAGAGCACCCTGGAGTATCTTTAGCAGAAGCTTAAAAATGGAAGGATTTTCTGTTTGTTTTGCGTTCATTTTGATACCTCAATTTACTTTTTTATTTACCGTCTCTTTTGAAAACGGCATACTGTATTCTCCATTGTAACGGATAAGAAAGCATTTGTCACTTGTTATTTTCAGCAACCAGGTAACTGCAAAAAATGGTTTACAATATTGTGGGATTATGCTATACTA
>DXGH01000059.1 GCA_019114005.1 Candidatus Acetatifactor stercoripullorum
ATTTCTGAGCGACTTGTCGCGAAGAGGCGACGCAAATATCAAATTTGCGTCTGCCATCATGGCTATTTGTTTTCGCTCAGAAACAAATAGCCGTGTGAAAAATCAGCACATCAGTGTGATTTTTCACATTACTCCCTTCTGTCATTGGTGCTTCTTCCATTTTTAGCGCTTATCACAATATTATCTGAAAGCTGGGGAAAGTGCAACAGCAGAAACTGCACGATACTAATTTTATCGTGCCTGCAGTAAAATGAAACTTTACTTTCATTTTACGATTAGATGATAGAAAAATTTACAAGTGAGGCAGTATGATAGATTTATGCAATAAAAAGTATGGATTTGTATGGAGGAAAGAAAATGACAACAACACAGAAACAGGCTGCTTCGCAGTCGCAGAAACTGATGGTATTCGTGCTGTCCATGTCCCTGTATGGACTTGCCACCTTATTTACCGAGCTTATCCCCAAATTTCAGGTGGGGATTGTAGAATTTTCCGTTGAGTTTTTCCTTTTTATCCCTCTTACCCTGGCAATGCTTTTTGACCCGCTTTCGGCGGCGCTGGGAGCGGCTACGGGAGAGCTGGTATTCAGTGAGATCATGCTGGGGCAGTTTGGCGGCCTGGGTGAGCTGGAAAAGTTTATAACGGTGACCATCGGCGTATATATTGCCGGATGTCTGGTGAAAAACCCCAAAAACAGAACCATGGTGGGTATTGCAGCCATGGTGGGGACGGGAGCGCAGCTTCTGATGGGCACTGTGGTGGATATCTTAAAGGTGCAGTTTGCTGTAGAGGATTTTGAAGCAGTGGCAGGACTGCCGGAGAGCGTATTTGCCACGGAGGGCTTTGCTTTCTTAAATGACTTCCTGTTTTCGGGAATTCTGTTCTGTCTGCTGCCCACACTTTATCTTGTACCCAAGCTTTACGGTAAGATAGAGCCTCTTTTGGGCGCAAAACCTCGGACGAAAGATACGGCGGCAGGAATCTCTCCTAAGGCGGTGGTTTTGTGTGTGGTGTTCTTTGTGTGTGCCATCGCAGCGGAAATGCTTGCCACAAGCGGTTTTGAGCTCATTGACTGGGAGGCCGGCTGGGCAGAGAGCGGCACAGCCTTTGCAGCGGCTATGATTGCAGCGGCAGCAGTGCTTCTTGGAGCGCTTTTGGTGCTGAGAAAAAAAGGCGAGATGAAGAGTAAGGCAGTTTGAGAAGATGAACATAGTAGAAATCAAGGAGTTGACCTATACCTATCCGGGGGAGGACAAACCAGTGCTCTCCCATATAAATCTCTCCATTGAAAAAGGAGATTTTCTCGCAGTTGTTGGAAACAACGGCTGCGGGAAGTCTACTTTGTGCAAGGTGTTAAACGGCCTGATTCCCCATTTTATCACAGGAGACTTTTCGGGGAGCGTTATGATCGACGGAGAAAATACGCTGGATGCCGATGTGGGAACCCTGGCCCGTAAGGTTGGGTATGTATATCAGGATTTTGAAAATCAGATCGTGCGGCCTACGGCTTTGGACGACGCATCCTATGCCTGTATGAATTACGGCATGGCGGATTATGAAGAGAGAGGAAGGAGGGCACTGGAAAGATGCGGATTGAAGGGACGGGAGAAGGATTATATCTGGCAGCTCTCCGGCGGACAGACGCATCTTCTGGCGCTGGCTGGAGCCCTTGCCCTGGAACCGGAGATTTTGATTTTGGATGAGCCTATCGCACAGCTGGATCCGGCCCATGCGGACTGCATTTATGAGGTGCTGAAGGAGCTGAACCAAAGCTATGGGAAAACAATCATTGTCATAGAACACCACACAGAATACATAGCGGATTATTGTAAGAATGTTCTGCTGTTAAAGGACGGCAGGGCTGCCTGGAAGCTGCCTGCAAAAGAGGCGCTGGGGAGAGTAGAAGAGCTCCAGGCGTGCAATATTTTCCCGCCCCAGGTTACCATCGCGGCACACAGACTGCGCCAGGAGGGAGTAATATCCTCTGGCGAACCGCTTCCTGTGACAGTGGAGGAGGGGAAAAAGACCTTCGGCGGCCTGCAGCTTAGGCCCATGTCAAAAGAGGAGGCTCGGGGAGAGAAGGACGGTGCGGAAAAGACTAGGGAGGAAAACAAAAAAAGCCGGGAAACGCCTGCTGTGCGCTTCCGGGATGTGA
Source organism: Candidatus Acetatifactor stercoripullorum (assembly GCA_019114005.1). Classification (GTDB taxonomy): domain Bacteria; phylum Bacillota; class Clostridia; order Lachnospirales; family Lachnospiraceae; genus Acetatifactor; species Acetatifactor stercoripullorum. The sequence goes on from DXGH01000059.1 coordinate 2,157, forward strand.
GCGTGTTTTACCGGTCCGTGAAGGGAGAGCCCCGCAAGGTTTTTGATTTTTTAAATCTTACAGTGTATCCCGGGGAAAAAATTGCCCTGATCGGTTCCAACGGCGCGGGAAAATCCACGCTGATGAAGCTGATGACGGGTCTTATAAAGCCATCCTCGGGCAGCGTGGCGATAAACGGGGTTTTGCACAAAGAGATTAAACCGGAACAGCTTTCCGGGCAGATTTCTCTGGTCTATCAAAATCCGGAAGAAATGTTTATCAAGGATTCCATTGAAAGTGATATCGCCTATGCCATGCAGGTGCGCGGCATCAAGGATTGGGAAGAAAGGACCCAGGCTCTTTTGGAGCGTTTCCGGCTGACTGATCTTGCAGGTCGGGACGGGAGGCTTTTGTCCGGAGGGCAGATGCGGCGCGCCAGCCTTGCCATCGGCATTGCACTGCAGCCGGAAATTCTTCTTTTGGATGAACCTACGGCAAACCTGGATATTGCCACTAGAAAAGAAATCATGCGGATGCTTGCGGAAATAAAGGGCATTACCAGCACGGTTATGATTGCCACCCATGATATGCAGCTGGTCAGCGAATGGGCTGAGCGGATTGTGGTGCTTTCTCAGGGAGAGGTTGCAGCGGACGGTTCGCGAAATGAAGTGTTTGGAAACAAAGAGATCACAGAGCGGGTGGGAATACGTCCGCCGGAGATATTTACCATGGGCCAGGCACTTGACGAAAGAGCCTTGTGCTACACGGTGGATGAATTTGTGGAGGCCTTTACCTTGTAGCTTAGATTTTTGGCACAGGCTTTTGGATTGGAGTTAAAATGGAAAAATTAATGAATAAATTATCGGAAAATATATTGGATAAATTTTCTATGGATTTTCTGCGCAATCAGGTGCTGAAAAATGCTTATGGAAATGACGATACGGTGATCGCGGCTTTGGACCCAAGAATCCTGTTGGCGTGGTATCTGTTTTTCGGCCTGGTGCCGTGGTTTGTGAACGACGTGCCCTTTTTGCTGGGCTGCTTTTTGCTGGTGGCGGTATCCACGGCTCTGGCCAGAGTGGCGGGGCTGGTGCTCTTTCTCTTTGGGCTGGGAGTGTTTTCTCAGACCGGATATCTTCTGATTGTCACATGGATTTTCGGAGGGGACGCCTCAGCTGTGGCGCCTTTACTGATATTGACCCTTAAGGTGGCTACTGTTTCCCTTGCTTCTGTCACCGTTTTTTCCGGTCTGGACCCTGACAGGCTTTCCAACGGACTTATGTGGTATGGATGCCCGGAACGGCTTTCTTTTTCTATTTCCTATGCGTACAGAATGCTTCCCATGCTGATGGAAGAATTTCAGAACGTGCTGCTTTCTTACAGGCTGCGCGGCCTGCCTCCGGCCCACGATACCCTTCCTGGGAAAATAAAGTATTTGATTTATCAGGTAAAAATCGTGATCCACGCCTTTTATCCCCTGATGCTCAACACGGCCAAGCGTTCCCGGACCACCGTGGAGGCATTGGAGCTTAGGGGCTACCGCTATGCGGCGGTAAACAAGGAGGTGCGCAGGATGAAGCTTGCCTCACTTAAGGTTACCTGGGAGGACTTAATCTTTCTGGCGGCTTCCTTTTTGTGGGTGGCTGTGGTTTTGTTTGTGTCCGCGCTGATTTAAGAGACTGTATGGCTGCGGCGGAAAGGAGATTTCATTGTATATTGATTTTCACACACACGGAAAGCTTGCAAAAAAGCTGCCCTTTTCCAAGGAGTATACCCATTGGCTGTTTTCCGAGGCAAAGCAGGCCGGGCTGGATGCCCTTTGCCTCACGGAGCATTTTAATACCGACGGCTTTGAGCAGGTATACCGCTATATTGGTGAAAACTCCGTCAGGGAGGGAGAGACTCTTTTGTTTGAAGGGCTGCGTGTTTTTCCCGGCATGGAGACGGATATAGCGGAGGGAGGACACATACTTTCCATAGGTCCCCTGGAGGCCATATTGGAGTTGAACAGGCGGCTTTCTCCACACAAGGAAAGGGGGAGCTTTCTGCCTTTTGAAAAGCTGATGAATCTTTTTGAAAAATATCCGGTGCTGGTGGGGGGAGCCCATCCTTTTCGGCCAGGGGGACATATCCCCGAGCTTCCTGCAAAGCAGCTGGAACGCTTTCACTTCTTTGATCTGAACGGCAAGGATGTGGCCTTGGACAGGGAGAAAACCGAAAGGCTGACCTATGGACTGGCTAAGGCACTGGGCAAGCCTGTGGCAGGGGGGAGCGATACCCATCAGGCGGTACAATACGGGTGTATTAAAACGGAATTTGCAAAGACCTGTGTCACGGTACAGGAGCTTTATGAAGAAATGAAGAAAGGCAGCTATTCTATTCAGGTCTCGGATTCTGCGGCCTTTCAGGTAAAGACGGCGGAGCTTTTAAAGCGCTCCTTAAAGGAAATACACAGGCTGGGAGGGGATTATGTGTCGGTGCTTCTTGGGAGGAGAAGTGAAGAGCGCAAAAGTTTTTTTGGGGAAACGGGGGGACAGACCTCCATAGAGGTGGAACTTTCCATGCAGAGTGTGGTATGATGTAATAAAGTCTTTGCATGAAACAGAAGAAAAGGAGCCTGACGTTATGTGTATTCAGTTTCCCTGTCCTATAGAGAATCCTACGGCGGCAGAACAGAAGATTCTGGAATTTATAGAGAGCCACCGGGAAGAATTTCTTTTTATGACCATCGGACAGCTTTCGGAGCAGCTGGGAGTATCCCAGGCCACCATTTCCAGATTTGCCAGACATACCGGCTGCGGGGACTTTAAGGCCCTGAAATCCCTTGTAATCAGCCAGAATCATGGGGAGGGACCGGCAGCCAAGCTGGCGGGTACGCTTCTGCAGGAGGAGGGCTTTTCTCTGTCAGGGTATCTTTTCAGGCAGCAGCAATATCTGGAAAAGACGGCGGAGCATCTTACAGAAGAGGAATTTCGCAAGGCGGCGGCAAAAATCATGGAGGCAGACCGCATTTTTGTGCATGGAAAAAGCGCTTCCTCCTTTGTTGCCGGTCTGCTTTTTTTCCGTCTGCGCCGCCTTGGACTTGATGTGTCCCTGCTGCCCTCCGGCGGGTCTGAGATTGCGGAGGGACTTGCCCGGGCAAAAAAAGGCGATCTGGTGATTCTATTTTCCTTCTCCAAGCTTTCCAGGGAGGGACGGGTCATCTTGGACTGCGCCAAGGAGACGGGATATGATACCCTGGCGTTTACAGGCAGGCTCCATGCTCCTTTGGAGGAGCAGGCGGATATTAACCTGTATGTCTACCGGGGCCCTCAGAAGGAATATCATTCCATGACCGCCGCCACTGCTGTAGTGGATGCCCTTGTGGTAGCAGTGTCGGAGCAGCTTGGGGGAGAGGGAGCCCGGTGCTTAAAACGCATTCATGAGATAAAAAAGAAATATTCGAATTTTACCTAATCTTGGACTTTATACATTTCCACTTATCGTAAGATAATCTGCTTTTTTTCAAAACTTATAAAAGATGATGTCATGGTCAAAAGGTCTCCCTGTCGCAAATCGTCAGAATTGTTTGCGGCTTCGGAGTCAAGTTGCGCCAGGAATCGACAAATTTGCTAGATGCGTTCCAAAAAATCCGAACTCGCTGCGCTCAAACAAGCGGATTTTTTTCTCACAACGCAACTTTGCCGATTCCAGGAGCAACTAAGACTCCTGCAGATGACAAACAATTCTGGCGATTTGTGACTGAACCCCCTTTTGACCGCAACATCTTATAAAATAGTATAACACAAAATAAAGTAGATATGGTGGAGCGATTGAAGTACAGGAAATGCAACAGAATGTGATAATCCACATGGGTGTCAGGCACCGGGAAATATTTGGTTATAAGAAGATGGAAAATTGGTCTAATTATAAAACTCGTACCAGAGGTGCTGGAAAGCTATGGATATAAAATGAATGCTCCAAAAGGTGGAAGCAGTCATTATACATTCAGAAAATCCGGTTGCCAGCCGATTACAATACCTAAGCACGAACCAATCAAAAAGGTATATGTCGAAATGGTAAAGCAGATTGTGGAAAGTGAGGCGAACAATGGTGAAAACGTTGAATGATTATATGGCAATGAAGTATCGTATGGAAATTGTAGAAGATAAAGACGAGGGTGGATTTGTAGTTTCTTTTCCAGAACTTCCGGGATGTATTACTTGTGGTGAAACTATGGAATCAGCAATTTCAAATGCTATGGATGCTAAGAAAGCATGGTTAGAAGCAGCAATTGAGGAAGGAATCGAAATACATGAGCCGGACAGTTTGGAAGAGTATTCCGGTCAGTTTAAGATAAGGATGCCTCGCAGTCTGCATCGTTCTCTTGCAGAGCATTCTAAGAGAGAAGGTATCAGCATGAACCAATATTGTGTATATCTTCTTTCTAAAAATGACGCAGTCTATTCAAAACAGTGGCTGCATAAGAGTTGAACAACCATATACCGGCGGATAACCTTTCCTTTCATAGTTCATGAAGTCCATCCCCTGCAAGGGTGACGGCATATGGTTTATGACGCATTTGTTATCAAGATTTCATAACAAAATAATTTTGCTGCAGTTAAATAGTTATTATCGTGTCCGGAACTGTCCCTTGCATCCCAGGACTGCCGGCAGTATAATAAAACTAACATATCAGACATACGAAAGAAAGGCGGCAGTAATGGCTATGAAAATCTACACCTGTTTTCCCCAGGGAAAGACCAAGGCGCTCACTATGAGCTATGATGACGGCAAGGTTCAGGACGAGAGGCTTGTGGGTATTTTTAACCAATATGGCATCAAGGGAACCTTCAACTTGAATTATGGACTGATGGAGAATCCTCCCCGGATTCCGGCGGACAGGATTGCAAAGCTTTATGAGGGACATGAAGTGGCCACCCACACCATGACCCATCCTACCATTGCCCGCTGTCCTCTTACAGAGGCCGCAGAGGAGATTTTGGAGGACAGAAAGGGGCTTGAAAAGCTCACGGGAAAGCTGGTCAGAGGACATGCTTACCCTAACGGCTCCTATAATGAGCAGATCAAGCAGCTGTTTCGCCAGCTGGGCATCGCTTATGCCAGAGTGGTGGAAAGCGTTCCTGATTTTGCGCTGCCTTCGGATCCTATGGAGTGGCATCCCACCTGTCATCACGATGATCCAAAGCTGATGGAGCTTGCGGAATTCTTTGCGGGCTTTCAGAAGAGACAGTATTTGAAGCTGATGTATGTGTGGGGGCACAGCTATGAGTTTGACGACAGAAATAACTGGGACGTGATAGAGGGATTCTGCCGGTATATGGGCGGAAGGGACGATATCTGGTATGCCACAAATATAGAAATTATAGACTATATGGAGGCGGCTGCGAATCTGAAATTTTCGGCGGACTATGGACTGGTATACAACCCCGGTGCTCTCAGCGTATGGATTCAGGTCAATGATAAAGCCTGCGTGGAGCTTAAGGGAGGCAGTCTGACGGATTTAAGCAGTATTTAGGAACCGGAAACTTGGAAAAATCAAATAGAGAATTTTACAGGCGTCTGCCGCAGACCGATAAACAAAGTGAGGGCAGGCGCTTTTGTGTATAGGAGGGTTTCTATGGAGCGGTATGACATTATTATCATTGGAGCGGGAGTCAGCGGCTGCGCGGCTGCCAGGGAGCTTTCCAGGGACAATAGGCGGATTGCCGTGCTGGAACGGGCTTCGGATGTATGCGAGGGAACATCCAAGGCAAACAGCGGCATTGTCCATGCCGGCTTTGACGCCCCAAGCGGCACCCTTAAGGCGAGGCTTAATGTCTGGGGCAGCGAAAGAATGGAAGCCCTGTCAAAGGAGCTGGATTTTCCCTTTCGAAGAAACGGTTCCCTGGTGCTTTGCTTTCATAAGGAGGAGCTGGGGGGACTTAGAGAGCTTTTAGAGCGGGGAGAGAAAAACGGCGTAAAAGGCCTTCAGATATTGACTCCGGCTCAGGTATGGGAGAGGGAACCGGGAATTTCCCGGAAAATCGCAGGAGCGCTGTATGCCCCCTCAGGAGGCATTGTGTGTCCCTTTGGATTGAATATTGCACTGGCGGAAAATGCAGCGGAAAATGGAGTGGACTTTTATTTTTCTCATGAGGTGACCCGGATCGCCAGAC
>DXGH01000060.1 GCA_019114005.1 Candidatus Acetatifactor stercoripullorum
GATATTATATTTTATATGGTTTTAGGATATAAAGAAGCGGGTTATGAAATAATTACTGAGAAAATGGATGATGCAGTTTCTAATATTGAAAGGTATGGGGAGGGTGAAGATGATAAATCCAAAGGAAGGTACAGCAAGGATATTCTTGAATATTTTCCGATTAGAATAGATGAGAAGGGAAAACTGCTGGATGGCATCTGATTGGTGGGCAGCATCTTTATTTGTATAAGAGTGCTCAGCTCAAGGGAATTAACGTGTTGACTTCTTTGTATTTGCCTGCACTGAACCTTGAGGATGCAAGTGAGGTTGCAGATATTTTCTGGAGGGCACGGTTGCTTTATCGGGATGAACGGGTTATAGACACGCTACTTTTATATGCATTGTTGGGGGTTTCGTATCGTCTCTTTGACGAGTCTGGCTATCCTCCTCATTTTCTCCTTTTCTTATACGGGAAGACAGGGAGCTTTAAGACGGCATTGGCTAAGGTCCTGTTTACGCAGCTTTGCGATGAAAGGTATCGAAAGTATCCACGCCGCATCGATGTAGATACCCCTACTTCCTTGGAGATTGCGCTGACGAAAAGCGGCTGTGATACACTTACCCTGATTGGCCTGGGCGGTTCGCCGATTATGGCCATGCGGATGGGAGCAGGGGATAAGCGGGAGGCTCAGAAGATTCTGAATAACAGCTTTTTATGCTGCTGGTGACATCAGTGCTTCTGACCTTTGGTTTTCTGGCCCTAAAAGAAAAATTTCTGATGTGGTTTGGCGCAAGTCAGGCCACATTTCCTTATGCCAATACCTATGTGACCATCTATACGATGGGAACCGTATTTGCGTTGTTGTCCACGGGTATGAACAGCTTTCTGATCGCCCAGGGCTTTTCCGGCCTGGGTATGGTGACCGTCATGCTGGGAGCCGTGTTCAATATCGTTCTGGATCCGGTCTTTATCTTTGGCTTTCATATGGGAGTGGCCGGCGCTGCTGCTGCGACGGTCCTGTCCCAGCTTGCTTCTGCCGTCTTTATGCTGGTGAGCCTGCGGGGAAAAAGAATGCCCATAAAGCTTGGCTGGGGCGGCTTCGGGAAGCAGACCATGCGGAAAATCGTAAGTTTTGGCTTTTCCCCGCTTCTGATTATCGCCAGCAACAGCATCCTGCTGATTGTGCTGAATACGGTACTGCAGCGCTATGGGGGGGGCCGGGCGAGGGCGATATTCTGGTTACCTGCGCCACCATTGTGCAGAGCTATCTTCTGCTCATTACCATGCCCATGAGCGGGATTACCCTGGGAAGCCAGCCGGTTGTCAGCTTTAACTACGGAATGGGAAACGCGGAGCGCATTAAAAAGGCGATCTGGTGCATCACCGGACTCTGCGTGATTTTCTGCAGCCTGATGATGGTGTCCACTTACACTCTGTCGCCTTTTTATGTGGGTATGTTTACGAAGGACGCGGCGATCCGCCTGCGCTCCGTGCGTTATATCAAGATATTCACAGCCATGATTGTGCCCCTGGCGATACAGTATCCGCTGGTGGACGAGACGACGGCTCTCGGTCATGTAAGGCGGGCGCTGTTCTGCTCAGCCTTCCGGAAGCTGATTTACTTTTCCGGACTGCTTTTGCTTCCCAGGCTGGTATCCGCAGAGGCGGCCTTTTTCTCGGAGCCCATTGCGGATATTCTGGCTGCCACAATGACGACGGTTCTATTTTTAAAAACCTTTCCGGGGATTGTGCGGGAGACAGAAAAAGCTGATAAAAATAAATAGACAGGCGAAAGATAAGATGGTGTCTGGCTGTTAAGCCAGGCGCCATTTTTTGCTCTATAGGAAACGCTATTTCACGCAAAAGTGTGGAAAAAGTGTCGAATTTAGAAGTCAATAAGGGATATTTATGAAGTAGTGTGCAAAGGCATGAATAGTGATGAAGTACACAGAAAAATATTTACAGAGGCCAAAAAACAAATTATAGTCAGTTTACAAAAAAAGAATAAAGAACAGGCGCTTATTTTATGTAAATTACATAAAGAAAGAAATGGTGATTATGAAAAATTATGAATTGAGAAATGGAGTCTGCATTCCGGAAATCGGATATGGAACATGGAAAACACTGGATGGAGAAACCTGTGCAAAAGCAGTCGAAACAGCGATTAAGCTGGGATATCGCCATATAGATGCGGCGATGGTGTATGGAATACCGATCGCGGATATGGGAGGACCATAAGGGCTTTTGAAAAAACAATAAAAGATTTGCAGACAGATTATCTGGATTTATATCTGATTCATTGGCCGGCATCCCCGAATCAATATGATTGCTGGGAAGCATTGAACAGAGAAACCTGGGAAGCACTGACAGATCTGTATAAATCAGGGAAGATAAAGGCAATTGGAGTGTCTAATTTCCGAAGACGTCATCTGACTCCGCTTTTGGAGACAGAAGTGATTCCTATGGTAAACCAGTTGGAACTTCACCCGGGAATGGTTCAGACAGATATTGTTTCCCTGTGCTCAGAGTATCAGATATTGCCGGAGGCCTACAGTCCTCTTGGAAATGGAAAATTATTGAAATCAAAGGAACTATCTGAGATGGCAGAACGCTATGGAAAAACGTTGGCGCAAATCTGTATTAAATGGAATCTGCAGCATGGTTTTTTGCCGCTGTCAAAATCAGTAAATGAAGATAGAATGCGGACAAATCTGGAAGTTCATGATTTTAAAATTACAGAAGAAGATATGAGGGCGCTTGATGGATTAGAAGGTTTTGCTGATGGGAACGATCCGGATCAGGTTCTGTTTTAAAAGAAGTGTTGAAAAAGTGTCGAAAAAGAGAAAGTAAAGCGATGTATTTGCAGATTAGTGTGCAAAGGCCTGAACAGTGACGAAACGTGCGGAAAGGGATTTAAAGAGACAGAAAAATAAATTATAGTATGGCTACAGAGAAAAAATAAACAAATAAACAAATAAATAAGCGCTTACTTTATACAAAACATATAAAGGAGGGAGGTGCCAGGATGCGAAGAATTCTTTTGGCGACGCATGGAGAATTTGCCGCGGGAATTCTGAATTCAGCAGAAATTATCATAGGAAAATCGGAACAGGTTCAGGCGTTGTGCGCGTTTACAGATCCGACAAAAGACTTTCAGAAGCAGGTTCAGACGATAATCGAAGAAATCCAGCCGGGAGACGAACTGGTAGTTGTGACAGATATCCTTGGGGGAAGCGTTAATAATGAATTCATGAGATATCTGGATCATGAAGGGCTGCACCTGATTTCGGGGTTGAATTTACCGTTGCTGATAGAGTTGATACTCAGCACAGAGCCGGATACGGAAAAACTGATTGAGGAATTACTTGAGCAGATGCCGAAACAGATTCAGTACTGCAACAGGATTGAGTTTGAGGAGATTCCGGAGGAATTTTAAGTAATACAAAAGGGGGATTTACATATGATTAAACTGCTTCGGGTAGATTATCGGCTGATTCATGGCCAGATTACTACCTCGTGGGTAGGACAGCTGGGATGCGACTGCATTCTGATAGCCAATGATAAAGTGCCGGGGGATATCCTGAGAAAAAATGCGTTAAAACTGGCAAAGCCGCCGGAGACCAAGCTTGTGATGAAAACAGTAGAAGATTCCATAGAAGCGATCAACAGTGGGGTTACGGATAAATACAAGCTGTTTGTGATTGTGGAAAATGTTCAGGATGCAAGGAGAATGGTGGAAGGCTGTCCGGTATTTGAACGGGTAAACCTGGGAAATATACGCATGTATGCCGGGGCAAAGCAGCTAGGAACCACCGTGTTCGTATCGGAGAAGGATATGGAGGATATCCGCGCGATGCAGG
>DXGH01000061.1 GCA_019114005.1 Candidatus Acetatifactor stercoripullorum
AGGATAAGGTGTTTGGAAAAATGTCCTGCGCAGGCACCTTGCTTTGCTTTGATGGGAAGAGGGTGTCTCTGGAATTTGACTTGCGTTTTCCGCCAAAAACAGATATAAATGGTATGATAGAAAAGATGGAACGACAGGCGAAACCTTTTGGGTGGCGGCTTTCGGAAAGCAATGTAAAAAAGGGATATGTGCATGATCCGGATACACAGGAAATGAAGATATTACTTAACGCCTATTGTCAGGTGTACGGGGAAGCAGGACAGCCCTATGTGATGGGCGGAAATACCTATGCCGGCTTTTTTGAAAATGCTGTGGGATTTGGTCCGGGGATACCCAGAACACCTCTCTTTGATTTTCGTCATGAAAAGGCTCTTGAAGAGCTTAAGCTGCCTAAAGGGCACGGAGGGGGACACGCCTGCGACGAAGTACAGTCTCTTCAGGGGCTGTGCGATGCCGTCAAGGTTTATGTGATTGCGTTTTTGGCGCTTGATCAAAAAACAGGAGAAAGATAAAATGCTGTCAGAGAAAATAAAAGAACAAATGCTTCAGCTGCTTGAGAGGGAGCTGGTGCCTGCTATGGGCTGTACGGAGCCTATTGCCCTGGCTTTTGCGGGGGCAAAGGCCAGGGAGGTGCTGGGAGAAAAGCCCGTGGAGGCGGTAGCTTACTGCAGCGGAAATATGATTAAAAATGTGCGGTGTGTGACCATTCCCAATTCCGGGTGCATGGTGGGAATCGAGGCGGCAGTGACCTTGGGAGTGGAGGCGGGGGATGCCGATGCAGGCATGGAGGTTCTTGCCAAGGTTACACAGGAGCAAAGAAAAGAGGTACAGGAGCTTCTGAAAAAGAATTTCTGCAGGGTGGAGCTTTTGGAAAGCTCCTATCCTCTGCATATCCGCCTGGTGGTAAGAGGAGAAAGCCATGAGGCGGAGGTGGAGATCTGCTCCTCCCACACCAATATTGTGCTGTTAAAAAGGGACGGGCAGGCGCTTTTTCAGAAGGAAAAAGATGATCCTGAGGAAGCCTCGGGAGATTTTTTAAATTTAAAAAATAGCAAGGAGTTTGCGGATACGGTGCCTCTTTCTTTGGTGCAGGATATGATAGAGAGGCAGATCCGCTATAATATGGAGATTGCAAAAGAGGGCCTTAAGGGAGAGTATGGTCTTGGAATCGGAAAGATCATTAAAGAAGCTTATCCTGACTCCATCGGCACTAAAATGAAGGCCTGGGCAGCAGCAGCCTCCGAGGCCAGAATGGGCGGCTGCGACTTGCCTGTGATCATAAACTCCGGCAGCGGCAATCAGGGAATCGCTTCCTCTGTGCCTGTGATTGTCTATGGGGAGGAAAAGGGAGTGACAAAAGAAAAGCTGTATCGTGGGCTTGTGTTTTCCGCCCTTTTGACCATATGGCAGAAAAGCTTTATCGGAAGGCTGTCCGCTTTCTGCGGGGCAGTGTCCGCCGCCTGCGCCAGCGGGGCGGCCATGACCTATCTGGACGGCGGCTCTCTGGAGGAAATTAAGATGACCATTTACAATACCCTGGCGGATACGCCCGGGATCATCTGTGACGGGGCAAAGGTTTCCTGCGCGGCCAAGATTGCATCCAGCATAGACGCCGCCTATATGGCCCATAACCTGGCGGCCAGAGGGAAATCCTACCAGCCCAACACCGGAATTTTGAAGGAGGATGTGCAGGAGACGGTAAGCTGTGTGGGATACATTGGAAGAGAGGGAATGCGGCAGACGGATTTGGAAATTCTGCGACTGATGCTGGAAGCATAAAAAGGAATTGTGTTTGGAGGGTGTCTATGACGCCCTCTTTTGTATTGCAATGAACTTTGGACCTGACGTATAATGGACAAAGGAGGAAGGCGCTATGAGACCAAAGAAGCTGATTTTGTCCGCCTGGGGGCCTTATAGAGGCCGGGAGGAGGTTGACTTTTCCAGATTTGAGAAAAACGGAATTTTTCTGATTACAGGGGCCACCGGAGCGGGAAAGACCACTATATTTGATGCCATCACCTATGCGCTGTACGGCGCCTTGAGCGGAGCAGAGCGGGATAAGGAGAGAAGCAGTGTGCGAAGCGATTTCGCGGACGCAGGCACGCCTACCTTTGTGGAGCTTGTCATGGAGCATGGTGGAAAAACCTACCAGATAAGAAGAAATCCGGAATATTACAGACCCAAAAAGCGGATCAAAGCAGGCGGCGTTACGAAGCAGAAGGAGAATGCGGTGCTTGTTTTGCCGGACGGAAGGGTTATGGAAGGCGTGAGAGAAGTAAATGCAGCCCTTCTGGAGCTTTTGGTGCTGGATTACCAGCAGTTTAAAAAGATTTCCATGATCGCCCAAGGGGAGTTTGCAAAATTTTTGTCAGCCTCCCCCAGGGAAAAAACAGGAATTTTCCGGGAAATTTTCGGCACCGGAGTTTATGAGAGATTCACGCAGGAGCTGGGGATGCGTTCCAGAAGGCTGTACGGGGCCTTTATGGAGCAGAAAAGCAAGCTGGATGAAGACGTCAGTCTGCTTGCGCATTCTCTGGAAAGGGATATCTGGCCGGAGGAGACGTCAAAGGAGCTTGAGCGCCTGAGTCAGACCCAGGAGAGAAATTATGAGGTAATTAGGGAATGTCTGCAGAAAATGGAGGCTTTGGCGGGAGAAAATGCCGCTTCTGCCCAAAAAGAGTATGAGGAGGCGGAAAAAGCGCTGGAGCGGCAGACTGAGGAGATTCGCGCCAGGGAAGAGGAAAACCGCCGGATAGAGCAGCTGGAGCAGGCAAAAAAGGAGCTTTCCGGGCTGCAGGAAAGGGCTGGGGAGTTTTCGGAGAGGAAGCTAAAACTAAAAGGGGCTGCGAATGCGGCTTTTGTGGAAAGCGTTCGGGAGAAAGAAAGGCAGCTTGCGGATCAGCTTTTGCAAAACAGAGAGGAGGGGAGGGGGCAGGAGAAAGAGCTTTTGCATCTGCAAAAGGAGGCTGGGGAGCTGGAGGCAGTCCTGGGACAAGAGATGCGGATCAGGGAGCTTTTGGAAACGGCCAGGGAAAAAGAGGAGCTTGTCCTTGCTTTAAAGCAGCTTAACGCCCAGCTTACGGATCAGCTTGCGGAATTGGAACGAGGGCAGCAGACTTACCTTGCAAAGGAGAAGGAATATTGGGAGCGGAAAAGGGAATATGAGGAGGCGGAGCAGAAAAGGCGGCTGTCGGCCATAGGGCTGGCGGCGTCCCTGCTTGAGGAAGGGAAGCCCTGCCCTGTGTGCGGCTCCGTGGTACATCCGGCTCCTGCAAAGCTTAAGGAAGGCGTTTTAGCGCAGGGAGAGCTTTCCCGGCAGAAGAAGATAATTACGGATATGGAGGCGAAGCAGAAGGAGCTTCATGGAGAGCTGGCGGGGAGAAAGAGCCGGGCAGACGACCTGCGGCAAAGAATTAAGGAAAAGGAAGAGAAGCTTTCGGAGCGGAAGAAGGCTTTAAGTGAGGAACAAAATCAGGTCTGCCTGGAATATCTTGCCATGGAACCGGATAAGGCCGAAGCGCTTTTGAGCAGGCGATGCGGAAGGGCAAGAGAGATTAAAGGGCTTTTACAGGAGAAGGAGAGAACTTGTAAAAGACTGAAAAGTCAGGGAGAAGAGCTTATGGAAAGGCACAGGGAGGCCAGGGAAGCCTTCGAGACCGCGCTTTCAGAGTATGGCTTTTCAAATGAGGAAGAATACAGCCGCGCAAGACTTCCCATTGGGGAAAGAGAGAAGCTGGAAAGGGAGCTTGCCGACTATCAAAATAGGATGGCGGCGGCAAGGGAGCTGTACGAGCATCTAAACAGCCAGGTGAAAAAGAAGGAAATCCAGGACCTGCAGCAGCCAAGGCAGATACAGGAGGAGCTGAGGAAGAAAAAGAGCATCGTTTTGGACAGACACAGGCTTTGGGAACAGCAGAGCGCCCTGCTTAAAAAAACCAGGGAAGTGATGGAACAAAAAAGAAGGCGTATGGAGGAGGCGGAAAAAGAATACGGCTATGTGAAGGATCTGGAGAACATGGCCTGCGGGAATAATCCAAAGAGGCTGGTGTTCGAGCAGTATGTGCTGGCCGGCTTTTTTGAGGAAATTCTAAGGGCTGCAAATCTGCGCTTTGGGAAAATGACTTCGGGACGCTATGAGATGTCCCGGGCGGAAGAAGTGGGAGACGGAAGGATAAAGGACAATCTGGAGATTCAGGTGATGGACTATTACACCGGAAAATTCCGTTCCGTGAGGACGCTTTCCGGCGGAGAATCCTTTAAGGCTTCTCTCTGTCTGGCCCTTGGGATGAGCGATGTGATTCAGGCCATGAACGGGGGAATCCGGGTGGATACACTTTTTGTGGATGAAGGCTTTGGGGCCCTGGACGCAGAAAGTCTTGACCAGGCCTGTGACGCCTTGCTTGGTCTGGCGGGCCAAAATTGTCTCATTGGTATTATCTCTCATGTGCCCCAGCTTAGGGAGAGAATCAGCCAGCAGCTTATTATAGATAAAACCGGCGGTGGAAGTCTGATCCGCAATGGTGTATAATAGGAGAAGCAAACGGGAAAACCTATGGGAAAACCGTGGCAGAATTTCTACTGCGCGATTCCTACGCTGCGCTTCGGAATGGAGATGTATATGGAAAAATATGACGTGATTATTATCGGCGCAGGTCCGGGAGGGATTTTCTGCGCCTATGAGCTGAAGAGAAGAAAACCGGATATTAAGGTGCTGATGCTGGAAAAGGGGCATTCTATCGGGCGCAGAAGCTGTCCAAAGCGCACTGCAGGGCGCTGCATGGGCTGTCACCCTTGTTCGATTACCACAGGCTTTGCGGGGGCAGGCGCTTTTTCGGACGGCAAGCTTTCCTTATCCCCCGATGTGGGCGGCAATCTGCCGGAAATACTGGGATATGAGGAAACCCTTAGTCTGATTCAGGAGTCTGACGGCATTTATCTTGCCTTTGGAGCAGACCCCAATGTGTACGGTGTAGATAAGGAAAAGGAAATCCGGGAAATCAGGAGAAAAGCCATTGGCGCCAATCTCAAGCTGATTGAATGTCCCATACGCCATCTGGGAACGGAAGAGGGGTACAAAATATACCAAAAGCTTGAAAGACATCTGGAAAGCCAGGGAGTTGATATGCGCTTTGAGACCATGGTGGAACAGATTCTGATAGAAGGCCAGAGAGCGGCGGGAGTGCGCACCCAGAAAGGAGAAATCTTTTATGGGGATGAAATTGTGGCGGCAGTGGGCAGAGAGGGAGCCGACTGGTTTAAGGAGAAGTGTAAGGAGCTGGATATTGAGACGACTCCCGGCACTGTGGATATCGGCGTCCGGGTGGAGGTACGGGATGAAGTGATGCAGTTTTTAAACGAAAATCTGTATGAGGCAAAGCTGGTTTATTATACGCCCACCTTTGACGATAAGGTGAGAACCTTCTGCACAAACCCCTCAGGGGAAGTGGCTGCGGAGTACTATGAGGGAGGACTTGCGGTGGTAAACGGCCACGCTTACAAATCCCAAGAGTATAAGACTCATAATACCAATTTTGCGCTGCTGGTGTCCAAGAATTTCACAAAACCCTTTAAGACGCCCATTGAGTATGGCAAGCATATTGCCCAGCTCTCCAATATGCTTTGCGGGGGCAGCATACTGGTGCAGACCTATGGTGATTTTAAGCGTGGCAGGCGGACAACAGACGAGAGGCTGTGCCGGAATAACCTGATTCCCACCTTAAAGGATGCGGTTCCAGGAGATTTGTCCCTGGTATTTCCCCACCGTATCATGGTGGATATTGCGGAGATGATAGAGGCGCTGGATAAGGTCACCCCGGGGATTGCCAGCGATGAGACTCTGCTGTATGGAGTGGAGGTAAAATTTTATTCCAATAAGGTGGTAATCAACCAGGATTTTGAGACCAGCGTGAAGGGGCTTCGGGCCATTGGAGACGGCGCGGGGGTTACCAGAGGCCTGCAGCAGGCATCTGCCAACGGCATCAGCGTGGCAAGAAGCATCCTGAAACGCCAGGAAGCACAAAACAGGAAGCAGTGAGAAAAGTATGAAGCACAGAAAGAAAATCATGGCGGGCATTTTGGCGGCAGCTGTTTTAGCTGCAGCCCTGACGGCCTGCAATACGGGGGAGGGCGGCACAAAAGTAGTATTTACCACAGGATTTGGAAGGGACGAGGTTTTCCGCATTGGGGGGGAATCCTGCTCAAAGGCGGAGCTTATGGTATATCTTGCCAATACCCAGAACCAATATGAAGAGGTGTATGGATCACAGGTGTGGGAGATTGAGCGGGACGGCGTTACTTTGGAAGAAAATGTGAAGGAGACGGTGCTCGCCAAGCTGGCGCAGATCAAGACTATGTGTCTTTTGGCCGCTGAGAAAGGCGTGGAGCTTGACCAGGGAGAGGAGGAGAAGATCGTCCAGGCGGCGGAGAAGTATTTTGGTTCCTTGAGTGAGACGGAACAAAGGGCCCTGGAAGTGGATCTGGAGACCATAGAAAACCTCTACAGAGAATATGCGCTGGCACAAAAGGTATATCAGGAAATTATCCGTGACATCAATCCGGAGATCAGCGACGACGAGGCCAGAACCATCACGGTACAGCATATTTTGATCCGAACCAGCAAAACAGACAGCCAGGGGAACACGGCAGCCTATTCTCAGGAGGAAAAGCAGGCGGCCTACGAAGAGATTTCGCAGATACGCCAAATGGCTCTTGCGGAGGGACAGGATTTCGCGGAGCTGGCATCCCGGTACAGCCAGGATAGCACCATCACTTATTCCTTCGGAAAGGGAGAGATGGAGGAAGCCTTTGAAACGGCCGCCTTTGGTCTTGAGACAGGGGAGATCAGCCAGATCGTGGAAAGCAGCAGCGGCTATCATATTATTAAATGTCTGAGCACCTTCGACAGGGAGGAAACGGACGCCAATAAGCTTAAAATTGTGGAGGAGCGGCGAAGGGAGGCCTTTGGGCAGGAGTATGATGCCTTTGTGGAAACTCTGGCCAGAAGTCTGAACGAAAAGCTGTGGGATGAGATTACTCTGATTCATGACGAGGAGGTTATTACTTCGGATTTTTTTGAGGTTTACGCCGAATATTTTCCGGAATAGCCCCTTCAGGCAGATATTTAGAAAAATTTTATATTTCCGCAAAGTCCCGGATTTAAGGGATTTTTTTGAAATTATTAGCACTCGTTTTAAATGAGTGCTAATTTTTTCTTGACTTTTGTTTCGTGCAGAATTAAACTTACATTTAGTAAGAGAAAAGGATGTGGTGACAATGTCAGTAAAGAGTGGAAATTTATCAATTAACAGCGAGAATATTTTTCCTATTATTAAAAAATGGCTGTACTCGGACCATGATATTTTTTACAGAGAGCTGATCTCTAACGGCTGCGATGCTGTGGTGAAGCTCAAAAAGCTGGAAATGATGGGGGAGTGTTCTCTGCCGGAGGATTATAAGGCCAGAATTGACGTGGTTGTGGACCCTGAGAAAAAGACCATCACCGTTTCAGATAACGGACTGGGCATGACCGCCGAAGAGGTGGAGGAGTATATCAACCAGATTGCCTTTTCCGGCGCTACGGATTTCATTGAAAAATATAAAGATAAGAGCAATGCGGACCAGATCATCGGACATTTCGGCCTGGGATTCTATTCTGCCTTTATGGTGGCGGACGAGGTGCATATTGACTCTCTCTCCTACAAGGAGGGGGCAAAGCCTGTGCACTGGGAGTGCGACGGAGGCACGGAATTTTCAATGACGGAGGGCGAGGACGCGGGAAGGACAACTCCCGGCACTACGATCACCCTGTTTGTCAACGAGGACTGTCTTGAGTTTTGTAATGAATACAAGGCCCGGGAGGTAGTGAAGAAATACTGCTCCTTTATGCCGACGGAAATTTATTTGTCCAAGGCGGATACCAAGGAGACCCAGATCATCCGGGAGGATGAGAAGCTTGCGGATGATGTGGTGCTTGAGGTGATCGAGCCGGAAAAGAAGGAATCCGCAAAGGAGGAGAAGGATTCACAGGAAGCAGAGGATGCCAAGAAAGAGGATGGGGCAGAGGAAGAAAAGCCCGAGCCCAGAAAGCTGAAGATTAAAAAGCGTCCCGAGCTGATGAATGAGACAACACCGCTGTGGACCAAGCACCCCAACGACTGTACCAGAGAGGAATATCTGGAATTTTACAGGAAGGTATTCCAGGATTATAAGGAGCCTCTTTTCTGGATACATCTGAATATGGACTATCCTTTTAACCTGAAGGGTATTTTATACTTCCCCAAAATCAATATGGAGTATGAGTCCATAGAGGGAACCATTAAGCTGTACAACAATCAGGTGTTTATTGCAGATAACATCAAGGAAGTAATTCCCGAATTCTTACTGCTTTTAAAGGGTGTGATCGACTGTCCTGACCTGCCCCTGAACGTATCCAGAAGCGCGCTGCAAAATGACGGCTTTGTGAAGAAAATTTCCGAATATATCACCAAGAAGGTGGCAGACAAGCTGGCTGGCATGTGTAAGACCGAGAAAGAGGAGTATGACAAATACTGGGACGACATCAGCCCCTTTATCAAGTTTGGCTGCCTGAAAGATGATAAGTTCTGCGAAAGAATGAACGATTACATTCTCTTTAAGAACCTTGAGGGAAAATATCTGACACTGCCGGAATGCCTGGAAACCAAGCCCTTAGACGAGGAGAACGACGAAGGGAAAGCCGCCCAGGGCGAGGAAGCTGAAGCCGCAAAGGAAGCGGGAAGCGCCGTGGACGAAAACGGTCAGAAGGTAGAGGCCGAGATCGTGGAGGAGGAAAAGACCTCTGCAGGCCAGGAAGAAGCAGCGAAAGAAGAGGAGACCTCCAAGGAAAAGATTATCTATTATGTAACTGATGAACAGCAGCAGAGCCAGTATATCAATATGTTCAAGGCTGCAAAAATGGATGCCGTGATTCTGACCCACAATATTGACCAGCCCTTTATCTCTCAGCTGGAGGCCAAGAATGAGGGCATCAGATTCCGCCGTATCGATGCGGATGTAAGCGACACCATGAAGGCAAAAACCTCCAAGAAGGCTGAAAAGGAGCTGGAGGAGCAGGCCAAGACGCTGGGCGAGCTGATGAAGAAGGCGCTCAAAAACGACAAGCTGGTGGTTAAGGTAGAGAAGCTTAAGGACAAAAAGGTTTCCTCTCTGCTCACCTTGTCGGAGGAAAGCAGACGGATGCAGGATATGATGAAGATGTATTCCATGCCCGGCATGGATATGGGGGCCTTTGGCACAGAGGGAGAGACCTTGATCTTAAATGCAAATCATCCGCTGGTGAAATATGTGACGGAGCATCAGGATGGAGAGAATGTGGAAATGATCTGCGAACAGCTCTATGATCTTGCAAAGCTCCAGCAGTCACCCTTAAAGCCCGAGGAGATGACGAGATTTGTTGCGCGCAGCAATGAGATCATGATGCTGCTGGCAAAATAAAGAAGACAGATGTTTGAATATATTTAACAATTTGGAGCCGTCTCAGGAAGCGCAGGCAAGGAGGCGGCTCCAAAATTTATGTATTGTAAAATATGCCTGAAAAAGTGCGGATTGTTCCAGCGTTTACATTTTAAGACCTGTTTTTGTTAAAATCAGAAAGATGAGACAGCGGAAACGGAGAGGTATAAAATGTATCTGTTTAAATATGGGAAACGTCTGCAGAATGTGATGATTTTGGCGGGGGCCGCAGTTGTGGTTTTGCTGGCCGTCTTTGCGGCAGCTCTTTTTGATACGAGGTTACAGGGCAATGACGCAGGCGCCGCAAAACGGCTGGAGAATGGATGGATTTATGAAAGCGAAGGGGAGTGGCGGCTGCTTCCCCAGCTGCCCTGTACGCTTGCCTGGGAGGGAGAAAGTCTGGTTTTGCGGCGGGAGCTTGCAAATGTGGATGTGCCTGAGGAATACTGCTTTGTATTCCAGACAAGGTATTCTTCTATCCGCGTCTGGGCCGGAGAACGGCTGATTTATGAGGCGGCCGGAGGAAAAGAGCATGCCCTTGGCAGTATGTGGCATTTTATCCCTGTGGCGGATATGCAGGGAGAAAAGCAGATAACAGTGGAATTTCGAAGATACGCAACGGAGCGGGAATGGGAACTGAAAGGCATAATGCTCGATCATCCGGCTGCCGCATTGTATGAGATTCTTCTAAGCTATATGCCCCAGATTCTGTTTGGGATGTTTTGCTTCATGCTTGCGGGCCTGCTGCTGGTCTTTTCTCTGATTACGGCGTATAGAAAAAGAAGCATGGCCGTGCCGCAGATATCTCTTGCCTTTTTTATGCTGCTGTCGGGACTTTGGATCCTTCTGGATACCAAGGTTACCACGCTGTGGGGCGGAAACTATGCAATATCCTATTTTCTGAGCTATGCGGCTTTTTATCTGATGTGCGTGCCCTTTTTGGTTTTTGTCAGATCCATGGTCAAAAGTGAGAACCGGCTGTTGGGCATACTGATCTGGATTTTTATCGCCAATGCCGGGGTCTGCTTTGTGCTGCATATGACAGGCCTGGCGCAGCTTAACGATACGGTGCCTGCAGTACATATTCTGATAATTCTGGCCATGATTGTATCCACAGCTGAATTCTGGAGCAGTATTGTCAGAAAGCGCAGGCAGCGTATGAGCTTTACCTTTGCGGGGATGCTGGCGGTGTATTTCTTCGGACTGCTTTCACTGGCGTTTTCTTCTTTTTGGAAGGAGAGAGATGATTTCAGCTTTTACCGCAGCCTGGCCATGAGGGATGATATGACCGGGCTGGGAAACAGAAATGCTTTTCAGCTGTGCCAGAGCTATCTGGCCGGGCAGGCGCCCGGGAGGCTTGACGTTTTGCTGTTTGACGTGGATAACCTAAAGCGCACCAATGACCTTTTAGGACATCACACAGGGGATATGCTTTTGCAGACCATGGCAAAGGGCATCTACGCCGTTTTTTCATCAATGGGAGAATGCTTCCGGATCGGCGGAGACGAGTTCTGCGTCGTTATTGTGGAAAAAACGGCGTCCAGGGTTTCGGAAGCTGTGGAAGTCTTTGAAAAAGAGGCAAAAAGACTTCTCAGATATTTCCCCGAATATGCCAATGTCTCCTACGGACACGTACTGTGGGAGAATACCGCAGAAGAAAAGCTTACGCCTGAACGCCTTGCGCTGCTGATAGAGGAGGCTGACCGGAATATGTATCAGATGAAGCACACCCACAGGGAATAGGGAGCTTAAAGCTTCAGGCTTCTGTACCGATTGAAGCAGGCGAAGATTTCCTGCCTTCTGGGCCTTGCCATGCAGGCGATGCTGGAAGGGCTTTCGCATATTGCTGCAAGGGTATTTTTGTCCAATACGGCTTCCAGGGCATCCACCACCTGGCAGAGATTTTTCCTGCCGTCCAAAATATTTTTCTGTGCATATTTCAAACAGTAGCCCAGAGCGGTTACCTGCTCGCTGTCCGCAAGCTGCTCCAGATACCGCAGATCAATGGTTTCTTTGTTGAGCACAACGCCGTCCAGTCCCTGGGTTTTGATTTTAATCCTGTCATTACTTTTGAATTCCTGGCTGGGAAGAGGACGTCTGTCAAATTTTGGTTTTTCCAAAAGAGCGTCGGAAGGGGCAATGCGTGGAAAGTCCCTGGCGGCTTCCTTGGCATAGGCAGTAATTTCCTTTGGCACATATCGTTCCATCTGAAGAATGGTGTCAGCGATCTGGAAATAAGCGCCTGAGCTTCCCACCACAAGGATAGTGGAAATGCCATAGCTGTGATACAACTCCTCAATCCGTTCGATAAAGGGAGTGATGGGCTCCATATCCCGGTGAATCACCTTCTGCATCAACTCATCCCGGATCATAAAATTAGTGGCGCTGGTGTCCTCGTCAATCAAAAGCAGCGAGGCGCCGGCCTCAATGGCCTCCATGACATTGGCTGCCTGGGAGGTGCTTCCGCTGGCGTCCTCCGTCACAAAGGCCACCGTATCCTTGCCGTTTGGAAGATCGTTGATAAACATGGAAATGTCTGTTTTTTTGATACTTCTTCCGTCCTCGGCGCGGATTTTCACGGCAGTGTCATCGGTGATGACATATTCCCGGCCATCGCCGGCAATGTGATTGTAGACTCCCATTTCCAGCGCCTTTAACAGGGTTGATTTCCCATGGTATCCGCCGCCGACAATGAGGGTGATGCCCTGTTTGATGCCCATTCCCGTGATCCTTCCTCCGTGAGGCAGGTCGATGGACACAGCAAGAGATGCAGGGGACTTAAATTTGATACCGTTTTTCATGGGACGGGAGGAAACGCCGGACTCCCGGGGCAGGATGCTTCCATCCGCCACAAAAGCGCAAAGGCCAAGCTTTGGGAGCATTTCACGGATATACTGCTGGTTATCTGCCAGGTCGGCGATCTCCTGCAGCTGCCTGCCGTCCAGATTTTGATAAAAAAGGGAGGACTTTACACACTTTGGCAGAAAATCAAAAAGAATTTTCTGAAGCTCCCTGGCGTTGATGGTACGGCCGTTGGCAGGAAAGCCCACTTCAAATCTAAGGATAATATCTCCGCTTTTTTCATTGATAACACAGGCTGTCCGTTCCAGCACCTCCTGACCGCAGCGGCTTACGGCAAGCAGGCCGCTCTGTCCCGTTCCTTTCGCCTGAAAGGAAAACTGTCTGGCAAGGCTGCCAAACCGGCGGATCAGCGTATCCTCAAGGGCGGTCCGCCGGTGCTTTTTTTCATAGAGGCTTACGGGGAACGCCGCCGCCTTTGCACCCACATGAATGCTCAGCTTTGAGGGGGAGGCAAAGGGGTCTCCCTGAACATGGTCGATAGACAGCACATAGCCCGGAAACTGATAGGCTCCTCTTGTATCTTTATAGGCAGGATAGCCCTTTCTGTCAATTTTGTCCAGCAAGGCTCTTAATTCGGTTGATGTCTGCATTTTTTCTCCTTTCCTGGTCTTCTTGGCTTAGGTAATTGAGAAACTCGCTCTCTGATATCAGAAACTGGGCGTAATAACCAAGATAAGGGTGACTAGCCACTGCTTCGGAACCCGTTTTTGGTTATTATGACCAGTTTCGTGACTTTGCCAGCGAGTTTCGCAAACGCCTAGCCTTCTTGATCCGCTGCACGGAAAAAAGGAAGGCCCGATGAAGCCCAATGTAATTCATTTTGGAGGGCTTGTCAAGGGTATTATGCAGGTTCTTAAGAAACTATTGCACATATTTTTCCAGCACATTGTTTACAGCGCCAGGGCACTTGAGCATTTCGGAAAAGTATTTTTTTACCAGCCCGTCCATACCGTTTGCAGTCAGGTCCACGCCGAATATCTTTTCGTTGGCAAGCAGTCCGTCCAACGCGGATAAATCCGGCTGTGCCTGCCCCAGGGAAAAGCCTGACACGTAAGGGGTGACGCTCTCCAAAAGCGGATCAGGGCTGAGTGCAAAGGGGCTGCCCTGGTCATCCACGCCCATAAGATATCTGAGCCATCCGGCAAACACCAGAGGAATATACTTTAAATCCGCTGTATCCAGGGAGGGATTTTTTTCGTAGGCTTTTATGGTCTCGCCAAAACGGATAGCCAACTTCTGAGAGGTGTCTGTGGCTATGCGCTGCGGAGTATCAGGGAGAAAGGGATTGGGGATGCGCACATTCACCACCTCATCGATAAAGGCCTTTGGCTCGATGATGCCCGGGTCTACCACCACGGGAAGCCCCTCCTTGTAGCCAATTTGCTCCACCAGTTTCTTTAACAGGGGATTTTTCATCTCCTGGGAAATCAGGGTATAGCCCAAAAGACAGCCAAAGATGGCAAGGGTGGTGTGAAGGGGATTTAAGCAGGTGCAGACCTTCATTTTTTCCACCTTGTCAACAGTTTCCCTGTCCGTAAAAATGATTCCCCCCTTGTCAAGAGGAGGCCTGCCATTTGGAAAGCTGTCCTCGATCACCAGATATTCGCACTCTTCTGCGTTTACAAAGGGGGCAATGTAGGTGTTTTTGGAGGTGACCACAGGATCAAGCTCTTCCAGCCCGTCTTCCTTAAGAAGCGCCTCCACCCTGGCGTCCGGTCTTGGGGTGATTTTGTCGATCATGGTCCAGGGGAAGGACACAGACAAGGGATTTCGCACATAGGCGCTAAAGCCTGCCTCAGCAAGCCCTTTGTCACACCAGGCATCTGCATAGGCCGTTACGGCGGCATAGAGCTTGTCCCCGTTGTGGGAGCAGTTGTCCATGCTGACCATTGCAATGGGGAGCTTTCCGTTCAAATATCTGGCATAGAGCAGCGAGACAACCTTCCCCAGATAGCTGTCAGGCGTCTGGGGCCCGGAGGCGAAATCCTCTGAGACGGCGCTTAGAAGCCGGCCTTTTGCGTCTGTGAGCGAGTAGCCCTTTTCTGTGATGGTAAAGCTGGCCATCTGTAGGGAGGGAGAGGAAAAAATCCGTTTCAGCGCTGAAAATTCAGCCTGATTTTTACTGTCTAACACATAGGAGCGCATGATGCTTCCCACCACTGTTTTTTCCACTGTGTTGTCTGCCTTCAGCGTGGCAAGAATGCTCAGATTATCGTGGGGGCGGGAGCTTTTTTCAATGATTTCATAATCGTAGCCCTCTGCGGCAATGAGACCTGTGTCCATGACGCCTTCATTTAAAAGAGTCTGCAGCACATTGGCCTGAAAGGCTTTAAAAATGTTGCCGGCTCCGAAGTGAATCCAGACAGGCCGCTTTTGGGTATTTTCCGCCACCTGACTGTAATCAAAGGCAGGAAGTCTGTAGCCTGCTGCCAGAAAAGCATCCCGATCCTTTTTTATTCCTTCAAGCGTAAGTTTCATATGACATCCTCACTTTCTGATAAAGCTTATTATATCTCTCTCAGGCCTTTTTATGCTGCTTTTCGATGGCCTCCCAGAGGCCGTTTAAATAGGCTGCACCCAGGGCTCTGTCGTACAGGCCGTAGCCGGGCATTGCCTGCTCGTCCCAGATCATCCGGCCGTGATCGGGACGAATGGGCCCGTCAAAGCCAATGTCATAGAGAGCCAGCATGATCTCATACATATCGAAGGAGCCGTCCCTTGACAGATGAGCAGATTCTTCAAAGTCCGTAGGGGAGTTAAATTTTAAATTCCGCACATGGGCAAAGTGCAGCCTGCCCTTTAATGAGCGGATCATGTCGGGCAGATCATTTTCCAGGTTGGTGCCGTAGGAGCCGGAGCAGAAGGTGACGCCGTTATGAGGATTGTCCACCATTTTCATCATGCGCAGAATATTTTCCTTGTTGATGATGATTCTGGGAAGTCCGAATACGCTCCAGGCAGGATCGTCCGGATGAATTGCCATGTTGATATCATATTTGTCGCATACGGGCATGATCTTTTCCAGAAAATATTTCAGATTGGCAAAGAGCTTCTCGCTGTCCACATCCTGGTAGAGAGTAAATAATTCCTTTATGTGTGCCATGCGCTCAGGCTCCCAGCCGGGCAGAACGGTTCCGCCGGCGTCCTTATTTATGGAGTGAAACATTTCCTCAGGCTTTAACGCGTCCACTGCCTCCTGGGTATAAGCTAATACTGTGGAGCCGTCAGGGCGGACTCTTGCTAACTCCGTTCTGGTCCAGTCAAATACAGGCATGAAGTTGTAGCACACCAGATGGATGTCCGCCTGTCCCAGGCGCTCCAGCGTGGTGATGTAGTTTTCAATATATTTGTCTCTGTCACGGGTGCCGGCCTTGATGGCGTCGTGAACGTTGACGCTTTCGATGCCCGCAAGGGTAAGTCCAGCGTCCTCAATCTCCCTCTTTAAGGCAAGAATGTCCTCGGTTTCCCAGACCTCTCCGGGGGCCGTGCCGTAGAGGGTGGAAATTACTCCTGTAACCCCGGGAATCTGCCGGATTTGTTTTAGGGTAACCGTGTCGTACTTGCTGCCGTACCAGCGAAATGTCATCTGCATTGTACAATCCTCCTTTTTAATTTGTTTTGTGTTGCAGGAAACGCATTTCTTAATAGTAAGTATAACAAAGTAAAAATGCCTGAAAAGAATATATATTGCTTGAAATAGTGCAAAAATTGCTATATAGTAAAAACAGGAAATGTGGGAATGAAGAGAAGGAGAGAAAAGCCGTGGAATATGACATTCATCAGGGAGAAAAGCTGGAAAACCGCATCAGGCGGCTGGAGGCGTCCGACGAGCGCCAGTATATGATCAATGAGAATTACGAGGTTTACGAAAAGCAAGGAGCGCCTCTTGGGGCCATTGCCTTTCACTATCACAATTTTTATGAGATTTTATATGTACTGGAGGGAGAGTACTCCGCTATGGTGGAAAATCAGACCTATCATCTGCACAAGGGAGATTTCCTTTTGATCGACCAGAATGTGATGCACAAATATCATTATATGGAAAAAAAGCATGACAGCTCTAAACGGATTATTTTGTGGATTACAAGACAGATGCTGGAAAAGCTTGGAGAGGGGGACATGGAGCTTGCTGCCTGCTTTGAGAGAAGGGATTCCTGTGCCTACCATTTCCCGGTATATTATGAAGAGCTGCTGCGGGGTTATCTGCTGAAGCTGTCTATGACACAGATACCGGAATCCCGCCTGCCGGGGGAAAAAGCGCTGCTGGACAGGGGCTGCCTGATTTTGTTTTTTACCTATTTGAATTTATTGTGCAGGAAAAGAGAGTATTTGTTCAAACAGGAAAATCTGGTACAGCATCCCCTGGCAAAACAGGTGGGCAGCTATGTAGAAGAACATATCGGGGGGAAAATCACGGTGGAGGAGCTGGCGGAGCAGGTGCACATGAGCAAATATCATTTTCTGCGCAAATTTAAGGAGCTGACGGGAGTGACCGTCCATGCCTTTGTCACGGATAAACGTCTGATCAAGGCCTGCAGGGCGATTTCGGAGGGAATGAATATCTCCCAGGCTTATCAGGCGGCCGGCTTTTCCGATTATTCCTCCTTCTTACGCAATTTTAAAAACGCCTACGGGATTTCCCCCGGAAAATACAAGGATTTTTATCCGGACAGTTAAGAGGGATTTGGCTTTTCCTGGCTGGAGGAAGCTTCCTCGATGAAGCTTGCAATGGCCTCCCGGTTGTCAAGCTGCAGCTTTTCCAAAATATGGGTCACATGCTTTTTTACGGTGAATTCCGAGATGCACAGCTCCTCAGCCAGCTCTTTGTTGGTGCCTCCCTGGCCGATCAGGCGGGCAACCTCGGCTTCCCTGTCGGTGAGGCCCTTGGAACGAAGCAGGAAATAGATTTTCTGGTCCTCCGGTCCGCGGTCCGGCTGCTCCTTTTCATCACTGACCGTCTCCAGAGCGGTAAGGGACTGACGCAGCCGCATCTGGAGAGGACTTAAGAGAAGGGCGAAGATCAAAGCGTACAAAAGGCTTAAGCATCCCAGGGCAAGGACGGGGCCGATGGTGGAGGGCAGGTCTAGACGGTACAGCATGGAAATGACGCCTATCAAAAACAGTATGCCGCCGGACAACAGTGTGGTCTGGACGCCGTGGCGCATGGCGTCCAGGCTTTTTTGCAGCTCGGATTTTGAGTGAGGCTTGCGAAAGCCGAAACCCATCGCAAGACCCTTTAGAAAATCACCTGCAGTTTCTGTCCCCAGAAGGGATACCAGGAGCAGCATGAGCATAAAAAGAGGCGCCGGGCCTTCGATATAGCGCGGCAGAGTACCGGAAGGGTTTACGTTTGGGAGGTCTGTGTACAGCGCGGCAAAGAATAGAAGGATAAGATATCCCGCAATGGTTAAAAGCTTCATAAAGAGTCCCTCTCTTTCCAAGATTTTATTTTTTGTTCTGATTTCATTTTAGCATGGGACTGACCCACATTCCATGCCACCGAAGTGCAGGAGGGTAGTATTTTTGTACTACCGGGAAAGGGAGTATGGACAGCTCACTTTATTTTAAATGGAAGGATGCCGAAAAATAAGTAAGAAATGGATTTCCAATTTATATCTCAAGGAGGATGGAACATGAAAATTAATGCGGCAGGCACAGTGAATGCAAATCTGCAGACAACGTATGGAATCGGGCAGGGAGCGGATTCTTACAGCAAAAATATCCAGAATCAGATCGCAGACGCACAGAAGGCCTTACAGGAGCTTTCTTCCAACGAAAATCTGACGATGGAAGAAAAAAGGCAGAAAAGGCAGGAAATTCAGCAGGAGATTGCAGACCTGAACCAGCAGCTGAGGCAGCACCAGATAGAACAAAGGAAAAAACTGCAGACGAAGGACTCCTCTGCAGAAGATCTGCTTGGCGGGGGAAGTCAGACACAGAAAAAATCTGCGGATGCCCAGGGAATATCCGACGCAAGTATGCAGGCAATTATTTCTGCAGATGCTGCTATGGGACAGGTGCAGGTGCAGTCACGGGTGAAAAGCAGCCTTGAAGGCAGAGCGGGAGTATTAAAGGCTGAAATTAAACGGGATGCAGGCGCAGGCGGGAACACAGAGGCCAAGGAGGCGGAGCTTGCAGAGATAGAGGAGAAAGCAGGCAATGTTACAACGTCCCAGATGAGCGCACTGTCTGAGATCAGCAAGAATCTGGAAGAAGCTGCCAAAGAGGATGGGAAGGCGGATAAGAAGGAGAATGCAAAAAGCCCATCGGGAGAAGCAGAGGAAAATCCGGCAGTCCATGATCATGTGGATATTAAGCTTTAAAAAAGGGAGGCGGCCATTATGCCATAACTTTTCACAATCATCAAAATGAGGTGGTGAGATGATGAAAATGGATGGGGTTGAGAATAGTTTGTCGAGTGTTCCAAAATACTTCAACAAAAGAAAGCGTATATCACTCAACAGAAAGCAGCCGTCCGGTATTTGATGTTTGGGCATAAATAGAAGTCAGATAATTAAGTGACTGGCAGAAAATGTGAAAAGTTTGGAGGGTAATCATGATATCAGTAACAGATGTAAACGCAGCAAGCCAGCTATTGACCTATTCAAAGCAGGCAGAGGCGGCAAGGCACCAAAAAGCAATACAGATATTGCTTGGAGCAGGAAATAATAAAAACAGGATAGTTTAAGCATTTCTGAAACGGCCCGGAGCTTTTCGAGAGAATCCATTGCTGCCCTGATAGATAAAAGCGCAAACGTCTCTGCAGGTGAGTTGACGTTTTATTTTGCAAACTATCATAATTCAAGAGCTATTCTGGATGAAATCAATTTTGGGGAGAATGTTTCCTGTGGGTATAATCCCGATTTTAAGGAGTATGGTGTTATTTCCTTTGACTATAATGGGAGCAGACAGGTAGTACCCAATTATGCGGTGCCGAAAATTAACACAGGCGTTTTGTCCGGCATTCGTGCTGTAAACAATTCTCTGGTTCTGAACAATAAAAGCTATTATTCATGGACAACAACAAGCGGCAGCAGATACCCGTGGACTGTCAATAATGGGCGGATCGGCTGGGCAGCTTCAGAATCACTGCTTGCAGAGCATACCGGTCAAAAAATAGTAATGTCTATTGAAGTAAAAATAATTTAGCGGCAAAATAGCGTTACCAAAATTCGTGCACTGCACAGAAATAAGGAGTGATATTGTAACTGAATTTAGAGGCAGAGGAGATGAGATAAGAATTTATCCGTTGTCCTTTGCAGAGTTTTATGCGGCTTTCGATGGAGATTATGATGATGCCTGGGAGGAGTATATGATATATGGTGGATTGCCGCAGGTAGCACAATTTTCCGTGGAACGCCAAAAGGCTGAGTATCTAAAAAATATTTTTACCAATGTTTATATCAAGGATGTGGTAGAGCGTAATAAAATTCAGAATGTTGATGAAATTGGAACATTGGTTGATATTCTTGCCTCTGCCATAGGTGCTCTGACCAATCCAACTAAGATATCAAATACTTTCAAAAGTGAACGAGGTATCAATTACAGCAATAAGACCATATCGAACCATATTGATTATCTGGCAGAGGCATTTTTGATTTCTAAAGCAGGCAGATATGATATTAAGGGGAGAAAATATGTGGGAGCAAATCTGAAATATTATTTTTCGGATGTAGGGCTTAGAAATGCCAGGCTGAATTTCAGACAGCAGGAGCCTGCTCATATTATGGAGAACATTGTTTATAATGAGCTGCTTGTGCGCGGTTACAATGTGGATGTCGGTATTGTGGATGTATTTAATTCACTCCGAAATATTCCGGATTCATTTAAGAAGATCGTTATCGTAAATGGAACGAAAAAGCCCTGGAGAAATGATGAAGGCTTTGTAATTATGGGTATGAAGTATTTCCTGTTGAACGTAGATAGTTTGGAATTTTAATTACAAATTTCATCGCATCAAAGAAAGCAAAAGAGAATGATGACTTTCAGGAGGCTGCATGCTATAATAATACAAGATTTTTGCGGCAGGAATGCAGGAGGAAGGTGAGAGAAGCATGGAGCCGTTTCATCCAAAGTGGCAGGAATATGAAATTATGCACGGAAGCAGGAAGGTCGCTGCTGTCCGCAGAAATGGCATGTGCCATATTTATATGGAGGAGCTGCTGCCATACAATTTATATTTGGAGCAGGCCGCCGAGGAGGATATAGACGGAAGGATACAAAATCTGGACAACTTTTATCATTGGTGCGCTTCCCGCGTTCTGACACTGGACAGAGAATATGCCAAGGAAATCTTAAATAGTATTGGCGCCACACAAGCTGCTACGGACAGAGAACGGGCCCAGATCGCCCTGTCTTATCATTGTTTATCCCTCATGGATATTTTTTGGACAAAGGAAAAGGATGAGAGGCAGAGCTTTGCCGAAATTAATTTATATGAAAACCATTTGGAATCGGCTTTTGTGGACGTTTCCCTCAGAGGCAGGCAGATGACCATACAAAACAGGCATCTGATAGCGGATGATTTGGGGACTCAGGGCTGCTATCCCAAAGCATGGGTTAGAAAGCCGGACGGCTTCTGGCTGCTGAAAGACGGGGGATTAGAACCTGTGGAGCACGAGCTTTTGGCAAGCAGGATAGCAAGATGCTTTCGGGTAAATCAAGTGGAGTATGAAGCGCTTTTTTATGATGGGCAGAAGGTGTCTGTCAGCAAAATCATCACGTCCCTGCAGCAAAGCATTGTGCCTATGGAATACTTTGAGGTTTATGCAGCCAACCATGAAATGAGCGCCTTAGAATACATTTTACAGCTGGACGGGTATTCCTACTATATGATGAATATTATAGATTATTTAATAGGCAATACAGACAGGCATTGGGGAAATTGGGGGCTGCTTGTGGATAATAGAACCAATCGTCCCCTTCGTCTTTACGATTTAATGGACTTTAACAAGGCGTTTCAGGCGTATGACAGTCTGGAAGGTTCTAATTGTCTGACCACTGTATCGAAGATGACGCAAAAGGAGGCGGCAGTGGAGGCCGTTAAAGCAGTAGGGTTAAACCAGATGAAAGAAGTGGATATGACCTGGTTTGACGATGCGGCGGAAAGAGAAATGTTCCAGAGACGGCTTAAGCTGTTAAAAGCCCAGGAAAATTGCAGATAAAGAAATTTTCAGTGTAGGGAGCTGGCACGCGAACGATTCGTGTGCCAGCTCCTTTGCCATGCCGCTTCTTAATCTGGCTCTGCGATGCGGGTGACTCCCACATAGATATCGGATATCTCAAACCAGGTGGCGTAATCGGTGACGCCGGTCTGGGGGAGGTTAAAAATTCCCTGGAAGGTGCGCACAGCCTCAGCAGTGGCGGGACCGTAGATGCCGTCCGCCGCAATGGCAGGGATGGCGGGATAGTTGCGTGCAATGCGGTTAAGCTGGTTTTGCAGCTGCAGCACCTTTTCCCCGGCGGAGCCTATGGTGAGATCATAGCCAGGCCAGGAGGAGGGCACGCCGGAGATCATTTCTGCAGTGTTAATGTACATATCGTTTCCAAAATAATACCGTATAATCTCAATGGCGGAATACCCCTCGTCCCCAAGATATTTGGAACCCCACTGGCTTAAGCCTGCGCAGGTGACCCGCTGCCCGTCGCAATAGGAGGTGAGAATGGGCTGTCTTACGCCGGGACGGGACAGATAGTTGGCAAATATGGTATCCACAAGCACATCGATATTCTCATAGATATTTCGCCCGTATACCCATTTCTGATCATAGGCGGTGGAGGAGGTTATGGTAAAGTCATAGCCCTGGTTTCGGTACCACTCCGTGTATACCCTGTTTAGGGTAAAGGACAAAATCGCGAGAATATTGGCATAGAGGCTGCTCTCGGGCCAGGTGGAGTAAATTTCACAGGAGGCCACATTTTTGATGTAATCCTTGTAGCGGACCCAGTAGTTGGGAGCGGTGGAATCGCTTGGAACGCCGTCGTGCACGATGATATATTCGGGAATCACCACCCGGCTTAAAACAATCTCCCCGGTCTCCGCCATGGGCTTGATTTCATCCTCCGGAATTTTGGGAGGATATTCCTCAAAAAGGGTATGTGCTGGAATGACTACGATTTTTTCTTCCTCCTCTGTCATTTCTAAGGGATTCATCCGTATGGGCTGAAGAGAAAGCTCGTCGGCCAGAATTTCCGAGCCGGTGACAAGAACGGGCTCATAGCCCTTGGCTGTGACGGAAATGTTATACTCGGAATAGGGCTGCTCGCTGGGGGAGGGCTCTAAGGACAGTGCCAGTGCAGGGGCGGGAAGCTCTACGATGGGCGTCTGGCCGGAGCTGTCCGTGGTCAGCGTCATAAGAGGGGCGTCCGGATCGCCGGTATAGGAGATTACCACTGTGGCATTTTCCACCGGAATCAAGCCTATGACAGAAACTACGCTGATTTTCAGAGCGCCTGCATATTGGGAGTCAATGGGCTGGGGCGTCTGGGCTGCATGTAAGTTAAAATCAGACATTATGAAACCTCATATGGTTGGTTATGGTATATATATGCGTATTTTTTCAAAATAAAACTAAAAGATATTGACGAAATAAGAATTATGGTGTACTATTGTGTTACATAAGTAATACAGTAAAGAGATGTATCACGGAAAGGAAGATGCGTATGGCATGGAGCTTGGATTCTGACAGGCCCATTTATGCTCAGCTGGTGGAGCGGATTCAGATGCAGATCGTATCGGGCGGCTACCCGCCGGGAGGAAGGCTTCCCAGTGTGCGGGAGCTGGCGGCGGAGGCGGCGGTGAATCCCAATACAATGCAGAAGGCGTTTGCGGAGCTGGAGAGGAGTGGACTGATTGTGACACAGAGAACCAACGGCAGGACAGTTACGGAAGATGAGGAGCTGATTAAAAGCATCCGCCGTAAACTTGCAAAGGAACATATTTTGTTTTTTTTCTCTAAAATGAAGGAGCTTGGGTTTACGGAGGAAGAGGTATATCAACTGGTAAAAAAAGGCTGTGAGGGAGAAGAGAGCTATGAATGAACTGATAGAAGTGGTTGGACTGACCAAGGCGTACGATAAAAGAAACATAGCGGTCAATAATCTTACGCTGACGCTGCCCAAGGGAAGGATCATCGGACTGCTGGGCCCAAACGGAAGCGGCAAGACCACGCTGATCAAGATGCTTACAGGGCTGTTAAAGCCAACTCAGGGGAGTATCAAGATATGCGGAGAGTATGTGGGAACAGGGAGCAAGGCAAGGGTTGCATATCTGCCGGATCGGACATATCTTCCGGTGAGCTGGAAGATCAGCGAGGCTCTGGATTTTTTCTGTGACTTTTATGGGGACTTTTCCAGAGAGAAGGCCCTTGAAATGCTTCGGAGCCTGAACATAGATCCTTCCGTAAAGATAAGGACACTGTCTAAGGGAACCAGGGA
Organism: Candidatus Acetatifactor stercoripullorum; assembly: GCA_019114005.1. GTDB lineage: Bacteria > Bacillota > Clostridia > Lachnospirales > Lachnospiraceae > Acetatifactor > Acetatifactor stercoripullorum. The sequence goes on from DXGH01000061.1 coordinate 23,788, forward strand.
AAAGGTACAGCTGATTTTAGTTATGTGCAGAAATGCAGATTTGTATATCCTGGATGAGCCCATTGCGGGTGTAGACCCTGCCGCAAGAGACTATATTCTGCGAACCATCATCAATAATTACAATCCGGAAGCTACCGTATTGATTTCCACCCACCTGATCGGCGATATTGAACAGGTTCTGGATGAGGTGGTATTTATGAAATACGGACATCTGGTGCTTTATTCTTCTGTAGATTATATCAGGGAGAAGTATGGCAAATCTGTGGACGGGTACTTCAGGGAGGTGTTCTCATGTTAGGGAAATTAGTGAAATATGAATGGAAAGGCACCTACAAGGTGTGCGGCCTGATTTTGGCCTGTGTGGCCGCTTTTACGGTTCTGGGCTGCCTTTCGCTGAAAATGCCGGCCCTTGACGCTGCTCTCAAGGCAGTGGAAAATGGGGGAAGCACAGGCACGTCCTTTGGCGTTTTGGATGGCATGGCTGTTTTGACGTTGGTTTTATATGTTCTGGCGTTGGTAGGGGCCTCTTACGGGATATTGATTTATCTGGGAGTCCATTTTTATAAAAGCATGTATTCGGATGAGGGATACCTTACCCATACGCTGCCGGTTACGGCAAACCAGCTTTTGATCAGCAAGATATTGGTGGGCGGCATCTGGATGATTTTGGTTCTTCTTGCAATCGTCGCCTCCATAGTTGCGTTGTTTTCTGCCTTTTTGGGCATGTATCTGCAGATTACTCCTGTGGAGATTTTTCAGGAGTTTGGCGCTGCTATGGCAGAGTTGTTTGGAGAAGCGGGAGAAGTGTTGCGGGTGAGAGTCATTCATCTGGCAGTTATTCTGATTATCACATGTGTGGCTGGCTCCTTCTGCTCCATAGCCATGCTGTTTGGTTCCATTACGATGGGACAGCTTTTTTCCAAATACCGGGCCCTGATGGCCATTGTCTGCTATATCGGTGTGTACATTCTGAATACAATTTTGGGCTCTGTGGTACAGATGCCCTTTACGGTAAGCTTTATGATGCAGCAGAATGCGCCCCATCAAAACGATGTGTGGGTTTTGGATTATTACAACAATATTTTTGACGTGTCTTTTCTTCTTACACTGGTTATGGGGGCGGTGCTTTATTTTGCAGCCCGGATGATCCTTGTGAGAAAATTCGATCTGGAATAATAGGATTTGCCCTGTGTCTGATTCTTTGCTATAATGTATGCAGATACCAGACAAAAGCGGGTGAGTAGCATGCAGAAAATCATAAATCGGATTTTGGAGGGGAACTTTGACTATGAAGGCGGAGGGCTTGATTTTTCCTGCGCCAATGTGGAAATCGCTCTGCCTGCAGGTTCCCTTTATGAGGGTTCCTTCTGCATAAACTCCCCCGCAGGCCGCTTTATTGAGGGCTATGTGACCGTATCGGATTTGAGAATGGAATGCTTGACCCCGGAGTTTTCGGGAAACGATGTAGAGATCTCTTTCTGCTTCCATGGAGAGAACATGGAGGAAGGCGAAGTAGTGAAGGGGTCTTTTTTCGTTGTCAGCAATCAGGGGGAATATTATCTTCCCTTTGTAGCTGAGGCGGAATATGCTGCGGTAGATTCTTCTGCAGGTGTGATCAAAAATCTGTTTCATTTTGCAAACCTTGCCAAAAGCAGCTGGCAGGAGGCGGTAAATCTGTTTTATTCGCCGGATTTTGAACATATTCTGGAGGAAAGTGATCCTCAGTATCTGGATGTGTACCGGGGGCTGTCTGCTTATGGAGGATGGGAACAAAACGTAGAGGAATTTCTGATCCATGTAGACAAAAAGCAAAAAAACCAGTACACTGTCAAAGAGCAGGAGATTGTCATGGAGCTGCCCGGCACAGGGAATTCCTATTCTGTGTGGGAGCGGGAATTGTCCGTTGTGCGCAAGGGCTGGGGCTATACCAGACTGCAGGTGGAATGTGAGGGAGATTTCCTGTTCACGGAGAAGGAGATTCTTACAGACAATGATTTTTTGGGAAATTGCTGCAGCCTGCCTGTGTTTATTGACGGCAGCCTGTGTCATTGTGGGAAAAATTTTGGACAGGTCTGCCTGTACAATTCTTATGTGTCTGTTTTGATTCCCGTGACGGTCCGGGTGAACGGAGGGATGAAAAGCAGCCGGGGGGAGCTTGCGCGTAAACGCACAGTGGTGCACATAATGGATTTCTATCAGGCATTCCGGCTGAAAAAGATCAGCAGGACCACCTGGCTTGCGGAGACAGGAAAGCTGGTGGAAACGCTGGTTGCTTTGGACGGAAAAAATCCGGCAGCGAGGCTCTTTCAGGCACAGCTTATGATTACGGAGGAGAGGTATCATGAAGCAGGATGGCTGCTTGAGCATGTGGCAGAGCAGTTAAAGGGTGCCGATGGGGACGGCACGCTGCGGGCCTACTATCTGTATCTGACCACATTGTTAAACAGGGACGAAAAATATGTGGAGAAGGCGGAGGCTCAGGTGCGGCAGATATACAGGCAGGATGTGTCCAACTGGCGGACTGCGTGGCTTTTGCTTTATCTTTCCCAGGAGTTAAACCGTTCGGCCTCCGGAAAGTGGGTCTTTTTGGAAAAGCAGTTTGAAAGGGGCTGTACAAGCCCTGTTCTTTACATAGAGGCTCTATTGCTTGTAAACCACAACCCCACCCTGCTTCGCAGGCTGGGTGGATTTGAGCTGCAGGTGCTGTGGTACGGCGTAAGAAAGCAGACTCTGGCCCCGGAGGCGGCAGAGCAGCTTTTGTACCTCTCCGGCAGAGTGAAGGAGTTTTCTCCGGTGCTTTTTCAGATTTTATCAAAGCTTCATGAAACCAGGCCGGATGAGAGAGTACTGCAGGAGATATGCACCCTTTTGATAAAGGGAGGAAAGGCGGGGCCTGCCTGTTTTTCCTGGTATAAGGCCGGCGTGGAGGCGCAGCTTCGCATCACCAACCTGTATGAATATTTTATGATGTCCCTTGACCTGCGCGCCAGCCAGCCCCTGCCCAAGATGGTTTTACTGTATTTTTCCTACCAGAATAACCTGGACTTTGCCCACAGCGCATATCTTTACGATTATATTCTGCAGAACAGAAATCAGCTGGAAGATTTATATGCTTCCTACAGGGCCCGCATGGAGCGTTTTGTGGTGGAACAGATACAAAAGGCACATATGAACAGGAATCTTGCGAATCTTTACCGGGAATTTATAACTCCGGACATCATAACGCCACAGCTTGCTGACTCTTTGGCAAGACTTTTGTTTGCCTGGGAAATCAGAACAAAGGACGAGGGAATGAAGCGGGTTTTTGTCTATCAGCCGGGGAACCTGCAGCCCATGCAGTATACGCTCGTTGATGGGTGTGCCTGGATTGCCCTTTATGGAACCGAATATACCATAGTGCTTGAGGATGCCTGGGGGAACCGTTTCACCAAAAGCGCCGACTATACGCTGGAACGAATGATGGAGCCGGGGAGCTTTCTTCCTCTGATTACGCCCTATGTGAAAGACTGTATGGAGCTTGACTTGTATTTGAGTGCAAAGGATGGATGGAAGCAGGAGACCAGGGAGGACACCAGGGAGGACACAGAGAGAGCGCTTAGGATTACGGGTTCTGGGCAGTCAGCCCTTTGGGTAAAGCGTGAGCTTTATCTGAAAATCCTGCGTCATTATTATGACACGGATCAGATGAGGCTTTTGGACGAATATCTTTGCAGCATACCCGCCGAGAACCTGACCTGGGAGGGGCGAAGGGAAGTGTTTCGGTATATGGCGCTTCGCGGCAGCTATTCTCTGGCCCATCAATGGCTTTCCTGGTACGGCCCTTGCTTTGCGGACGCGAAGGTTTTGCTGCGGGTGCTGGGCCCATTAATAGAGGAAAACCAGTTTCTGGAGGAGCCTGTGCTTACGAAAGCGGCGGAGTATGTATTTGACCAGGGGAAATATGATGGAATCATTCTTTCTTATCTGACTCTTTATTATAAAGGGCTTACCCAGAATATGCGGGATATCTGGAAGGCTGCCATTTCCTACGAGGTGGACTGTTATAAGCTTTCGGAGAGGATATTGCTTCAGATGCTGTATTCCGGTTCCTTTGTGGAAGAAAAAATGGAAATTTTCCGCTATTATGTCTCCCAGGGAGCAAAAAAAGAGGTGGAGGAGGCTTTTCTGGCACAATGCGCCTATGATTATTTTGTAAAGGATCGTGAAACCCAGGAGTACGTATTCCGGGAAATCAGGAATATGTATCTGAGAAAAGAAGAGGTGCAGAAGGTATGCAGGCTGGCCTGGCTGAAGTTTTACGCTGCAGACAGTAAAAGTCTGGAGGAAGGGGAAAAGGAAATGGCGAAAGCCTTTTTGGAGACCATGAAAGAGGAGCATATCCATCTGGATTTTCTGCGCTCTTATTCTTTGTGCGGCGCCCTGAGCCGGGATATGGCGGATAAGACCATCGTGGAATATCATACAAGACCAGGGGGCAGAGCCTGTATTCACTATGTGATTGTGGATGAAAACGGAGAATCCGGCGAATACCGCAGGGAGTATATGCGGGAGGTCTGCGGGGGTGTCTGCTTTGCAGAATTTGTGCTTTTTTTTGGAGAGACCCTGCAATATTATATCACGGAGGAAAAGGGCGGAGAGGAGCAGTTTTCCCAGAGCGGCAGCCTGCAGAAGAAGGAGGGGCAGGAAGGTGCGCAGGATGGGAGCTTTCGGCTGATCAATGAGATTTTAACGAGCAAGAATCTTAAGGAGTATGATGCGCTGGATGGGCTTTTGGAGGAATACTACAGCAGAGAATATTATAACAGCGGACTCTTTTCGCTGATTTAAAGGGAGGGTGAATATGCTTGGTTTGTTGAATCATGGGAGACTGTTTGTGGGCTATGACATGGGAAACGACTATGCACAGATCAGCTATGCCTTTTCGGACAGCGAAGAGATCGAAACCCTTTCCAGTGTGGCAGGAGAACAAAATTACTGCATTCCGGCGGTGCTGTGTAAAAAGCCTGGGGTGAATCAGTGGTTTTACGGCAAGGAGGCTCTCAGACATGCGGAGGAGCAGGGAGGCATTTTGGTAGAAAATCTCCTTTCCATGGCCATTGACGGGGAACCGGTGCAGATCGAGGGCGAAAGCTATCAGCCGGAAGCGCTGCTGGCGCTTTTTATGAAGCGCAGTCTGGGACTTTTGTCGCAGATCGCATCCCTGGACAAAATTTACGAGCTGGCAGTCACCTGTGAACACCTGGAGGGGAGAACCCTTGAGGCTTTCAGGCAGGCAGTTGCGGGCATTTTGCGCAAGACCCCGAGAGTCTCCTTTGAAAGCCATGAGGAGAGCTATTATCATTATATGCTTGGACAGCCAAAGGAGCTTTGGGAGGACTGTTCCATTTTGTGCGATTACAGAGAGAGCCGGATTTTATTGTATCGTCTCGAGCCAAACAGGAACACGACGCCCACGGCGGTTTTTATTGAGGAAGAGACTTATCCCTTTCCCTCCTGGGAATCTTTTGGGTCAGGGGAGGAGCTGCGAAAGATGAGGATGGAGCGGCTGGACCAGGATTTTCTGGAAATTGTGCAGAAAGCTGCGGGAACCCGGAATGTAAATTCCTTTTTTCTGATTGGAGAAAATTTTTCAGAGCAATGGATGCAGGAATCTCTGCGCTTTTTGTGCAGGGGACGGAGAGTGTTTCAGGGAAATAACCTTTACAGCAAGGGCGCCTGCTTTGGCCTGCTTGCCAAGTACAGAGAAAACGGGGAGGAAAAAAACCATGTTTTCTTAGGGAAGGATAAGCTGCGGGCCAATGTGGGCATGAAGCTTATGCGACAGGGACAGGAATCCTATCTTGCCCTTTTGAATGCGGGGGGAAACTGGTTTGAGACAGAAAAGACACTGGAATTTTATCTGCAGGATGGAAACAGCATAGAAATTATAATTACGCCACTTATGGGAAAGGGCAGCAAGCTGGCGCAGATGATTTTAGAGGATCTGCCAAAGGGACTTACCCGGCTTAAGGCCTGCTTTTCCATGACCAAGGAGAACCAGATGACGGTGGAGATAGAGGACTTGGGGCTGGGGGAATTCAGGCCGGCTACACACCGCATCTGGAAGGAAACAATTACCATCTACTGACAGGAGGTTTTTTGGTGCGTATCAGTATTTGTGTAGGAAAATATGCGGCTGTGCCCTATTGTGTGCCGGGACTGGAGCTTTCCGTGCACTGTATTGAGGAGCTGTGCTACTGTATCAGAGAGAATGCCTTTTTGATCGATGCCTCTTTGATGAATGACGATCTGGTAAACTGGATTGACAAGGACTGTGGCCTGACGGACCTTGCAAAGGAGCTGTATCCCATGGTGCATAAAAAGGGCTCTTTGAGTTCTTTTGTGACCATGATTCTGGAATTTACGGGATTGTACGATGGAACCGTCACCGGGGAAGTGGAGCAGACCTTGAAAAAGGGTGCGGGCTTAAGCGGCATTGAGAAGCGGAAAAGCCAGATCGACTATCTGGTGAAAAAGAAAAAATACGGAGCGGCAATTCGGGGATATGAGGAGCTTTTAAGCCAGTGGCAGGAAACGCTTAAGGAAGGCGGCGAGCTTCCTGCGGGAAAGGTGCGCTCCGGCATACTTCACAACAAAGGAGTGGCGTTTGCAGGCCTGATGCTGTACGCACAGGCGGCGGAGTGTTTTCTTGAGGCGTATGGGATAGAGAAAGACAGCGGGATGTATGAGGATTATCTGGCCGCAAAGCGTATGGAGCTTGCCGAGGAAGCGTATATTGCCTTTGCGGCAGAAAATCCCCAGGGGTATGAGGCTGCGTTAAAGCTGGAGCAAAAGATGGAGGAGCTTAAGAAAAATTGGCGTCTCCAGCCGGAATTCCTGCGCCTCCAGGAGAGAAAGGGCTTTAGAGAGGACGGGGAAATGCAGAAGTATTGTGAGGATAACGAGCAGATCGCGCAGGCGCTCAAAAGCAGCTACCGTATAAGCGCCGGATGAGGATGACACGACGATTTGCGCCGCTTTGGAATGGAGATTAACATGGGATTTTGGCAGAGGATATTCGGGAAGAGAAAAAAGAAGGAAGAGAAAAAAGAGGACTGGGACGAGATTGTTTATGTGAGAGACGATGTGGATTTCCACAGTCAGGAGGAGCGCGGCAGATATATCACGGGATGTCTGGAGCAGATCGCGGAGGCTTCCAGGGAAATGAATCTGCTGACGGGCGAGTATGCCCTTGTCACCTCCTATCTCACAGACATGGAAGAGATTGAGGCCCTTCCGGAGAAAGAGCGGGAAGAGACGGACAAGATTGCACGCAGGCTGCAGGCCCTTGAGAAAGAACGGGAAACCTATCACGAAAAAAAGGACCGTATGGAGGATCTGGAATATTACCAGATGAGAAAGCAGGAGCAGGAGGTGGAAGAGGGCATTCGGAAAATAAAGGAAGGGGAAAGCTACGGGGAGCTGATCAAAAAGGACCTGCAGAGACTGGACAGAGAGCATCACGCCTACGAATTCAGAAGAGCGGAGCTTGACACTATTATGACCAACTTTAAGGGGATGGCGGTGATTTTTCTGACGGCTCTGGTGATCTGCATCCTGATGCTTCTTGTGCTGCAGTTTGTCTTTGAGATGAATACCTATTTGGGATATTTTCTGGCGGTGGGTGCAGCGGCGGCGGCCATTATTGTACTGTGCATAAAATTTATCGATGCAGAGCGGGAAAAGCATCGGGTGGAGGTCACCATAAACAAGCTGATACAGCTGCAGAATAAAGTAAAAATCCGCTATGTGAACAACACAAATCTGCTGGACTATCTGTATATGAAATATAATACGGACAGCGGGGCGAAGCTGGAAAGGCGGTGGGCGGCCTACCAGCAGGAGAAGGAGGAACGCAAGCAGTATGCGGAGGCGGAGGCAAAAACGGAGTACTACCAGAAGCAGCTGATAAACAGGCTGTCCAACTATCGTATTAAGGACCCGCAGAGGTGGATTCATCAGACCAGCGCTCTTTTGGACAAAAGGGAGATGGTGGAAATCAGGCATGAGCTCATTCTGCGCAGACAGTCCTTAAGAAAGCAGATGGATTACAACGATGGAGTGGCCCGGACGGCCAGGGAAGAAATTATGGAGATTGCCAGACAGTATCCCGCATATGCGGAGGAGATCATGGACATGGCGGATAAGTACAGCGGGTGAAGCTCCAGCCGGCAGCATGAGCCTGATTTAGCCTATCTTGGGGAATTTGCGGGAATCCTGTATTGATTTCTGGAAAAGCGTAAGCTATAATATACTTTGTGTGAGCATTTTTCAATGTAAACTAAAGTGTGTATGCTGCATGGCGGCAGAATGGAGGACAGGAATGAAAAAATTGGAACAGCTTTATGAAGGTAAGGCAAAGAAAGTATTTTTGACGGATGACCCGGATGTGCTGATTGTGGACTATAAGGATGATGCAACGGCCTTTAACGGCGAGAAAAAGGGCACCATTGTAGGCAAGGGCGTTGTCAACAATAAGATGACCAATCACGTATTTAAGCTTCTGGAAAAGGAAGGTGTCCCCACACACTTTATCGAAGAATTAAGCGACAGGGAAACTGCAGTGAAGCGTGTTGAAATTGTTCCGCTGGAGGTGATTATCCGGAATGTGGCCGCAGGCAGCTTTTCCAAGCGGCTGGGCGTTGCGGAGGGTACGGAGTTTACCGAGCCCACCATAGAGTTTTCCTATAAAAACGATGAGCTGGGAGACCCCCTGATCAATTCCTATTTTGCAAGAGCTTTGAACCTTGCTACCTGGGAGGAGATGGATACCATCAAGAAATACGCCTTTAAGGTAAACGAAGTATTGAAGGCATATTTCCTGCAGGCGGATATTAAGCTGATTGACTTTAAGATTGAGTTTGGACGTTACCATGGACAGATCATTCTGGCGGATGAAACCTCTCCGGATACCTGCAGACTGTGGGATGTACATACCAACGAAAAGCTGGATAAGGACCGCTTCCGCCGTGATTTGGGAAATGTGGAGGAAGCGTACAATGAGGTGTTTAAGCGCCTCGGACTTGCATAGAAAATAAAAAGATTTTATGGACAAAGGCGTCCGAAGTCCCGGGGACTCGTACGCCCTTTGTCGTTTGTCCCCTGATGTGGTTAGATGGGATGCGGGCCCGGGTTCCAGGAAAGGTATGGAATAGGGTGACAGATCAGATTTTTGTACAGATGGACAGTGACGATAAGCTGCGGGAGGAATGCGGCGTATTCGGCGTTTATGATTTTGACGGAGACAATGTGGCTTCCACCATTTATTACGGCCTTCTGGCTCTGCAGCACAGAGGACAGGAGAGCTGCGGCATTGCGGTGAGCGATACCGCAGGACCCAAAGGAAGAATTTTAAGCAGTAAGGATATGGGGCTTGTGAATGAGGCCTTTACGCCGGAGTGCTTAGAACGGCTGAAAGGAGATATCGGCGTGGGGCATGTGCGGTATTCCACTGCGGGCAGCTCCACCAGAGAAAATGCCCAGCCTTTGGTGTTAAATTATGTGAAGGGGGCCCTGGGGCTTGCCCATAATGGCAATCTGATCAATGCGCCTAAGCTTCGCAGAGAGCTGGAATACACAGGCGCTATTTTCCAGACCACCATAGATTCGGAGGTCATCGCCTACTATATTGCCAGGATGCGGCTTAAGTCAAGGTCCGTGGAGGAGGCGGTGGGACTGGCCATGGACAAGCTTAAGGGAGCTTATTCTCTGGTGATCATGTCTCCCAGAAAGCTGATCGGCGCAAGAGACCCCTTTGGTTTTAAGCCCTTGTGCATCGGAAAGCGGGGCAATGCGTATATTCTGGCCAGTGAGAGCTGTGCCCTGGAAACTGTGGGGGCAGAATTTCTGCGGGATGTGCGTCCCGGGGAGGTTGTCACCATTTCGCCGGAAAAGGGGATTGAATCGGATATGAGCCGGGCGCTTCCGGAAAGGGACACTGCAAGATGTGTATTTGAGTATATTTATTTTGCAAGGCCGGACAGCGTGATCGACGGCGCAGGTGTTTATCATGCCAGAATTATGGCGGGGAAATTTCTGGCAATGGATTCTCCTGTGGAGGCAGATTTGGTGGTGGGCGTGCCGGAGTCCGGAAATTGTGCGGCGTTAGGCTATTCCCTACAGTCCGGGATACCCTACGGAACGGCTTTTGTGAAAAACGCCTATGTGGGCCGAACCTTTATCAAGCCAAAGCAGAAAAGCCGGGAGAGTAGCGTCTGCGTAAAGCTGAATCCCATCAGAGAGGCGGTGGAGGGAAAGCGGATCATCATGATCGACGATTCCATTGTGCGTGGAACCACCTCGGACCGCATTGTCCGTATGCTGAAGGAAGCCGGAGCGAAGGAAGTCCATATGCGTGTGAGCTCTCCTCCCTTTTTATGGCCCTGCTATTTCGGAACCGATGTTCCTGCAAGAAATCAGCTGATTGCCTGGAACCGTTCCGTTGATGAGATCAATCAGATCATTGGAGCGGATTCTCTGGCTTATCTGCGGTTTAAGCGGCTTGAGGAAATGGTGGACGGCCTTGGCATCTGCAAGGGCTGCTTTACCGGAAAATATCCCATGGAGCCGCCCGCAGAGGATATCAGAGGAGATTTTGAGGCCTGAATTTTCCCCGGAAGCAAAAATGAAAGAAAGAGGAAAAAGTGATGAGTACAGACAGATACCAAAGTCCGTTGTCGGAACGTTATGCCAGCAAGGAGATGCAGTATATTTTTTCTCCCGATATGAAATTCCGCACCTGGAGAAAGCTGTGGATTGCACTGGCGGAAACCGAAAAGGAGCTGGGACTTTCCCAGAACGGCGTTCCTGTTATCACAGATGAGCAGATTGCGGAGCTGAAGGCCCATGCGGAGGATATCAATTACGATGTGGCAAAGGCAAGGGAAAAGGAAGTGCGCCATGATGTGATGAGCCATGTGTACGCCTATGGACAGCAGTGTCCCAAGGCAGCGGGCATTATTCATCTGGGGGCTACCTCCTGCTATGTGGGGGACAACACGGATATTATTGTAATGACGCAGGCGCTTAAACTGGTGCGCAAAAAGCTGATCAATGTGATGAAAGAGCTTGCCGATTTTGCAGATCAGTACAAAGAGCTGCCTACGCTGGCGTTCACCCACTTCCAGCCCGCCCAGCCCACCACTGTGGGGAAGAGAGCGACTCTGTGGCTGCAGGAATTTTACCTGGACTTGGAGGATCTGGATCATGTGCTGGGGAGTATGAAGCTTTTGGGCTCTAAGGGTACTACGGGTACCCAGGCATCTTTCTTGGAGCTTTTTAATGGAGACCAGGAAACCATAGACAGGATCGATCCCATGATTGCACAGAAAATGGGATTCAAAGAGTGCTACCCTGTGTCGGGACAGACCTATTCCAGAAAGGTGGATACCCGGGTTGCCAATGTGCTGGCAGGTATTGCCGCATCCGCCCATAAGATGAGCAATGATATCCGTCTGCTGCAGCACTTGAAAGAGGTGGAAGAGCCTTTTGAAAAAAACCAGATCGGTTCCTCGGCTATGGCCTACAAGCGTAATCCCATGCGCAGCGAGCGCATTGCGTCTTTGTCCAGATATGTAATGGTAGACGCCCTGAATCCGGCCATCACCTCAGCCTGTCAGTGGTTTGAACGAACCCTGGATGACTCGGCAAACAAGCGTCTTTCCATTCCGGAGGGCTTTCTGGCGGTGGACGGGATTTTGGATTTGTGTCTGAATGTGGTGGACGGACTGGTGGTGTATCCAAAGGTGATTGAAAAGCATCTTATGAGCGAGCTTCCTTTTATGGCCACGGAGAATATTATGATGGATGCCGTTAAGATGGGAGGCAACCGCCAGGAGCTGCATGAACGGATCAGAGAGCTTTCCATGGAGGCGGGCCGCAGAGTGAAGGAGGAGGGAAAGGAAAACAATCTTCTGGAGCTGATTGCCGCCGATCCGGCCTTTCCGCTGACCCTGGAGGAGCTTGAGAAAACCATGGAACCGAAAAAGTATACGGGCCGTTCCAAGGAACAGGTAGAGGCCTTCCTGCGGGATGTAATTTACCCGGTTCTTGAGGCAAACAAGGAGCTTCTGGGAGTCAAGGCAGAGATTAATGTGTAAAACAACGCAATTTTAAGGGAGAGCAGACATGGGTGGTTTTTTTGGAGTCGCAGCAAAGGAAGACTGTGTATTTGATTTGTTTTTCGGAACGGATTATCATTCCCATCTGGGGACCAGACGGGCAGGGATGGCAGTGTACAGCAGGGAATCTGGTTATAACAGGGCAATCCACAATATTGAAAATGCCCCCTTTCGGACAAAGTTTGATAAGGATGTAAATGAAATGAGCGGAAATCTGGGCATCGGCTGTATTTCGGACTACGAGCCCCAGCCCCTGATGGTACGCTCCCATCATGGAACCTACGCCATTTCCACTGTGGGAAAAATCAATAACACAGACGCTATTTTGAAGGAGCTTTTTGCAAGGGGACATTCCCATTTTCTGGAGATGAGCGGCGGGGATATCAACGCAACGGAGCTGGTGGCCGCTATTGTCAATCAGAAGGATAACCTTGTGGAGGGCATCCAATATGCCCAGGAGATCATAGACGGCTCCATGACGATTCTGATTATGACCCCAAAGGGAATTTATGCGGCCAGGGACAGACTGGGCAGAACGCCGGTGGCAGTGGGGAAAAAGGAGGGTGCTTATTGCGTATCCTTTGAAAGCTTCGCCTATCTGAATCTGGGGTATGTGGAGGAGAGAGAGCTGGGGCCGGGAGAGATTGTAGTGGTTACGCCTGAGGGAGTGCGTACCCTGGTAAATCCCGGAAAGGAAATGAAAATCTGTACCTTTTTGTGGGTGTATTATGGCTATCCATCCTCTTCCTATGAGGGAATCAGCGTGGAAAAAATGCGCTATCACTGTGGGGCGCTTCTGGCCGAGAGAGACGATGTGAAACCGGATATTGTGGCGGGGGTGCCGGATTCCGGAACAGCCCATGCCATCGGCTACGCCAACCGCTCCGGCATTCCTTTTTCCAGACCCTTTATCAAGTACACGCCCACCTGGCCCAGATCCTTTATGCCGACCATACAGACCCAGAGGAATCTGATCGCCAAAATGAAGCTGATACCGGTGCACGATCTGATCCAGGGAAAAAGCCTGCTTCTCATTGATGATTCCATCGTGCGCGGAACCCAGCTGAGAGAGACCACAGAATTTCTCTATCAGAGCGGAGCCAGGGAGGTTCATATACGTCCCGCCTGTCCCCCTCTTTTGTATGGATGTAAATATCTGAATTTTTCCCGTTCCTCTTCGGAGATGGACCTGATTACCAGACGAGTGCTCAAGGAGATGGAGGACGAGGGCAGAAAGATTGACTTAAAAAATTATGTTGACCCGGATACGCCGGAGTACAACGAGATGGTACAGCGCATCTGCAGGCAGCTTAATTTCACCTCGCTTCGTTTCCACAGGCTGGATGATATGATCAAATCTGTGGGTATTGACAGAGAAAAGCTCTGCACCTACTGCTGGGATGGAAGAGAGTGAAATAATTTAATCTTATAACAAACATAATAAATATTGATTTTATTTATGACCTGAAATGGTGTATACTTGGTAAGGTTTGTGAAATAGAACACGGACCATAAATAGAAATGATTACCGGAGATACAATGCTTTGCGGTGAGGAATGGAGGCCAAAATGGTAAAGGCAGTAGTAGGAGCAAACTGGGGCGATGAGGGAAAGGGAAAGATTACGGATATGATGGCGAAAAACGCAGATATCATTGTGCGCTTTCAGGGCGGCGCAAATGCGGGACACACCATCGTGAACAATTATGGAAAATTTGCGCTGCATACTCTTCCCTCGGGGGTATTTTACAGTCACACCACCAGCGTGATCGGAAACGGCGTGGCGTTAAATATTCCGCTTTTGTTTCAGGAGATCAAGTCTATTACGGACAGGAATGTGCCCATGCCTAAAATATTGGTGTCTGACAGAGCGCAGATTGTGATGCCCTACCATATTCTTTTCGATCAGTATGAGGAGGAGAGGCTGGGAGGAAAGTCCTTTGGCTCCACCAAGTCAGGCATTGCACCTTTTTATTCGGATAAATATGCAAAGATCGGCTTCCAGGTCAGTGAGCTTTTTGACGAGGCTCTCTTAGAGGAAAAGGTGGAGCGCGTGTGCGAGATGAAAAATGTGATTTTGGAGCATCTTTATCATAAGCCTCTCATTGACCCAAAGGAGCTTTTGGAAGAGCTTAAGAAATACAGGGAAATGGTCGCTCCCTATGTGTGCGACGTGTCTGCCTTTTTGGATAAGGCGTTAAAGGAGGGAAAGACCATTCTGCTGGAGGGACAGCTGGGAACCTTAAAGGATCCGGATCACGGTATTTATCCCATGGTTACTTCTTCCTCTACGCTGGCGGCCTACGGCGCTATTGGAGCCGGACTGCCTCCTTATGAGATCAAGGAGATTGTCACGGTATGCAAGGCTTATTCCTCCGCAGTGGGAGCAGGTGCATTCGTATCGGAAATCTTCGGGGACGAGGCGGATGAGCTGCGCCGCAGGGGCGGTGACGGCGGAGAGTTCGGAGCCACCACAGGGCGTCCCAGACGTATGGGCTGGTTTGACTGCGTGGCTTCTAAATACGGATGCCGCCTGCAAGGAACCACGGATGTGGCCTTTACGGTACTGGATGTGCTGGGGTATCTGGATGAGATTCCTGTGTGCGTGGGCTATGAAATCGACGGACAGGTGACCACGGACTTCCCTGTGACTGCAAAGCTGAACAAGGCAAAGCCTGTGCTTCAAAAGCTGCCGGGCTGGAAATGTGATATCAGAGGAATCAAAAATTACGAAGAGCTGCCGGAAAACTGCAGAAGGTATGTGGAGTTTATCGAAGAGCGGATCGGCTACCCCATCACTATGGTAAGCAATGGGCCTGGCAGAGAGGATGTTATTTACCGCAAAAGCCCTCTGAAATAGCTGACGGATTGGAGAAGGCGGTATGACGGGAAACCTGGAGTACTATAAGGTATTTTATTATGTGGCGCGGCTTGGAAGTGTGACCAGGGCGGCTGCAGAGCTTTCCATTTCCCAGCCGGCGGTGAGCCAGTCCATAAAGCAGCTGGAGCGTCAGCTGGAGGTGCAGCTTTTCCACCGGGCGGCAAAAGGGGTGCGTCTCACGAAAGAGGGACAGATTCTTTTTGAGTATGTGGAAAAGGGATATGAGCAGATAGAGCAGGGAGTGGGGAAGGTAAGGCAGATGCGGAACTTCGACATGGGAGAAATCCGCATTGGAGCCAGTGATATGACGCTTCGGTATTATCTGCTTCCCTTTCTGGAGCGATTTCATGAGAAGTATCCGGGGATAAAAATAGCCGTCACCAACGCTCCCACTCCAGAGACACTGCGCTTTCTGGAGGAGGGGAGAATCGATATGGGGGTGGTCAGCACCCCCTTTTTAGAGGCGGCGGGCTTAAAGGCTGTTCCCGTCCGTGAAATTGAGGATATTTTTGTGGGGGGACGTAGGTTTATCTCTTACAAAAATAAAATGCTGGATTTACAGGAGCTGGAGAAGCTTCCTCTTATTTTTTTGGAAAAAAATACAAGCACCAGAAGCTATATGGACGAATTCCTCTTGCATAACGGTATTGTGGTACAGCCGGAATTTGAGCTGGCAACAAGCGATATGATCGTGCAGTTTGTACTGCGCAATCTGGGAGTGGGCTGTGTGGTCAGGGATTTTGCCAGGGAGTATATACAGTCGGGACTTTTATTTGAGCTTCGGTTTAATAAAATTATACCAAAGAGGAGCTTCTGTGCGGTGAGAAGCACCAGGGGGCCTTTATCTGCTGCTGCGGAAAAATTATTTGGATTGATGGAGTATAAGGAAAATGATTCGCAATATTGTATTTGATATCGGCAATGTGCTGACTGACTTTCGCTGGAGGGAATTTTTACAGGACAAGGGCTTTGACGACGATATGGTGGACAGAATCGCAAGGGCTTCCATCATGAGTCCCTTCTGGGAGGAATTTGACAGAGGGGATTGGGACGAGGAGAGGCTTCTGCAGGAGTTTATCAAGAATGATCCGGAGATTGAGAAGGAGCTGCGGATGGCCTTTAAACAGGTGAATGGAATGGTAACTCTGCGGGATTATGCCATTCCCTGGATAGAGGAGCTTAAGGGAAAGGGGTATCGTGTGCTGTATCTTTCCAACTTCTCCTATAAGGCTTATGTGGAATGCGCCGACGCGCTGGTGTTTCTGCCCTACATGGACGGCGGCATCCTCTCCTACAGGGAAAGACTTGTAAAGCCTTACCCTGAGATTTACAGGCTGCTCATGGACCGGTATTCTTTACAGCCGGAAGAGACGGTGTTTTTGGACGATACCCTGAAAAATGTAGAGGCGGCCAGAGCCCTTGGCATTTGCGGCATCCATTTTAAGTCAAAGGAACAGGCCTGCAGGGAGCTGGAAGAGCTGGGGGTTCGTTAGCCTTATGACATGATGTTGGGGGCAAAAGATATCCCCATCACAAATCATCAGAATTGTTTGCGGCTTCGGAGTCAAGTTGCGCCAGGAATCGACAAATTTGCTAAATGCGTTCCAAAAAATCCGAACTCGCTGCGCTCAAACAAGCGGATTTTTTTCTCACAACGCAACTTTGCCGATTCCAGGAGCAACTAAGACTCCTGCAGATGACAAACAATTCTGACGCTTTGTGACCGAAAACTCTTTTGCCCCTAACATCATGATATGCCATCATGATACGTCAGCGTCCTGACTCCTTTTTGGATTTCTCGCCCTCCGGGGCTGCTTCCTTCTGCTTTGATGCGCCGTCTGGGTTTAAGTCTGCGATGGTAGAGCGGTTTGTGAGCCTGCCGAAAATCCATATGTAAATCCAGAGTACCAGCGGCAGCGCTATGGTCGCAAACAGACAAAGCTGAAACAGGATGTCTGCAGCCTTGCTGCCGAAAATGGCTGCAAATAATGTCACCACATACAGAAGCACCAAAAGCACAACGCCTGTCATGGCTGCGATCTGTTTAGGGGTGACCTTTTTCTTTTTTTCGGAATTTTCTCCGGAACTTCCATTTTTATTTTTAAAATCCTCATTCATATTTGACAGATCCCTTCCTGTTTGATGGGATTATCATACCATTTTGCGGAAAATGTTGCAAGCAAAGTCCCCGGGCCTATACCCGTATGCCCTTTGGCATACTCTCATAAGTCCGGGAACCTTTATAAGGGGAGGATTAAGTATTATTTTTATCTTTGGTAAGATCAAAGGAGGGGGTCCAATGATAGTAGTAGTATGACACGGGAAAAAAGTTTTATACATGGAATTCGAAAATTTTTATGTTTTTTATTTCTTTTATTGTTTTACCGGACAATCTGTTATATACTATCAGTTATGATACATTAAAATAATCATTGAATAAGGATGGTATGATTATGGCATTACTGGAACAGTGGAAATCTGTGGCATATAACGAGGCGACAGGAAAGGACAGGCTTCAAAAGCTGTGGGCGGCTTATTTTCAGGAGGAGAAGGAGATTTACGCACAGCTTCTGAAAAATCCTGATGAGGTTGTGGAGGGAACGGTAAAGGAGCTGGCAGACAGATTTCATGTGTCCCTGATGACAATGACCGGTTTTCTGGACGGTATCAATGACAGCTTAAAGGAGCCCAATCCCATAGAGGAGATGGAAGAGGACACGGTAGTAAATCTTGGCTTTGACAAGGCGCTTCTGTACAAAAACATGGTGGCTGCCGAGGCCGACTGGCTGTACAATCTTGAGGAGTGGAATGATATTTTTGACGAGGAGACCCGCAAGGCTCTTTACAAGGAGCAGAAATCCTCCACCACGATTGTAAAGGGACAAAAAATTTATCCAAATGATCCCTGTCCCTGCGGAAGCGGCAAAAAATATAAAAAGTGCTGCGGCAGAAAGTAAGCCCGCAGATAAGGGCTTCTTCCATGTGGCTTTCTGCCATTGGGAGGAGCCTTTTTAAGATATTCCGAGGAGAAAGGCGGCTTTTTTATGAGGTTTATAAAAGAATTGAGAGAATTGAAATGGAACGCGCTGCTTTTGGCGGCCTTTGACATTCTGCTTGGGGCGGTGCTTTTGATTTTCCCGGAGACCACGGCCAATACGCTGGGATATCTGATCGGTATTGTGCTGATTGTAGCCGGAGCGGTGTCCATGATCTGCTATCTTTTGCGGGAGGCCCATCAAAATTATTATCACAATGATTTTGTGACCGGACTGGTGGAAATTGCGCTGGGCTGCATCGTGCTTTACAAGGTAGAATGGATTATCTCCGTGATTCCCTTTATCATGGGGCTTTTGGTGCTCATCAGCGGCTGCAGCAAGCTTCAGGATGTGATTGACATGAAGCGCATGGAGTGCGGGAATTGGGTCGGCATGCTGATTTTAGCCATTGTGAATGTGATTGTGGGGATCGTGCTGGTGTGCAATCCTTTTGAGGCGGCAGTCCTTTTGTTCCGGCTTATCGGGCTTGCCCTTATTTTCAGCGGTGTTACGGATTGCGCTGTGATTTTTTATTTTGCCCGGAAAATGAAGCATTATTTTGACGACCTGGAGAGAGCGCAGCAGCATTTTAAAGAGCTGGAAGAGGAGCGCTGAACAGGGAAAGAGATAACAAAGGAGAAAAGCGGTGAACATTGCATCTTTTTTACAGCCAAAGGCAGAGGTTACCTATCTGCGGGATGACATGACCATACGCCAGGGCCTGGAGAAGCTGAAAAGAAGCGGCTACACGGCAGTCCCTGTGATCGACAGTGAGGACAGATATGTGGGCGTGATCAGCGAAGGGGACTTTCTCTGGCATATTTTAAGCAGGAACGACACTCTGGAGGAGATTACCATGAAGCGGCTGGAGCGGGGCGGTATAAGAAATATCCTGCAGAGCGGAAAGGTAAAGGCGGTATGTATTGATACGGACATGGAGGAGCTTTTGGAGCAGGCGAAAAATCAGAATTTCGTTCCTGTGGTGGATGACAGAAATGTTTTTATCGGTATTATAACCAGGAGAGACATCATAAAGTACTTTGTTAGCCTTTGACTTTCAGGGGAAAAGATTATATAATCATCTATGTGTCAGGAAAATACGGAAATGAGGTAAGATTTCATCATGAAAAAGTTGGAGGAATACGTAAAGAGTATACCGGACTTCCCGGAGAAGGGAATTATTTTCCGGGACGTGACAAGCGTTCTGCAGGATGCGGAGGGACTTCATCTGGCCATCGACACCATGGAGGACATGATAAAGGATTTGGAGTATGACGTGGTGGCGGGACCGGAATCCAGAGGATTTATTTTTGGAACGCCTATTGCGTATAATAACAGAAAGCCCTTTGTGCTGATCCGTAAGCAAGGAAAGCTTCCCAGAGAGACGGTATCTATTTCCTATGATTTGGAGTATGGGCAGTCTGTCATTGAAATGCACAAGGACAGCATAAAGCCGGGACAGAGGGTATTGATCGTAGACGACCTGATCGCCACGGGCGGAACCACGGAGGCTATGATTAAGCTGATAGAATCCCTGGGCGGCCAGGTAGTGGGCATTGTGGTGCTGATGGAGCTGGCTGGACTCTGCGGACGGGAGAGAATTAAGGGCTATCGTCTGGAGTCGGCCATTTGTTATCCGGGAAAATAGACATGGGGCAAGACATGGAGCAGGCTTATGACAGAAGAAAAAAACGAGGTTATTTTTGACGACGGGAAAATAAGCAGAGCAGAGGAATTTGTGAATCCTGATGAGCTGTATCAGGAGCTTATTAAGCGTGTGCAGAAATACCACCCAAGCGATGATATATCCATGATTGCCAAGGCATATAAGGTGGCCGGTGAGGCGCACAAGAACCAGTTTCGAAAGTCGGGAGAGCCTTACATCATTCATCCCCTTAACGTGGCTTTGATATTGGCGGATCTCGAAATGGATAAGGAGACCATTGTGGCGGGGCTTCTTCATGATGTGGTGGAGGACACCGTTATGACGGAGGAAGACCTGATAAGGGAGTTTGGCGAGGATGTGGCGCTGCTTGTGGACGGCGTTACCAAGCTGGAAAAGCTTCCCCTTTCCGGAAATGGGGAACAGTCCGACGCCAAGCTGGAAATGCAGGCGGAAAATCTCCGAAAAATGTTTCTGGCCATGGCAAAGGATATCCGTGTTATTTTGATCAAGCTGGCGGACCGTCTTCACAATATGCGCACCCTAAAATATAAAAATCCTGAGAGCCAGCAGCGCATTGCCAAGGAAACGCTGGAAATTTACTGCCCCATTGCCCAGAGACTGGGTATCAGCAAGATCAAAACGGAGCTGGACGACTTGTCCCTAAAATATCTGGAGCCAGAGGTTTATTACGATCTGGTGGACAAAATTGCCGTGCGCAAAAGTGTCCGGGAAAAATATATCCAGAGTATTGTGGATGAGGTCAGCGAGCACATTGCCAATGCAGGCATCAAGGCAAAGGTGGACGGGCGGGTAAAGCATTTCTTCAGCATCTATAAAAAGATGAAAAACCAGAATAAAACCCTGGATCAGATTTACGATCTGTTTGCCGTCCGGATCATTGTAGACACCGTGAAGGACTGCTATGCAGCCCTGGGCGTTATCCATGAAATGTATAAGCCTATTCCGGGGCGGTTTAAGGATTATATCGCCATGCCCAAGCCCAATATGTACCAGTCTCTGCACACTACGCTGATTGGCACCAACGGACAGCCCTTTGAGATACAGATCAGAACCTTTGAAATGCACAAGGCGGCGGAATACGGTATTGCAGCCCATTGGAAATATAAGGAGGCCTCCGACGGCAAAAAGGTGGAGACCCAGGAGGAGGAAAAGCTGGTCTGGCTGCGCCAGATTCTGGAGTGGCAGAGGGATATGTCTGACAACAGGGAATTTATGAACCTGTTAAAGAATGACCTGGATTTGTTCTCTGACAGTGTGTACTGCTTTACTCCTACAGGAGAGGTGAAGAACCTTCCGGCGGGGTCTACGCCCATTGATTTTGCCTATAGCATTCATTCGGCTGTGGGAAATAAGATGGTGGGAGCAAGAGTGAACGGCAGGCTTGTCACCATCGACTATGAGATCAAAAACGGAGACCGCATTGAGATCATTACCTCTCAAAACTCAAAGGGCCCCAGCCGGGACTGGCTGAATCTGGTAAAAAGCACTCAGGCCAAAAATAAGATCAACCAATGGTTTAAGAATGAGCTGAAGGAAGACAATATCATCAAGGGCAGAGAGCTTCTCCAGTCCTACTGCAAAACAAAATCCATCAACCTCTCCAGCCTGTTAAAGCAAAGCTACATGGAAGCGGTGATGCGAAAGTACGGCTTCAGGGACTGGGATTCGGTGCTGGCCGCCATTGGACACGGAGCTCTGAAAGAGGGACAGATTGTAAATAAGCTTCACGAGCTGTATGACAGAGAGCACAAGAAGGAGTTGACAAACGAGGAGGTGCTGGCCAATATTGCGGCCAATACGGATACCCTGCCCTTGATGCACGCCAGAACCAAGTCAAAAAGCGGCATTGTGGTAAAGGGAATCGCCGATTTGTCGGTGCGCTTTTCCAAGTGCTGCTCCCCTGTGCCGGGGGATGAGATCGTGGGCTTTGTCACCCGGGGGAGAGGCATCTCCATACACAGGACGGACTGCATCAATATCATTAATCTGCCGGAAATAGAGAGAGCCAGATTGATCGATGCAGAATGGCAGGCGCCAGAGGATGCGTCCGCCGAGAAGTATGTGGCGGAGATTAAAATTTTTGCAAACAACAGAAATGGTCTGCTGGCAGATATTTCCAAGGCGCTGACAGAGAAAAATATAGATATTCTGTCTATGAACACCCGAACCAGCAAGCAGGGAATTGCCACACTGCAGACCACCTTCGAGGTTGGAAGCAGAGAAGAGCTAAACCGGGTAATAGATAAGATAAGAGGAATTGAGAGTGTGATTGATATCGAAAGGACGACCGGATGATGGGTGAAATAAAAATCGGGAGAATGGTGCTGGGATCATGCCAGACGAATTGCTATTTTTTATACAGGACAGGAGACAGCCGGGTTCTTGTGGCCGATCCCGCAGATCAGGGGGCGGCAATCTTTGACACTCTGAAGAAAAATGGATTTTGCGTTGAGGGCATTTTGCTGACCCACGGACATTTTGACCACATTTGGGGCTGTGAAGAGCTGCGAAAACGGGCAAACGAGGATGCGGCGGAGCGGGGAGCGGAGCCTGTGCTTGTCTATGCCTGCGAGGCGGAGAGAGCGCTTTTGGGCGACGCTGTGAAAAATGTGTCCAAGATGGCGGGCAGACCCTGTACCCTGGAGGCGGACGTTTATGTGAAGGACGGGGAGGAGATTGCTGTGGCGGGAATGACCTGCAGAGTGATTGCTACTCCGGGACACACGGCGGGGGGCTGCTGCTATTATTTTGAGGAGGCCGGTTTTCTTCTGTGCGGCGACACCATTTTTCTGGAATCTGTGGGAAGGACGGATTTTCCCACAGGAAGCATGGGAACCTTGATCCGCTCCATAAAGGAGAAGATTTTTACCCTTCCTGAGGAGACCAAGCTTTACCCGGGACATGGGGATGGCACCACAGTGGGCCATGAAAAGAGCTATAATCCTTTCTGCGTATAGCTTGCAGAAAAATAGTTTTGAACAAAATCGCAGCGCTTTGCTGCGATTTTTGCAGACCAGAAAAGGGAGATACAATCCGGAATTTGTGCTGCCGCACAAAGTTCCTTCTGATTACAAAGCCGCTCACGCGGCAGAATGAGAGGAAAAATGGAATCTACATTGCTTGTAAGCTTAAATGATCCCTCCTTTGAATATGATGTGCACGCGCTGGTGAAGGCCTTTTATCCTGACAGGAACGTGAAGGTGCTTTCCGGAGAGAGGGAGGAGAATTTTTTTGCGGAAATTGAGATAGGGGAAGGCGGCGCCAGAATCTGCCTGGAGGGACGAGAGCATAAGTGGCAGGCGAAAGAAGAGGAGAAAAGGTCTGTACCGGAGACCAGGGGCGACTTTAAAAATGGCTTTAAGGCATTTCTCTATGAGGTGCTTAGCAGGGAAACCGGAAGAAAGCTGCCCTGGGGGAACCTGACGGGAATCCGGCCCACGAAAATTGCATACGGAATGCTGGAGCAGGGAAAGAACAGACAGGAGATCATGGACTACTTAGAGGATAAACACTTTGTCAGTGGAGAAAAAGCTGCTCTCAGCATTGATATCGCAGAGAGGGAGCGGGAAATCCTGTCAAAGATATTATGCGGGGACAAAGGCGATAGTCAGGGATATAGTCGAGACTTTAGCCTTGGCTATAGTCTTTATGTAGGCATTCCTTTCTGTCCCACCACCTGCCTGTATTGTTCCTTTACCTCTTATCCCATTGGGGGATACCGTAAGATAGTGGACCGCTATGTGGACTGTCTCTTAAAGGAACTGGAATATGTGGCCCGCAAATACCAGGGAAAGCGGCTTGACTGTGTATATATAGGAGGGGGAACCCCCACCACGCTGGAGGCGGAGCAATTAGACAGACTGCTTTCGGGGATAAAGCATTTTTTTGATTTTTCCCAGGTGAAGGAATTTACGGTGGAGGCCGGAAGGGCGGACAGCATTACGAAGGAAAAGCTTTCCGTGCTTAAGGAAAAGGGAGTGGACCGCATTTCCGTCAATCCTCAGACCAT
Organism: Candidatus Acetatifactor stercoripullorum; assembly: GCA_019114005.1. Taxonomy (GTDB): domain Bacteria; phylum Bacillota; class Clostridia; order Lachnospirales; family Lachnospiraceae; genus Acetatifactor; species Acetatifactor stercoripullorum. Next base: position 47,556 of record DXGH01000061.1, read on the forward strand.
GAAGCAGGAGACCCTGGATCGAATCGGCAGAAAGGCTTCAGTGGAGCAGGTGGAGGCGGCCTTCTTTTTGGCACGGCAGATGGGCTTTGACAACATCAACATGGATTTGATTTTAGGACTTCCAGGAGAGCTTGCACAGGATGTGCAGCACACCATAGACCGGGTGGCAGAGCTTGGCCCGGACAGCCTTACGGTGCATTCCCTGGCGGTAAAGCGGGCCTCTAAGCTGAACCAATGGATACAGGAAAACGGAATCTCCATGCTCAAAAACACGGACGAAACCATGGAGATTGCAGCAAAGGGGGCAAGGCGGCTTCACATGGAGCCCTACTATCTGTACCGCCAGAAAAACATATCAGGAAATTTTGAAAATGTAGGCTATGCAAGGCCGGGGAAATACGGGCTTTACAATATTTTGATTATGGAAGAGAAGCAGACCATCATAGCCTGCGGCGCGGGAAGCATCTCAAAGCTTGTGCTGCCGGACGGCAGGATTGAACGCGTCAGCAATGTGAAGGACGTGACGCTTTACATTGAGAAAATTGATGAGATGATTCAGCGCAAGGAAGCATTTTAAGGGAAAGGGAGGACGGCGTATGGTACCGGCGGCAACAGTTATAACAGTTTCCATCACATTATTTATCTGTCTGGTTTTACCTGTGATCGTGTATCTTGTATATGGCGTAAAAAACAAGGGAAAGGGGGTCTGGACGGCATGGCTTTTGGGAGCGGCGGGCTTTTTCGTATTCCAGATTCTCTTAAGAATCCCCATTTTAAGCGTGCTTTCCATGACTTCCTGGTTTACGGCCTTTGCAGCAGAACACTATGTATGGTACTGCCTGCTTCTGGCCCTTACGGCGGGACTGTTTGAGGCGGCGGGCAGATATATTGCAGCCAAGCTTATGGGGAAAAAGCTGACCTATGTAAGAGGCCTGGCGGCAGGCTTAGGCCACGGCAGCATTGAGGCGATGGTGATCGTAGGGCTGACCTATATCAACAATTTAGCGTACATTATCATGATCAACACAGGAAGCTTCGACGCAGTGATAGAGCAGACGGCGGCGCTGGGGGTGGATACCACACAGCTTCTTATGGTGAAGGAGAGTCTGGTGAGTGCGAATCCGGGCATATTTCTGTTAGCGGGCTATGAAAGAGTTCTCACTGTAATCCTGCATATTGCGTTAAGTATGATTGTCTGCTATTTTGTCAGCCAGAAAAAGGATATTGTGGGCGTTGTGGCATGTGTCCTGATTCACGGGACAGTTGACTTTATAGTGGCCCTGGTAAACGGCATGGCAGCGGAATATCTGGGCAATGTGATATCTGCGTCTTTGGCGTATATTATTATATATACCTTCCTGACAGCAGTGGCGGCGTTGTCTGTAATAGTCATCCGCCGGTTCCGTTTGCGCTGGGCAACTGCGGCTTGACAGCATCCCGGAAAAACTATATCATGGAATAGATAAATTTGGATGAAAGCGAGAGAAGGCATGGCACTTAGCAAGAAGCCTGTGACAGGCATGAAGGACATTCTGCCGGAGGAAATGCAGATTAGGGATTATGTGATAGGCGTGATCAAGGATACCTACGGCAGGTTTGGATTTACGTCCATAGAGACTCCCTGTGTGGAAAATATTGCAAATTTGACCAGCAGGCAGGGCGGCGATAACGAGAAGCTGATTTTTAAGATTCTGAAGCGTGGGGAAAAGCTGAATGTGGAGGAGGCCGTATCCGAGGAGGAGGTTGTAGACAGCGGGCTTCGCTATGATCTGACTGTGCCCCTGGTGCGCTATTATTCCAACAACGCGGCGAAGCTTCCCACTCCCTTTAAGGCGCTGCAGATGGGAAATGTCTGGCGGGCGGACAGGCCCCAGAGGGGAAGATTCCGCCAGTTTATGCAATGCGACATAGATATTCTGGGAGAGCCCTCCAATCTGGCGGAGATTGAGCTGATTTTAGCCACCACAACCACCCTGGGCAGGCTGGGCTTTCAGAAATTCCAGATACGAATCAACGACAGAAGGATACTGAAGGCCATGGCGGCGTACAGCGGCTTTGCCGAGAAGGATTTTGACAGCGTATTTATCACTCTGGATAAGATGGATAAGATCGGCCTTCCCGGTGTGGAAAAGGAGCTTTTGGACAACGGCTTTGAAAAGGGCTGCGTGGAAAAATATCTGGCCCTGTTTGAGGGACTTTCCAAGGCAGGGGACGGCATAGCCTATCTGGCGGATGCGCTGGGGGATTTTCTGGAGCCGGAGGTAAAAGGAGGACTGCAGGAGATCATAACAAGCGTAGAGGCCGCAAAGAGCGCTGACTTTGAGATGGTGTTTGACGCTGCCTTAGTGAGAGGAATGTCCTATTACACGGGAACTATCTTTGAGATAGCCATTCCGGAATTTGGCGGAAGCTGCGGGGGAGGCGGGCGCTATGACAAAATGGTTGGAAAATTTACCGGGAATGATGTGCCGGCCTGTGGTTTTTCCATTGGCTTTGAACGGATTATCATGTTGCTTATGGAGAATGGCTTTCAGGTACCCAAGAAGCCGAAAAAGGTCGCCTATCTGATTGAAAAGGGCGTGGAGGCAGACACCCTGGGGCAGATCATTCGAAAGGCCCAGGAGGCCAGAAAAGACGGCAGCCAGGTGCTGGTGGTGCGTATGAACAAAAACAAAAAATTCCAAAAGGAGCAGCTGGAAAAAGAGGGCTATGAGGAATTTGTGGAATTTTATAAGAATCCCCTTAAAAATTAAAAGTGCGGACGAAGAGAGAGGTAAATTATGGCTGAGTCGATGAAAGGCTTAAAAAGGACATGCCGCTGCGGGGAGCTGTCTGCGGCGAATGTGGGAGAGAACGTTACCGTTATGGGCTGGGTGCAGAAGCAGCGCAATAAGGGCGGTATTATATTTGTGGATTTGCGTGACAGAGCAGGGATTCTGCAGGTTATTTTTGAGGAGAGCGAGTGCGGAGCCGAAAGCTTTGCAAAAGCGGAAAGGCTTCGGAGCGAATTTGTGGTGGCAGTGACGGGAAAAGTGGAGAGACGCCAGGGCGCTGTCAACGAAGGCCTTGCCACCGGAGAGGTGGAAGTGAGGGCAGAACAGATCAGAATCCTCTCTGAGGCGGAGACGCCGCCATTTCCCATTGAAGCAGATTCCAAGACCAAGGAGGAGCTGCGCTTAAAGTATCGTTATCTTGACCTGCGCAGGCCGGATCTGCAGAAAAATCTGATACTGCGCAGCAAAATCGCTGCCAATATCCGCAGCTTTATGGAGTCAGAGGGATTTTTGGAGATCGAGACGCCCATTCTGCAGAAATCCACGCCGGAGGGAGCCAGAGATTACCTTGTGCCAAGCCGCGTGCATCCGGGAACCTTTTATGCGCTGCCCCAGTCGCCCCAGCTGTTCAAGCAGCTTCTGATGTGCTCGGGCTATGACCGTTATTTTCAGATTGCAAAATGCTTTAGAGATGAGGATCTTCGGGCGGACAGGCAGCCGGAATTTACCCAGGTGGACTTGGAAATGTCCTTTGTGGATGTGGATGATGTGATCGATGTGACAGAGCGGATGGTGGCCCGGGTATGCAGGGAGGCTATTGGAATTGATGTGCAGCTGCCTATCAGACGCATGACCTGGACGGAGGCCATGAACCGTTTCGGCTCGGATAAGCCGGATACCCGTTTTGGCATGGAGCTGGTGGACGTTTCGGAGACAGTCAGGGGCTGCGGTTTTGGCGTGTTTACCTCCGCCCTGGAAAACGGCGGCAGTGTCCGGGGGATCAATGTAAAAGGACAGGCCGGGATGCCCAGAAAGAAAATCGACGCTTTGGTGGAGTTTGCAAAGGGATATGGCGCAAAGGGGCTGGCCTATTTATCGGTACAGGAGGATGGAACCTACAAATCCTCCTTTGCAAAGTTTATGACGCAGGAAGAGCTTGATGGACTGGCTGGGGCAATGGAGGCAGAGCCTGGAGACCTGCTTTTGTTTGCGGCAGACAGTTTAAAGAATGTGTGGGCTGTTTTAGGGGCTCTTCGCTGCGAGCTGGCTAAGCAGCTGGGGCTTATTGATAACGACAGGTTTGACTTTTTGTGGGTGACGGAGTTTCCTCTGCTTGAGTGGAGCGAGGAGGAGAACCGTTTTACGGCCATGCACCATCCCTTTACCATGCCCATGGAGGAGGATCTTCCCATGCTGGAGACGGATCCGGGAAGGGTGCGGGCAAAGGCCTATGATATTGTGCTGAACGGTGTGGAGCTGGGGGGCGGCAGCGTCCGTATCTTCCAGGATGACATTCAGGAGAAAATGTTTGAGGTGCTGGGCTTTACCAAGGAGCAGGCGTGGGAGAGATTTGGATTTTTGTTAAATGCCTTCCGGTACGGAGTGCCCCCTCATGCGGGACTGGCCATCGGCATGGATCGGTTTGTGATGCTTTTGACAAAGGCGGAGAGCATTCGAGAGGTCATTGCCTTCCCTAAGGTAAAGGACGCCTCCTGCCTGATGACAAACGCTCCCGACGTGGTGGACGATGCACAGCTTGCAGAGCTGCACCTGCAAATTACCGGGGAATGAGTCGCAAAAGAGTACAGGCGTTTTGAAAAAGGAGGCTGGCGGAGCTGGTAGATTTCCGACAGCCTTCTTGTCATAAGGACAATTTGGTTATTACGCCCAGTTTCTGATACCAGGGAGTGAGTTTCACAATTACTTGAAGCATAGATGAAGAGAGAAAAATATGGAGGAACGGTTTTATCTGCTGTCTCTGAAGGGGGCAGATGGGCAGGGGGAAGATTTTTGGCTGGCATCCATCCTAAAGGGGCTGGATCAAGAAAGGCGAAATCGTATTCAGAGCATAAAAAATCCAAGAAAAGGGCTGGAAAGCGCCGGAGCGGGACTTTTGCTTCAGCTGGCCCTGCAGGAAGCGCTCCTTTCAAAAAGAGAAGAGGAGACCGTTTCTTCTTTGACCTTGCAGGAGCTTTTGGATCGTGCGGGGGAGCCTCTGCCTTTGCATTTTGCCTATGGGGTACAGGGAAAGCCCTATGTGACAAATTACCCGTATTTCTTTAGTCTTTCCCATTCCGGGGATTATGTGCTGTGCGCCTTTTCCCAAAGGGAGATCGGAGCGGATATCCAGCAGGAGAGGGACTGTCCTGTGGAAAGACTGGCAGAGCGTTTTTTTTCCCAGGAGGAAAGGAGACGGTTTGCCGGATATGCTTCGGAGAGGGAAAAGAAGAATTATTTTTATGAGTGCTGGTGCCGCAGGGAAGCCTACGGGAAGCTGACAGGCGAGGGAGTGGGGAAAAATCTGGGAAGCTGTATTGACGATAAAGCCCATTGGATTATGCTTCCCAGCCCGGAGGGCTACCGGGCTGCAGCCTGTATGCGGCTTTGTGAGAAAGAAAAATAGGAGATAGGGTTTTAGATGAGGAGATTGCTTGTTTATTTGAAGGATTATAAAAAAGAGTCTGTGCTGGCGCCGCTTTTTAAGCTGCTGGAGGCTCTTTTTGAGCTGCTGGTTCCCCTGGTGATGGCGGGCATCATAGACAGGGGAATTGCACAGGAGGATATGGGATATATCGCTCAAATGGGGCTTTGTCTTTTGGCCCTGGGAGCGGTGGGGCTGGTGTCCTCCATTACCGCACAGTATTTTGCGGCAAAGGCGGCTGTGGGATTTGCCACAAAGCTGCGGCAGTCTCTGTTCGATCATATTCAGTCCTTAAGCTTTACCAATCTTGACCGGGCGGGAACCTCCACCCTGATCACACGGATGACCAGCGACATCAATCAGGTGCAGTCCGGGGTGAATATGGTGCTGCGCCTGTTTCTGCGTTCTCCCATCATTGTGTTTGGCGCCATGATCATGGCTTTCACCATAGATGTGAAGAGCGCGCTGGTGTTTGCAGTGGCGATTCCGGCCCTTGGAGTTGTGGTTTTTGGAATTATGCTCTGGACTATTCCGCTGTATAAAAAGGTGCAGGCCGGTCTGGACCGGATACTTGGGATCACAAGAGAGAATCTCACAGGGGTGCGTGTAATCCGTGCCTTTCACCAGGAGGAGCGGGAAAAAGAGCGCTTTTGGGAAAATAATCAGGCTCTTGCCGCCCTGCAGATGTTTGTGGGGAAGATCAGCGCCTTCATGAATCCTGTGACCTATGTGATCGTAAATGGCGCCATAATTCTTCTGATTTATATTGGAGCCATTCAGGTAAATGTGGGAAACCTCACCCAGGGAGAGGTTGTGGCCATTGTCAATTATATGTCTCAGATACTGGTGGAGTTAGTTAAGCTGGCGAATCTGATTATTACGCTCACAAAGGCTTTGGCCTGCGCAGACCGGGTGGCTGCGGTATTTGATATCACAAACGAAGCGCCGGAGAGCAAGCAGCGTGCGGATGCTTCTTTTGAGAGTGTAAAAGAGCCTGCACAAGGGCAGCCTTATCTATCCTTTGAGCATGTATCCCTCACCTATCAGAGGGCGGGAGCGGAAACGCTTCACGATATCCACTTTACGGTAAACAAAGGGGAGACCATAGGAATTATCGGAGGCACGGGCTCCGGAAAATCCTCCCTGGTTAACCTGATTCCCGGTTTTTACCCTGTTACCCAGGGTGCGGTGCGCCTGGAGGGGAAGGACATTCGTGAAATTCCCCAGGAGGAGCTGAGAGGCCGGGTGGGTATGGTGCCCCAGAAGGCGGTGCTCTTTAAAGGAACCATCCGGAGCAATCTCCAGTGGGGAAAGCCGGATGCAGATGAGGAAGAAATGTGGCGGGCTTTGGAACTTGCCCAGGCGAAGGAAATCGTAGAGGGAAAGCCCGGAGGGCTGGACGCGGCAATTACCCAGAACGGAAAAAACCTGTCGGGAGGACAGAGACAGAGACTTACCATCGCGAGAGCCCTGGTGCGCAGACCGGAAATCCTGATTTTGGACGACAGCGCCTCCGCCCTTGACTATGCCACGGACGCAAAGCTCCGCGGGGCGCTTAGGACACTCCGGGGAAATACCACTACCTTTCTTGTGTCACAGCGAGCTTCCTCCATACGAAATGCGGACAAGATCATAGTGCTGGACGATGGAGAGCTGGCGGGAGTGGGAACCCATAAAGAGCTTTTGGAGGGCTGTACGGTATACCAGGAAATTTACTATTCCCAGTATCCCAATGAGAGACCGGGACAGAAGGGAGGAAGAGCATGAGCCAGAAGAAAACCATGAGTCAGAAAGAAACCATGAAAAGGGTTTTGCGCTATATTAAAAAGTACAGGCTTGTGGTGGCGCTGTCCCTTTTACTGGCCGCCGTCACCGTGGCGCTTACGTTGTATATTCCGATTCTGACAGGAGACGCCGTGGACCTGATTGTGGGGAAGGGCCGGGTGGATATGCCGGGAGTCTTTCAGATTATGATGAAAATTGCCGTTGTCATGGTGATCACTGCGGCGGCCCAATGGGTGATGAACACCTGCAATAACTATATCACCTACCATGTGATCCGGGATATCCGCTCCGATGCTTTTCAAAAATTGGAGATACTTCCTTTAAAATATATGGATACCCATGCCTATGGCGATGTGGTCAGCCGTGTGATCGCGGACGTGGATACCTTTGCCGACGGGCTGCTTATGGGTTTTACCCAGCTTTTTACGGGAGTACTGACCATTTTCGGCACACTGGGCTTTATGCTGGTTACGAATGTGCCCATCACCCTTGTAGTAGTCTGCATCACCCCTGTTTCCTTTCTGGTGGCCCGCTTTATTGCCAAAAAGACTTATTCTATGTTTAAGGAGCAGTCTGAGACAAGAGGAGAGCAGACCTCTTTGGTGGAAGAGATCGTAGGAAATCAGAAGGTGGTAAAGTGCTTTTCCAGGGAAAAACAGGTGCGGGAGCAGTTTGGAGAGATCAACGGCAGACTGGAGAAATGTTCTTTAAAGGCAATCTTTTTTTCCTCTATCACCAATCCGGCCACACGGTTTGTAAACAGCCTCGTGTATGCGGGAGTTGGAATTTTCGGCGCTCTGATCGCCATTTCCGGCGGTATCAGCGTAGGGCAGCTTTCCTGCTTTTTAAGCTACGCCAATCAGTATACAAAGCCCTTTAACGAGATATCGGGAGTGGTGACGGAGCTGCAGAATGCCTTTGTGTGCGCGGGCCGCATTTTGGATCTGATCGAGGAGGAGCCCCAGGTTCCGGACGCGCCCGATGCAAAAGTGCTTTCAGATGCCTCGGGCAATGTGGAACTTGCCCATGTGTATTTTCAGTATGTGCCGGATAAAAAGCTGATCCAGGATTTCAACCTGTGCGTGAAGCCGGGACAGAGAATTGCCATTGTAGGTCCCACAGGCTGCGGAAAAACCACACTGATCAATCTGCTGATGCGTTTTTATGATGTGAACGAGGGAAGCATCCGGGTGGATGGAACAGATATCCGCCAGATTACCAGGGGAAGCTTAAGGACAAGCTACGGCATGGTGCTGCAGGAAACCTGGCTTAGAAGCGGCACCATTGCGGATAATATCAGCATGGGGAAACCGGAAGCGTCCAGAGAGGAAATTGTGGCGGCGGCAAAGGCGGCCCATGCCCACAGCTTTATCAAGCGCCTTCCGGAGGGCTACGATACTGTGATCACGGAGGACGGGGGAAGCCTCTCCCAGGGGCAGAAACAGCTTTTGTGCATCGCCCGCGTAATGCTCTGTCTGCCGCCCATGCTGATTCTGGATGAGGCCACCTCATCCATTGACACCCGCACGGAAATCAAGATACAGAATGCCTTCGCAAAAATGATGGAGGGGCGCACCAGCTTTATTGTGGCCCATCGTTTGTCTACCATCCAGGAGGCGGATGTGATCCTTGTGATGCGGGATGGGAATATTATCGAACAGGGAGACCATGAAAGCCTGCTTGGGCAGGGTGGATTTTACGCGAATCTTTATAACAGCCAGTTTGCTGTGTAAAAGGATAAAACAGACAGAAATGATACAGGCACTATCAGGCGCCTTCCGCATAAAATGTAGAAAGAGATGCGGGAGGCGTTTTTTTATGGCGCTTGTAGTGATCGATCCGGGACATGGAGGAGCCAATCCAGGCGCGGTGTACAATGGACGCCAGGAAAAGGACGATGTACTCGCCCTTTCACTTGCAGTGGGAAATATTTTGGAACAAAACGGGGTGGATGTGTATTTCACCAGGACTACGGATGTCTATGAATCCCCCTATCAGAAGGCTACGGAGGGCAATCAGGTGGGAGCGGATTATTTTGTTTCCATCCACCGCAATTCCAGCCCCTATCCAAACCAGTACACAGGCGTTGAAACCTTGGTTTACAACCGGTATGGGGAGGCAGCCAGAATGGCGTATAACATCAATGCGCAGCTGGAGGAGGTAGGCTTTGTCAATCAGGGCGTCAACGAACGGCCTAATCTGGTGGTATTAAACAGCACCCAAATGCCTGCGGTACTGGTGGAAGTGGGCTTTATCAACAACGACCAGGATAACGTGCTGTTTGACGAAAGATTTGACGATATTGCCAGGGCTATTGCGGACGGCATACTGCAGACTATTTGGAGCTAATCTTGATCATGAATTCCAGTTTGGGCGGGACCGTCGATGATTTCCCCTGTCCGGTGGAAACGGGAACCGTGGCAGGGGCAGTCCCAGGTTTTATCCTCTGGATTCCAGCAAAGCTGGCAGCCTAGGTGGGGGCATCTGGGAGACACCAGATGGAGGGTATCGTCCGTATTCTTATAAATTCCCCTTTTCTTTCCGTCTATTCGTCCGATGCAGCCGGTGCCTGGAAGAAGCGCATCGGCGTCTATTTTTTGTCCTCTGTTTAAAAAGCTTTGGGAAAGGGAGCAGGACGCCTGCTTCATTTCTCCTAAAAAAGATTTAATGGCACGGGTATTCCAATTTCTTTTGGGTGAAAAGAGCTCTTCATAGGTACAGGGGCGGCCGCAGATCAGGTCTGTGAGCAGCAACGCTGCCGCCATGGACAGGCTCATGCCCCATTTGCCAAAGCCTGTGGCCACATACCAATTTGGTGCAAATGGAGAAAAACGTCCCACATAGGGAAGGCCGTCTAAGGTGACACAGTCCTGGGCAGACCATGCTTCGGCCAAAACAGCCTCTGGAAAATATTTTTTCGCCGTTTCCTTCAGTGACTGATAGCGGAAGGAGGAGTGGTTTTTACCGGTGCGGTGCCCCTCTCCACCGATGAGGGTATAATCCTGAAAGCGGCGCAGGGAAGGGGTATCGCTGTCAATCCCGAAAAACATTCCGGCAGGCAGCCCGGCATCTCCCTTCAGGGCTGCGGCGTAAGAGCGCTCCTGGTGCATTTTCAAAAAGTACAGGCCGGGAACCAGCACAAAGGGATAATGACAGGCAAAGATAATGTGGTTTGCTGTGACGGTATTTTTTTCCGTATAGATGCAGTTTCCTTTTACCCTTGTCACCTTGGTATGCTCATAGATGGAAAGCTGCGGGGCCAGCGCATACAAAAACAAAAGGGGATGAAACTGGGCCTGTCCATCCACGCAAAGGGCGGTCCAGGAATCTTTTCGGCAGATGCGGCAGGGAATTCCCAGAGACAGGAGAGCGTTTTTTTCCTGATTCAGCTTTTCCAGGCCCTCTGGAGTGTGGGTGTAAAGAAATGCGGGAAGCTTTTCAAAAAAGCAGGAGATGGAAAGCTCCCTGATCAAATTTTCATAGGCCAAAATGCCGCGCCGGTTGCTTTCCGCATAATTTTTTGCCCCAATAAAGCCTTTTTCTGTAAGCAGCCTGTGGTAAATGAGCCCGTGCTGTAAGGTGATTTTTGCTGTGGTCAGGTGGGTTTGCCCGCTGCCGATGGCGTCTGCTTCCAATACAATGGTCTTAAGTCCTGCCCTCTGCAGAAGAAAGGCGGTGAGAATGCCGCAGATTCCTCCTCCGATCACAGCGGCCTGCGCGGTAAGATCCTCCTCCAGGGAAGGAAAGACGGGTGGATGAATTTGCTTGTTCCAAATGGATTCCATGGCTGTACTCCTTATTTGCTTCAATGAATTTCGATAGGATATTTGATGTATGTTATTGTGCAGTTCTCTCTTTTTTTTATGCGCAGAATCATTTGCGTTACATAGAATCCTCTTTTTTGTGTGAGTATTGCCCCTGTGGTTTTACATAAAAATTACATACAAATTACCCAAGTGTGATATTTTGTTGTTTTTTTTCATGCTAGTATTTACAACGTAATCGAGAGAAAAAGAAAAACAAAAAATGGAGGAACAAATATTATGAAAAACAGACGAAGCAGAATATTGGCTCTTGTGGGAGCATGTATTTTGGCAATGGGAACCCTTACCGCATGTGGAAGCGAAGAGACGAATGCTTCCACCAGCCAGGCACAAAGCTCTGCCCAGGAAAGCAGCGCGGCTGAGACCACTTCCTCTGAAGCGGCTTCTACTGAGGCAGCTTCTACTGAGGCATCCACTGAGACGGCGGCGTTGTCCGGTTCTATCCAGATGGTGGGCAGCACTTCCATGGAGAAGTTTGCCAACGCATTGATTGAGGCTTTTATGGCAGAGAATCCTGATGTGAATGTAACTGCAGAGTTTGTGGGCTCCGGCGCGGGCATCGAGGCGGTGACAAATGGAACGGCGGATATTGGAAATTCATCCAGAAGCCTGACGGATGATGAGAAGGCTGCGGGCGTTGTGGAAAATATCGTAG
>DXGH01000062.1 GCA_019114005.1 Candidatus Acetatifactor stercoripullorum
GCTGTCCACGTCCCACATCCACTGCATACACCTTTGCCGCTTCGTTCTGCAGCATACAGTCTGTGAATCCTCCCGTGGAGGCGCCGATATCCATACACACCATTCCTGTCAGGGAAAGCTGCCATTTTTCCATGGCTTTTTCCAGCTTAAGGCCTCCCCTGCTCACATATTTCTGGGCCTTTCCCCGCACCTCCAGCCGTATTTTACTCTCATCGAAGGCGCTTCCCGCCTTGTCCTCCCTCTGTCCGTCCACATACACATTTCCGGACATAATGACGGCCTTCGCCTTTTCTCTTGAAGGTGCATATCCCTGATTGACCAGAATCACATCCAAACGTTCCTTCATGGGTTTTCTCCTGCAAGCTTTCTCTCAATTCGCTCTACAATGGTCTGTGGATCTATGCCTACTGCCTGCTTAAGCACCTCCACATTCCCATGCTCCACATAAGCGTCCGGGATACTGATATTCAGATACAAATTGTTTTTCCCATTTCGGTTCATGCAATCCAGTATCTTCTCTCCATATCCTCCACAGGCCACATTCTCCTCCAGGGAAACAATGAGTTTATGATCCCTGCAGGCCTCCATCACTGCAGGCTCATCTATGGGCTTTATAAAACGGCCGTTGATCAGGCTGGCCTGATAGCCCTTTGCCTTTAACAGCTCTCTCACCCGCTCTCCCGTCTTTACCATACTGCCCACTGCAAACAGCGCAATCCCGCTCTCTTTGTAAATCCATTCCGCCCTTCCGTATTCTATGGGCGCGCGGAATTCTTTCAGACCCGCATAAGCTGTGCCCCTGGGATAGCGTATGGCTATGGGAAGCTCAAGCTGCAGGGCAAATTTCAGCATGTCGGACAGCTCCCACTTATTTTTTGGCGCGCAGATGTGCATATTGGGGATTCCAGACAGATAGGTATAATCAAAAATACCCTGATGGGTCTCCCCATCGCTGCCTACCAGCCCCGCTCTGTCAATGGCAAAAATCACCGGCAGATTCTGAATACAGACGTCATGAAGAATCTGGTCATAAGCCCTTTGCAGAAAGGATGAATAAACCGCCACAATGGGCCTTAAGCCTCCCGCCGCAAGTCCCGCTGCAAAGGTCACCGCATGCTCCTCGGCAATTCCCACGTCAAAAAAACGCTGTGGATACATATTCCGGAACCGCTTCAGTCCCGTCCCGTCGGGCATGGCCGCGGTGATGGCCACAATTCTCTGATCCCGCTGTCCCAGCTTACACATAACAGTGGAAAACACATCCGTGTAATTGGCTTCGTTTCTGGGGTGGGAGGGAATGCCTGTCTCGATGTCAAAGGGCTCCGCCCCGTGAAATCTGGCGGGATGCCTCTCCGCCGGCGCGTATCCCTTCCCCTTCTGGGTGATGGCGTGAATCATTACGGCCCCCTTCACCCTTTTTGCCTCCTGTATCACCCGCACCAGTCCGTCGATGTCGTGCCCGTCCACCGGGCCCAGATAAGTGACACCCATATCCTCAAAAAGCATACCGGGAATTACCAGCTGCTTAAAGCTGCTCTTAGCCCGTCGCAGCCTGTTCACCATGTTGTCCCCCGTACGGGTGCCCTTTAAGGCGTTGTAGATTCCCTCCTTTAAGTCCAGATAGCTGGACGCCGTGCGGATGTTGTTCAAGTATTTTGACACACCGCCCACATTTTCAGAAATAGACATATTATTGTCATTCAAAATAATGATAAAATTCGTCTCCAGCTTGGCCGCATTGTTCAAGGCCTCATAGGCCATTCCTCCCGTCAGGGAGCCGTCGCCGATCACAGACACAATGGTGCTTTTTTCTCCCTTGATGTCCCTGGCCTTCACAAGGCCCAGACCAGCCGAGATGGAGGTGGAGCTGTGCCCCGTATCAAAGGCATCGCATATGCTTTCTTTTCTTTTGGGAAAACCGCTTATGCCATGAAACTGGCGCAAGCCGTCAAAGCCGTCCTTACGTCCGGTGAGAATTTTGTGGGTATAGGACTGATGCCCCACATCCCAGATAATTTTATCCTCGGGAAGATTCAGCGCCAGGTGCAGGGCCATGGTAAGCTCCACCGCCCCAAGATTGGAGCCCAGATGTCCGCCTGTGACACTGATTTTTTCGATCAGAAAGTTTCTGATCTCCTGGGCCAGGGCGCTGTAGTCCTCCTTGTTTATCTTTTTGATATCGTTTACATTCTCTATCTTTTCAAGCAGCATAGCGTTCAACCTCTGTCGTTACCGTACCTTTATTTGCGGCGGTGGATCAAATACCGGATCAGCTGTTCCAGGAATTCATGATCTCCCGGCAGCTTTTCCAGAATGTCTGCCGCCTCCCCGGAAAGCTTTTCCACGTCCGCGCCGGCTCTCTCAAGCCCCCATACCGTCACATAGGTCTGCTTGTTGTTTTGTGCATCGCTTCCAGCCATCTTGCCAAGCTCTCTGCTGTCCCCGGTGACGTCCAGAATATCATCCTGTATCTGGAAGGCAATACCAATGTTCCAGGCACATTGCTCCACAGCCTGCACCTGCTTTCTTGATGCTCCCGCCAGAATGGCTCCTGTCATCATAGACGCCTGAATCAGCGCCGCCGTCTTGTTCTCATGTATAAACATAAGATGTTCCCTGCTTAAAGGCTCCTTTATCTCTTCCGCCTCAATATCCGCCGTCTGGCCGCCGATCATGCCATATATGCCCGCCTTTTTCCCTATCACCTTAAGGGCTCTCAGCACTGCCAGCAGTCTGTCAGTATCCGGCGCTTCTTTCTGCTCCGTCTCCCAGTCATCCCCAATGGACTTAAGCGCCGTCTCAAAGGCATAATTAAGCAGCCCGTCTCCCGCCAAAATTCCCATGCCTTCCCCATAAACAGCCCATGTGGTTTTGCGCCCTCTGCGGTACTTATCATTGTCCATGGCAGGAAGATCGTCATGCACCAGGGAATAGGTATGTATCATCTCAATGGCAGCCATAAAGGGCTCAATCAGGCTGTCCTCTTTCCCCCCAAAAAGCCCATAAGTCTCCTGCATCAAAAGGGGTCTCAAACGCTTTCCCCCTGCCATCAGGCTGTAATTCATGGCCTGGGCTGCCGTTTTTGCATACCCTTCCTCTCTGGGAAGATACCTTGTAAGGATTTTCTCAATTTCCGCTGTCTTTTCCTGTAAAAGCGCTTCAAATTTTTGTTCTTCCATGTCCCTATAGCTCCTCCAGCTGTCCCTGTCCGCTCAGCTTCAAAACCTTCTTTTCCACTCCGTCAATCTGATCATTGCATTCCTTTAAGAGGGCCATTCCCCTGCTGTAAGCCTCGAAGGCTTCCTCCAAAGAAATATCCTCCCGCTCCAGCTGTGCAATGGTTTCCTGGAGCATTTCAAAGTTTTCCTCCAGTCCAGGCTTTTCCTGCTGCTTTTCCTCTTCCCTGTTCATCTGTTTTCTTCCTTTCCGGTCACCTGGGCGCAGATTACGCCGTCCCTTACATGAATCCGCAAAGCCTCCCCCGGCTCCACCTGTGAGACGGAACGGATATTGTTTCCCTTTAAATCCGCCACAAAAGAAAAGCCGCTGTTTAGCTTTTCCAGAGGAGACAGCCCCTTCATTCTCTCAGTATATAAAGCCAGTTCATTCCTTTTATTCTTAAGTATCCCCTGGATTCTCTCCTGCAGACGCTCCTCCAGATTCATGCAAAGGGTTCTTTTTTCCCGAATGCGGCCAAAGGGACTTCCCATTTTCAAAAGCTTTTCCAAATGCTGCACCCGCTGTCTTTGTCCCCGCAGCCTCTGGTTCATTAATCCATTGAGCCTGTCCGCAAAACCAGAAATGGTCTGGAGAATCTCCCGGATATCCGCAACCGCAAGCTCTGCGGCGGCGGAGGGGGTGGGTGCTCTTAAGTCCGCCACGTAATCAATGATGGTGGTGTCCGTCTCATGCCCCACTGCGGAAATAATGGGGATGGAGCAGTCAAAGACAGCCTGGGCCACCTGGCGCTCGTTGAAGGCCCACAGGTCCTCTATGGAGCCTCCTCCTCTGCCCACAATCATCACATCCACTCCCTGATGCTCCAGGGCCTGGATCCCCCGGACAATACTCTCCGGCGCAGCCTCTCCCTGGACAATGGCTGGGTAAAGAATGATCTGCACATAGGGGTTTCGCCTGGAGGCAATCTGGATGATATCCCGCACTGCGGCTCCCGTGTCTGCAGTGACCACGCCCAGAGTTTTAATGTATTTGGGAATGGGTCTTTTATACTCCGGGGCAAACATCCCAAGCTCCATAAGCTCCCGCTTCAGGCGCTCAAACTTCTCATACAAAAGGCCGGAGCCATCCAGTATGATCTCCTTTGCGTAAAGCTGGTATTTACCATCCCGCTCATAGACGTCAACTGTCCCCCCCACAACCACCTGCTGTCCCTGTTCCAGACGAAAAGAAAGGCCCGAACGGTTCCCGGCAAACATAACACAGTTTATGGTACCCTTAGGGTCCTTTAATGTAAAATAAATATGTCCAGAGGAATGATACTTGCAGTTGCTGACCTCTCCCTTCACAAAGAGTGACTGCAGAAGATAATCCTGCGTGAACATATTTTTGATGTAGGCATTCAGTTGTCCGACGGTATAAACGCTACGAATTTTCCTCACCTGTCTTTACCAGCTTCGCCAGTATGGCGTTTACAAATCTTCCGGATGTTTCCTGACCATATTTCTTGGCAATTTCCACCGCCTCATTGATGGCCACGCCATTTGGAATATCCTCGTCAAAAAGAATCTCATAGGCTGCAATACGCAGCACCGTAAGCTCCACCTTGCCTATACGCTTCGTATCCCAGCCCTCTGTCTTTTCTCCTATGATCCGGTCCAGCTCAGGCAGCTTTTCCTGAATCCTCTCATATCTTTCGGTAACATAAGAAGCGTCCTTATCAAGGACTATCGCCTCGTTATCCTCCAAAAACAGCTTCACCTGCTCCGGCATTTCCTCCCGCGCATGAAACTCTTCGCGGAATAACAGCAGAAAAACCTGTTCTCTCTGTTCGTGTCGTCCCATCTGCTTATCCTGTCCCCATCCTGCTTCTATTTTACTTTCACACCGGCAATGCGGATATTCACATCACTGCAGGTAAGCCCCGTCATGTTTTCAATAGCAGCCTTCACCTTCTGCTGCACCTGCTGGCAGGTGGCGGGAATATTGTAGCCATATTCCATGGTGACTGCCAGATCCACCGTCACATTCCCCTCTAACACGTCCACCTTTACACCCTTTGTAAGGTTCTTTACCCCCACCTTGCTCATAAGCTCGTTGGTGATATTGCCGGCCATGGCGTTCACGCCCTCCACCTCAGTGGCTGCCAGGGAGGCAATCATAGCTACCACGTCATCGGCAATCTGAACCTGTCCTATATTTTCATCAGACTTCAGCAAAACGGCATTTTTATCTATTTCTCTTTCCATACAAGCTTCCTCCTGTATCATTCTATAATGTATAAGTATACCACACTCACTGCTCATTTGTCACCCAAAATGTCAGGGACAGCTGCTTCTCATTGTGGGCATAGGCAATGGTGCCGCTTTCGCTGGACAGATAATCAAATATCTCCTGCCCTTCTATCAGCGCAGACAAAATCTCCTGAAAGCATGCACTGTCCGAGCACTTCACCGTCACATCACTCTTTCCCTGGCTGGCCGCCCGGTCAAACAAGGCTTTCATCTGCTCTCTGTCATAGGAAGTAAACAGCGCTCCCTCCCTGACATAATAGTTGGCCTCCACAGCTGTGCACTCCGGCATGGGCACCACACCTCCCAGGGTGTGAGTACGCAGAAGCTCCCTGGTGGTAACGCACAGATAGTCGTAATTGATATCCGGCATGTACGCATCCTCCACGCCCTCCGGGCTCTCCAGCCGGTAGGAAGCGTCTCCCCAGGTGGCGTCCACATAATAATAGCTCCCATCCACCTTTACCAGATTCCAGGCATGTCCTTCGCCCGTATCCACCGTTCCCATCACCAGCGTGCACTCCACGCCCAGCCTGTTGAGCAGATACTGCGCGGCCTTTGCGTAGCCCTGGCACACAGACAAATGGTTTACAAATACCGAATAAATATTCTGATTGTCCACGGAATTCAGGTCATAGTCCGTATTCCTGATCAAGGTCTCATAAACATATTTCACCTTTTCATATTCAGAGGACTCCGCCGCGATTCCCGAAAGGTAAACCGCCGCCCCCGCCTCGATTGCTTCCTTCCTTGTCAGGGCAGACTGGATGTCCATGCTATAAGTGCCGGAAAAATCAATAGCTAACAGACTGCCGCCCCTTTCATACTTCGTATAGGTATAGCCTTCCACATAAAAAAGCTCCGGATGATCTATAAGCACACACTGAAAAATCTGGTCGATGCAGGTCTCGTCCAGTCCGGCCTCAATCCCCTCCTGGGACAGGCGCACGGTTTCTTCCATGGCTCCCAGACTTTTTTCTATGTCCCGATACCACTGTTTCTGAGCATCCGTCAGACTGTCAAAGGCAAAATGAGACACGAAAGAGGCTCCCTCCCATAAAAAGGAGACAGTCTCCTCCCCGCTCTCGCCAGACGCCTGTGTCTCTCCTGACGGCTGTGCATCCGCCTCCTCCTGCTTTGGAACGGCTGTCTGTGGATTTTCCAAAGCAGCTTCCAGGGATGCCGTTTCCCCGGCTCCTCCTTCCCCAAAAAGCTCACTCTCTGCGCAGCCTGTCCACAAAAGGACAAGCAGGAAAAGCAAAAGTACAAATCGGCCCGTCAATGCTCCCTTTTTCATGCAAAAACTCCATGTCAATCTTAGTTGCGGCTGAATTCCGACAGAATTAATCCCTTATTGCGGTCCAGGGTCATGCCCACGCTCCAGGAATTGACAAACAAAAGAAGCGGATTTCCCTTCATATCCTTCACCTTCTTCATGTCGGAGGTTCCCGTCAGCTTGGAGATATCTATCTCGTCCTTGTTTTCAATCCAGCGGATATGCTCATAGGGCAGGTTTTCCAGACGAATCTCCACATTGTATTCGTTTTTCAGCCGATACTGCAGCACGTCAAACTGCAAAACGCCTACCACTCCCACAATGATCTCCTCAAATCCCGTATTAAACTCCTGGAAAATCTGGATGGCGCCCTCCTGGGCAATCTGCTCTATTCCCTTTACAAACTGCTTGCGCTTCATGGTATCCAGCTGCCGCACTCTGGCGAAATGCTCCGGCGCAAAGGTAGGGATTCCCTCATACCGGAAATTCTCCTTGGGCATACATATGGTATCCCCTATGGAGAATACTCCCGGATCAAACACGCCGATGATATCTCCGGCGTAAGCCTCGGACAGAATTTTTCGTTCGTCAGCCATGATCTGCTGGGGCTGGGAAAGCCGCATAATTTTCCCGCCCTGCACATGGCGCACCTCCATCTGGGCGTCAAATTTGCCGGAGCAGATGCGCAAAAAGGCAATCCTGTCCCGGTGGGCCTTGTTCATATTGGCCTGAATCTTAAATACAAAGGCGCTGAAATCATGCTCCGCCGGGTCGATCGGCCCGATATCCGCCTTTCTGGGCAAGGGAGTAGTGGTCATTTTCAGAAAATGCTGCAAAAAGATTTCCACACCAAAATTGGTTAAGGCCGAGCCAAAGCACACCGGGGTCAGGTCCCCGCTTCTGACCTGCTCCAAATCAAAGGGAGCGCTGGCGCCGTCCAAAAGCTCAATCTCCTCCAAAAGCTTGTCCGCCGCCTCATCTCCGATCATCTGTCGCAGCTTTTCCTCATTTTCCACGGGAATCTCCGTGGCCGTGCCTTCCTTCGTCCCCTTTTCCGTATCCGAATAGGAAATCACACACTTTTTCTCCCTGTCGTACACGCCCTTGAATGCCTTCCCGGAACCGATAGGCCAGTTTACCGGGCAGGTGGCAATGCCCAGCTCCTTTTCAATGTCGTCCAAGAGCTCAAAGGTATCATTTGCATCTCTGTCCATCTTATTGATAAAGGTAAAAATGGGTATCTTTCTCATGACACAGACCTTAAACAGCTTTCTGGTCTGAGCCTCCACGCCCTTGGAGGCGTCGATCACCATAACCGCAGAGTCCGCCGCCATCAAAGTCCGGTAGGTATCCTCCGAGAAATCCTGGTGTCCCGGCGTATCCAGAATATTAATGCAGTAGCCGTCGTATTCAAACTGCAGCACCGAAGAGGTGACAGAAATTCCCCTCTCCTTTTCAATCTGCATCCAGTCCGACACCGCATGTCTTGCAGTGGCCTTTCCCTTCACGCTTCCAGCCAGGTTGATGGCTCCACCATAAAGGAGAAATTTCTCCGTAAGAGTAGTTTTGCCCGCATCCGGATGGGAAATAATGGCAAAGGTGCGGCGGCGGTTAATTTCTTCTGTATAATCACTCACTTTCGTGTCCTCCATGTAACTCATTCTGCAGCATGCCCGTTCCGGCAAACTGCGGCGCAATCGAAAAATATTGTAACACAGTTGCCCCTATATCTGCAAAGGTTTTCCGTGTCCCCAGATTCCCCGGCTTCACTCCCTTTCCATACATCAGAAAAGGCGTGTACTCCCTGGTATGGTCTGTAGTCTTTGTATAAGCAGGATCGCAGCCATGATCCGCCGTCAGCATCAGAATATCCTCTTCCCTCATTTTTCCCAAAATTTCAGGCAGCCTTTGGTCAAAATAGGAAAGAGCTTTTGCATAGCCGTCCACATCCCTTCTGTGTCCGTACAGCATATCATAATCCACCAGATTCACAAAGCATAAGCCCTCAAAATCCTCCTCCAGGCATTCCAGCGTACGGGTAATTCCCTCCTCATTTCCCCCTGTGAAGATGGATCTGGTAATGCCCTTTCCCGCAAAAATATCCTGTATCTTTCCCACAGCAATCACCTCTTTATTGCTGTCCTTGAGCTGATCCAGCATGGTAACCGAGGGCGGCAGGATAGAAAAATCATGCCGCCCCCCTGTTCTCGTAAAAGGACCGCCCTCCGGCCCTGTAAAGGGACGGGCGATCACTCTTCCCACGCCATGCTCTCCCGTAAGAATCCTTCTTGCAATGCGGCAGTACTCATACAGCTGTTCTACAGGGACAACCTGCTCGTGGGCCGCAATCTGGAACACACTGTCCGCAGAGGTATAAACGATCAAATCTCCCGTCCTCATATGCTCGTCCCCGTACCTCTGTATGACCTCCGTGCCGGAATAGGGCAGGTTACACAGCACCCCTCTGCCCGTTTCCTTTTTAAAGGGGGCAAGCACCTCCTCAGGAAAGCCTTTCGGATACACAGGCAGCGGCTTAGGAGAGTAGATTCCCGCAATCTCCCAGTGCCCTATGGTAGTATCCTTTCCCTTAGAGGCCTCCGTCATCCGCGCATAGGCCCCCTTAGGAACGCCGCCTCTTTCTCCCACTGTCACACCGTCAATATGGAAAAGTCCCAGTTCTCCCATGTTAGGCATATGAAAATACGGGCTTTTGGATACGCTTCTTAAGGTATTCACATCCACGTCCCCATAAGAAGGCGCATCCTCCATGGCCCCGATCCCAAAGCTGTCCAATACAATCAAAAAAACTCTCTTCATGTAATTTTGTCCTTTCGTCTCTCTTCCCCCGGGCCCTGACAGGGCCCTTTTCGCTCAGTATAACACAACTTTATGTATTTTACACGCTTTTTACTGGACAACCGTGCTGATCACAATATTTTCCGCGGCAATATCTGTTTTTCTCTTTACGATATCCTCAATCTGCGCTCTCTGGGCATCCGTGAGCTCTGCGGCGTTTACCACCACATCTACGGCGTCGCCATTGATACTCACCACCACGTCGGTAAAGCCCTTGGCCTCCAGCAGAATCTCTGCCGCCGCCTCTTTCTCGGCCACCTCTGTCATCTCCACCATACTATTTACAGCATCCTGCTTCTGCTCATCGCTTAAGGCAGTGCTGTTGATAATCTCCAATAACGTCTCCTTGTTTTTCGCTCTGGTCTGTTCCTTTAAAAGCTTCGCCTCCGAAAGGACGGTAACTCCGGCTCCTGAGGTAAACACTGCCTCCCCCGGTACCTCCCCCTCCTCAGGAGCGGCCTCGGCCACCTCCATATCCGTATCCAGGTAGTCCTCGGCGATCACATCCGACTCGGAATCCAGGCTTTCTATTTCCGTTACCTCTGAGGACAGAATATCCTCCTCTGACAAGTCAAGCAGTCCATCTGTCAAGGCTGCCTCCTCCACTCCCTCCGCCGTGTAGTTTTCGGTAATCACTCCCGTGGAATCTACGGCGCTTGCGTCGCCGGCATCCGCAGCCTGATCCTCCACGGTCAGATATTCCTCTTCAAGATTGGTTCCCGCAAACTGTAAATACCCTGCAATCGCTATCATGATGGCAAGTGCGGTGATCATAAGCTGATTCTTCTTAATTAAGTTTTTCACGGTACTCTCCCTTTTCTCAACTTTACTACTTTATTGTATGACCTGTCATAAGGATATATGCTACCTGTCGCTTTCCATTTTCACCACCTTCACCTTATGGGCCTCAATGTCAAATAATGCCTGTACGATCTCCGTAACGCTTTTGTCTATGGTTCCGGTCCCGGCCCCCTGGGCCACCACAACCACTCCTTCCACCTCGGGCAGAAGGGTTTTCACCACATAAGGCTCGCTGTCACCGTCCTGGGTTTTGTACACAGTGCTCTCTGAGCTTTCCATCTGGTTTAAAATACGGCTTCCCCCCTGGGAGTCCTCCTCATTGGTGCTGGAGCGGCTCACAGGAGTATCCTTTTCCACTACCAGCTCCTCGGAGGATTTTAATGTGATCATCACCTTCACCTTTCCCACACCGGAAACGCCGGAAAGAGTCTCTTCAAGCCTTTTTTCCAGATATGCGCAATAGTCCTCTCTGGTGTTTTGGGCTTCCTCCAGAGATTCCTGCCCCAATGAAGCCTCATTCTCTGCCCTTTCCTCCTGGGTCAGGGTATTCTCTCCACCACTTTGGGTCTGACTGTTAGAAAGCCCGCTCTCCTCCCCGTCTTTGGTAGGCAGGGCAATGATAAACAGCAAAACCCCCGAAAGAATCAATATGATAAGATTATCTCTCTGAAACCACTTATGGATTCCCTTTTTCTCCATCCATTGTTTCCATGTCTCTTTCCTGTCCCTGCGCATCCTTCATTCATCCTCCCCGCCCGACTGTATGCGTATCTCCTCCACCGGCTCCACATAAATGGAATCCCCAGATTCCTGTGAATGCTCCTGTCCCCCTTCCGGTTCTTTTTGCATCTCTCCCGCCTGATCATTTGCCTGCTGCTCCTCTATGCTTTTTCTCACCTCCTCCAGGGTCATCTGCTCCAAAAGCCTTTGGGACTGATCAGCCTGGTCTAAAGCCTCATCCATGCTCTTTTGCAGATCTGTTTCAAACTCCTGCACGCTCATCAGAAACGCCTCCGAACCGTCCCCAAACAAAAGTCTGCTCACCGGCAGGAAAATCTGGATCAAAAGCAATACGCCCACCAAAAGCTTCAAATACTTTTCATAAGAGGCATTGGGCCTGAAATGTACAATACTCTGGGCGCAAATCATAAAAATGCCCATCTGGCAGATTGCCTTAAAAAACTCCGACTGCATATTAAAATCCCCTGTTGGTGGCCGTTGCCACAATGGATAAGGTAACCAGAAACAGCAAAAGGGCTGTGCCCGTAGTCCGGAACAGCAGCATACCTGCATCCCCCGTTCTATTGGCGCAGGCCGTGATCCGTTTATCGCTCACAAGCCCCATAAAGGCCGCCGCACCTTTCAGCAGACAGGCTATGCAGAAGATTTTTAAAAGGGGAGCCGCGCACAAAAGAAGCAGCAGAATAAGCAGTGCAATACCAATGGTATTTTTGATAACCACCGCCGAGCCCGCCACAAGCTCCACTACTCCATCCGCCGCGTTTCCTATACCGGGAATGGCAGAGATCACCTTTTGCAGTGTGGAGGCCTTTACCGAATCAATCACTGGCGTGATCACCGCCTGAAAGACACTGATGCCTGTCACCACTCCCAGGGCTGCCTTTAGCACCCAGCCGATTCCCTTTTCCAAAAGCTCAATGAGAAGGTTCAGCTTTTCCTCCATCCAGATTCCATTGATCACAGACAGCATGGCATGACTGTACACAAAGGGGATTACAGCCCCCGTCAGAATATTTTCCACCCCGTATATAATCAGCAAAAGCAGCTGATAATACGCCCCCACTGTGGTACTTCCCGTAGACACTCCCACGGCGATCAGATAGGTAGGCACCAAAAGCTTGATAAACAATACGATATTTTCAATGGTTTCCACCGCAGTCTGTGCTGCCTGGGAAAAGCATTTCAAAAGAATGGCAGAAAAAAGCAGATACATAAAGTAAAAAGCCATATCCGCAATCTGATGCCGGTCAAACACCTCCACAAAATGAGCCATCAGGGCCGACACAATCCCCAGCACCAAAAGCCAGACAAAAATATTCCTCATGCCTGTAAGCTGTCCTGCGATACCGGCAATGCTTCCCTGCAGCAGCTTAGAAAGTGCTCCCAGAATATCCCCCGTCATAATCTCACTCATCAAATCCGAGAGGGAAATGGAGCTTTCGGGAAAAAGCGTACGCATTCCCTCCTGCAGTTTGTCCAGGCCGTAATCCTCCCATATGCTTTCCAGCTCAATCATGCTTCTCCTCATTTCTGCGCTGCCTTCTGCCCATCCTGATTTTGTGGCGTCAGCGCAGCCACAAATCTGCCCGCAGGCCGGCTATCCTGCAAAGCTCTGAATCTGTTCAATCACTGCAAAAAGAATGGGAAGTCCTGCGAACATAACGGACAGCTTCCCCAAAATCTCTATTTGATCTGCAATGGCCCCATAGCCTGCGTCCTTGCAGATGCCGGAGCTGAATTCACAGATATAGGTAATGCCCACCACCTTAAGCAGGATAGCCAGATAGCTCTGGGCCCCGCCCAGATATTTCTGAATCAGCCCAAGCTGGTTCACCACAGCCTCCACCTGGCGCAGCACATAAGAAAAGATTAAAATCCCTATGGCAAATCCGATGTAAATGCCGTATTCCGGCTTCTGCCCTTTAAACTGCACTGCCAAAAGGACTCCTGCCACTCCCAAAAATCCAACCTTGATAATTTCCTCCATCCCATTCCCCTTTCTGCCTATAGGGAAAACAGCGACTGTATCGTCTGAAACAGATCATAGATATATGGCACAATCCATGTCAGCACCAGAATCAAACCGGCCAGGCTGACCAAAAAGGCATGCTCCTCCCGCCCGCTGTGCTTTAATACCTGACTCAATATAGTGACCAGTATGCCTACCGCCGCAATTTTAAAAATCAGACTTACTCCCATAATTCCTCGCATTCCGCCCATGCACAGCTTTTTCTATAACAAGACGATTACCAAAAGCAGGCCGCTCATGGCCCCAAGTCCCACCGCCAGCCTGCATTTCTCCTCATTTTCCCTCTCCACCCGCTCTATGGCCCCCGCAAGCAGCTCTCTGCTCATTTCCATAGTCCTAAGCTGCATGCCTTCGTCGGCATAGCTGCTTTTAGAGATAAATCGCAGAAAATTCTCCCCATCCTCCTTTTTTACGGGCAAAGCCGCAAGACACTCTTCCATATGTCTGCAAAACACTTCCGAAAATCCCGCTCCAGTGTTTTCCTGCATTTCCTCAAAAACATCCCGGAAAGCCTGGGCATAGGGCTCCCCAAGCCGGGCGGCCAAATGCAGACAGCACTCCGGAAGAGTTGACTTTCCATATCGGATTTCACTCATAAAAAGCTCCAGAATTCCTTCCAATTCCCGCAGTGTCTGCAGACGGCTGATAAACTGCTGGCGGTACCAAAGTCCCAAGCCCAGGCTGCCGGAAATAATCATAACCGCCCCCAAAATCCGAAGCATAGGCTTCCTCCCTTCCGTAAACTCGTTTAATCACACAACGCCCCTTTTCCTTTCCCAAAACGGGAAAGCAGTCGAAAAGCCGATCCTCAAATATTCTTTGCAGGCCTTGTTTTTTTTGGATATCCCACAGGTCCTCCCCGTGTACTGTGGCCAGTATCCTGCTGCCGCAGGAGGCTGCCAGGTGCAATGCCTCCATATCCTCTCTGCCGCCCAGCTCGTCTACCGCAATCACCCTGGGAGACATGGAACGCAGAAGCAGCATCATTCCCAGCGCTTTGGGACAGGCGTCCAGCACATCCGTACGACAGCCCACATCATTTTGCGGGCTGCCCAGATAAGAGCCCGCAATTTCGCTGCGCTCGTCCACTACGCCCACACACATTCCCCCGGCGCAGGCATTCCCATCCGATATCTGCCGGATCAAATCCCGAAGCAGCGTCGTCTTGCCGCAGCCCGGGGGAGAGATAATCAGAACATTTTTGAGGCGGCCTTTTTCGTATACCAAGGGAAGAAGCTCATCTGCAGCCCCCTTGATTTCGTGGGAAACTCTGATATTCATATACGAGACATGCTTTATGGTTTTTACACTGCCGTCTCCCGAAAGTACCACCTGTCCCGCAATTCCCACTCTGTGTCCGCCATTTACTGTGATAAAGCCTTGTCTCAGCTCATCCTCAAAGGCATACAGGGAGTCGTGGCAGATATGCTGTAAAAGCATCTGAAGCTCCTTTGCCGTCACAAGACTGCCCTGTGCCTGCTTGTCCGTAAAACGGCCCTCCTGATCCAGATACCATTCCCGGCCTTCCATCATAATCAAGATCGGCCTTCCGGCTCTTAAGCGAATTTCCTGAATCCTTTTTTCCTCCGCTGCCGCCTGCTGCCAAAAGCTTCTTTTCTCCAGCGGAAACATCTGCAGCAATGTTCCGGTCATCTACTCCTCCTTCCCAGCTCACAGCTTTTCCCTTTTCACAATATATGAAGCCCTGTCCAAGATATTCCTTCTTTTTGGACAGATTCTGGTTTTAGGATTCGGATTTGTTTTCATAATACGCCACATAAAAAAGCCTGCGCTGCCAAAGGCGTAACAATGATACCCGGGGAAATGGCTGACTGCGATATATAGCACTGTTCTGCTGCCTCGGTAAAACGATTGCAGTAGACACAGCCATAAAATATATGTATCAAAAAAAGAACATAAAAAATATCTTTAACCTATAGACAAAAAATGGAGAAGGTGCTATCCTTATCTCAGATAAACAGTAATCATTACTATTTTTGTTTTTAGAAAACGGAGGTATTATTATGAGCACAAACACTGCACAGGTAAATAATCTGGTAAATCTTCTGGACGGCTACGCACAAAAGGGCGGACACCACCTGAACGTAAATGTTTTAAACAGGGATACTCTTTTGGATGCGCAAAAACACCCTGAGAATTATCCTCAGCTGACAATCCGTGTCAGCGGCTACGCTGTAAACTTTATCAAGCTGACTCCCGAGCAGCAGGCGGATGTTATCAGCAGAACCTTCCACGAATCAGTATAATACTATCCCCTTTCATAAATTACCTGAAAATAAGTAATTGCGAAACTCGCTGACAAAGTCACGAACCTGGTCATAATAACCAAAAACGGGTTCCAAAGCAGTGGCTAGTCACCCTTATTTTGGTTATTACGCCCAGTTTCTGATACCAGAAAGCAAGTTTCGCAAACGCCTAATTACTTAATTACCATCGGATAGGAGGCTAATCATTAGTTGATTAGCCGACCTCTCACACCACCGTGCATACGGTTCCGTACACGGC
>DXGH01000063.1 GCA_019114005.1 Candidatus Acetatifactor stercoripullorum
TAATATAAATATAAAATATTTCAATAAAATTTAATGCAACAAAAATATATTTTTATTGACATTGATTTATGGAAATGCTATAGTAACAGAAAAAAGAACAAGAATGATCAAGTGAGAGACCATAAAAATGCAGAAGGAGGGAAGTATGATTCTCTATCATGGAAGCAGTGAAATAGTAGAATACCCTGAAATAAGGAAAGCAAAATTTAATAAAGACTTTTATTTCGGATTTTATTGCACTAAGTATCAGGAGCAGGCAAAAAGATGGGCGGCCCGTTATGGAAAAA
Source organism: Candidatus Acetatifactor stercoripullorum (assembly GCA_019114005.1). GTDB lineage: Bacteria > Bacillota > Clostridia > Lachnospirales > Lachnospiraceae > Acetatifactor > Acetatifactor stercoripullorum. The sequence goes on from DXGH01000063.1 coordinate 288, forward strand.
AAGGTTATATAAACAAATATGAATATATTCCAAATGATAAATTGAACTATTTACAATTTTGTGAAATGACGGAGGAATGGTTGGATTTTATTATAGATTGCCGCAGAGGCAAACCTCATAAGTACGATATTGTGGAGGGGCCTATGGCAGATGATACTATTTATAATTACATTCAAAATTATATGGATGGGAAAATATCAAGGGCGGCTTTTTGGGAATTGGCAAAATTCAAATATCCAACGCATCAGATAAGCTTTCATTCTATTTCCGCTCTTGATACATTGAATTTTGCAGGAAGTGAGGTCGTCTATGGGAACGAAAAATAATAATGCTCTGTTTTTTACATGCAGCTTAATTGAATATATTGGGAGAAGCGCAAAAAGAACCCGAAAGGAGGTGGCAGATTTCCTGGGGAAGGAACGGATCGGCAGAATCTATGAGTATGCAGATGTTTTTCATTGCGAACCGATTGAGAAGGTGGCGGCAGAGTTTATAGAAGAAAGTAAAATAACAACGGGAAATTTTGACAATGAAAAAGAATGTAATTATACGGTTCCAAGCTATTGGGACATAGGAGAGGTCTACGAAAGGCTCATAGAAGATTCCTATGAGGATGAAAATATTGTGGAAGGAATCTGGGAGGTATACCATTCCTGGATTGACGAACATATTTCAGATTATAATACTGATTTTTACTATCAGCCAAGAGATTATATCGCTGCATGTTATAAGGAGGGAGTGGTGCTTTAGTGAAGTACAGGAAGGAGCATGGATTATGGGAATGGGAGTAAGGGTCCGGGTGTGGGGAGACTATGCGCTTTTCACAAGACCGGAAATGAAGGTGGAGAGATGTTCTTATGATGTGATAACCCCGTCCGCTGCCAGAGGGATTCTGGAAGCTATTTACTGGCATCCTGGGATGAGATGGCAGATTGACAAAATATATGTAAAAAAGCCGATTCAGTTTACCAGCGTCCGGCGAAATGAGGTAAAAAGCAAAATTCTGGCAGGCAATGTGCTTCAGGCCTATAATGGAGCCTCAAAACCTCTTTACATAAGCAGTAAGGCAGAGATTGTGCAAAGAGCGTCCTTGCTGCTATGCGATGTGGAATATGTGATCGAAGCGCATTTTGAAATGACAAAAGAGGCAAACCAAACGGATAAACCTGGAAAATTCAAGGATATTATCATGAGGCGCCTGAAAAGGGGGGAATGCTTTCATATGCCGTACTTCGGGTGCAGGGAGTTTCCCGCACATTTTTGTCTGTGCGAGGAGGGGGAGATTCAAACGGCTTATGATCAGGTTATGGAAAAGGATTTGGGCTTTATGCTGTATGACATGGATTATACGGACCCTGGAAATCTGCAGCCCATGTTTTTCAGAGCGGTGATGAGAAGGGGCGTGTTGGATTTAAGAGACTGCGAGGTGATACGGTGATTTTACAGGCATTGGTAAAGCATTATGAGAACCTGGCGGATGAAGGAAGGGTGTCAAAAGAGGGTTGGTGCCGGGCTAAGGTTTCTTATGCAGTCAATTTATCCAAAGAAGGAAAAATAACAGGTTTCATTTCCCTGAAAAAAGAAGAGGAGAGGGGAAAAAAGAAGGTCTGGATTCCTTCTTATCTGCAGGTTCCTGAGATGGTTACACGTTCCTCTGGGGTATTGGCGAATTTTCTGTGCGATAATTCCAAATATATTCTAGGAATTGATGGGGCGGGCACAAGTGAAAGAGTATTGGAGTGCTTTCAGGCTGCAAAAGAAAAGCATTTAACCCTGCTTGCAGATGTGGAAGGAGACATGGCGCGGGCAATACGGCTTTTTTTTGAAAGCTGGAAGCCGGATGAGGCTGAAGCGTGCAGTGAGGTAAAGGAGAAATGGGAAGAGCTTACAGATGGGGGCAACCTTATATTCTCTATGGGAATGCAGTATGCCCAGGAGGATTCCTTTATCAGGGAGGCCTGGGAGAAATGGCGGAATGCGCCTGGAGGGGGGCAGGAGGGAATCTGCCTTGTGACGGGCAAAAGGTCTGAAATTTCCCGAATCCATAAAACCATTAAGGGAGTGCCCGGAGCACAGTCCAGCGGGGCCGCGCTGGTTTCCTTTAATGCACCGGCATTTGAGTCCTACGGGAAGGAACAAAGCTATAATGCTCCGGTGGGAAAATATGCGGAGTTTGCTTACACCACCGCATTGAATTATCTTTTGAGCCAAAAGCAGGAGACCTTTTTGCTTGGAGATTCCATGATTGTGTTTTGGGCGGAGAGCGGGAAGGAGGAATATCAGGAGGCATTCTCCTTTACTGTGGATCCAAAGCCGGATAATCAGGAGGAAATTAAAAATGTTTTCCAGAAATTAAAAACCCAAAGCCCCATAGAGGTGAAGGGAATTGTGTTAGACCCTGAGCAAAGGTTTTATATATTGGGGCTTGCGCCCAACGCCGCAAGACTATCCGTCAGATTTTTTTATGAGAATTCTTTCGGAAATATATTGGAACAGCTTTCCAGACATTACGAGAGAATGGAGATCATAAAGCCTTCCTGGGAGCAGCGGGAGTATCTTGGTATCAGGGATATGCTGTTTGAAACGGTAAATCAGAAAGCCAGGGAAAAATCTCCGATTCCCAATATGGCGGCCATGACGCTGCAGGCAATTATTTCAGGAGCCAGATACCCGGAAAGCCTTTATACGGATACGTTGATCCGGATTCGGGCAGAGCAGGGATGTATTACCTGGGGGAGAGCCGCTTTGATAAAGGCTTTTTTGATTCATAACCGCAAACTGGAGAAGGGAGAATGTTATATGGCACTTAATGAAGAAAGTAAAGATACGGCATACTTGCTGGGAAGGCTGTTTTCTGTATTGGAAGCGATTCAGACAGATGCAAACCCGGGAATCAATGCCACGATCCGGGAGCGCTATTTTAACTCAGCCAGCGCTGCGCCCGCTTCTGTTTTTCCTATTTTGATCAAATTGAAAAACAGTCATATGAAAAAATTAGAAAGAGACAAGATGGGCTCCAAGATATATTACGAACAGCTGTTGACGAAAATCATGGGAAATCTGGATGCTTTCCCAAATCGTCTTTCACTGGAGGAACAGGGGAAATTTATTTTGGGATATTATCACCAAACGCAGAAAAAATATGAAAAAAGGGAGGAAAAAACAAATGAGTGAAGTGATTAAAAACCGGTATGAATTTGTAATCTTATTTGATGTGGAGAATGGAAATCCCAATGGGGACCCGGATGCCGGAAATATGCCAAGAATCGATCCGGAAAGCGGCCTGGGGCTTGTGACGGACGTATGCTTAAAACGGAAAATCCGAAATTATGTGGAGACGGTAAAGGAGGATGAGAAGGGCTTTAAAATCTATATTAAGGAGGATGTGCCCTTAAACAGAAGCGACAAAGAAGCCTGCAGCGCGTTAGGGATTGAGGAAACAGATGACAAAAAAGTGGCAGAAGCGTTAAAGAAGCTGAAAAAGGATGACCCGGATGCAGACGTGAAGCTGAGAGATTATATGTGTGAGAATTTTTATGATATCCGAACTTTTGGGGCGGTGATGACTACCTTTGTAAAGGCATCCTTAAACTGCGGACAGGTAAGAGGGCCGGTACAGCTCGGGTTTGCCAGAAGCATTGATCCTGTTATGAGTCAGGAGGTAACCATCACAAGAGTTGCTATTACCACGGAAAAGGATGCGGAAAATAAACAGACGGAAATGGGAAGAAAGAGCATCGTACCTTATGGATTATATCGCGCAGAGGGATATATTTCCGCTAATCTTGCCCGTAAGGTCACAGGCTTTTCGGAAGAGGACCTGGAGCTTTTGTGGGAGGCTATTTTAAATATGTTTGAGCATGACCACTCTGCGGCAAGAGGGAAAATGGCGGTTCGGGAGCTCATCGTCTTTAAACACAGCAAAGAACTGGGGGACTGTCCTGCCTACAAGCTGTTTGAGGCGGTGGAGGTATCCAAAAAGGAAAATGTGGAATACCCCAGAAAGTACCAGGATTACACGGTTTTGATACATGAGGAAAGGATTCCGGACACAGTTGAAATAAAAAGGATAGTGTGAAAAATCACACTGATGTGCTGATTTTTCACACGCGATTTATTCGCGTTGGCTATATTGTTTCTGAGGGAAAACAAATAGCTGTGATGGCAGACGCAAATTTGATATTTGCAATCTCACTTTTGTGAGATTTTGCCTCTTCGCGACAAGTCGCTCAGAAATGAGGAATTGATATAATGGAATATGAGGAAGACGATTTTCTGATGATTTCAGGAATCCAGCATTTTAAATTCTGCAGAAGGCAATGGGCGCTGATTCACATTGAGCAGCAATGGGCAGAAAATGTGTATACTGTGGTGGGAGAGCTGATGCACAAAAAAGCCCATGACCCCTATTTGACGGAAAAGAGAAGGGATACTATCATAGCCCGGTCACTTCCCGTTTCGTCGAAAAGCTTAGGTATCAGCGGGGAGTGCGATGTGGTCGAGTTTCATAAATGTGAGGATGGAATAAAGCTGCACGGACATAGAGGGCTCTATTCCATATATCCCATTGAGTACAAGAAGGGCAAGCCCAAGGTGACAGATGAGGACAAGCTGCAGCTTGCAGCCCAGGCTTTGTGTCTGGAGGAAATGTTTTCGGCAAAGGTGCCGGAGGGAGCCATTTTTTATGGGGAGACCAGACGGCGCGAGGTGGTGGAAATTACGGAAAAGCTGCGAGAGGAAGTGGCACAAATGTTTCGGGAAATGCACAAATATTACGGAAGGCGTTATACGCCAAAGGTAAAATACAGCAAATCCTGCAATGCCTGTTCCCTGAAGGAAATCTGCCTGCCGAAATTGGGAAAATCTGTCTCAGTAAAGACATATATTACCCAGATGCTGCAGGAAGAGGAATAAAGGGTGAAGGAAATTGCGAGAAAGGGCGTCCGCCCCGGCGGACGAAGGGTATGGTATGAAAAAATTGTTAAATACCTTATATATTACTTCCGAAAACAGTTATCTGGCCCTGGATGGAGAAAATGTGGTTGTCTTTGAGGATAAAACCGAGATCGGCAGGCTGCCCCTTCACAATCTGGAGGGGATCGTTTCCTTTGGATACCGGGGAACCAGTCCGGCTTTGATGGGGGCTTGTGCTGACAGAAATATTTCTTTGTGTTATCTCACTCCTCAAGGGAAATTTTTGGCAAGAATCTCAGGAAAAATACGAGGAAATGTAGTTTTAAGGCAACAGCAGTATGACAGCAGCAGAGATGAAAAGATCAGCCTGGAAATTGCAAGGAATTGTATTTTGGGAAAAGTATATAATGCCAGGTGGGTGTTAGAACGGGCAATCAGAGATCACAGCATGCAGCTGGATGCAGAGCAGGTAAAAGCAGCATCTGATTTTCTGAAAAATGCACTGGTGCTGATTCAAAACAGTCAGTCGAAAGAACAGCTCAGAGGGTATGAGGGAGAGGCGGCAAGTATTTATTTCGGGGTGTTTGACCAGTTGATTTTGCAGCAGAAGAAGGATTTTGCTTTCCGGGGAAGAAATAAAAGGCCGCCGACTGATCCTGTAAATGCTTTGCTGTCTTTTGTGTATACACTCCTGACCAATAGTATTACTTCGGCATTAGAGACGGTAGGGCTTGATCCTTGCGTGGGATATCTCCATACAGACCGTCCGGGAAGAGCTTCGCTGTCTTTGGACCTGATCGAGGAGCTTCGCGCGGTTTTGGCGGATCGCTTTGTGCTTTCACTAATTAACCGAAAGATGATCAGCGGCAAAAATTTTTCTAAAAAAGAAAATGGCGCCGTGCTGATGGATGATGAGCTTCGGAGAAAAGTGCTGGCAGAATGGCAGAATAAGAAAAAAGAAGTGATAACACATCCATACTTGAAAGAGAAAGTGGAGTGGGGAATGGTTCCCTATGTACAGGCTATGCTCTTGGCCAGGTATTTGAGAGGCGACTTGGACGGATATCCTGTATTTTTGTGGAAGTGAGGTAGTGAGGTGGGAAATGCTGGTATTGATTACTTATGATGTGAATACGGAAACCGCCGAAGGCCGAAAGAGGCTGAGAAAGGTGGCGAAACAGTGTGTGAATTATGGAAGGAGAGTGCAAAATTCTGTATTTGAGTGTATTGTAGATAATGCACAGTGTGTTGCCCTGAAAGCAACGCTCACGGATATCATTGATCAAAAGGTTGACAGCCTGCGGTTTTATTATCTAGGTAATAAATTTCACACGAAAGTAGAGCATGTGGGCGTAGACAGGGGCATTGCTGCAGACCAGACATTAATCCTATAGCTTCCGCGCGAACCTGAAGCGCACATAAAATGCCAGGAAGATTCGTACCGGTAATTTGCATCAAATGAGCAAAAAGCAGGCAACGGAATACTGTTTGACAGATATTTTTTGCCGTTAAACAGAAAAAACTAGTAAAGTTGTATAAGTATTAAACGAATATTTGGTTATTTTTGCAGTCGCTCCCCTCGCGGGGGCGTGGGTTGAAATACAACAAGATTATCTTCAACGGCGCGCTGAAGCATAGTCGCTCCCCTCGCGGGGGCGTGGGTTGAAATAGGTACATCCTCTTTACTTTTCTTTCCCCAATGGGTCGCTCCCCTCGCGGGGGCGTGGGTTGAAATTCTTCCATCCACGCAACATAAGCAGTTAATCCTGTCGCTCCCCTCGCGGGGGCGTGGGTTGAAATTTGGAGTAAGGGCAGGAAGCATCATTCCGGTAAGGGTCGCTCCCCTCGCGGGGGCGTGGGTTGAAATACTGAAATATAA
>DXGH01000008.1 GCA_019114005.1 Candidatus Acetatifactor stercoripullorum
ACCGTCTCTTTTGAAAACGGCATACTGTATTCTCCATTGTAACGGATAAGAAAGCATTTGTCACTTGTTATTTTCAGCAACCAGGTAACTGCAAAAAATGGTTTACAATATTGTGGGATTATGCTATACTATGTCAGTATGATTTAGCCGATGCTCAGATGAGGGAGACTCCGGCCCGGTCTTAGTATCAGGCGATTTGAAGAAAACAGGAGGAAACAAAATGATTTCTAAGGAAAAGAAAACAGCAATCATGAACGAGTATGCCAGGACACCTGGAGATACCGGTTCACCTGAGGTGCAGATCGCAGTGCTGACTGCAAGAATCCAGGAGCTTACCGAGCATTTGAAGGCAAATCCCAAGGATCATCACTCCCGCCGGGGTATGCTTAAAATGGTAGGCCAGAGACGCGGCCTTCTGGAATATCTCAAGAGAAAGGATATCGAGAGATATCGTAAGCTGATTGAGAGACTTGGCCTGCGTAAATAAAGGGAGACATGGGAAGGCGGAGACGGTCCGAATTTTTCGGCCCTCCGCTTTTTGTGCGATTTTGCGCAGAGAAAACAGAGGCGGCAGACAGATGCGCGCTGAGGGCTTTGGAACAGAATGGAATTCCGAGACCGCTGAAAAGGATATGTTTTCACGTGTTCTTTTCAGTAGTTTCGGTGTCTTCTGTTCCAAAAGGAAAATATTTTGATTACCGCAGGAAGCGGAGGAATGGAGGATCTTATTTATGTATCAGACCTATGAAATGGAGCTTGCCGGACGTACCCTCAAGGTGGATATCAACCGTGTGGGCAGACAGGCAAACGGCTGTGCTTTTATGCACTATGGAGACACTACCGTGCTCAGCACGGCAACGGCTTCCGAGAAACCCAGGGAGGGAATTGATTTCTTTCCCTTAAGCGTTGAGTATGAGGAAAAGCTGTACGCTGTGGGGAAGATTCCCGGAGGCTTTAATAAGAGGGAGGGGAAGGCCAGCGAAAATGCCATTCTCACCAGCCGTGTGATTGACAGACCCATGCGGCCCCTGTTTCCAAAGGACTACCGCAATGATGTGACGCTGAACAATATGGTAATGAGTGTGGACCCGGAATGCCGCCCGGAGCTGGTGGCTATGCTGGGCGCTGCCATTGCCACCTGTATTTCAGATATTCCCTTTGATGGTCCCTGTGCCATGACCCAGGTGGGCATGATAGACGGAGAGTTTATCATCAACCCTTCCCAGGAGCAGTGGAAAAACGGCGATCTGAATCTGACGGTTGCCTCTACCAAGGAAAAGGTGATCATGATTGAGGCGGGCGCCAACGAGGTTCCTGAGGCGAAAATGATCGAAGCCATCTACAAGGCCCATGAGATCAACCAGACGGTGATTGCCTTCATTGAAAAAATCGTTGCCGAGACAGGCAAGAAAAAGCATGAATATACAAGCTGCGCCGTTCCTGAGGAAATGTTTGAGGAAATGAAGAAGATCGTAACGCCTCAGGAGATGGAGAGCGCGGTGTTTACCGATGACAAGCAGACCAGAGAGGAGAATATCCGGGTCATTACACAAAGGCTGGAGGAAGCCTTTGCGGACAATGAGGACTGGCTTGCAATGCTGGGAGAGGCTGTGTATCAGTATGAGAAAAAGACGGTGCGCAAGATGATTTTAAAGGACCACAAGCGTCCGGACGGCCGTGAAATCACCCAGATACGTCCTCTTGCCGCAGAAGTAGATATCATTCCCAGAGTGCACGGCTCCGCTATGTTTACCAGAGGCCAGACCCAGATCTGTAATGTATGTACCCTTGCACCCTTGTCTGAGCAGCAGAGACTGGATGGACTGGACGAAAATGAAGTAAGCAAGAGATATATGCACCATTACAATTTCCCGTCCTATTCTGTAGGTGAAACAAAGCCCTCCAGAGGACCGGGAAGACGTGAGATCGGCCACGGGGCGCTGGCAGAGCGGGCTCTTTTGCCTGTGCTTCCAAGCGAAGAGGAATTCCCTTATGCCATTCGTACTGTTTCGGAGACCTTTGAATCCAATGGTTCCACCTCCATGGCGTCCACCTGTGCATCCTGTATGTCCTTGATGGCGGCAGGTGTACCCATCAAAAAGATGGTGGCCGGTATTTCCTGCGGTCTTGTGACAGGGGATACGGATGATGATTTTGTACTGCTCACCGATATCCAGGGTTTGGAGGATTTCTTCGGAGATATGGACTTTAAGGTGACCGGTACCACAGCGGGCATCACCGCAATCCAGATGGACATTAAGATTCATGGACTGACAAGGCCCATTGTGGAGGGCGCTATCGAGAGATGCCGTGAGGCCAGACTGTTTATTATGGAAAACTGCATGAAGAAGGCAATTGCGGCTCCCAGACCGGAGGTAGGTCCTTACGCACCTAAGATTATTTCCATTCAGATTGATCCCGAGAGAATCGGCGATGTGGTGGGACAGCGCGGTAAGACCATCAATGAGATCATTGCCCGCACCGGCGTAAAAATTGATATTATGGATGACGGAAATGTATCTGTCTGCGGTACGGATCAGGCAATGATGGACAAGGCTGTGGAGATGATCAAGATTATCACCACTGATTTTGAGGAAGGCCAGATCTTTAAGGGCAAGGTTGTAAGCATCAAGGAGTTTGGCGCCTTTTTGGAATTTGCTCCCGGCAAGGAGGGCATGGTTCACATCTCCAAGATTGCAAAGGAAAGAATCAACCGGGTAGAGGATGTGCTCACTTTGGGAGATGTGGTGACCGTAGTATGCCTGGGTAAGGATAAGATGGGAAGAATCAGCTTCTCCATGAAGGATGTAGCCCAGAAGTAAAAAACAAAAAGAGGCGCAGAACAGAGGAAACGTATCAGGAGAGGGAAGGAGGCGTGGGTAAGATGGAAGATATTATGAAGCTGCTGGAAGGCCGCAGGACCTACAGAAGATTCAAACAGCATCCAGTGCCCAAGGAGGTTCTGGATGAAATCCTGATGGCGGCAAGGCTTGCCTCCAGCGCTGCAAACAGACAGCCGCTTGGCTATGTGGTGGTGCAGAACGAAGAAAAGGTAAAAGAAGTATTTTCCCATACCCGCTGGGCGGGAGCGCTGCCTCCTGAGCTTGGACAGCCCAGGGAAGGGGAAAGACCGGTGCTGTTTATCGGGGTGGTGGAGAATACGGATATCAACCCGGACTGCGACACCGATGCCGGACTTGCCATTGCCAATATGACCCTGGCGGCCTGGAACCGGGGTGTGGGCAGCTGTATCATTGGAGCCTGCAATAAAGAAAAGCTCTCGGAATTGTTTGGCCTTTCAGAAAAGCAGAAGCTGCATACTGTGGTTGCATTCGGATATCCCTCCCATGCAAGCCGTATTGTGGATCTTGATCAGGGAGGAGACTGCAGATATTATCTGGACGAAAAGAAGGATTATGTTGTGCCGAAGCGCAGGCTTTCGGATATAGTGAAGTACCTGTAAAAGAAAAGCAGCAAAAAAACCGTGTCGAAAAGACGCGGTTTTTTGCTTTCACCGATTCTTTACAAATATTTATATTTATTTAATTGTACTTTTGTGCAGGTTGATTGATAATGAAACAGACGAAGATAGAAAGGTACGGATCAAAATGTTAAAACTTCTTAAGTACTTCAAAAAGCAGGATTGGCTTATCGTTTTGGCCTGCGTTTTTTTTGTGGCGTGTCAGGTGGGATTGGATTTGACCCTGCCGGATTACATGTCGGAAATCACAAGCCTGGTGCAGACGGAAGGCAGTCTGATGAGCGATATTTTTGCCGCCGGAGGGAAAATGCTTCTTTGTGCGCTGGGAAGCTTAGTGTTTGCGGTGGCGGTAGGATATTTCGCTTCCAGACTTGCGGCGACGCTGGCCCGCAGGGTCAGACAGGCGGTTTTTGAAAAGGTGGAGAATTTTTCCATGGAGGAAATCAACCGGTTTTCCACAGCCAGCCTGATTACCCGTTCTACTAACGATATCACCCAGATTCAGATGATTATTGCCATGGGACTTCAGGTGATGATTAAGGCTCCCATTATGGCGGTGTGGGCTATTTTGAAAATCTCCGGCAAAAGCTGGCAGTGGACGGCGGCAACAGCGGCGGCTGTGGTATTTCTGCTGATTCTGATTGTTGTACTTATGATATTTGCATTACCCAGATTCAGGAAGATTCAAACGCTGACGGATAACCTGAACCGTGTTACCAGGGAAAACCTTACCGGCATCCGGGTGGTGCGGGCCTACAATGCGGAACAGTATCAAGAGGAAAAGTTTGAGGCGGCCAATAAGGAGCTGACGGACAACAATCTCTTTGCCCATAGAATGATGGCGATTATGAATCCGGGAATGAACATTATCATGAACGGTCTCACATTGTCCATCTACTGGATCGGGGCGGTTCTGATCAATGAAGCTCAGCTTGTGGAGCGTATCGGATTGTTTTCGGATATGGTGGTGTTCTCCTCCTATGCGATGCAGGTGGTTATGGCTTTTATGCTTTTGACGATGATTTTCATTATGCTCCCCAGAGCAAGCGTTTCTGCAAAGCGTATCAATGAGGTGCTGGATACGGAGCCTGGAATAAAGGATGGAGAAAGAACAGAGGGCCTGCCGGGAAAGGAAGGAGAGGTGGAATTCCGCCATGTAAGCTTCCGCTATCCCGACGCTGCGGACGATGTGCTTACAGATATCAGCTTTACGGCACATAAGGGAGAGACTATCGCCTTTATCGGCTCCACCGGAAGTGGTAAGTCTACGCTGGTGAATCTGGTTCCCCGTTTTTATGACGCTACGGAAGGGGAGGTGCTTGTGGACGGAGTGAACGTAAAGGAGTACACGGCCAAAGCGCTGCACAACAAGCTTGGATATGTGTCCCAGAGAGCGGTGATGTTTGCGGGAACCGTGGAGAGCAATGTGTCCTACGGTGACAACGGACGAGACACAGGGGTGGACAGCGAGTATGTGAAAAAGTCCGTAGATATTGCTCAGGGCACGGAGTTTGTGGAGAAGATGGAGGACGCTTACCAGGGAATGGTGGCGCAAAACGGTGCCAACCTCTCGGGAGGACAAAAGCAGCGGCTTGCCATTGCCAGAGCGATATATAGGAAGCCTGAAATCTATATTTTTGACGACTCTTTTTCAGCGCTGGACTACAAGACGGACAAGGTTCTGCGGGCGGCTCTGAAAAAAGAGACGGCGGACACCACTTCCCTTATTGTGGCCCAGCGTATCGGCACTATAAAAAATGCGGATAAGATTATTGTCCTGGAGGAAGGAAAAGCAGTGGGAATGGGAACCCATGAGGAGCTTCTGCAAAATTGTGAGGTTTACAGGCAGATCGCCCTTTCCCAGCTGTCAAAGGAGGAGCTTGCAAATGAGTAATGAAAATAGACAAAGGCCTGCAGGCCGCGGCATGATGGGCGGCCGGGGCGGCATGCGGGGACCTGGAGAAAAGGCCAAGGATTTCACAGGAACATGGAAAAAGCTTCTTTTGTACTGCAGACGGTATTTTCCCTTTCTTGCGGGAGCCCTGATCCTTGCTATGGCAGGGGCCATATGCTCTCTGATTGGACCGGATAAATTGAAGGATCTGACCAATCTGATTACCCAGGGACTGACCACAGAGATTGATATGGAGGGAGTGAAGCGTATCGCATTCGGGCTGGCAGTTCTTTACGGATGCAGCGCCGTCTGCTCCTACATTCAGTCCTTTGCCATGGCTACTATCACCCAGGCGGTCACCAAAAGGCTTCGAAGCGATATTTCCGTAAAAATCAACAAGGTACCTTTAAATTATTTTAATAAAACAAGTTTTGGAGATGTGCTCAGCCGGGTCACAAACGATGTGGATACCATTGGACAAAGCCTGAACCAGAGCATTGGTTCTCTGGTAACAGCAGTAACTATGTTCCTGGGCTCCCTGATTATGATGTTTTATACCAACTGGATCATGGCGCTCACTGCGGTAGTCTCTACCTTTGCAGGCTTCGGCATCATGATGACCATAATGTCCAAATCCCAAAGACACTTCATTGAACAGCAAAGCCAGCTGGGACGCATCAACGGGCATATCGAGGAAATTTATTCCGGCCACAATGTAGTGAGGGCGTATAACGGAGAGGAAAAAGCCCTGGAAACCTTTACGGATATCAACGATCAGCTTTACAACAGCGCATGGAAAAGCCAGTTTTTGTCCGGTCTGATGATGCCGATTATGAGCTTTATCGGAAATTTCGGTTATGTTGCGGTCTGTGTGGTGGGAGCTGCCCTGACGATGAATGATGTAATCAGCTTTGGCGTGATTGTAGCGTTTATGATGTATATCAGGCTTTTTACCAATCCGCTGAGTCAGATTGCCCAGGCCATGACCAGCCTGCAGTCCACAGCCGCAGCAGGAGAACGTGTCTTTGCGTTTTTGGAGGAAGAAGAGCTTAAGGACGAAAGCGGGAAAACTGCCCGCCTTGAAAATGCAAGAGGCGATGTGGAGTTTCGCCATGTCCGTTTTGGGTATCAGCCGGATCACATTATTATCAAGGACTTTTCGGCCCATGCCAAAGCCGGACAGAAAATTGCAATCGTAGGACCCACAGGAGCGGGCAAAACCACTATGGTAAACCTGCTGATGCGTTTTTACGAGCTGAATGGGGGCGATATTTTGATAGACGGTGTTTCCACGAAGAATCTGACCAGGGAAAATGTGCATGATCTGTTTTGCATGGTGCTGCAGGACACCTGGCTTTTTGAAGGCACTATTCGGGAAAATATTGTGTACTGCAAGGAAAATGTCAGCGATGCGGAAGTGGAGAAAGCCTGCCGGGCGGTGGGGATTCACCATTTTATCAGCACACTGCCAAAGGGCTACGACACAGTGCTCAACGACAAGGCTAATTTGTCTGCGGGGCAAAAGCAGCTGATTACCATTGCCCGGGCCATGATCGAGAACGCGCCTTTGCTGATTCTGGATGAGGCCACAAGCTCTGTGGACACCAGAACGGAGATACAGATTCAGAAAGCCATGGATAAGCTGACGGAAGGAAGGACTTCTTTTGTGATCGCCCATAGACTTTCCACGATCAAAAACGCGGATATGATTCTGGTGATGAAGGACGGGGACATCATCGAGAGCGGAAATCACAAGGAGCTTTTGGAAAAGGGAGGCTTTTATGCCGATCTGTACAACAGCCAGTTTGCATCGTAACATTGATCATACACAAAGAAACGCGTACTGATTGCAAAGCCGCTCACGCGGCAGAATGAGAGGAAATATGAAATATCACATTATAGCCATAGAACGGGAGTATGCCAGCGCCGGGCAGGAGATCGGACAAAGGACGGCAAAACGTCTGGGGATACCCTGTTATGGGCGTGAAATTCTTGCCATGGCTGCCAAGGAGCTGGGACAGCCGGAGCATTATCTGGAGGATCTGGAGGAAAAGTCTACAGGAAGCTTTATGTATTCCATGTATGCGATGGCAAACCTGGGAAAGGGAGATTCTATCTTCCAGGGCAGATCGCTGCCCTTGGAGAGCAGGCTGTTTTTGACGGAATCAAAAATCATACAAAAGCTCACGCAGACCCCTGCTGTTGTGGTGGGGAGATGCGCCGCCCATTCCCTGAGAGAGCGGGAGGATGTGCTCCGGGTATTCATTCATGCGGACGACGTATTCCGTAAAAAAAGAGCGGTGGACACATATGGGATTCCCGCCCAGAAGGCCTCCGAGGTGTTAAAGAGGGCAGACAGGCGCAGAAGCGGCTATTATCGGGCCAACACCGGGAAGGACTGGAAAAACAGTCAAAATTACCATATTGTTTTAGACAGCGGCCTGCTTGGAATTGAACGGTGTGCTGATATTCTGGAGACATGTATAAAGTCCTGAAGGCTTTTTCGGACAGGAAATGATGGAAGGATGTCCGCTTTAACGGACGGGAAGGAAAAAAATGAGAGAAAAATTGCAGAGATTTATGTGGGGGCGCTATGGCAGCGACAGATTGAACCAATTTTTAATGATCGCGGCCCTTGTGTGTCTGGTGATTTCCTTTTTTGGAGGAAACCTTTTTTACCTGTTTGCGCTTGCTTTGATGATTTATGTGTATTTCCGTATGTTTTCCCGGAATATAGCCAAGCGTAGTGCAGAAAACCAGTGGTATCTGAAAAAAGAGATGAAGGTCAGAGGCTTTTTCCAGAAAAAGAAAAGGGAATGGAAGCAGCTTAAGGAATACCATATTTACAGATGTCCCAACTGCAGGCAGAAGATACGGGTTCCCAGGGGAAAGGGCAGAATCGCCATAAGGTGCAGGAAATGCGGGACGGAATTTATCAAAAAGAGTTGACAGGGAGGCAGTTTCATGTTTGGATATATCATAGTTAACAAAGCCGAAATGAAATTTAAAGAGTTTGATATATACCATTCCTATTATTGCGGCCTCTGCCGCAAGCTGAAGGAGAAGTACGGTATAACGGGCCAGCTTTCACTGAGCTATGATATGACCTTTTTACTCATGCTGTTTACAGGACTTTATGAGCCGCAGACACAGACGGGTGAGTGCCGATGTATCGCCCATCCCTTTGAAAAGCATGAAATCAGAACCAATCTCTTTACAGAGTATGCGGCGGACATGAACTTGCTTTTGACACTCTATAAATGTCAGGATGACTGGGAGGATGAAAAAAAGCTCTGGAAGCTTGCATACGGTAAAATGCTGGAGGGAAAAAGCAAGGGCGTAAAGGAAACTTATGCCGCAAAGGTGAGAAATATCTGTCTTTTGATGCATGATTTTTATGATGCGGAAAAGACGGGAAATGGGGATATTGACACCATGGCGGGATTGTTCGGAAAGATTATGGCCGGAATTTTTGTCTGCAGAGAGGACGAGTGGAGCGAAGGGCTGGGCCGTTTTGGGTTTTTCCTGGGAAAGTTTATCTATCTGTTAGATGCGTATGAGGATATTGAAGAGGATATCCGGAAAAATAACTTTAATCCTTTAAAAAGGATGTACAACGAACCGGACTTTGAGGAAGAATGCAGGACGATTTTGACCATGATGATGTCAGAGTGCTGTAAGGAATTTGAGAGGCTGCCTATTTTAGAGAACGTGGAAATTTTGAGAAATATTTTGTATTCCGGAGTGTGGTGCCGGTATGAAGCGGTGAGAGAAAAGAGAAGGGCGGCTGTGGAGAAAAAGAATGAATGATCCGTATAAGGTTCTCGGAGTAAGCAGAGACGCTTCCGAGGAGGAAATCAAAAAAGCATATAAGGCTCTGAGCCGCAAGTATCATCCGGACGCCAATATCAACAATCCTAATAAGGCCCAGGCGGAAGAAAAGTTTAAGGAGATACAGGCGGCATACCAGCAGATTATGAAGGAGCGCACAGAGGGCTACAGCTATGGCGGTACGGGAGGAGGCGGCAGCTACGGCGGAGGCAGCTATGGAGGCGGCTATGACGGAGGCGGTTTCGGCTATGGCCCCTTTGGAGGCTTCGGCGGCTTTGGGGATTTTGGACAGGGCCAGAGCGCAGGATATGAGGAGGAGCCTCATCTGCGGGCGGCCGGCAATTATGTGCGGAACGGATATTATAAAGAGGCCAGGAATGCGCTGGATAGCATGGGGCAGCATGAGCGGGGGGCAAGATGGTACTATTACAGCGCCATAGCCCACGCGGGGCTTGGCAATAATGTGGCTGCTTTAGAACACGCCAAAAAGGCGGCGGCCCTGGAGCCTGGGAATGCAGATTACCAGAATCTGGTATATCAGTTTGAAAACGGAGGCACCTGGTATTCCAGGCGGCAGGCGGCGTACGGTTATCCCTCCATGGGAGGCGGCAATATCTGTTTAAAGCTGTGCATTGCAAATCTGATCTGTAATCTCTGCTGCGGCGGAGGCGGTATGTGCTGCGGCGGAAGAGGATACTATTATTGATAGGAATAAAAAAGCCCTTGCAATTTATTCTGCATCCGATTATAATGAAATACAAGATATAGGTGTGAGTTTCGAAGTGATACACAAAATATTGTGCGATTTTTTGGGTGTTTGTTTTGCCGGAAAATGGCGCGCAGGTGGTCGTACGGGAGGCTTGTATCCCCATACGGCCATCGTTTATGTGATGTGTACACGGTAGAGGAAAGAGGATGCTTATGAGGATACAGAAAAGAGACGGGCGTATTGTGCCGTACGAGGAAGAAAAGATTGTGGCGGCCATTCAGAAGGCCAACAATGAAGTGGAGAAGGAATATCGTGCGGAGGAGGAATTGATCGGGGAAATCCTGGACGATGTGAAGCAGGAAGGGAAAGAGCTTCTGACGGTGGAGCATGTGCAGGATATGATTGAGGAGCGGCTGGTAAGCCACAATAAATATACGCTTGCCAAGAAATATATCGTGTACCGCTATCAGAGAAGCCTGCTGCGCAAATCCAACACTACCGATGAATCCATTCTGAAGCTGATTCGGAATGAGAACAAGGAGCTTGCGGAAGAAAACTCCAACAAAAACACAAGGCTTGCTTCCACCCAGCGGGACTATATTGCAGGAGAGGTATCCAGGGATGTGACCAGGCGTCTGCTTCTGCCGGAGCATATTGCGTTAGCCCACGAAAACGGCGCTATTCATTTTCATGATGCGGATTATTTCATTCAGCCGATTTTCAACTGCTGTCTGATCAATATTCAGGATATGCTGGACAACGGAACTTCTATCAACGGCAAGCTGATCGAGTCACCCAAGAGCTTTCAGGTGGCCTGCACCGTAACGACACAGATTATTGCGGCGGTGGCCAGCAATCAGTACGGGGGACAGTCTGTGAACATAAAGCATCTGGGAAAGTATCTGCGCAAAAGCAGGCTGAAGTTTGAACAGCAGCTGGACCAGGAATTTGGGGACAGCCTGGATGCTCAGGCGAAGAAAAAAATCGTGGATATACGCCTTCGGGATGAGCTCAGAAGCGGTGTGCAGACCATACAGTATCAGATTAACACGCTGATGACCACAAATGGCCAGTCTCCCTTTGTGACCTTATTTCTTCACATTGACGAGGAGGATGAATATGTGGAGGAGACGGTGCAGATTATTGAGGAGATTCTCACCCAGCGCCTGCAGGGAACCAAGAATGAGAAAGGGGTTTATGTGACCCCTGCGTTTCCTAAGCTGGTTTATGTGCTGGATGAAAATAACTGTCTCAAGGGCGGCAAATACGATTATGTGACGCACCTTGCAGCCAGATGCTCCGCAAAGAGGATGTACCCTGACTATATCTCTGCCAAGAAAATGCGGGAAAACTATGAGGGAAATGTGTTCTCCTGCATGGGCTGCCGTTCCTTTTTGTCTCCCTGGAAGGACGAAAACGGAAATTATAAATGGGAGGGCCGTTTTAACCAGGGTGTGGTAAGCTTAAACCTCCCTCAGATCGGAATTCTGGCAAAGGGCGATGAGAAAGTATTCTGGGAGATTTTGGAGGAGAGGCTTCAGCTGTGCTACGAGGCGTTAATGTGCAGACACAAGGCCCTTGAGGGCACTGTATCCGACGTAAGTCCCATCCACTGGCAGTACGGCGCCATTGCAAGGCTGAAAAAGGGCGAAAAGATAGATAAATATCTCCATGGCGGCTATTCCACCATGTCTCTCGGCTACATTGGGCTTTACGAGACCACCTATCTCATGAAGGGCTGCAGCCACACGAAGCCGGAGGGAAAAGAATTTGCCATGAAGGTGATGGATTATATGCAGGAGACGGCGGCAAGATGGAAGGAAGAGACGGGCATCGGCTTTAGTCTTTACGGCACGCCTGCGGAAACTCTCTGCTACCGCTTTGCAAGAATTGACCGGGAGAAATTCGGCGACATTGAAAATGTAACGGATAAGGGGTATTATACCAATTCCTACCATGTAGATGTGCGG
This sequence comes from Candidatus Acetatifactor stercoripullorum, assembly GCA_019114005.1. GTDB lineage: Bacteria > Bacillota > Clostridia > Lachnospirales > Lachnospiraceae > Acetatifactor > Acetatifactor stercoripullorum. The sequence continues at coordinate 11,886 of DXGH01000008.1, forward strand.
GAAAATATTGATGCCTTTACAAAATTTACCTTTGAGAGCGAATTCCAGAATAAGTCTCTGGGCGGGGCGATTTCCTATGTGGAAATTCCAAATCTGAACAATAATCTGGAAGCCCTGGAGGAACTGATCCGGTTTATTTATGACAATATCCAGTACGGAGAGTTTAACACCAAGTCTGATTACTGCCATGTGTGCGGCTTTGACGGTGAGATACAGATCAACGAAAACATGGAATGGGAATGCCCTCAGTGCCACAATAAGGATCACGCAAAGATGAACGTGACCAGGAGAACCTGCGGTTATCTGGGGGAGAATTTCTGGAATGCAGGAAAAACCAAGGAAATAAAGGCCAGGGTGCTTCATCTATGAATTATGCGGCCATCAAAAAAACAGATGTAGCCAACGGGCCGGGGGTGCGGGTGTCGCTGTTTGTAAGCGGCTGCACCCACGGCTGCAAGGGCTGCTTTAACAGCGAGGCGTGGGATTTCGGATACGGAAATCCCTATACGGTCCAGACAGAGACGGAAATTTTAAAAGCGCTGGCACCTGATTATATACGGGGGCTCAGCCTGCTGGGAGGAGAGCCCTTAGACCCCAGAAACAGGAAAGAGGTGCTCTCCCTTGTGGAGAAGGTGCGTCTTTCCTATCCGAAAAAGGATATTTGGTGCTATACGGGATATGATTATGAAAAGGATCTGCTGCCCCTGGCACAGCAGGGGGAGAAAACAGTCAGCTCCCTTCTCCAGCTTATCGATGTGCTTGTGGATGGAGAGTTTGTGGAGGAACTGAAAAACCTCAAGCTGCCCTTTAGAGGCTCTGAAAACCAAAGATTGATCGATGTACAGGAATCTCTCCGGCAAAAAAAGGTAGTTTTGGCAAAATAGTACTTCCTATTTTGCCAAAACTGTATTATAATGCTTTCATATAAACGATTGATTCATCAAAAAGTCAAGGAACACGTCCATTGACCTGTCTGAGAAAGAAATCCCTGAAATAAAAAGTTGGAAAGCTCCTTTCGAGCGTGGAATGGAAATCTGCTGAAACGGATAAGGAGTATCACTGTAAAAGGAAGGGCCTCAAGGGGCTGCTTTAGTATAGGAGGATTTGGGAGTATATGAGAGAAAAATATGAATCATTGGCACTGGTACAGCTGAAAGAGCTGGCGAAGGTGCGTGGACTTAAGGGAATCTCGGCTATGAAGAAGGCAGAGCTGGTGGAGGCTATGCTGGCAGAGGACGCCCGGTTAAAGAAAGAGGAGGAAAACGCTTCCAAGAAGCAGGAGACGGCAGTGCACAAAGCCCCTTCCAGAGTAGAAAGCGCTTCCCGCTATGAAAACGGCGCCAAAGGAGAAGCTTCCCAGAGAGGGGAACGGCCTCAGCGGGGAGAGAGGCCTCAGAGAGAAGAGAGACTTCAGAGAGAGGAGAGACCTCAGAGAGAAGAAAGACCTCAGAGAGAGGAAAACCACCAGAAAGAGAACCAGCAAAGAAGTGAAGAGCGGTCAAGAGGGGAAGGCCGTGTCAATGAGATTTACGACGAAGGCCAGTATCCCAAGGAGCTGGACAGCGGCGAGGAGGCCAGCGGCATTTTGGAGGTTATGCCGGATGGCTATGGTTTTATCCGCTGTGAGAATTATCTGCCCGGTGAAAACGACGTGTATGTGGCGCCCAGCCAGATCCGGCGTTTTGGGTTAAAGACCGGAGACATTCTGCGGGGCAATAAGCGGGTAAAGACTCAGCAGGAGAAATTCAGCGCTCTTTTGTTTATCCGCACCATAAACGGCTATACTCCCGAGGAATCTGCAAAGAGAATGGCATTTGAAGATATGACCCCCATTTTCCCCAACCGACGCATCAAGCTGGAGACGCCAGGCTGCAGCATTGCAATGAGGGTGATGGACCTGGTAAGTCCTGTGGGAAAGGGACAGCGCGGCATGATTGTTTCCCCTCCCAAGGCAGGAAAGACTACCCTGTTAAAGGAGGTAGCCAAATCGGTTCTGCGCACCAATCCCCACATGCACATGCTGATTCTGCTCATTGACGAACGGCCGGAGGAAGTGACGGATATCAAAGAGGCCATCCAGGGGGATAATGTGGAGGTGATTTACTCTACTTTTGACGAGCTGCCCGAGCATCACAAGAGAGTATCGGAAATGGTGATCGAACGTGCCAAGCGTCTGGTAGAGCACAAAAAGGATGTGGTGATTCTCTTGGACAGCATCACTCGCCTGACCAGAGCCTACAATCAGGTGGTTCCTCCCAGCGGGCGGACTCTTTCAGGCGGACTGGATCCCTCTGCCCTTCATATGCCCAAACGGTTTTTCGGCGCGGCCCGCAATATGAGAGAGGGCGGGAGTCTGACCATTCTGGCTACGGCCTTGGTGGATACGGGCAGCAAGATGGATGATGTGGTATACGAGGAATTTAAGGGAACAGGAAATATGGAGATGGTACTGGATCGCAGGCTGTCCGAGAAGCGGATATTTCCAGCCATTGATCTGGCCAAATCCGGCACCAGAAGAGAGGATCTTTTGCTTTCGCCGGAGGAGATGGAGGCCATCAATGTGATGCGCAAGGCGCTCAATGGACTAAAGCCCGATGAGGCGGCAGACCGGATTCTGGACATGTTTGCCCGCACCAGAAACAATATGGAATTTGTGGCAATGGTAAAAAAGAACAAATTTATTTGATTTAAGTATTGCAAGCCTTGTTTTGTTATGTTACAATAATACCGCTGTTTGTGGTTCCATAGGCAGTGAGGATGCGAATATAGACCTATTTAGCTAATTTTACAATAGAGAGGTGAAAAAAATGAAAGAAGGAATCCATCCCGCATATTATCAGGCAACAGTAACCTGCAACTGTGGCAACACCTTTGTGACCGGCTCTACCAAGCCTGAGATTCACGTGGAGGTTTGTTCAAAGTGCCATCCGTTCTATACAGGACAGCAGAAAACTGCAAGGGCAGATGGACGGATTGAGAAGTTCAACAGGAAATACGGTGTCAAATAAGAACGCAGAAAAGGTTGAGGTATTTCTATCTCAACCTTTTTTTTCCAAAGTAAAGGTGCAAAGAGACTATGGCAAGAAAAAAATGCAACCGGTATTCCGGCATTGGCGGGCAGGCCGTGCTGGAAGGTATTATGATGAAGAACAAAGAGAATTATGCGGTAGCCGTGAGAAAGCCGGACGGAGAAATTGAAGTGGAGCTGGAATATTACCAGGGAGTGCTGCATGGTCATAAAATAAAGGAGCTGCCCTTTATCCGGGGAATTTTTAATTTTGTGGATTCCCTGATTCTCGGCACAAGGGCGTTAAATTATTCCGCTTCCTTCTACGAGGAGGAAGAAGAGGAGACGAAGCTTGACAAGGCATTGAATAAAATGTCTAAGGGAAATGCGCAGAAGGTGCTCACAGGGTTTGTGACCGTTCTTTCAGTGGTGCTTGCGGTGGGTATTTTTATTGTGCTTCCTTATTATATTTCTTCCCTTTTTGACGGTTATATCCGCAACCGTTCTCTGATGACCATTGTGGAGGGCATCATCCGCATCGGTATTTTTGTGTTGTATGTGTGGGGGATCAGCGCCATGCAGGATATCAGGCGCTTGTATCGGTATCATGGTGCGGAGCACAAATGTATCAACTGTATCGAGAAGGGCAGGCCGCTTACCGTGCACAATGTGATGCGCAGCTCCAGACTGCACAGGAGATGCGGAACCAGTTTTCTGTTTTTTGTGTTTTTTGTAAGCATTATTTTGTTTTTCTTTATTCAGGTGGACAGCGTGGCGGCCAAGGTGGTGCTGCGGGTGCTGCTTTTGCCCGTGGTTGCTGGGATTTCCTATGAGATCATTCGTCTCGCGGGACGAAGCGACAATCTGCTTGTGCGGATTCTTTCTGCTCCGGGGATGTGGATTCAGCGTATGACCACGAAGGAGCCGGATGAAAGCATGGTGGAGGTTGCAATAGCAGCGGTGGAAGCTGTGTTTGACTGGAAAAATTATCTCTATGAGAATTTTGGCTATGAGGTGGATGAAACCTGGATGGAACAGGAATCCGGCAGAGAGGATGACTGAGAGGACGAGGCGGTAAGGGCTTATGACATATGAGGAATGCTTTCAGAGTGGAAAAGCAGTCCTGGAGAGGGCCGGAGTACAGGAAGCCGCGCTGGATGCCAGGCTGCTTTTAGAGTATGTGTGTGATACGGATAGAAATACCCTGCTGGCGCATGGAGAAAAAGAAGTTTTGGACAGCCAGGCAGGGGCTTATGAGAGCCTGATCGAAAAGCGGGCCCGGAGGATACCTCTTCAGCATTTGACCGGCGTTCAGGAGTTTATGGGGCTTGTATTTGCGGTCAATGAGCATGTGTTGATTCCCAGGCAGGATACGGAAATCCTGGTGGAGGAGGTGCTTCGGGAGCTTTCCGACGGAAGCAGGATTCTGGATATGTGTACCGGCTCAGGGTGCATTCTGATCAGCCTGCTGCATTTTTCCAATCACTGTCAGGGGATGGGCGTTGATATCTCCGGAGAAGCGTTAAGGACGGCTGAAGAGAACGCCGTGCGAAACGGTCTGTTCTTGGAAAAGGCGCCTTGGGAGGAATGGGGTGCTTCCTGGGACTTATGCGGGCAGGAGAAGGCAGGAATCTGCTTTCTGCAAAGTGATTTGTTTGCGTCCGTAAAAGGAAAATTCGAGGTGATTGTTTCCAATCCCCCTTACATTCCCAGCGCTGTTTTGGATACGCTGATGCCCGAGGTGAGAGAGCATGAACCAAGACTGGCTCTTGACGGCCATGAGGATGGATTGTATTTTTATCGTAAGATTATCTCAGGCAGCAGAGAACACCTGACAGGCGGGGGACGGCTTTTTTTGGAAATTGGATATGATCAGGGGGAAGCCGTGAAGAGCCTCATGGAGCAAAAGGGCTTTAAGGATATTGTGATAGTGAAGGATTACGGAGGACTTGACAGAGTAGTGTCAGGAACCTTGTCTTAGGAATAAGGAAGCAGCCTTGGAAAATCTGCGGCAGCGGAAAGGGAAAGACACAGGCTGGAGGTTTTTAGGAGAAGAAAAATGTTTGACAAGCTGGAAGATTTATTAATTCGTTTTGAGGAGATTATGAGTGAGCTCCATGAGCCGACGGTGGCCAACAATCAGGAGCGGTTTCGAAAGCTGATGAAGGAGCAGAGCGATTTGACTCCTATCATAAACGCCTATACGGAATACAAAAAGTGCAATCAGGAAGTTGCGGACTCTCTGGCAATGCTGGAAGAGGAAAATGATGAAGAAATGCGGGAGATGATCAAGGAGACCCTGAGTGAAAACAGGAAAAGGGCAGAGGAGCTGGAGCAGGAGTTGAAGGTGCTGCTTTTGCCCAAGGACCCCAATGACGATAAAAACGTGATTGTGGAAATCCGCGCAGGCGCAGGAGGAGACGAGGCCGCCCTGTTTGCCGCAGAAATCTACCGTATGTATGTGCACTACGCAGAGGGACACCGCTGGAAGGTGGAGACCCTCAATGTGGATGAAATTGGGATCGGCGGCATGAAGGAAGTCCAGTTTATGATTACAGGACAGGGCGCGTATTCCAGAATGAAGTATGAAAGCGGCGTTCACCGGGTACAGCGTGTGCCGGAGACGGAGAGCGGCGGCCGCATTCACACCTCTACCATCAGCGTGGCGGTAATGCCTGAGGTGGATGAGGATATTGACATTGTGATTGACGACAAGGATATCCGTATCGATGTAATGCGTGCGTCGGGAAACGGCGGACAGTGCGTCAACACCACTGACTCCGCAGTGCGACTGACCCATTATCCCACAGGGATTGTGGTGTACAGCCAGACAGAGAAGTCGCAGCTGCAAAACAAGGCAAAGGCATTTGCCCTGCTTCGGGCAAAGCTTTATGATCTGGAGCAGCAGCAGAGACACGACGCTGAGGCGGAGCTTCGCCGCAGCCAGATCGGAACGGGAGACCGCTCAGAAAAAATACGAACCTATAATTTCCCTCAGGGGCGCGTTACCGACCACCGTATCGGATTGACCCTCTACAAGCTGGACAAGGTGATGAACGGCGACATCGAGGAGATCATTGACGCCTGCATCGCAGCCGACCAGGCGGCAAAGCTGGCAAAGATGAACGAAGAGTAGGTGCCGCCTGGTCGGCTTGGATCAAGGCGGCAAAGTTAGCAAAGATGGAGGAGTAGAAAGTGAAGGGATATTGGGCAGGATGCGCCGCACTGCTGTGCGCTTTGCTGCTTGCAGGCTGCAGCGCCGAAAAACAGCCGGTTACGTTAGAGGAAATGGAAGAAGCAGCACCGGCTTCCTATGTGGGAACCTGGCAGCTGGACGGACAGAGAACCAATGAGAGCCTGACAGCCTATGCTTCTTTGCAGGAGATGTTTGGCACAGGTCTGTCCACCTATGGCGCTTCCATGGAAATAAATGAGGATCACAGCTTCAGCTATTACATTGGCGCAGGAATCGGAGGAGAGGGACAGTGGGAATTAGAAGAGAATACTCTCAGGGCTTTGGTCACCCCTTACATGGAGGAGGGGGAAAGCCAGCTTTTGCTGACGCCGGCAACGGAGGAGGAAGAGACCTTCTTGACTATGGATTTTGACGGGGAAACCCTGTATTGGAGCTGCGAGAAGTAACAGACGGCTTCCTTTCAGGAAGCGGTGGAAAAGAAACTTGGAGGAGAAAGAATGCTGACGGTATTATGTTATGAAAAATGCAGTACTTGCAAAAAGGCGCTGAAATGGCTGGACGAGCATCAGATTGCCTATGAGGAGCGTCCCATAAAGGAGAAGCATCCAAGCCTTTTAGAGCTTCGGGAATGGCAGGAAAAGAGCGGGCTGCCTTTAAAGCGGTTTTTTAATACCAGCGGGAAGCTGTATAAGGAGCTTGGGCTGAAGGAGAAACGGCAGGGGATGTCTGATGAAGAACAGCTTGCGCTGCTTTCCACGGATGGAATGCTGGTAAAGCGTCCCCTTTTGGTGGGAGAGGACTTTGTCCTTGTGGGCTTTAAAGAGGAAGAATGGGAGCAGAGGCTGGAAAGCTTATGAAACAAGAGAGTGTGGGCCAGATGTCGGAATCAAGGCGTCTGGCCGTTATATTGGCCGTTTCCGGAGGGTTGATGGATGCCTACACCTATCTGTTAAGAGGAAAGGTGTTTGCCAATGCCCAGACGGGAAACATCCTGCTTTTCGGAGTGAATCTCTCAGAGGGCAGCTTCCGGGAGGCTTTACGGTATTTTTTCCCGGTTCTGGCTTTTGCCCTGGGCATTGTGACGGCAGAGCTGATCAGGCATTTTTTCCCGGAGGGAAAGGGATTTCACTGGAGACAGTGGGCGGTGCTTGCGGAATGCGTGATTTTGTTTTTTGTAGGGCTTATGCCTCTTACATACAACGGGTTTGCCAATGCCATGGTTTCCTTTGCCTGCGGCATTCAGGTGGAGAGCTTTCGAAAGGTAAAAGGAAATGCCTGCGCCACCACCATGTGCATTGGAAATTTCCGTTCCGGCACACAGGCTGTCTGCGACTTTTTATTTTCCGGAGAACGGTCCAGCCTGCTTAAGGGTCTGACCTATTACGGGATCATAGGGGCATTTACGTTCGGCGCAGTGGTGGGAAATGCTGCCGTAAAGCTGTTTGGGCAGAGGGCGGTCTGGTGCAGCAGTCTGCTTCTTGTGCTGAGTTTTATTGTGATGTTTCAGAAGCAGGATAAAAAATAATGGTATTTTGCACAATTTTCACTGTGGATTTTATGAGCGGTTTTCACAAAATTTCTTGAAAAGCTTATAATTTGCTGACTTTTTGGCGGTTAATCTGCTAAAATATGGTTATAATATTGTTTAGACAACAAGAGGATGAAGGGTAACCAGTGGTTGAAGGCAGATTGTAAGAAAGGAAGATTTTTGTGTTTGAAAAAGGTGAGTATGTAGTATGCGGCAATAAGGGAGTCTGTGTTGTTGAGGATGTGACCACCCTGAATATCTCAGGTATAGACCAGGAGAGAAAATATTATATTCTGAAGCCTGTCTACATGGCGGGCAGCACGGTCTATATACCGGTGGATACGGCAGAGGAATCCATGCGCAGAGTGCTGAGCCATGAGGAGGCGGATCTGCTGATTGCATCTATTCCGCAGATACCGCAGATTGTGATCACCAACGATAAGCTGCTGGAGCAGGAATACCGAAACTGCATGAAAACCAATTCCTGCAGGGAGTGGGTAAAGATCATCAAGACCATTTATCAGAGAAAGCAAAGAAGGCTGGAGGCGGGCCGAAAGGTCACGGCAGTGGACGCGAAATATTTTCGGATTGCAGAGGATAACCTGTACGGTGAGCTGGCCATTTCTTTAAATATGGCGAAAGATCAGGTGGAAGACTATATTATAAAAGAGATGGAAAAAGAGGAGAAAGGGCTTTACATTTGAAAAAAAAAGTACTATGATAGGCTCATAAAGTTTCAGGCAATAGAAAAAGCGTTGAAGAGAACAGTAAGCTGTGGAAGGTAACAGAGAGAACCGCCTGCACTTTTGAAAGAAAGGCAGCGCTGCAAGCGGTTTTGCCGGAAGCGGACGAAGACCATCTCGGAGTGGCTCTAATACAGCCCGGAGGCTCCCGTTATGAGCAAATGAAGGTGGCAGAATCCCGTAATGAAGCAAGAGAAGCCCTTGCGGGCCGGGAGGCTGCAACAAGGGTGGAACCGCGTAATTTTACGTCCCTTGCAATAGAAATATTGCAGGGGACTTTTTCATTCAGGAAAACAGGAAGGAAGGAAAGGAACATGAAAATCACATTGAAGGATGGCTCTGTAAAGGAATATGCAGAGAGCAAAAGCGTTTATGACATCGCCCTTGACATCAGCGAGGGGCTGGCCAGAGCTGCATGCTGTGCAAAGGTGGATGGAGAGGTTGTGGATTTGAGAACTGTTTTGGATCATGACTGTGAGCTGAGCATCTGTACGGCAGCGGATAAGGAGGGACTGGCGGCTCTCAGACATACTGCCTCCCATGTGCTGGCAGAGGCGGTAAAGCGTCTGTTTCCGGAGGCAAAGCTCACCATCGGACCCAGCATCGAGGAGGGCTTTTACTATGATTTTGATCATGCGCCTTTTTCCAGAGAGGACTTGGACCGTCTGGAAGCGGAAATGAAAAAAATTGTGAAGGCAGGCGCAAAGCTGGAGAAATTCACCCTTCCCAGAAAAGAAGCCATAAAGCTTATGGAGGAGAGAAACGAGCCCTATAAGGTGGAGCTGATAAACGATCTTCCTGAAGGGGAGGAAATCTCCTTCTACAGACAGGGAGATTTTGTGGATTTGTGCGCGGGCCCGCACCTGATAAGCACGAAGGGAGTCAAGGCATTTAAGCTTACTTCTTCCTCCATGGCATATTGGCGGGGGGATTCCAACAAGGCAAGGCTTCAGCGTATTTATGGTACTGCTTACAGTAAAAAGGAGGAGCTTGCGGCACATCTGGAGCGTATGGAGGATGCAAAGCGGAGAGATCACAATAAGCTGGGGCGTGAGATGGAGCTGTTTACCACTGTGGATGTGATCGGCCAGGGACTTCCTCTGTTTACGCCAAAGGGCACTAAGATGATCATGAAGCTTCAGCGGTGGATTGAGGATTTGGAGGATAATGAGTGGGGCTATGTGCGCACCAGAACTCCTCTTATGGCTAAGAGTGATCTGTATAAAATATCAGGGCACTGGGATCATTATAAGGAAGGCATGTTTGTGATGGGGGATGAGGAAAAGGATAAGGAGGTGTTCGCCCTTCGTCCCATGACCTGTCCCTTCCAGTATTATGTTTACAAAAATACCCAGAAATCCTATCGCGACCTGCCCTACAGAATGAGTGAGACATCTACTCTATTCAGGAGCGAGGACTCCGGTGAGATGCATGGACTGACCCGTGTGCGCCAGTTTACCATCAGCGAGGGACATCTGGTGATTCGCCCTGATCAGGCGGAGGAGGAGCTGAAGGGCTGCCTGGATCTGGCCTATTATGTGCTTTCCACCCTGGGGCTGCAGGAGGATGTGACCTATCGTCTTTCCAAGTGGGACCCCAACAATAAGGAGAAATACCTGGGGGATGACGATTACTGGAATAAAACCCAGGACGCCCTAAGAGAGGTGCTAAGGGAGAAGGGAGTCCCTTTTACGGAGGCCGACGGAGAGGCTGCCTTCTATGGCCCCAAGATTGACATTCAGGCAAAAAATGTGTATGGCAAGGAAGACACCATGATCACTATTCAGCTTGACTGTGCCATTGCGGAAAATTTTGATATGTACTATGTAGACCAAAACGGCGACAAGGTACGGCCCTACATTATTCACAGAACCTCCATGGGCTGCTATGAGCGCACTCTGGCATGGCTCATTGAGAAATACGCGGGGAAATTCCCCACCTGGCTGTGTCCCGAACAGGTCCGGGTGCTGCCTATTTCCGAGAAATATGAGGAGTATGCAGATCAGGTGCTGAAGGAGCTTAAGGCCAGAAAGATTGACGCTTCGGTGGATAACCGATCGGAAAAAATCGGTTTCAAGATCAGAGAGGCAAGGCTTGCCAGGGTTCCTTACATGCTGGTGGTGGGACAGCAGGAGGCCGAGCAGGGACTGGTGTCTGTGAGAAGCCGCTTTGCCGGAGACGAGGGCCAAAAGCCTTTGAGCGAATTTTTAGAGCAGATTTGTGAGGAAATCCGTACCAAGGCAATCCGCAGGGAGGAAATTCAGGAAGAATAAAAATAGAATTTTTTGAATTTAATATAAAAAGCCGGGCAGACTAAAAGAGACATACTGATCATTGTGTCCAAGTCTATCGTCTGCGCTGCTTCCGTAGGCTTGAGGAAAGAAGCAGCGCAGAAGGAGGTTTGCTATGGCTGAATTGAAATGCGGAGTGGAAAACTGCACCTACAATGAAAACTGTTATTGTTCCAGGGGTGATATCATGGTGGGCGGAAAACATGCCTGCAGCTGTGATGACACCTGCTGCGAAAGTTTTGCTCAAAGAAGAGAGGGACAGGATTCTTATACCAGTTCCCTGTCTCATCCCAGCAAGACCATCAGCATTGACTGCGAGGCGGTAAAATGCGTTTATAACAGTAATTATAAATGCGTTGCGGATCACGTGGATATCAAGGGCTCCGGAGCCTGCGACTGCCGCGAGACAGCCTGCGCTACCTTTAAAGAACGTTAGAGGAGCATGGGCAGAACAGTAACACAAGCGTCGGAGAGCATCCGGCGCTTTTTTTATGGAAAGTGTTTGCTTCCTGTGCGCAAGTGCACAGATTTATAAAAAATACGATTTTTAGTTGCTTTTTTTTTTTTTTGTCGTATAATCCAACCATAGAAATAAAATTTGCTTTTATGTGGAGGATGAGAACATGAAAAGAAAAACAATCACAGCTCTGGCCATTGCTTTAGCTTTGGCGGCAATGTCGTTTGGAGAGCACTATGGAACTGTCGTAACGGCGTCCAGCAACAATACGGTAATTTCCGGAGGTTCAACAGCCAGCGGAAACAACACCAGTACGGAAAGCGGTTCTGGGGCAGCTGCAGGTACTGCAGCTTCTGAAGACAGCTATACAGGAACCGCAGTTACGGTTACCAATTCCGCAGGCGAGACAGTGACCTCTTCTGTGGGTACGGTAAATACCAGCTCTGATATTTCCTCTGTTGCGATGACAACGGCAAGAACAAATGTCAACGCCGCTGTAGGTCTGACTGCGGATATGGCAGCTGCAGGGCAGAGCGCAATTCTTACAGTGACGAACAGTCAGTGCGGTGAGCTTGCAAGACAGGCTATACAGAACGCAGCGTCTTCCGTAAGCGCTTCTGTTGCGTCTATTCTGGAGATCGATCTGGATATCTATCAGGCAAACGGCGCACCGGTAAGAGAAGTTACAGAACTGTCTTCTCCTGTTGAAATTATGGTTTCCGTTCCGTCAAACATTGAGAATGCGGCAAATTATGATTTCGCGGTTGTACGTATCCATGATGGAAGCGTTGATATTCTGCCTGATCTGGACAGCGATCCTGCAACCATTACCTTCGCAACCGACAGATTTTCCGTTTATGCGGTGATCTATGGTGAAAAAGGAAGCTTTGACGCATTTAAGACAGCGGCGGCTGTGAAGGACAGCGTGCCTAAGACAGGCGAGACAGCTTCGGCTGCACTTCCCTTTGCACTTGCAGGAATTGCTTTTGCGGGAGCCGCAGTCTCCTTAAAAAGAAAAGAGCAGGCATAAGCAGGGTTTATAGTAAGCGTAAAGAAAAGCAGGGAATGTATGAAACTTGGTCTGGTGTGAAAAGCAGAGGTTTCTTCCCTGCTTTTGCGCTGTAAGAGAAAAGCTGAGAAAATAAGATGCAAAGGAAAATAGTGGAGTATTTAAACGCATTGGGATGCGGATATGTGATATTGATATGCGCTGTGCTGCCTCTCTATATGCGAAACGGATTTATCATGATTGGCGATGCCAAGTACACATTTTTTCTGATCGCAGCCCTTCTTTTTTTTCTCTTGTCCCTTCCAGGGGCTGCATTGCTTTTTGCGATGCGTGGGAAAAGCAGGAGAGTCAGCTGGTCTGCTCTGGATGTGTTTGCAGCGTTGTATGCGGTATCTGTGACAGTGTCCTTTTTGGGAAGCCCTTACAGAGAGACTGCGCTGTTTGGATATGCTGACTGGCATATGGGACTAATCACACAGCTTTTTTTGGTGTGGGGTTACTTTTTTGTGTCCCGTTGTTTCAAAAAGGATAAATTTGTGTGGAAAATCATATGGTCTGCCTCCGGAGCCGTTTTTGTCATCGGGGTGCTAAACCGGTACCAGTTTGATCCCCTGGGAACTTTTGGGGAGATAGACAGGTGGAATTGGAATTATGAAAATTTATTATCCACCATAGGAAATATTAACTGGTATTGCAGCTATCTGTGCCTTCTTCTGCCTTTATCATGGTATGTGGTATGGAGGGGAAGGGGCAGAGAAAAAGCGGCGGGCTGTATTTTAAGCCTGATTGGAAATATCAGCCTGTTCACGCAAGGCAGTATGGGAGGATACCTTGGCGCAGGAGTATCTCTATTCGTACTTTTTTGTATGTCGTTAAAGGACGCGGAACGTCTTTTGGGGTTTTTGGAGGTGATGATTTTATTTACAGGTACTCCGCTTTTGATTTATGCCTCAATTCCTCTGGCCCCCAGAGGTGTGCAGCTTGTGGATACGGCTGTCCTGGACTGGAAGGGCTGGCCTCTTTGCTTTATTTTTCTCTTGTTACTGTATCTTTTCCAAAAAAAGGGGAAAGGGCTAAACGGCCCGGCAGCAGTGTATGCAGCGGCTGGAGGCGCAGTATTGCTTGCGCTGTTTCTCCTCCTTGGGCTTTTGTGGAGAGAGGGAGGCATTTCATCTGTATTTTGCTTTGAGGATGAATGGGGAAACGGGAGAGGAGCGCTTTGGAAGGCGGCAATACAATGCTTTGTAAAAGGAGATTGGCGGCAGAAGCTGATAGGAGCCGGACCGGATTGCTATGCGTGTGTTGTCTATGAGCTGACAGACCTGCAGCAGAGACTTTTGGTATCTGGACAATGGGAAGGAGCCGTTTTTGCAAATGCCCATAATGAGTGGCTGAATATTCTGGTAACAGGCGGCGTGGCAGGGCTGATATGTTATTGCGGTATTTTTGCCAGTGCTTTCGCGCTCTTTTGGAAAAATCAAAAAAGGAAGCCTCTCCTGGTGCTTGGCATGATGATGGCTGCGGGATACTGTGCGTATGGATTGGTCAGCTTTCAGCAGATTGTTACTGCTCCGGCAGTTTTTGTGATTTTCGGTATGCTGGAAGGGGAACGGCAATGTGAAGGATTGAAAAGGAGTGTATAGATGAAAAAATGGAGTGAATTACGAAAAATGCTTAAGCTGCATGAAAAGTGGCGGAAAAAATTTGCCGTTATCTGCTGTGTTTTGGCTGTTATCTGCTTTGGAACAGTCTTTTTTGTGGTCTATGACATGAGGCGTTCTTATGCCATATCGGAAGAAAAGGTGGAAGAGCTTAGAAAATTGAGTGAAATGGCAGAGCCCATAAAGACCGGGGAGGAGCAGACAGATTCAAAAGGAGAAGATTTACAGGCAAAGGCGGAGCAGGAAAAGGTGGAAAATCCTTATGCTGAGGTTTTCAGAAAGAACAGCGATATGGCTGCGTGGCTCTTTATAGAAGGGACGAAAATAGATTATCCTGTTATGCAGACGCCGGAGGATGAGAATTATTATCTGCACAGAGACTTTTATGGAAATGAAGATCAGGCGGGCTGTCTGATCCTTGATACGGACAGCAGGCTGGAAGGAGACATGACTACAAATCAAATCATACATGGACATAATATGCGTGTGGGAACCATGTTTGGAGAGCTGGATCTGTATCAGGATGAGGAATACTGCAAGGACCATAGCCGGATTCAATTATTTACCAGAGAGATGGAGCGCAACTATGAGGTGATCGCCGTATTTTATTCGCAGATATATTATACTACTGATTTGGTTTTCAAATATTACAATTTTTTTGAGGCGGATACGGAAGAGGAATTCAGATACTTTTATGATAATATCAAGGAGCTTTCCCTGTTTGACACGGGTGTGGAAGCGGAATTTGGAGATCGCTTTCTCACGCTGTCTACCTGTTCCTATCAGGTAGAGGACGGGCGGTTTGTTGTGGTGGCAAAAGAGGTGGAGCCGGGAGATCAGTTTTTGCAAATTCGGGATTGACAAAGTGAAAATGTCATGCTACACTATAAAACGGTTCAAATGGAATAACAAGCAGAGTATCCACTCTCACCTTACGGCGGCTGAGCTTGTAAGCGTTCATATCTTATCTGCAGAAGCAGCAGGCATTTTTCTGGCGGAGTCAGACGAATCCGCTTAGTGTAGAGCAATGGCTGGGATGAGAATTTTGGTGGATAGTTTTGCTATCCATTTTTTATTGTAAAATTACTGTTTTCTTATGGAGGTATAAGGCCATTAGCGATTTAATGATTAACGAACAGATCAGAGACAAAGAGGTACGCTTAATTGGAGAAAACGGCGAACAGCTTGGGATTATGTCTTCCAGGGAAGCGATGAGACTGGCAGAGGAAGCCGGATTGGATTTGGTGAAGATCGCTCCCACCGCGAAGCCTCCTGTTTGTAAGATTGTCGATTACGGCAAATTCAAGTACGAACAGATCAGAAAGGAAAAGGAAGCCAGAAAGAAGCAGAGGACTATTGATGTAAAGGAGATTCGTCTGTCTCCCAACATTGACACCAATGACCTGAACACGAAGGTGAATGCAGCAAGAAAGTTTCTCACCAAAGGAGATAAGGTGAAGGTAACCCTTCGTTTCCGCGGCCGTGAGATGGCACATATGAATAACAGCAAGCATATTTTGGATGACTTTGCCGGGAGTCTGTCTGATATTGCGGTGGTGGAAAAAGCTCCCAAGGTAGAGGGAAGAAGCATGACTATGTTTTTAACTGAAAAACGTTAGTTGGTACAGTTAAAATAGATTAAGTAAATTTTAGGAGGAACCCGTTATGCCAAAAATGAAGACAAGCAGATCAGCAGCTAAGCGCTTTAAAGCTACAGGATCAGGTAAATTAAAGAGAGCGAAAGCCTATAAGAGCCATATCTTAACCAAGAAATCCACCAAAAGAAAACGTAATCTCAGAAAGCCTGCGATTACGGATGCAACCAATGTTAAGAATATGAAGAAGATTTTACCTTATTTATAATTGAGGTTAGGAGGAGAATAAGACATGGCAAGAATTAAAGGTGGCTTAAATGCCAGAAAGAAACATAACAGAGTGTTAAAGCTTGCAAAAGGCTATAGAGGAGCAAGAAGTAAGCAGTATAGAGTGGCAAAGCAGTCGGTGATGAGAGCGCTTGCCAGCTCCTATGTGGGAAGAAAGGAAAGAAAGCGCGAATTCAGACGCCTTTGGATTGCACGTATCAATGCTGCCGCAAGAATCAATGGCTTGTCCTACAGCAAATTTATGTATGGACTGAAGCTTGCAGGTGTTGATATCAATAGAAAGATGCTGGCAGAGATGGCTGTAAACGATGCTGAAGGCTTTAAGACGCTGGCAGAGCTGGCAAAGACAAAAATTGCGTAACAGACGGCGCCTGGCGGAGTAAATCCGCCGGGTGTTTTTTGTGGCAGAATTTGATTTGATGGAGAAACGATGAAGCTTATTTTTTTTGATATAGATGGTACAATTATTGACGATGAGAAAAAGGAAATGTCCCAAAGCACCAAAGAGGCTATAGAGCAGGCCAGGAAAAATGGACATATCTGCGTAATCAATTCAGGCAGAACCTGGAAGATGGTAAAGGGTCAGGTGACCAAATTTACAGAGTTTGACGGTTATGTGCTGGGGTGCGGAACCATGGTGACTTATCAGGGCCAGGTTCTTTTGCATGAGAGCTTTTCTGAGGCCTTTTCCCGCAGGATCATAGAGGCCCTGGACAGATATAAAATTGACGCGGTGCTGGAGGGAGCGGAAAATAATTTTAAAGACAGCCCCCAGCGGATTCATTATGAGAAAGCTCGTGGTTTTATGGCGGGCTTTGAGGGAATGAATTTCGGGAGCTTTGAAGAGGCGCCCGGTCATTTTGACAAGTTTTATGCCTATGTGGAGGATCCGCAGAGCATAAGGGCCTTTTCGGAGGAGTTTTCCCAGGAGCTTTCTGTTGTGGATCGGGAACAGGGTTTTTATGAGATTATGCCAAAAGGGATTTCCAAAGCTACAGGGATGCAGTTTTTGGCACAAAAGCTTGGGATTTCCATGGAGGATACTGTGGCAGTGGGCGACAGCAGCAATGATATCCCAATGCTGGAATGCGCTCATACAAGCATCGCCATGGGAAATGGAGTAAAAGCAGTTTTGGAGATGGCGGATTATGTCACTACCGATGTGACACAGGATGGAATCAGGAACGCTTTAAAGTGGCTGGGGGTCATATAGCCCCCGGCCATTTTGTCCGTAAAAAAAAGCACAAAAAAATGGAGATAGCGAGACTCGAACTCGTGACCTATACGTTGCGAACGTATCGCTCTCCCAGCTGAGCTATATCCCCATGAAGTGCAAATATAAAAGAAAAAGCAGATAACGGGAGTCGAACCCGCCTTTCCAGCTTGGGAAGCTAGCGTTCTACCGATGAACCATATCTGCATACATTAAAAATTCCGACTAAGTTATTATACAACATCTTGTGTGTTTTGACCAGCCCCAACTTAAAAAAATTTGAATAACAAAATTTGGAAAAAGCCCTCGCCTGAGAAAGAGCCTGCCGCATATCAGGAATAAGCGCGGGAGAAAGAGGCATACTAAGCCTGAAACAGACAGATTTGTTTTTTGTTTTGCCGTCAAAAACCTGATGCGCAAAAATAGCGCAGAAATGAGGAAAAGCATGAAATTGTCATTTCGCTGGTATGGAGAAGAAGATAAGGTTACGCTGGAGAAGATAAGGCAGATTCCCGGCATATATTCCATTGTCTCCGCCGTGTATGATGTACCGGTGGGGGAAGTGTGGAAAAAAGAGAGCATTGCCCGGCTTAGGCAGAAGGTGGAGGAAGCGGGAATGCGCCTGGAGGTAATTGAGAGCATTCCTGTCCATGAGGACATTAAGCTGGGTGCAGGAGACAGAGACCGCTATATTGAAAATTATTGTGAAAATATCCGCAGGGTGGCGGAGGCTGGAGTGAAGTGCATCTGTTATAATTTTATGCCTGTGTTTGACTGGACCAGGACGGAGCTTTTTCGTGTGCTGCCGGATGGCTCCACCACGCTGGCCTATGATCAAAGGCAGGTGGATGCGGTGAATCCCTTAAAGACGGACAGCGATCTGACGCTGCCTGGGTGGGACGCCAGCTATTCCAGAGAAGAGCTGAAAAGCATTGTTGCCAGATACCAGAATATGACGGAGGAAAAGCTGTGGGACAACCTTGCCTATTTTCTGGAGCGGGTTATTCCCGTAAGCGTCTCCTGCGGCGTAAACATGGCTATTCATGAGGATGACCCCTGCTGGAGCATTTTTGGACTGCCCCGTATCATTACAAACGAGGCCAATCTGGACCGTTTTTTAAAGCTGGTGGACGTACCAAATAACGGCATTACTCTATGCACCGGTTCTCTTGGCTGTTCGGGACATAACGATGTGGCCAAAATGGCGGCAAAATATGCGGCTATGGGACGGATTCATTTTGTGCACATGCGAAATGTGGCTGTGCTGCCGGAGGGCTTTGAAGAGAGGGCTCATCCGTCCTTCTGCGGGACCCTGGATATGTATGCCATCATGAAGGCTCTTTATGACAACGGCTTCCGGGGATACATCCGTCCGGATCACGGCAGAATGATCTGGGGGGAAACGGGGCGGCCAGGCTACGGTCTTTATGACAGAGCCCTGGGAGCATCTTACTTAAACGGTCTATGGGAGGCCATTGAAAAAAATGATTGACATATAATTGAGAAATCATTATACTAAATCTTGTCGGAAATAAAAACAGGTCTGAATGGTTTCGGATCTCATATGATCCTCCTTAGCTCAGTCGGTAGAGCATGCGGCTGTTAACCGCAGTGTCGTTGGTTCGAGTCCAACAGGGGGAGCTTTAGCAAATCCCGGAAGCGCTTCCCTGTAAGGCCTGCCGGGATTTTTTCTTTTGAAACCTGCAAATTACAAAAGCTCTTTGCAAGAGGAGAAAAAAGAGGTAAAATAAATAAGATATCTCCGGAGATTTTGCTCTGGGAAGGAAATGGAGGAAGCTATGGGCGTTTTATCCGGTTTGGAACCCGGCAATGTATTTTATTATTTTGAAGAAATTACAAAAATTCCCCACGGTTCGGGAAATGTAGATCGTATCAGCGATTATCTGGCGGCTTTTGCAAGGGAAAGGAATCTTTTCTGCATTCAGGATAAATGGAAAAACATTATTATCATTAAGGAGGCTTCTGCGGGCTATGAGGCGGAGCCAGCCGTAATTTTGCAGGGGCATATGGATATGGTTGCGGTAAAAAAACCGGACTGTTCCATTGATCTGGAAAGGGACAGCCTTCGGGTAGCTGTGCGGGGAGATGAAATTTATGCGGAGGGCACCAGCCTTGGAGGTGACGACGGCATAGCGGTGGCGTATGCCCTTGCACTTTTGGACGCGGAGAATATAAAGCATCCCCGGCTGGAGGTTGTGATCACAGTGGATGAGGAAGTGGGCATGGAGGGCGCAAGACAGATTGATCTTTCCATGCTGCGCGGGCATAGGATGCTGAATCTGGATTCTGAGGAGGAAGGAATTTTTCTGACCAGCTGTGCAGGAGGGGCCAGAGTGGACTGCCGGGTGCCGGTGGAATGGGAATCCTTTGAGGGCATAGCTTACGAGGTGCTCGTGGAGGGATTAAAGGGCGGACACTCGGGTACGGAGATTCAGAAGGAGAGAGGCAACGCTAATTGCCTGTTTGCCAGACTTTTGTGGAATTTGACGCAAAAGCTGGACGTGGGGATACAAAAGCTGGAAGGAGGGCTTGCCGACAATGCGATACCCAGGCAGACGAAGGCCGTACTTGTGATCGAGCCCAAGGACAGCGCTTCCTTTGCGGAAATCTGTGATGTGACCGCTGCCAGAATCGGAGAGGAGCTGGCAGTGAAGGACCCGGGCTTTACCATTGCTGTGGCAGAGAGGGGAAAGGGGAGCTTTTCCTGCGTCAATCGCCGGGATACCAGAAGAGCTGCCGCTTTTTTAAACAGTCTGCCAAACGGTGTGCAGGCTATGAGCGCGGATTTGCCGGGACTGGTGGAGACCTCTTTGAACCTGGGAATTCTGACGCTGGACAAGGGAGAGATTTGCGCGGAATTCTCGGTGCGCAGCAGTGTGGAAAGTGCAAAGGAAGCTTTGATTGCCAGGTTGTCCTGCATTACCAAGCTTGCCGGAGGAAATCAGACGGTGACAGGGGATTATCCGGGATGGAAGTATCGGGCGGATTCTCCTCTCAGGGAAAAGATGGTTGCTTTGTATGAAAAAATGTACGGAGAAAAGCCAAAGGTGGAGGCCATTCACGCGGGATTGGAATGTGGGCTTTTGGGAAGCAAGATCAGTGATCTGGACTGTGTTTCCTTTGGACCGCAGATGAGCGATATCCATACCACAGAGGAGTCTTTGAGTATTTCTTCCACAAAGCGTGTGTGGGAATATCTGGTGCGTCTGCTGGAAGAAAAGGATTGAGAAAGCTGTCTTTTATTTTTAGGAAGGGAAGCGCCGGAGAGCGCAGGTGATTTTGTGGGATTTGACAAAGAAAAAATCAAACAGATAAAAGGATTGATGGTGCTTGGAGCGGTGCTGGTGCTGGCGATTATTTACAGCAGCTCGGTGGTGGCAGGAATTGTTCTGGCCATCAACATTGCAAAACCGTTTATCTACGGCGGGGCAATCGCTTTTGTTTTGAACATCCCCATGAAGCTGGTGGAGAACAAGCTGTTAAGGAAATGGCGCGGAAAGGCAGCCGATAAGCTGAAGCGTCCGATCAGCATGGTGCTGTCCATCCTGCTGGTGCTTTTGATTATCGCGGTGGTGTTTAATACAGTGGTGCCTCAGCTGACGGCTACTATTGCAGAGATAGGGAGAAAAATCCCGGAATTTGCGCAACAGGTGGTGAGCATGCTGGACGAATTCAGTCAGAATTACCCTCAGCTGGAGGAGCAGGTATCGAAGCTGGAGAGCCTCCGGATTAATTGGGAAAGTCTTGCAGACGGCGTAATTAATTTTTTGAAAAACGGCATGAGCAGCATGCTGACCTCTACGGTTACCTTTGCAAGCAGCGTGATCGGCGGCGTGGTGAATCTCTTTATTTCCGTTGTGTTTGCACTGTATATCCTGGGGCAGAAAGAAAAGCTGGAGGACCAAGGAAAACGTATTGTGACAGCCTACTTCCCCAAGAAGGCGTCCGATAAAATTCTTGAGGTGATGGCGCTTTTGTATAAGAATTTCAGCAATTTTATCACCGGACAGTGTACGGAGGCTGTTATACTGGGAACCATGTTTGTGATTGCCATGACGATTTTCCGTATGCCCTATGCGGTTTTGGTGGGGGTTTTGGTGGCCTTTACGGCGCTGATTCCCATTGTAGGCGCCTTTATCGGCTGTATTGTAGGTGCATTTCTGATTTTGATTGACGATCCCATTCTGGCAGTCTGGTTTGTACTAATGTTCTTAGTGCTGCAGCAGCTTGAGGGAAATCTGATTTATCCCAAGGTGGTGGGCAATTCCGTGGGACTGCCTTCCATGTGGGTTTTGATGGCTGTAAGCCTTGGCGGAAGCCTGTTTGGCGTAGCCGGCATGCTGTTTTTCATTCCTCTTTTTTCCACCTTTTATGTTCTGCTTCGGGAGAGTGTGAACAGCAGAAATGCCGCAAAGCAAGCCTTGCAGAAGATTCAGGCAGACCGGGAAATGGAGGAAATCCAGATATCCGGGCCGGAGGATGATATGGAGGAAAAAGATGAGTGATTTTGATTATAAAAAGGTAAAAGACCCTGAATATTTTCAGGAGAACAGACTGCCCGCCCATTCGGATCATGTGTTTTATCCGGATATGGAGGCTCTGAAACGGAAGGAAAACAGCTTCCGGTACAGTTTAAATGGTCTGTGGAAGTTTGCTTATGCGAGAAACTATCACTCTGTGATAAAGGGGTTTTGGTCTGCAGATTATGACTGCAGATCCTGGGAGGATATCCGGGTGCCCGCCCATATCCAGCTGGAAGGCTATGATATTCCTCAGTATGTAAACGTACAGTATCCCTGGGACGGCAGGGAACAGATTGAGCCGGGGCAGATACCGGAGGAATTTAATCCTGCAGCCTGCTATGTGAAATATTTCCAGGTGCCTGAAAGCATGAAAGAGGGACCTGTCTATATTTCCTTTCAGGGCGTGGAAAGCGCTCTGGCTCTTTGGTGCAACGGCTCCTTCGTGGGCTATGGAGCGGACAGCTTTACTCCTTCTGAGTTTGATCTGACCCCCTTCTTGCGAGAAGGAGAAAACAAGCTGGCGGCGGTGGTTTTTAAATGGTGTGCGGGAAGCTGGTGCGAGGATCAGGACTTTTTCCGGTTTTCCGGGATTTTCCGGGATGTTTATCTCTACACCGTGCCTGGCGTGCATATAAGGGATTTAAAGGTGCGCACCCTTTTAAATGACAGCTTTGACCGGGCGGTTCTGGCTCTTGATTTGGAGCTGACAGGCAAAGGACGGATTGCCGCCCTTTTATACCGGGAGGGAGAAGAAGGCCAGTCTGCAGGGGAATGGAAGGGTGAGGCGGATGAAAAAACCCACATTGAGATTCCTGTGGAGCATCCTGCGCTGTGGAGCGCTGAGGAGCCGAATCTTTATCAGTTAGTGCTTCAGGTGGCGGCGCCGGAGGGAGAGCTTGCGGAGGTTGTGACCCAGACGGTGGGATTTCGACGTTTTGAGATCGTGGATTCCATTATGCGTCTGAACGGAAAGCGTATTGTATTTAAGGGCGTCAACCGCCACGAATTCAGCTCTTTGACTGGACGGGTGCCGAACCGGGAGGAGCTTTGGCAGGATCTGGTGACCATGAAGCAGAATAATATCAATGCAGTCCGCACCTGCCATTACCCCAATGATTCCCAAATGTATGAGCTGTGCGACAGACTGGGAATTTATGTGCTGGATGAGTGTAATCTGGAATCCCACGGCTCCTGGGATCCGGTGGCCAGAAAGATAGCGGACATCGATTCTGTGGTGCCGGGGAATAAGCCGGAGTGGAACGCTATGGTTTTGGATCGGGCAAATTCCCTGTATCAGAGAGACAAAAACCACCCTTGTGTGTTGATCTGGTCCTGCGGAAATGAGTCCTATGGCGGGAAAAATATTTACGATATGGCACAGCTTTTCCGGAAAGAGGACCCGGAAAGAGTGGTGCATTACGAAGGGGTATTTAACGATAGACGTTATCCCGATACCAGCGATGTGGAGAGTCAGATGTACACATCTGCACAAAAGATTGAAGAGTGGCTTAAGCGGGATCGAAGCAAGCCCTTTATCTGCTGCGAATATGCCCACGCTATGGGCAATTCCTGCGGCGCTTTGCACGAATATACGGATTTGACAGACAGGGAGCCCTTGTATCAGGGAGGCTTTATCTGGGATTATATTGATCAGTCCCTTACCAGGAAGGACCGGTATGGCAATGAATTTCAAGCCTATGGCGGCGACTTTGGGGATCGTCCCACAGATTTTAATTTCAGCGGGAACGGAATTGTCTATGGAGGAGACCGGAAGCCCTCTCCTAAGATGCAGGAGGTAAAATACGATTATCAGAATATTGGGGTTACGGTGACGGAGGATGCGGTCACTGTCTGCAACAAGAATCTTTTTGTGAATACGGATGCTTTTGCCTGTGTGGTTTTTGTGGAGAAAGAGGGAAGACTCCTTTCACAGGCGGACTTAAATGTATCCGTGGAGCCCGGAGGCACTGCCAGCTTTGGGCTGCCGGTGAGCCTGCCTGAGGAAGCCGGAGAGTATACAGTGACGGTTTCCTTCCGGCTGAAGGAGGACACTCTGTGGGCCAGGGCAGGACATGAGGTGGCCTTTGGACAGGGTGTGTTTGCCAGAGGGGAGGGCTTGATCTGCGACAGGCCCATTGCTGTGAAGCGTCCACTTGAGGTGGTATATGGCAAGCTGAATTTCGGAGTAAAGGGAGAAAACTTCTCAGCGCTGTTTTCCTATAACTTCGGGGGGCTTGTGTCCTATCGGTATGGGGGAAGGGAGCTGCTCAAAAGCATTCCGAAGCCCAATTTCTGGCGGGCACCTATCGACAATGACTGTGGAAACGACATGATGAACCGTAAGGGACAGTGGAAGCTGGCAAGTATGTATCTGACCTTCCATTCTCAGGCAGACGATGTGATAAGGCCACAGGAGGTAAATCCCGTGGTAAAGGAAGAGGACGGCTGTGTAGAGGTGGATTACCATTATTATATGCCCACCCAACCCGCTTCTGACTGCAGGCTGCGCTATCGCGTGTACGGAGACGGAACCATTCAGGTGACGCTTTCCTATGATCCGGTAAAGGAGCTTGGAGATATGCCGGAGTTTGGCGTAATGCTTAAGATGGATGCCGATTACGACAGGCTGGAATGGTATGGGAACGGACCGGAGGAAACCTATTGGGACAGAAAAAGAGGCGCAAAGCTGGGTCTATACCGCAACAGGGTTTCGGACAATCTGGCGTGTTACATGGTGCCTCAGGAGTGCGGCTGCAAAACGGATGTGCGTTACGCTAAGGTTACGGACGCAAAGGGGAGAGGATTGCTCTTTGCAGGAGACAAAATACATTTTTCGGCCCTTCCTTATACGCCTCACGAGATGGAGAATGCCATGCACCCTTATGAGCTGCCCCAGGTGCATTATACAGTGATCCGCGCTGCCCTTGCGCAGATGGGCGTGGGCGGCGATGACAGCTGGGGAGCCAGAACCCACAAGGAATATCTGCTGGATGTGAGCAAAAAAATGGAATTCACCTTCTACATGAAGGGTATCTGATTTTGAGGTGAGCTATGCAGGTGGCGATGACACAGATGAATATGGTATGGGAGAACCGGGAAGCCAACCTGAAAAAGGGGGAGGCATTGGTGAAAAGGGCCAGAGAGGAAGGCGCGGAGCTTGTGATTTTTCCGGAAATGTCCTTTACCGGTTTTTCCATGAATCTGGATATAGCGGCGGAGGAAGTTCTTCGCTGGGAGCTCCTGCAGGCCGAAGCGGTTCCCGTGACTCCCTCGGCCCAGAAGGTGCTGGAATGGTCCCTTGCCTATGACATGGCTGTGATATTCGGCTATGTGATCAAAAGAGAGGGTAGGGGCGTCAACTGCCTTATGGCGGCAGACCGGGGCCGGGTTTCCGCCTATTATGAAAAAATACATCCCTTTACCTATGGGGAGGAGGGAAAGTATTTTACAGGGGGCAGCAGATTGAGCAAATGCACATTGGGAGACATCTCCTTTGGGATGTTCATCTGCTATGACCTGCGCTTCCCCGAAATTTTTCAGGCTGTGTCCAGGGACTGCACGGCTGCAGTTGTGATTGCTAATTGGCCGAGGGAGCGTTTGGAACATTGGAGAGCGCTTCTGCAGGCCAGAGCCATTGAAAACCAGTGCTATCTGCTGGGGGTCAACCGCATTGGAGAAGGTGGAGGACTTACCTATGCAGAAAGCAGTATTTGCTTTGACCCTTACGGCAGACAGGTTCCAGGGCATCAGGTCATATTGGAGAAAGGAAAAGAAGAGGCGGATGGTAACGAAGATGCTTTTGGGGACAGTCTGATATTTGTAGAGCTGGAGCCGCAGATGGCAGTGGAATATCGAAACCGGTTTCCTTTAAAGCAGGACAGGAGAGAAGAGTTGTATAGAAGCCTGCTTTAGAGAGCGGGCTTATCGGGCAGCCCGCTCTGAGGCAGGACTGAATTGTAACAAAAATTGATACAATTTTTAAAAAAACTATTGCTTTTTTCCCCGGGACAGGTTATAATGCTTATTGTGTTACGGGGTGTGGCTCAGTTTGGTTAGAGCGCCGTCTTAGGGAGGCGGAGGTCGCGAGTTCGAATCCCGCCACTCCGATAGAAGAGTCTGTTTCATAACAGGCTCTTTTTTTCATCCGCAGGAAAAGGAAAGAAATATCCTGCGGATGAAAGAACCTTCCAGCGGCGAGCGCTGTGTCAGCAGGAAGGCTTAGGAGGCTTCTTGCAGTCTTCAAGAAGCGGCTTTACCAATTCAAGCTTTGCTTTTAACACAAATTCCAGAGTGGTGAGTTTGTCAACCATTTCTTCCACTGATTTATTGATTTCAAGCAAATCCCGATGGGAGCAGTCCTTCATGGCGATTGCTTTTTGCAGCTTTTCGCCCTCGGCGTTCAGAATATGGGAGATAGCGGTTTCTTCCAGTGCAACGGACTGCAGAAGCGAAGCGGCGGCACAGCATTTATCGA
The DNA here is from genome assembly GCA_019114005.1 of Candidatus Acetatifactor stercoripullorum. Taxonomy (GTDB): domain Bacteria; phylum Bacillota; class Clostridia; order Lachnospirales; family Lachnospiraceae; genus Acetatifactor; species Acetatifactor stercoripullorum. The sequence continues at coordinate 37,892 of DXGH01000008.1, forward strand.
TGTTGGCGCATTCAATTTTAGGCATGCTCATGTTTATTGATTCCTTTTGTTTTTTATATCATATGCAAAACAGATAAAAGAGTTAATGCCCGAAAATACCTGAGAAAGGTACTTGGAGGAATTGCAGGAAGCTGTCCGGGATGCTACAATAGACTGACAAGGAATCGGGAGGAATGATTATGAGAAAGGTAAGGCTGCTGCCAGGAATCCTTCTGCTCCTTATAGCGGCGGGAGCGGCGGCACTGTTGATCCGTTTTTTCCCTTGTTTGCAGGGAGCGGCATTTTTAAATCAAAACGGGGATTGGGGAAGGCTGTCCTTTGATGTGACACTTAAGCTTTCAGAAGAGGCGCTGTCCCAGGAGCAGACGGCATTTTTTGATACATTGGCCCAAATAACGGGAACAGACAAAGAAGCCCTGCTGACGCTTCATATCAGGGGACAGTCCTGGGAAGAGCTGCTTTATTTTGAGATTATACCGGGAGGATCGGAGGTTCCCCTTACGGAGCTGTATCTGGGAGAGCAGCAGGATGTGGTAAACGCCGCCATGCTGTATAACGCAGTCCGCAGCAATCTGGCAGGACAGTATGAGCTGCTGGATCTGCTGCTGCCACAGTGGAGCGGAGAAGAATATATGTCCCTTGAGCAGGCCGGACAGATGCTTGGACTGGATTTGAGCTGGTTAGGAGATTTTGTACTGTCAGATTATGAAAATATGTTTTCTTATTGGGAATATTTTGTTATGCTTGCAGTAATGAAACCTGAAAGAGCGTCGGATGGTTCCCAGGAATTTTCTCTGCATACAGATTTTGCAGAGGGAGAGCAGGAAAAGGAGGGCAGTGCGGATTTGAAACTGCGGCTGCAAAAAAACGCTGATTCGTCTGTCCTTTCTGCAGAATTTGAAGTAAACAATCTGCCAATGGCCCTTGATAAGCTGGATTCTCTTCTTGTCAGAATGGGAAGGGAGGAAAGCTTTTCAGAAAGGGAGGGGCTTAGGCGGATCGAAAGCCTTGCGGGAAGCCTTACCATAGGCGAGGCGCATCAGCTGCAGATGCCGGATGCCCTGATGGATCAGGATACGGTGGAGCGGATTGCTGCAATACGGCAGATTCTGCAGGAAATGCTGGGAAGATGATAACTTATTGACGTGACTGTGGAATAAATGATACCATACATAGTAAGTACGGAATCTTTATAAAACCGGGTCAATAATGAAAAGGTGCGGGGAAATGAAAAAGAATGCAGCAAAGTACAAAATTTTAAATTATATGCTGAATCGGGGAAATGTATTTAAGCTGGAATTGGCTCAAGAGCTGAATCTCAGTATGCCTACTGTTTTATCCAATATCAACGAATTGATGGCCACAGGATTGATTGTGGAGGTTGGAGAGTCCCGAAATACCGGCGGCAGAAAGGCGCATGCTGTGGGGATTCAGAAGAATTACCGATATTCCCTTGGGGTGGACATCACGGCAAATCATATTGGAATCGTATTGGTGAACTTAGGCGGAGAGGTGATTGCGCAGGAGCGTGTGCGGGAGAAATTTGAGCCCAATACGGCGTATCTGATTAGGCTGTCAGAGAGGGTAAAGGATTTCTGCACAAGACAGCAGGCGAAAGAGAAGCTGTTGGGAATTGGGATTTCCCTTCCTGGAATCGTTAATGAAAAAGACAGGATTCTGGTGAAATCCCATACGCTAAAGCTGGAAAATTACAGCCTGAAAACTATGGAACAGCTGATGCCTTTTCCGGTACATTTTGAAAATGACGCAAATGCGGCTATGCTGGCCGAGCATCCCAGCGCAATCAAAAATATAGTATATTTGTCTCTGAATAATACCCTGGGAGGAGCAGTGTGCATTCATGGGGAGCTGTTTATAGGGGATAACCGGAAAGCGGGAGAGATTGGACATATGATTCTAAAGCCGGGGGGAAAGCAGTGCTATTGCGGAAAACAGGGCTGCGCCGACGCTTATTGCGCAGCAAGCGTATTGACGCAAAACGGAAGAGAACCCTTGGAAAGCTTTATGGAAAGGATTCCTGCAGATAAAAAGACAAGGGAAATCTGGGATGCGTATTTGGATGATCTGGCTATGCTGATTTCTAATATCAGAATGTTTATGGATACAGACATTATGCTGGGCGGAGAGGTTGGAGGGTATCTAAGTAATTACAGTCTTGAATTGGGGGAGAAAATATCAAAATATAATTTATTTGACAGGGATATAAGTTATTTGAAAAATTGTGCTTATAAAAAATGGAAGCAAGGGGGCTCGAACCCCTGGCCTTTCGCGTGTGAGGCGAACGCTCATCCCGGCTGAGCTATGCTTCCATGTCTCTAATTATAACACTTTATATGAGAAAAGCAACAAAAAAATAATAGCTTTTGCCCATCAACCAGAAGCGATAGACTGTGGCAGCCTTTGGCTGCCGCAGTTTTTTGTATAAGGTGAGCGCAAATTTAACCCACAGAGCAAAATTTCATCCTGCAAGGCTGGAATGCGGCCTTTAATTATGTTATGATATGCCATGGCATATTCTGACTGATATCTGCCATGCGGGCTTTTTGAGTCCGGAATAATGGACATTATCTGCTGTATGATATAAAATAAAGAAGAAATACTTGGAAAGAGGATTCCCTATGAATCAATTTACCTGTGTGGACTTATTTTCCGGAGCGGGCGGTCTGTCAAAGGGATTTTTGGATGCCGGATATCATGTGGTGCTGGGGGTGGATCAGGATGATGCGGCTCTGGAAACCTTCCGCAGAAATCACGGCGGCGCCGCTGCTATGAAGCTGGATTTATTTGACCATAACAATATAGACAAAATCGTGGACTTTTTAGAGGAAAGGAAAATCAAGCCGGATGTGCTTATGGGGGGGCCGCCGTGTCAGGGGTTTTCCTACGCAGGCCCCATGGATATCAATGATAAGAGAAATTTCCTCTATCTGGCAATGGTTGAGCTGACAAAGCGTTTAAATCCTCAGGCGGTATTGCTTGAAAATGTTTTGGGGCTTTTGGAGGCCAGAGGGGGAGAGGGCGCCAGACGCATTGTGGAGGATTTTGATAAAATCGGCTACAAAATGGTGCCGGGGCTTTTGTTTGCGCCGGATTATGGCGTTCCTCAGATACGCAAAAGGGTATTTTTTGTGGGACTGCGGGATTCGGAACGTGTTTTTTCGTTTCCCGAAGGGAAGCTCGACCCGGAGCATTATGTGACCTGTGAAGAAGCCATAAGCGATCTGCCAACGCTCCAGACAGAGGATGGAAATATTCTTCGGGGAGAGAAAATTCAGGAGTACAGAACGCCTCCTATGTCTGACTATCAGAAAGAGATGAGGAAAAATTCAACAAAGGTTTATAATCACGTGGGAAGCGTTCCCATTGAAAAAACAAAAAGGATGATTTCACTGGTTCCGGAGGGCAAAAATTATCTTGCGCTTCCGGAGGAATACAGGGGAATGTACAAATACCATGAGGCACTGACTCGATATCACAGCAAAAAGCCCTCCCTCACCATCAATACGGGACACAGATCCCATTTTCATTATAAATATAACCGCATTCCTACGGTGAGAGAAAGCGCCAGGCTTCAAAGCTTCCCTGACGATTTTATCTTTTATGGAAACCAGTCACAGCAGTACAAGCAGGTGGGAAATGCGGTGCCTCCCATGCTGGGGGAGGTTTTGGCGAAGGAGCTGGAAAAATACTTGAAGCATGGTGAGGAGTAAAGAATGCCTTATAAAATGATAGATCTTTTTGCCGGGTGCGGGGGCCTTGAGGACGGCTTTCTGCAAAGCGGCAGGTATGAGGATATTGCGGCAGTGGAATGGCTGCGGCCTCAGGCTGACACGCTGATCCGCCGTCTGAAAACCAGATGGAATATTTCCGATGCAGAGGAACGGGTCATGTGCTTTGATATTCAAAGAGAGCAGGAGTTATTTCAGGGCTGGAACGACACGGCCAAACAGCCCCAGGCGCAGGTGCTGCCGGACGGCAAAAAAAGCCGTTATAAAACGGGGCCTTATGGCAGCGGCAGGGGGCTGGATTATTTCGTGAAGCAGGCAGACGGGATTGATATTATAATCGGCGGGCCTCCTTGCCAGGCCTACTCCGTTGCGGGCCGGGTAAAGGATGGAAACGGCATGCGAAACGATTATCGAAACTATTTGTTTGAGCATTATCTCAGCGTGGTCAACCGTTATCGTCCAAAGGCCTTTATATTTGAGAATGTGCCGGGTATGTTAAGCGCAATTCCCGACGGCACGCCTATAACGGAATTGATCAGAAAAGGATTTGAGGGTATCGGCTATGAAATTGTGGATGATCTGAGAACCTATGCGAAGATTGATGCCAGCGATTACGGCGTTCCACAGCACAGAGAGCGGTTAATTTTACTGGGAATAGACCGCAGGCTTGTCAAAGAGCCACAGAAGCTTTTACATGATTTTTATACAAGCATTCTGCCCCAATATAAGACGGAGCATAAAAAGACAGTGAAGGAAGCCATTGGGGACCTGCCGCCGGCTTATCCTGTCATTGAGGGAAGCAGGCCCGGAAAACGGATCACCTTTACAAAACCGGAATGTGATACTACATGGCATGTTGCCCGCAGACACAGCCTGCGGGACATCGAAATATACAGGATGCTGGCCGAGGATATCGAATCGGGACAGAAAAAATACACCAACAGCAAGGCCCTGAGCGAATTGTATGAGGAGCGTGTGGGCGCAAAATCTCCTATACACAGATATCATGTTCTGCGAAGGGACGAGCCCAGCACCACAATTATCTCTCATCTTGATCGTGACGGGAACCGATTCATTCATTATGATCCCAGACAGAGCCGCTGCATAACCCCCAGGGAGGCGGCAAGGCTGCAGTCCTTTGATGATGATTTTGATTTTGTTGGAACCCAGACGGATACCTATATTATGATAGGTAATGCTGTGCCCCCTGCACTGGCCAGATGTATCGGCCTTGCGGCAGCGGAGGTGCTGGATAGACTTTGACGGAGAAAAAACGGGAGGAGCATGACAAAGGTCAGGACACAAGCCATGACAAAGGCTACAAAAGAACTTGTCTGCCAGCTGTGTGAAGTGGTAGACAACAGTAAATACCTGCTGTTGTCCGGCCCTATGGCTGTGGGGAAAACCTATATTGCCCAGGCTGTGGCCGCCCAGTGCGGGCTGCCCAGGTACAATGCCCAGGGGTTTTGGGGAAACAGTGGGGAAAGCTGCGAAATCCTTACAGAGCTGATTCCCATCCACCCCTCTTTTTCCTATGAGGATTTTGTGAGGGGAATTTCCATGTGCGCCCAGGGAGGTTCCTTTGCGTGGGAGAGTCAGGACAAGGTATTTTTACAGGTGCTGAAAAAGGCAAAGGAAAGCTGGAGTGCAAAAGAAAATAAAAAATATTTCCTGATTCTGGATGATATCGGAAGGGGGAGCATCACGGGAATACTGGGAGATGTTCTTTCCCGAATGGAACCTGGCAGAGGGGAAGAAAAGAGCTGTGAAGGAGAAAGAACTCTGCCTCCCAATCTTTACCTGATTGCAACCTACAGTACTGCCATAGACAGTGCTGAGCCTTTTGATTACGGTCTTTTCAGGCACTTTTACAGCTATACCCTTGAAAATGACTATCGCTTTCTGGAGGATGGCGCAACGGAGATTTTTCCGGAATATGATACTTCACCCAACGCCATGTTTTACAGAACCAGACGGGTGGTGGAGGAAAACCTGCGCCACAGATACCAGCTGCCCTGGCAGGAGCGGGAAAGGTATCTTTTGGGGCATGGTATGTTTCAAGCGCCTGTGGCTTTGGTTATGCGGTATCAGGTGATACCAATGCTGAAGCAATATGTGAAGGATGGGGTGGTGGATGCCACCGCCGGAATTGAAATAGATGCACTGGAAAGGCTTGTAACAGGGGCATACAGCAAGGAGCCTGTTCTTGCGAGGATGGACAGGATCACGGGATACAGAACCGATGTCACTGCAGATGTTTATTACAGGGAAGCGCTGACCCACCGTCCTATTGTAAATCTCATTGCCCGGATCAAAACACAGGGACTGCTTACGGATACGGAGATAGCCGACACCATGCTGTTTCATCCTGGCGTATTGGTTCGAAAAAGCGGGAAGCTGGACGGGATAGTCCGCTATTTTCCCGCACCGGCCTATCTTTATGTGAAAAGAGCCGACAGGGATTTATATACCTATGGAACCACAGTCACAGCATCCGGCGCGTCCAAAAGGCCGAGATTTTTCTATTCTGCCCAAAAGGACGATGTGCTGACCATTGATGGAACAGACTATGCGGCGGCTGCTGAGATGCAGCCCAAGGAATATACCAGATGGGACGAGTCTCTCAACTCCGATGCCTATGAAAATGAAAGAGGCTCCTCCTCTCCTAATTCCATTATGTTTCGCATTCTGCGAAGCTATTATAATGGGCTTATCAAAAACTATGATGGATATCTGCTGGATTATCCGGAGGACGACAACATAAGGCTGCTTGGAGCCTTCGCAAGAGAGGAGTTTGACCGATTTATCCAAAGTGTCAGACAAATCGGTTCGGGCTCGGATGAGGCAGAGGTGAATCTGGAGAGAAACAGAGTGTTCAGAGAGGCCATTTCCAAGCTGACGCTGCTTTGGAAGGATAAGGGAGACCTCATAGAGTGGAAGGGCCAATCTATTAAGGTGGAAGGAGTATATAAAGTGGACAGGGTTGAAAAGTACGGCGAGTATGCAAGGGCAATGGAGCTCCTTGGGATACATCAGATGATACTGCAGGGTCCTCCGGGAACCTCAAAAACTTATTCGGCAAGAGAATATTTGAAATTTGTGGGCAAAGGCGAGAGGAATGAGGAGCTTCTTTCGGATGAGGAATTGGACAGCTTTCAGATTCAAAGCTATCAGGAGGAGGATGCCATGGCAGAGTGGGAGGTGACCCATCCGGGACAGACTCCTGCCATAGCCTGGGATATTGTTCAGTTTCATCCTTCCTATGGCTATGAGGATTTTGTCAGAGGAATTGAGGTCAGCACTGTAAAAGACAGCTCCGGGGCCGGGTCTGCCATATCCTACGATACGGTCAATAAAGTGCTGGGCAGCATGGCCAGGCTGGCGGCCAGCCCCAAGTATCAGACCACAAAATTTTTTCTTGTGATTGATGAAATCAACCGGGCCAATCTGGCAACGGTATTCGGCGAATTGATTTATGGTCTGGAATACAGGGGGAAGGGTGTGGCTACGCCTTATACGGTAGACAATTCCAACAAGGTGCTTCTGCCGGATAATTTATATATTCTGGGAACCATGAACACAGCCGACAAGTCTATTGGTGGAATTGATTATGCCATCAGAAGGCGTTTTCTCTTCTTTTCCCTGCTTCCGGACGCCAATGCCATATTGAACTTCAAGCTGTCCCAGGGGGCTGATGAGGAGGAAGAAAATGAACAGAGAGCTGTGAACCGACAGGCTCTGCGCCTGTTTGAAGAGGTGGAAAAGCTGTTTCATGCAGGAAATCTGAACCCGGAGTATTATAAGGATGACGTGCAGATTGGGCATACTTATTTTATGGTGTCCACAAAAGAGCAGCTTTATCTGCGGTTCAAATACCAAATTCTGCCCATTCTGAGGGAATATTTTAAGGACGGTATGTTTCAGTTTGAGATGGGGGATGCGTCAGAGGACGGCTGGTCCGGCCTGCTTGGCTGCATTACCGGCGAAATCAATGTAAATTACGAGGAGCATAGGGTGAGGGAAATTTTTGAAAAGCTGATAGAGGAGCCTTAAAGGAGCGGTATGGGAGAGCGTCAAATGGGTTGGGAAGGTTGCTGGAGGGAAGGGGCAAGGCATCAGGTTATTTTTTGTGCCCGGGACAATAGTCCATTGGATAAGCTGCAGGAAAAAGTGGATGTGGACAGCATACAGTTTGCAGGAAATGATGAATGCGTCAATCTTGGAATAAGGCGTGTGAATGGGAGAATCTACGCCGGCAATTATGTGGGGCTTTGCAGATTAAAGGCAGTGGACGGGAAGCGGATTCTGTCCCGGGATGGAAGAGAAGTAATCCTGAAAATAGAGCCAAGATTTCAGCTCTCCGTTGTTGAAATGCTTCATGCACTTCGCCAGGACGATGAGTTTGAGCGCTATCTGGCTCCTCAGACCATCAGGATAAATGCTCAGGATCGGGAGCTTGAGGACTTAAAGGATAATGAGCTGTTTCATTTTTTTGACTGTGAGGACCCAATTTACATAGAGGACAATACAGCCTTGCAAAGCAGTATTATCACAGCGGCAGTGTTTTTATCATTGCTGAAAAATCTCTGTACAAGGCCGTTGATGGGAAAGATGATCACCAGGGAAGAAAATCTGGTGGGAAAGCTCAAGGGAAATATTCTGTTTAAGAAGAACATTCGACTGAACACACTGCGGGGGCGGGATGACAGGATTTACTGCCGGTATCTGCAATATTCCGAGGACATTCTTGAAAACAGAGTGCTGAAGGCGGCGCTGCAAAAGGCAGTTTTATTTTTGAACAAGTACTTCGGCCAGGCCAGCGGAAACAAGAATTCCTTCAGGGATATGATTGCATATTGCCAGAACGCGTTGTCCCATGTGAGCCATACCAGGATTACCAGACAAGACCTGGGGAAAATAAAAACCACGGGCTGTTATGTATATTATAAACCGGTGATAAACGCGGCTAAGATGGTGTTAAATGAGATTACGCTGGAGGCCAATGGGGAATCTGCTTTTACAAGTTATGTGGTGCCCTATGCCGTTTCCATGAACAAGCTGTTTGAGATGTATGTGCGGTCATACCTGAAACGTGCCGGAGTGGAAACCTATACCTCCCAGTCAGACCAGATCCGCATTTTAAAATATGATTATAAGTCAAAGGTGCTCGCCCAGGGAGGCGGCGCGTATTCCAGCTATATTGGAGGCACGGTAAAACCGGATATCATACTGTACCATCCCAAAACCGGGAAGTATCTTGTCTTTGATGTAAAATATAAAAGCTTATCCGGCGGAAAGTCGGCGCGGGGGGACAGATTGCAGGTTTTGGCCTACGCTCTTTTATATGACTGTGAAAATGTAGGGATCATATTTCCTTCCATTGCCGGTGAGGAAAGCAGGTACTATGAAAAAAACCCGATTGAAAGCGCTGAGAGACGGAACCGATATTACACGCAGCTGGAAATCGCCATAGACACGGAATGGAGCTGTGAAGCAGCATCTGTGGAAAGCGGCGCTAAAATCAGTCTGCTGCAGTATCTGAAGGGGCTGATGGAGTAAATTTTCAGATGCAAAGGAGCTTTTTGACCATGAAGCCTATGCCTCATATTATTGAAATCACTGACTTTGAAGATCCGCAGCTGGATATTTATGCCAGACTTACGGAAAACCAGCTTTTAAACTGCCGGGATGGGGGCGGGGGCATCTTTATTGCAGAAAGCCCCAGAGTGATTGCCCGTGCGCTGGATGCCGGCTGTGTTCCCATATCCTTTCTGGCGGAGAAAAAGCATGTGGAGGGACAGGCAGGGGAGCTGATCGCACGATGTGGGGAAATCCCTGTTTATACGGCAGAGTTTCAGGTGCTCACAAGGCTGACGGGGTTCCAGCTGACCAGGGGCATGCTGTGCGCCATGTATCGTCCCCCGCTTCCTTCCGTCAGGGAGGTCTGCGCCCATGCAAAAAGGGTGGCTGTACTGGAGGAGGTGGAGAATCCAACCAATGTGGGGGCTATTTTCCGGTCTGCCGCAGCTTTGAATATGGATGCGGTCCTGTTGACTCCGGGCTGCAGCAATCCCTTGTATCGGAGAGCGATCCGGGTGAGCATGGGAACCGTTTTTCAGGTACCTTGGACGTTTCTTGGAGGCGGGGAACCGGAGGAAGAGGCATGGCCCAAACAAGGAATCCGTCTTTTGCGGGAGCTGGGCTTTCGAACCGCAGCCATGGCGCTGAGCCAGGATGCCCTGAAAATGGACGATCCCCGGCTGAAGGAGGAAAAACGGCTGGCGGTTGTGCTGGGCACAGAGGGGGATGGGCTTGCACCGCAGACGGTGGCGGCCTGCGACTATGTTGTGCGCATTCCCATGGCCCATGGTGTGGATTCCCTGAATGTGGCGGCGGCAAGCGCAGTGGCCTTTTGGGAAATCACAAAGGAAATAGAAGAAATGTAAGCGCCCCGCGTCCGGAAAATAGCATAATAGGGACTGTCTTACAAAAAGCGGATTTGGATATGCCGCTTTTTGTATTTTTTTGACAAAATATTTCATTGACCCGAAAACAATTTTGATTTATAATTACTAGCAAATCGGTTTTTTTGGCTGCCTTTTTGGACAATATAGCCAGAAGCAGGGCGGCTTCAACGATTGGCAGAATGATTGGTTCCCGTTTGAGCAGGCGGGAAACAGAAAGGAGAAAGTATGGATTTGCAGCTCATTTATGTCATCTCATTTTTTTCCGTGGTAATTGCATTTGCCTTTGCAGTTTACCTGTATCTCTGGGTGAAGCGGCAGCCCACAGAAAATGGAAAAATTATTGAGGTATCAGAATTGATTCACGCAGGGGCCAATACCTTTATGCGCAAGGAGTACGGTGTGCTTGCCAAATTTGCAGGTGTTGCGGCTGTGATTATTCTGATTTTGCTGCCGAGTCCCATATGGGAGGGGAATATAGGGGATAATATAGCCATGGCGATTTCTTATCTGGCGGGCACTGCGTTGTCGGCTCTCGCAGGAAAAATCGGTATTTTGGTTGCCACTCTGGCAAACTCCAGAGCGGCGGAAGGAGCTCAGAAGGGAATCAAACCCGCCTTTTTGATCGGATTCAGAGGCGGAGCTGTCATGGGCCTTGCGGTGGTAGGTTTCAGCCTGTTAGGCGTTATGGCGGTTTTGATGGTTACGGCGGATGCCACCATCCTGCTGGGATTTTCCTTTGGCGCCAGCTCTCTGGCCCTCTTTGCAAAGGCCGGAGGCGGAATTTTTACAAAGACAGCGGACGTGTCCGCAGACCTGACAGGCAAGGTGGAGCTGGGGATACCGGAGGATGATCCCCGTAACCCTGCCGTGATTGCTGACAACGTGGGGGATAATGTAGGCGATGTTGCGGGAATGGGAGCGGATTTGTTTGACTCCAATGTGGCAGCCATGTCCTCAGCTTTGGTAATGTCCCAGGCGCTGGACGGAGGAAGCGGCGCAAATACGGCCATGGTGTTCTGCTATGCGGCCCTGGGCCTGATTTCTTCTATTATCGGTATTGCCTGTGCAAGAGTAGGCAAGGAAGGAAATCCCACCAAGGCGTTAAATTCCTCTACATACACTACCACGGCGGTGTTTATGGTTCTCACGGCTGTGGCTACCTTCCTTTTCGAGGGATTCCAGTGGAGAATCTGGGGAGCTTCCGCTGTGGGACTGATTGTAGGTGTAATCATCGGTATTACCACAGACTACTTTACGGATGACAGCAAGCCTATTGTACGCAAGGTGGCCCACGCCTCTCAGTCGGGCTCCGCATTTACGATCCTTTCCGGAATTTCCTATGGATTTATTTCTTCGCTGCCCGCTATGGTGGGAATCGCGATCTCTGCGCTTACAGCCTATAAGCTGTGCGAGCCGCTGGGAGAAGGCTACGCTTTGTTTGGAATTGCCATGGCAGCAGTGGGCATGCTTTCCATTGTGGGTATGATTATCAGCAATGACGCATACGGCCCTATCGTTGACAATGCAAGGGGATTGGCAGAAATGGGTGATCTCGGGGAAGAGACCATACGGGTGGCAGATGAGCTTGACAGTGCAGGCAACACGGTAAAGGCCGTAACCAAAGGCTTTGCCATCGGTGCGGCAGGTCTTACGGTCATTTCCCTTTTAGGGGCTTATATGTCGGAGGTAAACGAATCCCTTGCAGCTCTGGGAAAGGAATTGATTACAGGCTTTGATATCATGAATCCTACGGTATTTTTCGGTATACTGATAGGAGCGGCTATTCCTGCAGTGTTCTCGGCAATGCTGATGCTTGGCGTTGACAAAAACGCACAGAGAATGGTGGCGGAAATCCACAGGCAGTTTAGAGAGATCGCAGGCTTAAAGGAAGGAAAGCCGGGCGTAAAGGCAGACTACGACAAATGTATTAATATCGCCACACAGGGAGCTTTAAAGGAGCTGATTCCCGCAGGCGGCATGGCGATTATTGCCACCATAGTGGTAGGCTTTATCGGCGGCCCCCAGGCCATCGGCGGTTTCCTGTTAGGAAATATTGTGAGCGGCCTTTTGCTTGCGCTCTTTATGTCAAATGCCGGCGGACTGTGGGATAATGCAAAGAAGTATATTGAAGCAGGAAATGAAGGCGGAAAGGGTTCGGAAGCCCATAAGGCGGCTGTTACAGGCGACACTGTGGGAGATCCCTTTAAGGATACTGCAGGTCCCTCAATTAACACACAGATTACAGTGGTTTCTCTGGTGGCGTCTTTGATGTCCTCACTGTTTGCGGCGTTGTCACTCTTTGGGTGAGATGTAAGGCATATCCTTTCGACAGATAAAAATGCAGCGCACCTACAGGTGCGCTGTATTTTTGCCTGGCTGCTCCTTGGAGCAGCCCTTTTCTTTATAAGCTTTTTCAAACATTTGGAATACCTAGGACGCGCTTTTTTCCTCGTCCTCAGGAGCCGGAGCGGGATCCTTTAAGCAGACAATGGCTGTTTCTACCTGGTGATCCTGTATGTCTGTGACCTTGATCATAAGCTCCGGTGTTTCCACCTCCACAACGCTTCCGTCCTGGGGAACGGTCCCCAGAGCGCCGAACACCAGACCGTTGAAGGTGTCGCAGTCCTCGTAGGTGAGAGAAACGCCCAGGGCCTTGGATACATCATCCAGAGAGGCGCTGCCGTGAATTTTCCAGGTTTTGGAATCTATAGGCTCAATGGGGAGAATTTCATCCTCTATGGTTTCGTCGTCGCTGAATTCGCCTACCAGCTGCTCCAGCAGATCATTCATGGTGATAATACCGCTCATGCCGCCGTATTCATCTAAAACTACGGCCAGATTATTGCGTGTATGCTTCATATTGCGGAAAAGCACGTCGGCCTTCACATTTTCCGGGACAAAATAAGCGGGCTTTACAGCATTTTTCATAATAGATTCCCGGCTCTTGTCCTCCAGGCGGAAATAATCCTTGGCGTTCAAAATTCCCACAATATCGTCTGCGGACTCATCACAAATGGGGTAGAGTGTGTGTCTGCTGTTGTAAATGGTGTTTTTCCAGTCCTCCATGGATTCCTCCAGCCAAAGAAGGGTGATTTCCGTTCTGTGGGTGGCAATCTCTCCGGCAGTCAGATCATCAAATTCGAAAACGTTTTGTATAAATTCCTTTTCCTGGTGGTCAATAGCGCCCTTTTCACTGCCGGCATCCACCATCATTCGGATTTCCTCCTCGCTGACCTCATCATCCTCTGCGTTTGGATCAATGCCAAGAAGCCGCAGCACTGCGTTTGTGGACAGGGTGAGGAAGGCAACAATAGGGGTGCAGAGCTTTGCAATGGTGCTGAGCAAGGTGGCCATGCCAAGAGCCAGAGTCTCTGCCTTGCGCATTGCCACACGCTTCGGAACCAGCTCGCCGAAGATCAAGGTAAAGTAAGACAGGATGATCGTGATCACTACCATGGAAATGGTGTTCAGGGTTTTTGCCGGAATGGGTACACCCAGGGAGAGCAGCCAGTCCGTCAGCATATCGGAGAAGTTTTCCGATGCAAAGGCACTGCCCAGAAAGCCGGACAGCGTGATAGCTACCTGAATGGTGGACAAAAAGCGTGAGGGCTGGCTGGTGAGCCTGGCAAGGCGTATGGCGCGCTTATTACCTTCTGCGGCCAGCTTGGCAAGCTTGCTGTCGTTCATGGAAATCACGGCGATCTCAGCGCTGGCAAAAACCGCGTTTAGTGCAATAAAAACTACCTGTAATAAAATCATTAATAAAATGGAATTTTCCAAAATAAATCCTCCTTAAGAATGCTATAAAACACAAAAAGACACAACCTGCTGCATACCGTATCATTCACGCAAGCACAGGCTATGTCCTATTAAGCTCAATATATAGCAAACAGGATGATTATCTCCGGTATTACTGTCTCCGTCGTCCATGGCGTATGTATGTTTCTCCTTTCCTATATGATAGATACGATTTTTATTCTATCGGAAAATGCGCAGTACGTCAATAAAAAGTTTATAAAATTTGCAAACAACTGGGGAAATCCTTATCTTGACATTTCGTGCAGCATTCTGCTAAATAAAAGGAGAGGGGAAACCGGATGAAAGGAGGACGCTGATATGTTATTAGCAGAGCAAAGACATACCTCAAATGACAAAGAAATCATACTTCGCAGCGCAAGACTGGATGAAGCACAGATGCTGATTGATCATTTGAAAACCGTAGCAGGTGAGACAAGATTTCTATTGTGTGAGCCGGACGAAATACAATATACGCAATCACAAGAGGAACAGTTTATCAGGTCGCATAATGAGGCGAAAGATGCGATGCTGATATTGGCATTTGTAGATGGGGAATATGCGGGAAACTGTTCGTTTCAAGGTAAAGCTGGAAGCAGAAGAACAGGTCACCGGGCTGGAATCGGAATAGCGCTTTATCAAAAATATACAGGTTTCGGTTTGGGGCGGATTATGCTTACTGTACTTTTGCGGGAAATCAAGAATATTGGGTTTTCACAAGCTGAATTGACAGTAGTAAGCGACAATAAGAGAGCTTGTCATTTATATCAAAGCTTGGGATTTACGGAATGTGGACGAATTCCGAATGCTAACAGATACGATGATGGAACCTGTTCGGATGATATTTTGATGGTTTTGCAATTCTAGGAAGAAAATATGATTAGAGAAGCAAATAAAAATGATTTAGATGAAATATTACAGCTTTACCTGTATCTTCATGAGAGCAGTATACCAGAGGATTCAGAGCAGTTAAGAAACACATGGGACAATATTATTAATGACGCAAATCATCATCTGATTGTTTGTGAGGAGGATGGTAAGATTGTGGCATCCTGCGTGTGCGTGGTCATACCAAATCTCACGAGAAATGTTCGTCCATATGCGTTTGTTGAAAATGTGGTAACACATGGAGAGTATCGAAAGAAAGGTTATGCTACTGATTGCTTGAAATTTGCAAAGAAAATTGCAGAAGAGAATCATTGCTATAAGATGATGCTGCTTACGGGGTCAAAGGAAGAAAGTACATTGAACTTTTATAGAAATGCTGGTTATAACAGCACGGATAAGACTGCGTTTATTCAGTGGATTGATATGTAAAATATGGAGAAAGATGATAATATATGAATTAGCAAAACTAGAAGATTTGCAGGCTATATATGATGTAGTGCAGTGACTGCAAATTATCTGGCAGAGCATAATGATGTAACAGCCATTGAACCGGACGAAGATAGCGTAAAGGGAAGATGGGCAGATAATCATTATACACAAATTATTGGAAGTACAGATGAATTGCATAAGTTTGCTGATGAGACTTTTGATATGATTATTTGTCACAATGTTTTGGAGTATGTTGCGGATAGAGCAGATATTGTTAAGGAATTTGCAAGAATTTTTAAAAGTGATGGAAGCAACGGTTGACAAGGGCATACACGATAAATCTACAATAATTGAACTGCCAACCTTATACAAAGTACCGCCCAAACGAGACTACGGGCGGTATTTTTGTAGCTTGGCAAGAAAGGAGGAACCACCCCACCGGGGCCTGATGAAAAGTCAGGCCCCTTTTTTCATGCCCAAAATCAGGAGGTAAACGTGTATGCCAGATGATAAAACCACAAAAGTCCCGGAGACGGCAGCGCCGGACACCGGGCCGGGCAAGCCCCCGGAACAGGCTCCCGTCAAGGAACCTGTGAAAACCGAACCGCCCACACCGGAACAGAAGCCCCCGGAGCAGGCCGCAGACAAAGCCGCCCCGCCGAAGGATAAGGAGGCTCCCACTTCCGAGAAGGCAGGCGCAGAGAAAAGCCCGAATGTCTCCGTCTACAACTTTTCGGA